>NZ_BBZB01000002.1:0-658339 GCF_001269985.1 Pseudoalteromonas sp. '520P1 No. 423' | reverse complement strand
ATGACAACACCTTATTTAACTTTATACCAAGGTGCCTCTTTTGTATTTTCTGACTTCCATACACCTATCTATATGCAATATAGTAAGTTTGATAAAAATGGTGGCCTTAAAAGCTTGCAAAAAATTTATGAAAAACGAAGTGATAAATATCAAGTATCGCCCCAAATACCTGAACGCACAATTCGTCGTCTTGGATATAACTTTATGGAAGCTAATCCAAAAGAAGCTGTTGAGATATTTTTAGAAAACTCTAGAGGTAACCCTGAGTCGCCGGGTGCAAAACTTGTTTAGCAAGAGGATATGAAAATTTAGGTTCAAAGGAGAAAGCACTTTTAAGCTTTAAAGAAGCAGTTAAAATAGCCCAAAAGACCTCACCACAAAATGTGCCTTTTTTACAAACCAGGTTGAAAGATACCAAAATAAATCAGCCGCTTTAGGTTTATGTGGCTGATTTATTTAATGCTTTAACTTACCACCTCGCTAGTTCACACAATTTATTAACTGACTTTAAGTTTCGGGTTGTCGCTAAAACATCAAGTTTCTTTTCTATAAATACATTCGACAACTTAGTTTTTCCGTAGCCATTTGGGCAATGTAAATAAATGCATTTATCACCCAATACTAATTTTTCAGGTGCTTTAACATACTCCATCAATCTATTTGCAGCCGATTTATCAGGCTGATGAAATAAAAAAGTAATCAGCATTTTAGTGCCATCAGCTTCTAAGTCCACTTCACCAAAAGGAAGGTTAGCTAACACTTTTTCAAATTCATTTGATGTTCTGATATCAACTGGTACTTCAAAGTTGTACTTAGTTTTTATCGCATCTTCTATTAATTTTTGAATATCCAGAACATGGTCTATATCTGAGTTAAAGATCACATTGCCACTTTGAATATAAGTCAGTACATTTTCAAAACCTAAGCTTTCATATAATGACTTTAATTCTTTCATTACAATTTTTTTTTGACCACTTACATTAATGCCTCTTATAATTGAAATATATTGGGTCATGATTAGTCCTTTTTAATCCATTTACCCTTTGCATTTTTAATAAAATTACCTGAGGCTGTTTTTTGAATTGCTTTTTCTCCAGCTAAAGCAGAAATCTGACCCAAAGTAATTTTATTTTTACGGGCCAATGAGATATACAAGTCTTTACGTTTTTTATTCACTGAATTTACAAGGCTGGTAACTTGCGCATTATTTTTGATCGCGCCTAAATAGCCATCAGGCATTTCACCCACTAAACCTTGCTTTTTAGCGTCTTGAAGCGTTAATGCTAAGGCTGAAAATGACATACTTAGCATGATGATTAAAAAAGAGGTGTATTTCATTAATTTATTCATGTTTTATCCTTAAAATATTGAGCTATCTTCACTAAAAAGATCATCAAGTTCTTTATCAACTTTTACACGAATTTCATGATCAATCTTCAGGTTTAAGTTAATTGTTATTGGCTCTTTCGCGCTTACTTCTACTTTATGCGTACATGCGCTCAATAGAATAACAGCTAAAAAACTAGCTATTAATGCCTTCATATTATTAGTCCTTTTATTGTGATTTTTGGATGATTTCACTTTCCATATTATCAGCGATCCTTAATGACTTAATTAAACCAAGTAAATCGTAATTGATATTTAGGTTTAAATTCACTTCATTATCTAAATCTGGATTTCGCCCTTTTATTACCGTATCAAGTAACATTCTGCCATCATCATACATAAATACATCAGCATTTAATTGATGATAATCTAAGTTTTCTAAAGCATCAAATGCTAAAGCAAGCTCTGTACTTGTTTGCTTTAAAGACTCGACACTTGGGTTATCTTTAATTTGAATCCTCCCTTCACCGACATTGAATAGCTTGCCATTTTCAATTCTAATGTTTTCATCTATAAATAGCGGTAAATTACCAGACACTCTACCTGTTACTATGATCCCTTGTTGCTTTTCAAGTTCAATTATTTTACTTAAATCTATTTGTTCTAACTTTAATGTCACAGGATTTTTTGCATCTAGTGGCCACTTTAATTCTGGTATTTTGAAGCTACCACCAAAAGCATCAGCTTTAACATTCAATAAGTTTATATTGAGTTTATTCGATTCAAAATTAATCGATGTAGTAGCAAGTAATTCAGAAATGGGTGTACCAGCATCAATACTGCCTAAGCTTATATTATTAGCGATATCATAAGTTGTAATTTTTTGATTTTTTAATTCAAAGTGTTGTTGCCAATATAAACCCTCAAGCCAAAAACCATTTACTTCACCAATCACATCCTTAACATTAAACTGCAAATTCAGCTCATTTTTAAATGCATTGCTCATATCAGTAAGCTGGCCTTTTAGTTGATAATCTATTGAACCATTAATAAGCGCTAAATCTGGTTTATGTGCAATATTTAATTCTAATAAACTAGGAATACTCAATTGCTCCATAGATATATCAATATATGGCTGATTAATATCACCTTGTATCGAATAATTTGCTAAATTAATATCATCTAGTACAAGAGTTCCCGCTACTTTCAAATTTTCTAAAGTACCATCTAGCTTTGATTCAATGACTAGCTGTTGCGTTTTAATAATTTTTTTCAAATCTCCTTTTTGTACATTAGTTTCTAGATTTAGCCCTAAAGTCAAACCTGTTTTGGAGGTATGTTGCACCTTACCTTTAAGCTCAGTTTGAATTTGAGGAATATAAACAGACTTAGCTCTTAAATTCTTTAAAATGATATTAGAGGCAGGAGCAAAATCTAT
This sequence comes from Pseudoalteromonas sp. '520P1 No. 423', assembly GCF_001269985.1. Classification (NCBI taxonomy): domain Bacteria; kingdom Pseudomonadati; phylum Pseudomonadota; class Gammaproteobacteria; order Alteromonadales; family Pseudoalteromonadaceae; genus Pseudoalteromonas; species Pseudoalteromonas sp. '520P1 No. 423'. Next base: position 655,575 of record NZ_BBZB01000002.1, on the reverse strand, counting down.
AAAAAAATCACCTTCACTTTTATGTAATTGACCCGACAATTCGATATGAGCTGCATCTTTCACTATCTCATTAGATATATTAAGTTCAGAGTTAACGTTAAATTTTGTATTAAACCTGTCAAAGTTTAAGCTGCTAGAAAATCCTTCAAGATTTATTAAACTTGATTGTTCGCTATTTAAAATATTCAATTTAATTGCATCTAAGGCAATAAATTGTTGTTCAAAGTTAACCTTAAATCTCCCCTGAGGATTAATAATCATTAACTCTTTTTTATTATTAATGAGCAAATCTATTAAATATTCTGGTACTTGTTTGTCTTTTAATAATGCAATCACAGCATCATAATCAAAATTTAAACTTGCAGTACTTTGAGGATCAAATGCTAAATCAATTTCATTTTCACTTATTACAGATTGCCAAACTGCATTATGTTTTAGTTTAAACGGCCCACTATTTAATATGCCCACTTCATTGTATACAACTAAACTTACTGTCTGTTTATTTATAGTCAGTAGGTTTTTTTTCCAATTAAAATGAGAGCTGACAGCACCTTTTACATTTAAGTTATTTTGTATTTCTGCTGGAAAAGTTAAACCGTGAGCAGCTAAAAATTCAATAGATGACTGTACATTTAAAGAGATTTCACCCTCAACTTCATTATTAAAAAGGTTAAGCGTTGCAACTAACACCTCAGAATTTAATGGTGTTGAAAGCTGGATTTTATAATCATTATCAGCAGCAACAAATTTTCCGATATAAGCCGATTTTGAATTAAAAATTTTATAGGTAAATTCGTTAATATTGATGTTAAAAGGTAAGGTAAAGCCACTTATTTCTTTAAAAAGTGAATGAAGCTCAACAAGGGGTTTTGATGCTGTTTCAGATTTTTTAAATTCAATCGGCTTTAAGCTTTTAACATCAACTGAGTTTAAATTAATGCCCTTAAATTTAATCCCCTCTTGATAAAACCAATCAACTTTTCCATGCCTTAAAGTGACATCAAAAAGCTTATGCTTTAAACATAACTTATCAATCACTACATCTAAATTAGACGCTAGTTTCATTTCTGAGCATGATAAAGCTATGTTATATGGAGCAAGGTAAGGTTTAACAAAATGAAGCATTAATGCCTGCCAATTGCTAAACATTGCACCGAATATAAAAATACTCATAATTACACAAATAAAACTTAATTTTAACCAGCGTTGCATGCGATCCATTTCTTTTATAAAACCATGAGTTATCAGCAGCTAAAATGATACTGCTTATCTAAGGTAAAGTAGATATTTTTTTTCATACCCTCCTTATAAATGTAATATTTTCACTAAAAAGATAAACCGTAGAAGTCAGTTACAAAAAACATTGATTTTAGTCAAACTATTACCAAGTTCAATTAATTTGCTTTGTACTTAGAGTAATCATTCTTATAAAATCGTAATGTAAGAAATTATCATTTTCAAAGGTATTTAATATATGACATTAGTTGACTTGACTAAAAATCAAAAAACAAAAATCATAGCACTTCCTTAAGATAAAGTGCTTGCTACCCAACTTTTGGAACAAGGATTCATACCAAATTGTGAAATTTCACTGGCACATAAGGCACCACTAAATGGCCCTCTCGCTTTTAGATTAAATAATACAAAAATGATAGTGCAACAGCATTTAGCGAAACAAATCATTGTGGATGTTATTTAATGTCTTATTATGATCATTATGCATTAGTTGGTTTTGCCAACTCGGGAAAAAGCACCCTTTTTAATTTATTATCTGATGGTAACCAAAAAGTAGGTAACTGGTCAGGCGTAACAGTTTCGGTTAAATCAAGTAACGCAACTTTACCTAGCCATACAGCTATACTTTCTGACTTACCGGGTTTAAGTTCTTTAACAAAAGAGACTCTCAAGGAAAAGACTTAAGCATTTCACATGACTTTTTAGCAAAGTAAAACATCGACTGTATTGTTAATGTTTTAGATGCCACTCAGTTACAACACCAATTTATTAAAGATACATTAGCCAATTCAACATCTGCGCAATCTACACAATTAAGTTTTACCGACCGTATTGATAATTTTGTATTGCATCCTATTACGGGCATTCCAATATTTTTAGCAATGATGTATTTATTGTTTATGTTTGCAATAAATTTAGGCAGCGCATTTATCGATTTTTTCGATATCCTAAGCGCTACACTATTTGTTGACTACCCGCTTCATCTTTTAGCACCATTTGAATTACCACAATAGCTGATGACCATAGTGGAAGGTGTCGGAAATGGTTTTCAAACCGTCGCTACTTTTATTCCAGTTATGTGTTTATTTATTAATTTCTTTAATTCAATCGGCACAGATGGCAAATTTGGTAATCAAGACAGCGAACAATCAATTTTAAGTGCCAGCGCAAAAATTGTTATGCCGATACTGGCTCCTATGGGAGTTAAAGAAGATAATTGGTAAGCAGGAATGGGCATAATTACTCATAATTTATTAAAAGGATTAAGCTAATATAAACGCATTTTAAGCTTTAACTTTTTAATTATTGGTTCAGCTACCCCTTCAATAAACCCAAAGGCGATACCTGATAAAATACATACACAAGCCAACAGCTTAGTCATGCCTATTTGTTCATTATAAAAAATGGCTGACCCCAATAGCGCAAATAGTGGCACTAATAATGTCAGTGGTGCCATAGTGCTCATAGGATAGTGTGCTACAAGCTTATTCCATAACCAATAGCCTAATAAAGTAACTGGATATGCTTGAAATAGAACAGAAAAAACACTCAAGTAATTCATATTATTTATCAAAGATACAAAAACCGAAGTGCCATTTAGCATAAGAGATAATGCAAATAATGGCACTGGAGCAAAAACACAAGACCATACAACAAACGCAAACATATCGTTAATTGTTACTTTTTTAATGATTAATCCAACTAAACTAAAACTCACTGATGCAAAACAAGCAAACAATATCCCTATTAAAGTGACAGACCCATCTTGTAATGTAAAAATCAATGATAAGCCAAATATAGAAATAAACAGGCCTACTTTACGAAATATAGATAACTTTTCTTTTAAAATTATGACGCCTAATAAGACAGATATAAATGCACTTGATTGTAAAATTAAACTCGACATACCAGCAGATACACCCAAATAAATTGATAAAGTCAACATGCCCCATACCCCGACACCAAACGTCAGTCCATAAAGTGCTAATACTGACCATGATACCCGTGGTTTTTTAATAAAAAATATTGCAGGAATCGCTGCAAAGGTGAACCTTAATCCGGCTAAAATTAGCGGGTCCATACCTTCTACCCCGAGCTTAATTACTGAAAAATTAAATCCCCACATCCATGCCACAACGATGGCAATTAATATATGAACTCGTGACATACCCTACTCCCTTATCTCTAAAAATATATTTGATTAGTATGCGAAATTCACAAATAATAAACAGATGCAATTTTTAGATATTTTTAGAGTACAATTTGCCTGCTAAATACCTTCTACTTTCAAAAGAGATAATTTCTGACATTGAGCTAGGTAAATTATCCTTAGGTCAACGTATGCCTGCAATTCGTAAGTTTTCAAAAATACGAAATATAAGCAATACAACAGCAATTAACTGTTATCAAAATTTGCAAGAGCTTGGTTGGCTTCAAGTTAAACCACAATCAGGTTATTTTGTGACACAACCTTTTGGTAAAAATAAAATCCCAGAATTTCCCCTGTTTGAAAGTAAAGTTAGCCTGCCAAAACGCATAACACCTTTGATAGAGGCGATGAACAGCCCTTTTTATATTTCTTTGATATCACCTCAATTGATACCATTTGATGTGCTTAATAGATGCACTAAACAAGGAAATACTAGGAGTCAGCATTTATCTCATTTATACCCTGACTATCAAGGGCAGCCCAATTTACGACATGTTTTGAGTAAACATTTTTCTGACAATTACTTTTCCTTAAATGCGAATAAATTAACCATTACCAATGGCTGTATCGATGCAGTTAAAACCGCAATTGAAGTGACAACGAAACCTGGTGATGCCATTGCAATTTCATCACCCTGTTTTAATGGTTTAATTGAGTTACTAGCGAGTTTAGATAGAAAAGTTATAGAGATCCCCTGTTTTGATGCTCAGTTAGACTTAATTCAATTAGAACAACATCTAAAAGGTAAATCTGTTAAAGCATGTTTATTTAATAGTAACCATATCAACCCGCAAGGTATTAGTTTTAGCGCACAACAAAAACAAAAACTTGCAAAACTAGCCGAACAATATCAAACGCCAATCATAGAAGATGATATTTATCTAGAGCTCAGCCATAGTGCTCATAATCCACTTCCCATTAAACATTGGGATAACTCTGGTTGGGTTTTATGGTGTGGTTCTATCTCTAAAACCCTCTCACCTAGCTATCGTTTAGGTTGGTGTGAACCAGGCAGATTTTTCGAACAATACTTATTAAATAGAAGTATACGAAATTACGGTGTTAACTTAGTTGTACAAAACATGTTATATGAATTTATTTACTCAGGGCAATATGCAAAACACTTAAAAAAATTAAAAATAAAGCTAAATCAAAATGTACGAGATTATCATAAATTCCTTAGTCAAAACTTACCTAAAAATGCACGAATAAGTACGCCTCAAGGTGGACTAGTGCTATGGATACAAATAACTAATTTAAACGCACAAGCATTATTAATAGAAGCAGCAAAACATAAAGTATATTTCAGAGTAGGCAATGAATTTAGTACTTTAGATTTATATAAAGATTGTTTACGTATTAATATTGGTTGGGCGATTACAGATATATCAAAATCTAATACTGCAAATAATCCAAATTCTATGAGGTGTAAGCAACTAGCCACTTTGTGTCATTTAATAGTTCAACAAATAACTAGAGATTTTTAATCACTCTCATCGTAGATATAGTTCATTTAATAAACTAAAGTAAGAGTTACCATAGACTTTTAGCGCTGAAAATATTGAATTTTATAAAAAATAATTTATTAATTAATTTTCTTTTAATTTTTTTGGCAATCACGTCAAACGTTTGTTTTGCTCAAACTTCTAATCTTATCAATGAATACTCAGTCAGAAAGTTAACTGAAGAAGATGGTTTTATATCCTCTGAAATTTACTCAATTATTCAAGATCAGCAAGGGTTACTTTGGTTTGGAACAGCTGAAAATGGTGTAATGAGATACGATGGCCGTAAAGTCACCCTATTTGAATTTGACAGTATGAATTCAAATGGGCTTTCGCATAATGATGCTGGCAACTTAATGTTAGATCGCAATGGTAATATGTGGGTGGGAACTTGGGGGGGGGGCGCAAATATTTATAACCCTAAAACAGGACAATTTGAAAGTTTTCTGCACAGCAAAGACAATAAAACATCAATTTCATCGAATCGAATTCAATCATTATTTCATGATCAAGAAAACAAAATCTGGTTAGGATCATACAATCAGGGATTAAATCTATATTTAGGGAATAATCGCTTTAAAAAGTTTAAGGCAGATAAAAATGAACGCTCTAGTTTATCTCACAATAGAATATGGGATATTGAAGAAAAAGATAAAAACACGCTTTGGATAGCTACTAGTTTTGGACTAAATTTATTTAATAAGTCTAATAATACATTTTCTCACTTTCTTCCCGACCCAGACAATAAAACACCTACTGGTAGAAATGAAATAAGAAATATTTTAAAAACCTCAAAAAATAAAATTTATATAGGAACACAGCAAGGTCCTTTTATATTTAATGAGAAAACCCAGAAATTTATTACTTTGACCTTAGATAAAAATGAAAACCTAGGCCAAGTAAACTCAATGATAGAAGATCACCAAGGCTATATTTGGTTTGTAACAAGTAATGGCGTTTTTAGACAATCACAGCTTAGCAAATCACTTGAAAAATTGGAGCTTGATGATAATAATGGCCTTAGAGTCATTTTTGAAGATAGCTCTAAAACCATTTGGATCACCAGTGAAATTCAAGGTATTTATAAATTAGTCCCCCACCGTAAATTTAAATCAATTAACAATCCAGAATTAACAGCGCCAAATGGAATCACTGTTGATAAAAATGGCGATATTTTAATAGTTAACTCATCATCTGAGGTATATAAATGGCGCACAACAGAGCAAAGTTTAACATTAATTAGTGATTCTATTTTTAGTGAAAAAAATGGTTTTGGTGGTAATCAACTACTAGAAAGACCAATCATACTGCCTGACGGCGATCATAGTTTTTGGATAGCCCAAGATGAAGGGTTAGCGAAATTTAATATCGAGACAAATAAAATTCAATTTATAACTTATCCAAAATCAGTCAAAAACCATCAAGAATTTAGAGAGTTACGTGCACTGAACATTGATGAATATGGCAATTTGTGGATTGGTACATATAAGAACGGGGTATACATTTATGACCCCAAAGCTAATAAGTTTAAACATTTAAACTACGATTTTGGCTTATCCCATCCCGAAGTTTTAATTATTTTTAAAGATAGTGATCAAAATATGTGGGTTGGTACTGGTAATGGGGTCAATATCTGGCAAGAATCAAAACAAAAATTTAAATCTTTTCAAGATAATAACAAAGATCCGAAGAGCTTATTAGGGAATATAGTACAAGATATATATCAATCTCAAACAGGTGATATTTGGATAGCGACTCAAAAAGGACTTAATTTATATCAAAAAGAGACTCATACTTTTAAGCATTTCAATAAAGATAATGGGCTAGCAACATCTTTAATTCGCGCTATTGCAGATGATAAACATGGCAATTTATGGGTTACAACAAATAAGGGCATTTCTCAAATCAATGTTTCTTCAGCCATGGTAGTTAACTTTGATAGCCAAAACGGTTTATCCGGGTCTAATTTTTATGCTGGTAGTTTTGTAAAAGGTGATGGTGAGGTACTTTTCACAAGTAGCCCTAGAGGCATTGAATATTTTACCCCCTCTAAAATTGAAGAAAACAAAGATGACTTTAATCTCATTTTAACTGGGTTTAATAAGATGGGTCAGCCAGTCAAACTTGATAAACCATACTCCTATGTTACTGATATACAACTAACGCATCTTGATTATATTTTCTCATTTGAGTTTTCTGTTCTAGATTATATTTCACCTAACAAAAGCCAATATGCTTATAAGCTTCAAGGTTATGACGATAATTGGATTGACATAGGAAATCGTAACAATGCCTCTTTCACAAACTTAGATGGAGGTAATTATACCTTTTTAGTTAAAGCAACTAATAGTAGTGGAAAATGGGGAGCCAAAGTATTATCTATCAATTTAAAAATCTCTCCACCACCATGGCAAACATGGTGGGCTTACGGTATATATCTAGCGATAATCATATTTATCGCCTCAACAGCAATTTACTTAAAAACACGATTACAAAAAAATGAAATTTTAAGACAAAAACAATTTGTTACTCAACTAGAAAAGCAGGTTTCTGAAAAAACAGCATCACTTGAAACACAAGCAGTAGACCTGACTAATGCTTTAAAAAAAGCGGAAGAAGCTACGCAGTTAAAGTCTGAATTTTTGGCGAATATGAGTCATGAAATAAGAACCCCAATGAATGGTGTCATAGGCATGCTCGACTTACTGAAAAACAGCCAACTTTCAACAGAGCAAGAAAATCGAGTCAATATTGCATTTTCAAGTGCTAACTCACTCTTAATACTGATTAATGACATTTTGGACTTTTCAAAAATTGAAGCTGGACGTTTAGAGCTCGAGTATATCAATTTCGATTTAATAAATTTACTAGAAAAATTAGCTCAATCAATGGCCTTACTCGCTCAAAATAAAGGTGTTGAAGTGATTTTAGATGTGACAGATATTAATCAGCAATATATCAACTCTGATCCCAATAGAATAAGACAGATACTGACTAATATTTTAAGTAACGCAATTAAATTTACTGACCATGGTGAAATAGTCATTACGGCAAAGTTAACACCCGATTCAAACTCTCAAAACATCTTATTAAAATGTTCAGTTAAAGATACTGGCATAGGTATACCAAATAATAAAGTTGCCATGTTATTTGGTGCCTTTAATCAAGTTGATGCATCAACAACAAGAAAATATGGTGGTACTGGCTTAGGGCTCAGTATTACAAAAAAATTATGTAAATTACTTAAAGGTGATATTACAGTCTCGAGTGAAGTCGATAATGGCAGTTGCTTTGAAATAACATGCTTAGTTCAAAAAAGTACTCACATCGATATCAAACCTAGGTGTGAAAATTATTCTAAACACCATATTTTGATTATTGATAACAATACCACCAATCGAAAAACAATGCGCCGACAATTAGAAAAATGGGGTTCTACGGTTGATGAAGTCTCTGATAATACACAATCATTAAAAAACTATGCTAACAGCCTAAATGATTTGGATATTGCTGATTTCAATATCGTGTTTATAAATATAGATTCTCAATTGCTTGATAATTTTGAATCAATAAAAATTATTAAAAATATTATTAATAAAAACAATATGAAAGTGATTCTCATGACCACAATAAATGAACAAGTTAATGAGCACATACTTTCTAAATTTAATACGCATCTATATTTATCAAAGCCTGTGACAACAACAAGCTTACGTAATGTAATACAAAAAGAATTAACTTCAACTAATGAATTAATTTCGGAAAAAGAGCTCGATAAATCAGAAAAATCGAAGCATTACCATGCTAATTTTTCAGGAGTTAACATTATGCTTGTAGAAGATAATCAAGTTAATCAAATGGTTGCTTTGAGCATTCTCAATAATTTAAGTATAAAAGTTGATGTAGCTAATAATGGTATTGAAGCTATGCAATTATTAGAAAACAAAAACCTATATTCTCTTATAATAATGGATTGTCAAATGCCTAAAATGGACGGGTATGAAACGACTAGAAGAATTAGAATGGGTGAAGCCGGAGTTGAAAATGCTACTATACCAATAATAGCAATGACCGCCAATGCTATGTTAGGCGATAAACAAAAATGTATAGATGCAGGTATGAGTGATTATTTAACTAAACCCATTATTCCCATTAATTTAGTAGAAAAATTAAAATTGTGGATTGCTAAATAACACTAAATTTATCATTGCACTAAAGATACTATACTTCCAAACTTAATTTAATAAATTACTTTTTAATAATACAGACTTCATTGCGTTCCGAACTATCAGCTTTGACAACACCATCATGAATATTAATTATTCTATCTGATTGAGTCGCTATATTCTGATCATGTGTCACCATGCATACCGTTACACCGTCATTATTGAGCGTTTTTAATAATTCCAATATCTTTTGCGCATTTTTAGAGTCTAAATTTCCAGTCGGTTCATCGGCAAAAATTATAGAGGGTGACGTTACAAGAGCGCGCGCAATAGCAACTCTTTGCTGCTGCCCCCCTGAAAGATTACTAGGATATTCGTTGATTTTATCTTCTAAGCCAACATCTTTCATCGCTTTTAAAAACACTTGTTCATGAACTGCAGTACTAATATGGGGTGAATATTTCAAAGGAAGCATTACATTTTCTTTAACGGTATAATCTCCAATTAAGTTAAAAGATTGAAAAATGATACCTATGTGTTTTGACCTCACCTTTGCACTTTTATCTAGAGTCAACTTTGAAACGTCAATGTCTTCAATAGTATACATTCCTGTATCGGCTTGATCTAACATAGCTAATATCGTAAGTAATGTTGATTTACCATGCCCTGAAGGGCCGCAAATTGTAACAAACTCGCCGTTCATAATTTCAAGATTAATATCTTTAAGCACATGAAGCTTTCCATTTTTAAACTTCTTATTTATATTTTTTAAAACAATCACTTACAATCTCACTCTAAGAGCTTTATCACCGAGCCAATGACTATTATTTGATAATTCAAATGCTTCAAATCCAGCGTTATTAGAAATTAAATTAACATGATTTTCATCTGCAGCGCCAAACTCAACTTCACAAGGCTCTAAAATTTCATCCTTAAAGCAATATGATTTATATAATCCAGGGCCGTTATACCATAATGGTTTTGCTAGCAGCCTAGTATTACTTTTAACTGGTAATAGTAGTTTGGCATTCACATTTTCTCCTTCAGAAGTTATTTCTGATAGATTAATTTGTGCTTTAAGCCAAACATAGACTGAGCCATTATTTACTTTATTTTCAATAAAGGAGACTTCTGCAGGTATTATTTTATTCCTGATTTCTATTTGAGATTTAAGTCCTACAGATAAATTCTTTACAATACTAGGAGGTACTCTTAGTCTAATCTTTAAGTTTTTTTCATCGAATATATTTGCTAACAACTCACCTTTTTGGATAGATGCACCAACCGAGACCTTATCTGCTATTCTTAAAACTTGCCCATGTATCGGAGACGTTACGCTTAATTTATCTACTTTCGATTTTTCTAACGCAAGCTTATTTGTTAATGTTTCTATTTGAGATTGATAGTTAATTTTTTCAAGCTCAAAAATATCTTCATTTAACTTTATTTCATATAAAGAATCTTTAATTCCTTTTTCAATAATTTGTATTTCTAATTCAATAGATTTTATATCTAAAGCAGATATAACTCCTTTATTGGCCAACTTTAACTTTCCCTGATATTTTAATTTTTCGAATTCAAGCTGTAACTCAACTTTAGAGAGCTGATTTTTTTTATTAAATATTTCTAATTCTTTTTTAGCTATTTGAAGTTTACTTTCATTTTTCAATTGTAATAATTGACTATTAATATCAACATAAGCGTATTGAATTTCTGGGTTTTCTAATTCAACAAGTAATTCACTTTTAGCAATGTTTTTACCATTATATAAATTATTCGATTTTATGATCCCAGATACTTGGCTTATTAAAGCCGTTTTTTCTCGAGACATCACTTCTCCGATAACATTTTTTATCGGTTCAATTTCTCCATATTTTGCTTTCGTTAAACTGATATCATTAATATTTACTTCTTGAGCGTTAAAATATTCAAAATAACCCAAGAGTAATAAAAAAGTAATGCTGCTAAAAATTAATAAATAATACTTTTTGCTAAGTTTATTGTTATTTGATAATTGGTTTAATGTGTCTTTAAGTTGCATTTGTTAGTCGTCCTTAAACAAATCTAATGGCGATATTTTATAGATCTTTGCAATTTGTACTCCTGAGGAAATCACTAAAATACTCATAACACTGAAAAAAGAAAGGAGAATAAAAATAAGTGAATTCGCATTTGAATAGTAGTTATAAGTAAAAATAATACAAAAGCAACCACCTACTAAACAGCTTGTGCCAAACCAATTAAAGGAAGAGCAAAATAGATCTGAACAGACTTGGTTTTTTGTTGCTCCTACAGATAATTTCACTTTTATTTCGATTAATCTTGATTGAATATAGTTTTGGATTGTCGCTTTAATATTTAAAAATAATGCGATAAAAATAATTATCATCACCACTATTAAAATAATCAATAATGTACTTTCTTTTTTAAGTACTAGTTGTTTTTTATCATAAACTGAGACCGCTTTATAAACTTTAATTGTAAAATGATTATCTCGAATTATGTTATTTATTTCTGATAAATAACTCATTGAATTATCAGTTTTTATAATCATAGTGCCACTAGCAAAATCAGGGTTGTATTGCCATAACAAAGGGATATTATTTGCTTTTGGGTCTAACCAGTATGCATCTTTGACAATGCCTACAATTTTTAATCCTTTACTTGATTTTGATCTCAAGTGGATCTTTTTTCCTAATGGGTTACCTCTTAGATAACTTTTAGCAAAAGCGTCCGAAACCGCTATTTCATTTTCATTTGAGGGCATGACACCCGAAGTCATTAAGTGATTAACTACCTTATGATAATTTCTATCAGTTAATATTGATTTCACCTGCTCTGGTAAGGATAAAATAATGTCACTGGTGGCTGACAGCTGCACTTCAAACATAGGAGGGTTAAATGGCGAAGCATTACTAATCGTTACTTTATAATCATTTAGTTTATTTAATTCTAACGCGATTTGATTTATATCTGCTTTAAATTGTGTGAAATCATTTGTTAATAAACTCGCAGTTCCTTTTTGTCTATATTGGACAGTATATAAGTTATCCATATCAATATGACTATCTCGATTAAGTGCCGTAAAAGCCGAAAATGACTCAATCATTAAAATGGTTAAGAAAACAGGTGTAATTAATAATAATGCTAAACATATTCGTAAAGACTCTGATACTGAGTTTTTCTTTGTTGAGCGACTTAAGCTTTTAATGTTTTTAGTGGTATTTAATACTGTTGAAAATGCTCTGCTTGCTACAAATAAAGAAAAAAATATAAATATAACAAATAAATACACACAGGATATCACTGTATGGTCACTACTAATTAATGTCTCGCCTATAAAGTTTTCAATATTCGAATTAATTATTTTTATGTTTGAGATAATAAAAATAATTAACAATAGCCTAGGCCAAAGGTATATTTTAAGTAAATAATATATATTTTGTTTTACCGTACTACCTAATACGGCTTGGAGTGCCAACTTGCCTTGTAGCGTATCTAACCATTTATTTAATGTTATTATTTCACTTAAAAACATAATAAACATAAGAAAAATCGAAAAAACAAATATGGTTTGCGTAATATTTGATAACTCAATATACACTAATGGTGATACTAAAATGCCTTTAACATGATTTTTGTTATTAAAATTTATTCCATATTTACTATTTTCACTATAAAAAAATACTTTGCTTTGTCGCGCAATTATTTCTCCTATTTTTTCATCTACCTGATAGTAATGTGTAGGGACAAAATTAGACACATTCACAATAACAGATGCTTTATTTGAGACGCCATTAAAGCTTAAAGGCAATATTGCGGCTACTCTAAATACCTTAGTATTTATAGTAATAAAATCACCAATTTTGATTTTCAATTCATTAGCTAAAACTTTAGTTACAAATGCATTATCACCCGTTAATACTTCTTCTATTTTAGGTATATCTAGCAATTTAATAGCATTATCTGATAAATATTCAATTTCAGATTTTTGTTTGTTTTCTCCTGATACGACAACGCCAGGCATAACAGTGCCCCATATGTTTTTATCCATTGCATTACGAGACAAGTTTGTAATTTCTTCTAAATTAAATCGCTCGAGTTTATTTGCTGAATCTAATTTATAGAGCGTGTGCCAAGCTCCTTGTGGAGATGAGCCTTTAGGGTAAGGATATTTTACTTGTTGCATCAACAGTGTTGATGCATAAAAAATAATAATTACAATAAAAAACAAAAGACTACTTAATGAAACCGCCATGTGTTTTTGTAATCTTTTAAATAAAGCTAAGTTACGCAATTTAATCACAGTTTAAAATACACCAACAATGTAAAGTAAACATCTCTATTGACCAAAGAAAGTACTGTCAAATACTGTTGCAGGTGCTTTCGGAGTTTTAACCTTAGCGGTAAAAGTGACGTTTTCGTAATATTTTTTAAAAGCTTCTTTATAACCAGGTTTATCCGGAGTGGTTGATAATATTTCTATATTTTTAGCTTTACCTTCAGGTGTAATTACAAATTTTGCCTTCGCTGTTATTTTAGTTTTTGTTTTCCAAATCATTTCACCACTAGGTGTTTTTGTAGCCATTAACGTAGCCATTGTTGGTGTTTCTTTCCATTGAGCTCTAAACTCACTCTCTTGCAATACTACTCTTTCATCAGCGAATACGCTTAAACAAAAGAAAAAGATTGAAGCTAAAATTATATTTTTCATTTATTTTCCTTAACTAATACTCATTTAGTTAGTAGCCAACTTAATAAAGCTAGCTACTATGCATCAACTTTAATAAAAGTGCAATGCACACAAGTTGCCACCAGAATCACATGTAGCAACCCAACCATTTCCCCATGCACAAATAGAGCAGGCATATGCTGAAGTAGCAGATAAAGTCGCAATACTAAATATTGCACCAAGAATCATTTTTTTTGATTTTTTCATAACTATCCTTATTTTATAATTATTACCCAAAGCTGTTTTGGGAACTAGAAATTAACATTTAGTTCTTGTATTGTAAACGTTAATTTTACAATCATCTCACTTTTAGGAACTTTTGGGGTTTCATGCGATTTATTTAAAATTACAATAAAAATTGCGATATAAATTATGAAAATTAACAACAACAACTATAAAAGAAGAGGTATTCTTTGAAATTTATAATGTTACTAATAATAGCACTGCTAAGCTCTTCTTCACTTTCTATTGAAAAACAAACTTTCAAAGATGACCCTTCACTTAGATTGAATAAAACTTTACACCTAGCTAAAAAAGAGAAGAAATTGGTACTAATCATATTTGGCTCTGATTGGTGTAAAGATTGCATCAGCTTTAAAGCTAAGATCTCGAATGATAAAACTAAAGAAATAATTGATAACAATTTTATTGTAATGAATGTTGATACAGGAATGTGGAATAAGAATATGGATTTCACTAATTCATTTAATAATCCTATAGATAGTGGTATTCCATCTATCGCAATTATTAATTTCAATAAATCAATTCTTTATGTGAGTAACAAAGGCGAGTTTGCATCCGCATCAACTCTAGATGACATAATTATATACAAGAAAATCAAAAACATTTTATTTAACCTTGATTTATAGCTTTACTGGCCATTGTCTATTAAAAAAACACAAAAGCCACTGCATTATTATTAAGTCATCAGGAATTTTATTTAACGATACAACCCCTTTATCTAACACCTGTTTTGGGATCCTATCTTTTCGTGAAAGCATTAAAGCCTTTGAATAATTACGGCTAAATTCTGGGTGGCCTTGTATACCTAAAATATGTTTATCAATTTGAATCATGTAATAAGGGCAAAATTGATTACCCATCAATACCTCAGTGTCTTTTGGCAGTTTGATGACTTGGTCTTGATGGCTTACGATTAAATTGACTGAGTTTAAATCAGGTTTCATCCAAGATTGTTTTTTTATTACTTTTGAAGTGGTTACACCAACTCCCCAACCTTTAACCGATTTTTCAACTAATCCACCTAAAGCCTGTGCTATTAATTGATGGCCAAAACAAATACCAACAAAGGGCTTTTTAGCGATATACAAAGATTGTATGAATGCGAGTAATTGTGTGATCCATGCTTGATTTTCATAAACACTATATTGACTGCCTGTGCTCATATAAACATCGCAATCATTTATATCAGTTGGGTATTGCCCGCTTTCTACATCATAAAATGACAGTTTTAGGTTTTTAATATCACAGTTGGCTTTATTTATTGTGCTAATAAACATATCTTGGTAATCACCAAACTCTGATTGCAAATGTGTTTGCACGTGATCACAAATCAAAATACCTAATTTCATAAAACTTATATTTCACCATTTAAAGCATTGATAAAGATGTCACTATATTGTTTTTCACTAAATTGAATTGGATTGCCAGCAGCACAAGGATCATTAAATGCCATTTTGCCAATTAAACAAGCATCTTTGGCTGTGATGTCGATATCACTGAGTGTGTGTGGAATGCTAAGTTGTTGGCGAAATGTGATCACCCAAGCGATAAAGCTGTCGAAACACGCATCTTTTAATCCTACATAGCGTGTTAACCGTCTTATTCTGCCTTCTATTTCAGACCTATTGGCTTTTAATACATATGGCATCAATATGGCATTCAATAGTCCATGATGACAATTATAAAGTGCGCCTAAAGAATGTGCTAAAGCATGCATCGCGCCTAAACCTCTCTGAAATGCAGTAGCGCCCATAGTTGATGCCACCATACACTGTGCTCTGGCTTCTAAGTTTTTCCCGTCGAGTGTTGCTTTTAATAAACTACCTTTGAGTAACCTAATAGCTTCTAATGCAATACCTTGCGCCATTGGATGATAACTAGGCGCACAATAAGCTTCTAATGCATGTGAAAAGGCATCCATGCCGGTTGCCGCCGTTAAATGTGCAGGTAAATCTAAGGTAAGCTCGGGATCTAAAATCACAATACTGGGTAACATATTTGGATGAAAAATAAGACGTTTTATTTTTGCTTCAACATCTGTGATCACAGAAGCGCGACCTACTTCAGAGCCGGTACCGGATGTTGTAGGCACAGCAATGACAGGTGCCATATTTATTGTATTTACGCGAATCCAATTATCTGCTTTATCTTCAAAACTCCATAATGGCAATGTTTGCCCAATCATTAAAGCAACTGACTTTGCGGCATCTATAGCAGAGCCGCCACCTAAAGCAATCACACCATCATGATTACCATTATTGAATGCGACTACACCATCTTTTACATTTTGTTCGGTTGGGTTACCCACTATGTTACTAAAAACATCGACTTTCATATCCTGATCACAAAAATTGCTCAAAACCTTAGCCACCATAGGCTGCCCAGCTAAAAAAGGATCTGTAATAACTAATGGTTTTTTCATGCCTAAATCTTTACATAGATTAGGTAATTCAACTATTCGCCCTACTCCTTGCTTTATATTAGTAGGGTAATTCCAATCTGCCTTTAAATGATCAAGCTTCATAGTTATGCCTATATTATTTTAAATTTTAGTTTTTAAGTGAAATGATTTTGGCCGGGTTAATACACCATAACCTAAAGTCGATAAAGTACAGCCTCTGCCTGAGTTTTTAACGCCAGTCCATGCAAGTGAAGGGTCAAGATAATCACAGCGATTCATAAAAAAAGTGCCCGCTTCTAGCTGTTCGCCTATGGTGATAGCGCGATCAGTATCTTTCGTAAATACAGATGCTGTTAATCCAAATTCAGAATCATTCATTAACTCAATAGCTTGTTTATCACTACGGACTTTCATTATACCAACTACCGGACCAAAACTTTCTTTAGTCATAATATCCATTGAATGATCGACATTCGTTAATATTTGCGGTGCTAAGTAAGCACTACCTTCTTTATCTAATGGAAAATCTTCTGAGGTAATATGAGTCTTAGCGCCAGCTATTACTGCATGGTGTATTTGTTCACGAACAAAGTCTGCAGGCTTTGAATTCACCATAGGCCCAAGTGTTGTATCTACATCAAGCGGTGAACCTAACTTATATTGTTTAACTAGCTCAGTTGCCTGTTCAACAAATTCATCAAATATCTGCTCAGCAACATATATTCGCTCAATGCCACAACATGATTGCCCTGAATTAAAAAAGGCACCATCTATACAAGTCTCAACCGCATGTTTAAGGTCAGCATCATCACATACATAAGCTGGATCTTTACCGCCAAGCTCTAACCCTAATCCCATAAAATGACCATTACAGGCATTTTCAATTGCCTTGCCACCCGCCACTGAACCTGTAAAAGAAACATAATCGACTTTGTTTTGTTTAATAATGACTTCAGTATTACCATGACTTAAGTGTAAATATTGAAATACACCTTTGGGGAAATTTGCTTGTTCAAATGCTTTTTCAAATTGCTCAGCACATAAAGGTGTTTGTGAGGAGTGTTTTAATATCACGGTATTTCCCGCCATTATCGCAGGAATAATGCTATTAATAGCTGTTAAATATGGATAATTCCATGGCGCTATTACAAATACAATGCCTAATGGCTCTCGCTTTATATAGCTTGTTATATTTTTATTTGATGAAACCTTAATCGTTTTTAAACTGTCTTTTGCAATATTGATCATATGACGAGCACGCTGGGCCATACCTAAAACTTCACTTAACGCATATTTGATTGGGCGACCCATCATATAACTTAGCTGTAATGCAATTTCATCGCTATTTTCAATAAAAGCATTCACCATAGCAAGGCACATTTTTTTACGTTGGTTTAAAGTTGTTTTTTTCCACTTTAATTGCGCTGATTTGGCAAGTTTAAGTGTTTGACTAATGTTTTGTGAATTAGCTAAAACACGCTCGACATAAATAGAGTTATCAATTGGCGTACGTGTAACTTGAAGATCTTCATCTGTGTTTAACAACATATAGCACCTCAGATAATTTCAAAGTATCGCTCGAGTTCCCAGTCAGAAACATGTTTACGATACTCTCTTTCTTCCCATAATCTTGTTTGAGCAAAGTGCTCAACAAATTCTTTACCAAATAGTTTATTTGCAGCTTGTGAATTTTTGAGTTTCTTTGCCGCCTCACTTAAAGACTGTGGTAATGTTAAAGACTCATGATGTGTTTGCTCATACGCGTTGCCTTCAACTTGTGCTTTGAGCGCTAACTTTTCTTTAATGCCCAATAAGCCAGAGCCTAAAGCCGCAGCCAAAGCAATATAAGGATTTGCATCTGCAGCGCCGAGTCGATATTCAATTCTTTGAGACTTTGCTGTACCAGGTATTAAACGTAGTGCCGTGGTACGATTTTCGACACCCCAAGTAGCATCTAAGGGTGCCCAAAGTCCAGGAACCATTCGGCTATAACTATTAACAGTAGGTGAAATCATGACTAAAAATTCAGGCATATACTTTTGTTGGCCGGCTAAAAAATAACTTTGTAACTCACTCATATTAAATGCTTTAGATTCATCATAAAAAACAGAATCGCCAGCTAAGTTTTTTAAAGAGATATGAATATGACCACTTTGCCCTGGCAATTTATTTGACCACTTGGCCATAAAGGTCGCCATTAAGTGGTTTTGCTGCGCCCAAACTTTAATAAATGTTTTAAATAATGCCGCTTTATCTGCGGAATTTTCAGCAATATCATGATTAATAGCAGCCTCTAATACTCCGGGTCCAGTTTCAGCATGTAATCCCTCAATAGGAAAATCCATCGCTTCTCCTAATTGTAAAATTTGCTGATAAATATCTGCGTTGGTGCTATTTCTTAAAACGGAGTAGCCGAAATTTCCAGGTGTTAAAGGTTTTAAATTTTTGAAGTTTTTTTCTCGAATAGACTCAGGTGTTTCATCAAACATGAAAAATTCATATTCAAAAGCAGCACTCGCGATAAAGCCCATTTCTTCTGCTTGAGATATCACACGATTTAATACGTTTTTAGGGCATATACTCGCTGCAGCGTCACTAAATTGTGCAATAAATAACAGCATATTATCTTCAAGAGGCAGTTCACGGCAAGAACTCGGAATAATTTCAACTTGTGCATCAGGGTAACCAGTATGCCAACCTGTATAAGCGGTATTATCATAAAGCTGATCGTTAGCATCCCAGCCTAAAACTACATCACAAAATGCAAAACCACACTCTAAAGATGAAAAGAACTTTTCTTTACTCATGTACTTTCCGCGCATTACACCATCAATATCAAATAACCCAACCTTGATATAAGACAAGCCACGTTGTTCAACAATCTTTTTTGCATCAACAACTGTTTTTACCATTCTTGGTTCTAACATAACATTCCTTATAAAAAGGGGTCGGAGTCAATTAACCGGTTTATTATCAATATTAATTGGTCGACCTTGCTTTAATTGACCAAT
Source organism: Pseudoalteromonas sp. '520P1 No. 423' (assembly GCF_001269985.1). Classification (NCBI taxonomy): domain Bacteria; kingdom Pseudomonadati; phylum Pseudomonadota; class Gammaproteobacteria; order Alteromonadales; family Pseudoalteromonadaceae; genus Pseudoalteromonas; species Pseudoalteromonas sp. '520P1 No. 423'. The sequence goes on along the minus strand of NZ_BBZB01000002.1, from coordinate 636,072 downwards.
TTTCATTTCTAATGTTTGCTCTATTTGCGTTTTAAATTCTTCATCACCAAACGGATAATTATGTATTAAACACTCCCTTATATGATGAAGTTGTTCTGAAGAAATCTGCTGAGTAAATAATTCACGATAATTATTTAATCGACTTTGTTGAGATTGCCCTAACTTTAAATATTCGTCGTGAGGTGTGATGCATTGAAGTGTTTTTCCTACGCCATTATGCTGATAGCTAGACCAAGTATATTCCTCTGGTGAATCTACCATTTTAGCTCTGACCGGATTAAGTTCTATATATCGCTGGCAAATTAGAAGGTAGCGTTCACTATCTATAAGACTTGCTTTATGTCTACCTTCCCATAAAGTCCCAGTGCGATTATAAATACCATTTATATATCTAACATATTTACGTCCAACACTTTGCATCACTTTTGAAATGCCTTCATGATCGCTAGGTGTCATTAATAGGTGAACGTGATTGGTCATTAAAACAAAGGCATGAAGTTTTACCTTATATTCAATTAAAGCTTCGCTTAACGCCTTTATGTAAAAGCCATAATCGTCATCACAAAAAAAGCAGGCTTGTTTATTATTGCCACGCTGTACAATATGACTAGGGATCCCTGCGGCGTAGAATCTTACTTTCCTTGGCATGGCTCATTCCTGAACATCACTTCATAAAATGAGTATAGTGCAGATGGGGTGTTCTGAAAGGGGAAATCAAATTAATTGACTCCGACCCCTTTTTAATTTACGAGCCTTTTTGATAAAAAAGCCGACATTTTGGTGAGTAAAGCTGATTAAATGCGCATTTTTACAGCTCTTTTCTCTGGCTTTTGTTGATACCCATAATGAGTCAATCCACAGCCAACCAAAATTGCCATATAGTATATGACTCAAGAAAAATTAAATTCAAGATACAATAAGAGTTAGGGATCCATTATGTTAATTTAACTATTTAATTGTTAAACATATAATCGAATGATAAGGTAGCTATTGTAAATTTTTATATATTTTCAATAAAAACAATTATATATAGATCAAACAACTCACCTCACTATGGATATTAACCTCACAAAAATGATTAAACATTGGATCATCACTTTAACGTTATTTTTATGCTTCTTACCTGCAACATCGCTGGCAAGCAATAATAAAAAATCGCCTAATATTATATTTATTGTTGCTGACTATATGGGATATGCCGATACAGAACCTTATGGTGCAACTGATATAAAAACCCCCTCACTCAATGCATTAGCTTCTCAGGGTATTAAATTTACCAATCATTATGCCGCAGCTTCATCTTGCATACCTTCTCGTGCCTCGTTAATGAGTGGGAAATATCCCTCGAAAGTATTACAGCCTTTTGAGCATAAAAAAGGCAGAGGTTTACACTCAAAAAATAACAATTTACTTAAAGGTTTAAAATCTAATGGCTATAAAACAGCTCTAATTGGTAAGTGGCACCTTGGACAAGAAGAAAATTTCAGTCCTAATGATCATGGTTTTGATTATTTTTTAGGATTTAACGCTTGGACATTAGGCTACCATAATCATTTAACTTCTGACGGTGAACCTGGCTTATATCGAAATAAAGAGCTTGTAAATGAATCTGGCTATCTCACGGATATTTTTACAAATGAAGCAGTACAATTTATTGATAATAATAACAAAGAGCCATTTTTCCTTTATCTTTCATATAATGCTGGATTACCGCCATATCAAAAGCCGGATCTGGAAAAGTCTAAATGGGATACCGGGTGGGATGCAAATAAAGCCAGCCGTTCCGATTATGTTTCCATGATTGAAAGCATGGATTTTGGCATTGGTAAGGTGTTAAACAAGTTAAAAACATTAAATCTTGATGACAATACCCTAGTCATATTTACTTATGATCATGGTGGTCGACACCTTGTTGATTCGGGCCCTTTGTTTCATGGCTTCGGCACTTTGTGGGAGGGGGGCATACGTGTTCCACTCATAATGCGCTGGCCAAATAAATTAAAAATAAATAATATTTTTCAAATCCCTACAATAGCCATGGATCTAACTGCAACTATGCTAGATGCTTCACAGAGTACATATGTTGCGACTTCCTTAGATGGCACCAGTTTACTCGAAATCACTGCACAGCCAGACAATTATGTTGATCGTAGTTTATATTTCAAAGGTCGAAAAATGAAAGCTGTTCGTAAACAAAACTGGAAATATATTGTTGATGGATACTCTCAACTACTTTTTAACTTAGAGACTGATATCAGTGAAAAACAAAACATTTTTCATAAACAGATCAAAAAAGCGAATCAACTTAAGCAAGAACTTGAAAACTGGGAAAAGAGTTTAGAATCCTATTAATTTTACAACTACGATTAAAAAGCAATAGAATATTTATTACATTGTGAAGTATTATTGTCAGTACGCACTAGTTTAGTTCAAATCAGCCCAATGAGGCTGATTTTACCTCACTAAAATTAAGCTATTATATCTTCATAATCTTTTGAAGCCATTACAGGAATAAATTCTGTAATAGTATAAGTTGCAGCACCATTAATTATGAAAGGATCTGATTTTAGGATTGACTCAAGTAACTCCCTACTTTCGTGCTTCGATATTATAATCCCTCCATTTCTTGGCACTTTACGACCACCAAACATTAATTTATTAGATTGATATTCTTGTTCAAGATAATGTTTATGTTTACTCGTTAAGCTAGCTGTTATTTTATTCATATCCGTAAAAATCATATCTACTAAAAACATATTTCCCTCGCTTTTTTAACTAATTAATATAATATCGCTACTTATTTCGTAGCATATCGCTACTATTTTAGAAGCGCAATACTTATGATAACTCCATTACCAAATAATTCAGTTAAAGGTTCAACATCAGGAATTGCTATCATGGCTCTTTTTGATCTTCTAGGCAGAAAATGGAATATGAGAATTATGTGGGAGTTACGTAATAAATCATTAAGCTTTAGAGCGCTACAAGAACAATGTGGAGGAATGTCCCCATCTGTACTAAACACGAGAATAAAGCAACTTACAACAGCAAAGTTGGTTGCTTCAGAACCATCAGGTTATAAGCTAACCACTTTGGGTGTATCTCTTATGCAAACGTTAGATCCTCTGAGAGACTGGTCCAGACAGTGGGAAAAAGAGTGCCAATAAATACCTTATAAATAACAAATAATATTATGAAAAATAGCAGCTGTTTTATGTAAGTTTCGATAGCCATGTATTTGGTTGCCACTAAACTTAGTACTATCTCCCGCTTTTAGTGCTTTCCAGTGACCATCAATGTAAAAAGCCATTTCTCCTTGAAGCACTATAATATGCTCAAATACATTTTTATTGTGTGGCTCAGACATATGCTCATGCTGCCGATTTAAGGTAATCTCAAAAGTTTCCATTTTTGATACTTCATCAAATTCAAATACTGTTTTTATGCTGATGCTTTTAGGGTTCTCAGCTTCAGAAATTAAAGCTTCAGATACTGAGTCAAACAAAATTTGTTCAGTCAAAAAATAAGATAGGGGTAATTCAAATCCGCTGGCGATTTGCCATAGCTTAGAGATTGTAGGACTCGACTCCTCACGTTCGATTTGCCCTAACATGGCTTTTGATACGCCTGTATTTTTAGCGCAGGTATCTAAACTCCATCCTTTTTGAGCTCTGGCATATTTAAGGTTTTTAGCTAAATGTACATTTACATCAGTAATAATTTTAGTCTCAGACATATCTTCAAATTATAAATTGAAATCCCTTGTGCGTTATAACATACAATGTTAATTTAGTCTCGTGCGTTTTAACGCACAACCTGAATGGTTATTGATAATATTGAGACTAACATGCAAAAAATTCAAAACATTTTAAACTGGTCTACCCCTGGGTTTGTTGCCGTATTAATTGGCATGACTAGCTCTATTGCTCTTATTTATCAAATGGTTATTAATTTAGGTGGTGACTCTACAATCGTATCTAGTTGGCTTTTAGTACTAGGTTTAGCTATGGGCATTACTTCTATAGGGCTATCTATTTATTATAAAGTGCCTCTTTTGATTGCTTGGTCAACACCTGGGGCTGCTTTACTCATAACAAGTACGCAAGGTTTTAATATCAATGAAGCCATAGGTGCATTTATTGTGTGTGCCGTACTTATTTTTATCTCAGGCATAAGTGGCGTATTTGAAAAAATAATCAACAAAATTCCACAACCCATTGCCAATGCAATGCTTGGAGGCATTCTTGTCAATTTTGGTATTGAAGTATTTAATTTGTTTGAACACAACTTTTTAATAATTGCCTCAATGTTAGTGAGTTATCTAATGGCCAAAGCCTTTCTGCCTAGATTCGCCATGTTGATAGTATTAATAACAGGTGCAAGCGCTGCATATTTTGGTAATTTAGTTAACTTAAGTGATTTTCAGTGGCAAATGAGCCAATTTAAATACACGTCACCTGATTTCAACCTTACAGCTATTATCAGTATTTCATTACCTTTATTTATTGTCACTATGGCGTCTCAAAATGTGCCAGGTATTGCAGTTTTATACGCTCATGGTTATCAACCTAAGATTTCACCTATTATTAGCATTACAGGTTTTACCAATATATTAATTGCGCCTTTTGGTGGTTATGCAATTAATTTAGCCGCGATCACGGCTGCAATTTGCATGAGTGAAGAGGTAGATCCGAATAAAAATAAACGATATTGGTCTGCAGTATTTGCCGGAATATTTTACATTATCATGGGGTTATTCGCTGCCAGCTTAATAAATATATTTGATGCCCTGCCTACGGCATTAATTTTAGCTTTAGCCGGAATCGCTTTATTTTCTACGATTGCAGGGAGTTTAAAGCAAGCTTTATCACAACCTAGCTTATCAGAAGCAACTATCATTACATTTTTAGTGACTGCATCTGATTTAGTGCTATTTAACATAGGCTCTGCTTTATGGGGAATTATTGCTGGGGTCATCACTTTAATGATTCAAAACAGCGCAAATAAGAAAACCTCAAAAACAGAAGAATAGATCATCAAGCAAACAGTAAAATAACAACTCAGCCTATTTATTTACAAGTAAAGCCTGACATTGTTCAGGCTTTACTTTAGCTTTTATTTTAGACTTTGTTTTCACTGGTTTAGATGTCGATTTTTTAGCTGGCTTTGTAAATTGATTTCGCCACCAAGTCAGTTCATTACAACCACTGGTAGAAGCAACTTGTTTTTGATTTTTACAATGTAAATTACCTTGAGGACAAGTTAACCTTACATGCATATGATAACTATGCCCCACCATGGGCGAACTTTACTTAACCAAGTATCGTCAAGAAATGCCATATCGCACAATGGCTGTTTTATTACTAGGCTTACAAAAATACGTGCGACTTGTTCACTTATGGCCGCCTCTTTAATTAAAGTAATATAATCTGGATCCCAGATAGCAGCTTTTACTTTAAACTGTTTTTTAATAACTACGTCTAATTTATTAACTGTTTCTCTTTGTTTTAATGAAAGCGCAATATCAGCAATTAATAAATCATCTAGCCCTTGTGCTTTTGTCGCTATTGCTAAACTTTTAATAAAATCAATCAAGTTTGGGTGACCATAAAAACGATTACGAGACGTGCGAATTACTTGAAAACCCTCCCCTTTTTCAGGCAAGACTGCACCACCCAATAAACAGCCATTATTATACGTACCAACTGCATTAGGTTTTTGATTATTAGGTGCATAAAAATCCTGCCATGAAAGGGCTAATGCGTTATTAACACTTAATAGTATTATGAAAATTAAACTTATCTTACAAAAAAAGTAATAAAACATACGCCAATTTAAAAGGTAGAAAACTATTAATGATCATAGTTTATCTACAGTGATTATCTATCCATTCACTCATCACAACATGAGTTTTAATTTTTACAATGTCGATTTGTGTATCTAAGTGCTCTCGTATTTCATGAATTCGGCGCATTGAGTCTGCTTGTACATATACCAATAAGTCCATATCTCCGGTTATGCCACTACAAGTGATCACTTCAGGGATCGCTTTAAATACATGTACCACATCTGAGCATCTGGCACACTTATGCTGGATTTCAAAATACACTGAGACACCTTCTTTTTGTGATTCACTCAGTAATACTTGATAACCACGAATAATACCGTTTTGCTCTAATTTCTTTATACGCTCAGATACAGCTGAACGCGATAAGCTCACCGATTGCGCAATATTAGAGATACTTTCTCGAGCGTTAACTCTTAATTGCGCTATGATTGCTTCATCAAATTTGTCCATTAAAACCTCATAAAATCATAATGACGGAATAAATACTAATTACCGTAATTTTGTCGGTCTAAATTACTTTTTGTATAATAAGCATGACACATTGTCATCGGCTTGATGCGTATACTAACCCTATTAATATCAAGATGGAAAGCATGATGAAACATGAGTCAAAAAAAATAGGTCGTTGGCAAGGCGCGGGGTTAATGGCAACAACTTTATTAGGTACGGGCGTATTTATCTTACCGCAAATGACACTTGACATTGCTGGTGAAGGTGCCATATTTGCTTGGCTTTTGCTCACATTAGCGATCATTCCTGTTACTTTAGTTTTTGCAAAATTATCAGCAAAATTGCCCCATAGTGCTGGACCAGCCTATTTTGTAGAACAAGCTTTTGGTCCGATTGCAGGGCGAACAATTGGTCTTATTTTTTTATTTGTTGTGCCACTCGGTGCGCCAGCTGCTATTTTAATGACCTTTCAATTTGTCGGTTCATTGATTGAATTAAATGGCTTAATTTTACTATTTACTGAGCTTAGCGTATTGCTACTACTTTTTATGCTAAATTATCGTGGCATTCAAATATCAGCCAAATTGCAATTTATACTTACTTTGGCAATTGTTTCTGTCGTAGTTATTTTATTTGGTCTTAGTCAATCAAGCACAAGCACGGTTTTAACCAATGATTTACCAAAAGCTGATATAGATTTAATTATGGCTGCTGCTGGGTTAGCGTTTTGGAGCTTTTTAGGTGTAGAAGCCATGAGCCATTTAGCTAATGATTTTGAAAATCCTAAGAAAGATCTGGTTCCGGCGATGATGATTGGTACTATTTTAGTGGGATTAATTTACCTCGCTTGTACACAAATTATTATTGAAGTACCTACAACAACTGAGCTAGCTATGGTTGGTATTTTTGATAATTTATTAGGTAATATTTTTGGGAATATTGGAGCTCAAGTTATCGGTGTTTTAGGCATTGCTGGCGGCCTTGCCACGGTAAATGTATATACCGCAAGTGTGGCGCGTTTAGTTTGTAGTTTTAGCAATGATGGTGTTCTCCCCAGTTATTTTTCAAAATTAAACGCCAACCATGTACCTGCTCGCGCTTTATCTGGTGTATTAGTTATTATGGGATTTGTTTTAACAACTGTATTTGTTACAGGTCAAGAAATTGAAAAATTGATTTCATTAGTTAATGGCGTATTTGTTGTTATTTATTTTGCCTCTATGTTATCTGCATTTAAGATCTTAAGTAGAAAGTACAGATCTCTTATTACTCTTGGCTGTTTATTTTGTTTTTTACTTGCTTGGGGTTTAGGTTGGCAAATGATTTATGCCGTCATATTAATCACTATAACAGTGCCATTTTTATGGTGGCAACAAATCAAACAGGCTGATAAACAGATATCAGTTTAACATTTTGTTTCATATTTACAGTCACTAAAAGAGTAATAACTTCTTATCTCGTCACTATTTAGTTAAAATGCATAATCAATCGAAAAGGCACATTAGGTGCCTTTTTTATGTCTTGTGAATTAGTGTAATCACCAATGATACACTTTGTTACAGATGATGGATCTTGTTACGTCAAATTATCAGCGAATAAATATAATGACATGGCGTTTAAAAATTAAGGAAATAAATACCATGAAGATAACTTTTAATAAAATCACTTTTTCAGCTTTGGCGTTATTAGGCACAAGTTTTACAAGCAACCTTTTTGCAGCTGATATCTCTCACACTCTTAGAAAAACACAACAAGATAATACAACTGAAAACTATTTTGAACTAGGTTTAGGTTTAGCTACAGGAACAGGACCAACAGTTGAAGAAGATGAAGACAATGAATGGGCTGGTGCCTTTTTAGTTGTAAACGGAAGTTATAATTGGCGTGGTTTTTTTATTGAAAAATTTGGTGAAAGTACAGACCCATTATTATTTGGCTATAACGCTTATTCAAGCGATAACTGGTCATTTGATATTGTTTTAGCCCCAAAAGGTCATGGGATTCAAGGTGGTGAGAATGATAGATTTAACGGTTTAGATGATCGAGATTCAGCAACTATGTTTGGTGGCCGTTTAACCGGATATATTGATGATAATATAGTACAATTTTCTGTTAAACATAATATAGGTAGTAATCATAATGGCACAACAGCATCAGCCTTAATAGGCCGTAATTGGCAAGTTAGAAATTGGAATTTTCATTCAATGGCTGGCGTACAATTTTTTGATGCTAAATTAAATGATTATTACTTAGGGATCTCTGCTGAAGAAGCCGCAAGAACTGATTTTGATGAATATACAGCTGGCTCAAACTTTAATCTAACAGCTGAGGCTGGTGTTACTTACCCTATAACAGAAGATTGGGTATTTCGCTCTACCGCACGGTTTGTACAATTTTTAGGAGACAAAACTGATAGCCCTATTTTTGTAGATAAACGTGATAATGTGATGTCACTTTCAACTAGCATTAGCTTCGTTTTTTAAGAGTAGTTGATTATGAAAAGAACGCTTATCTCACTCAAAAAATCAACGGCTAAATACTTACTAACTAGCGTTATGTTTTTGCCAATCTCATTTATATCAAATGCCTCTGAAACAAATGCAACGCTAGTTGTTACGCCTAAAAGCTGTGTTGCTTTACATAAAGGACAAAAATGTTATTTAGAAGTGACATTTGATTGGCAAGCAAAATTAAATGATTACTGCTTAGTAAACAATACCAGAAGCCAAGTTATGAAATGTTGGTCAGATAAAAACTCTGGCCAATATAGTTTTGATTTTCAATCAACACAAAGCAATGACTTTAGTTTACAACTGCAAGATTCAAATACAGATGTTGCACATGCACAAATAGTGGTTGCATGGGTATACAAGTCAAAAAAACGTTCAAAATCTAGTTGGAGATTATTTTGATAGATATGCCCCCTATGCAGCATATTATTTTAGTGGAAGATGATATGTCACTTGCCGAATGGTTTAGTGACTATTTAACAGAGCATGGATATCTTGTAACTTTAGTCAATAGAGGTGATTTGGCGATTGATCTAATTGCCTCAGATAAACCAGATTTAGTTGTATTAGATATCATGTTACCTGTAAAAGATGGATTTGATGTTTGTCGGGAAATAAGAGACTTTTACTCTGGCCCTATTTTAATGATGACTGCTAGAGATCATGAAATGGATGAGATTTTAGGTCTTGAATTAGGTGCTGATGATTATGTTACTAAACCAGTAAAACCGCGTGTATTGTTATCAAGAATAAAAGCACTCTTTCGTCGTGCTAATATTCAATCAACACCTTTAACTGACGATAGTAACACCCTATGTTTTGGAGAGTTTGCGATAGATTCTCACTCTCGTACTACAACATTATCAGATGAAGTGATCGCAGTTTCATCTAATGAATTTGATGTGCTTTGGTTATTAGCACAAAATGCTAATGCATTAGTGACTAGACAAGACCTAGTTACTGAACTTAGGGGCATAGAGTACGATGGTTTTGATCGCTCTGTTGATATTATAATTTCTCGCTTACGAAAAAAACTGGGAGATAATGCAACCTCACCTTATCGAATCAAAACGGTATGGGGAAAAGGTTATTTATTAGCAAAAGATGCTTGGACTAAATAACCGGAGTTCATTATGAAAAAACTGATTTTATCTTTAGTACTCATTGTTATTTTTTCCATCATAGGGCTAGGCTGGGGGTTAGATAATTTATTTGCACAATATCAAACTAAAAATCAAATAGACGAGCTAAAACCTTATAAACAAATCACGACAGCTTTAGCGCAAACTTTAGATGAACAAAGCGATATACAAGCATTTGTAAGCCAATGGCAAAAAAGCAATGATTTAAAAATAAGCTTAATTAATTTAGAAGCTTTCCCTTTACCGCAATCTTTACAACAAAGCTTTAAATCGGGTATACCGCTCACTTTAGAGTCTGATAATGATATTTTGATCCATGTTGTGTTACCAAAACATCAGCATGTTTTGGTATTAACTTTACCCCAATTGATAAATGAGCAAGACAATAGTCAACTACAACTGATATTCACCTCTATATTTTATATCACCCTATTACTGATTTTATTTATTTGGTTATACCCATTAATAAAAAATTTACGACAATTAGGGATCACAGCCAAAGCCTTTGGAGAAGGTAAATTAGAGCAAAGGATCACAATAGAAAAAACATCATATATTGCAGATATTGAAGTCGAATTTAATAAAATGGCACAAAGAATTGAAACTTTGATCAGTGATAATCTATTACTGGGCAATGCTGTTTCTCACGACCTACGCACTCCGCTTGCACGACTAAGATTTGGTATTGAGGCTTTAGAAGAGACTAACAATCCAAAATTGCGTGAAAAATATCAAAAACATATTAGCCACGATATTGATGAAATGGAAAAATTAGTTGCCGTTTTATTAAACTATGCGCGCTTAGACCAAGCTATGGTTGCAATTGAAAAAAGAAAAGTTGTCATTCAAGATGTAATAAATGATTGTATTAATACAATTAACCCTAAACACATTGAAATTGAATTTATACCTAATAACAATGTAACTTTGTTAGCTGATATCAATTATCTATCCATGTTGATTAATAACTTATTAAGTAATGCACTCCAATATGCTAATACAAAAGTAGCTGTAAAAGTAATTCATAAAGATAATGTAACGCGCTTAATAGTTGCCGATGATGGTGAAGGAATTGAAGAATCAAAACGCCAAGAGATACTTAAGCCCTTTACCCGTGGCGATAATGCCATTGATAAACAAGGTTATGGTATGGGCCTTGCGATAGTGACACGAATTGCACAATGGCATATGGCAAATTTGAAAATAAGCCAATGTATGAACCTTGGTGGAGCTGAATTTAGCATTATTTTTAAAGGCTGAATTATATATATTAATCATAAAGAAATTAAAGAGGAAATAGCGTACGATTTTCTCTTTAATAAAAATATTAGCCCATTGCATATGGTATTAAATCCTGAAATATCAAAGATAACTCGAATAAATTTTCGATATTTATTTTTGAGAATCATGACTGGTTTTTACTACCATGGCTACAAGTGACTCTAAACTTATGCCAAATTTATCATTTGAAATACTAACATGAGAAATACCAATTAAAATAAGCAATAAAAAGTATATAAATGCTTATAAGCTAGGTTTAATCAGATATAATTTATACTTAAATTTATTTATCTAAACATAGTTAATATTACTATTTACTTTATTACGCTTATCTCGTTTTAAAGGTATAGTACTGACATACTTAGGATAGTAACTACATATTAAAAATACCTCATGAGCAAAACTCGCAACAAACTCATTCGTTACAATAATATTGAAGTACAAAGTGCTTTTGATAAAGAAGCCGAGCTATTGATGCAAGTACAAAATAATGAACTCGATCAATGTCTAATGTTGTGGCAAGCAAAAAGCCCAACACTTGTTTTGCCTGCTGGGAATAAATGGCCACAAAGCAGCAAATTAAACAGCGCGCTAAATAGAAATGATTGGAAATTACTTTCGAGAAAAACTGGCGGAGCACCGGTGCCGCAATGCCCAAGTGTTATTAATTTATCCCATATATATGTCTGGCCAGAAGAACTGCCTTATTCTATTACCAAGGCTTATCAAGATTTATACGGAATATTAAATGCATTTTTTGAAGGTTTTGGACTAAAGAGTGAAGCTCATGCAACTGAGTTTTCATATTGTGATGGCGACTACAACCTTAATATTAATGGTAAAAAAATAGTTGGCACCGCGCAGCGTGTAATTCTTAAAAAAGGTGGCGGTAAAGTAGTATTATCCCAAGCTTTTATTTTAATCGATGCATTATTAGATGAATTAATTAAGCCAGTAAATTTATGTTATGAAATATGCGAAAAAACAGAACGTGTAAAAGCACAAGTACATACATGTTTATTTGAGCATATAAACGAGCGCCCAAATATAGATGAAATTTACCAAAAAATAACCCAAGCATTTATAAAACATAAATAAATCAATACCATCAAAAAGGGGTCGGAGTGAATTAATTTGGGGACAAATAAATGTACCTAAATTAATTCACTCCGACCCCTTTATTTCTTTATTTTCTATTCAATTTCAAAGTATTCTGGATAAATTTTTTTCAGCTCCATTTTCATATTCAGGTTTTTTTCGGCTATCTGCAATACCATTTGTTTTGCTTGAACAACTTCACCCTGTTCAATCAAATCATCAATCTTTTTCAAAATAGCAGGATCTAACCTAATCGAGTCTAAATTTATAGCACCGCTACTTCGCATTTTTAACGCCTTAGATTTTTGCATAACTGTAGGTGCTTTGTACTCAATTCCTTGCGGTCTTATAGCTTCCTTTAGGTCTTTTGGTAAAGCTTGGATTTCATTTACTTCTATTTTGCTTTCTTCTATTGCTGCTTCAAATGCCTCTTCAGATATCTTTTCTGATTCAACCTCATTAAATGAAGCATCTTGTACTGGAGATACTTGCTTTTTAAACTGCGGTAAAGACTCTATTTGTAAATTATTTTTATAAGCGGGTTCATTTTCAAAATATAATAACGATACTAAAACCATAGATGCTGCAACAGGCACTACATATCGCCATTTTTGAGAATACTTAACTTCAATTGTTGTCTTTTTTGCCTCGTTTAAAATCGCTAAATCTATGTCTTTGGAAGGCATTTCAGTGGCTCCCAGTTTATAGAGTTTATCTAATTTTTCGTTGTCTATTTCATTCATAAACAGAGCCCTTAAATTTACTTTTTATGCATATTTTTAGTTTCGAATATGCATACCGAATTCTGCTTTTTATTGTTTCTTTATCACAGTTTACAATGTTAGAAATTTCTAGCAGATCAAATCCAGCTTCTTGTTTTAAAATAAAGGCTTCTAATTGCACACCAGGTAATGCTTTTATACATACTTTAAGCTGTTTTATAACATCTTGCTCAGCTAATTTATCAGCAAAATTATTATAAGAACCAGAATCAAGCTCATCCATGTCATTGATATCATAACTTACTAAAGTGAATCGCCTATATTCATCAATTAATAAGTTATGGGCAATATGGTAAACCCAAGTAGTGAATTTAGCGCTATTTTGGTAATTGCCTTTTGCCTTAATGACTTTATGCCATACGTCCTGATATAGCTCTTCAGCTTTATAACTATCTTTACATTGGCGAATAAAGTAACGATATAAAGGCCCTTTGTGCTTTAAATACAGCATTTCAAAAGCCTTTATATCTCCTGCGACGTATCGCATCATTAAATCTTCGTCACTAATCATTTTATCCTTAAATTATTTTTTATTTACAATGCCTCTGCTGCTCTCACTAACTGAATAAACTCTGCTCGGTAGCCAAATTCATCCACTCCTTTATTTAGCTTAGCAAGCGAAATCACATCTTGATAAGTAAAATCTTGCATATATTTACCGCCTTTTAATAATTGAGCAAAACCAGATACAGCAGCAGAAAAACCTAAACTATTACTTAGTTGCTCACTGTCAGTTTTAATATCTGAACGCATAATTACTTTCGATAATAGGTTACTTTTTTCACTGCTCGGTTCTTTATATCTCAACTTAATAAATGCCAATTCATTTGATTTTAAATTTAATTCATTTACTTGTTTATTTTGGTAACGTAAATCATCTATTTGTTTATTTTTAGAATCAGCTAAGGTGATTTCATATAAAGCGGTGACAGTATGCCCTGCACCCATTTCTCCCGCATCTACCTTATCATTATTAAAGTCTTCTTGTTTTAATTGTCTATTTTGATAACCAATCAATCTATACTCAGCAACTTGGTCTGGATTAAATTCAACCTGAATCTTCACATCTTTAGCAATTATTTGCATAGTAGAAGATATTTCATCCACTAACACTTTTCTAGCTTCATTAATATTATCGATATAAGCATGATTGCCGTTGCCAATATCCGCTAATTGCTCCATTAAGGCATCATTATAATTACCACGACCAAAACCTAGCGTAGTCAAAGCAATGCCTGATTTTCTATTCTTTTTAATGATCTCTTTTAAGGCATCAATAGATTGTGTTCCCACATTAAAGTCGCCATCAGTCGCTAAAATAACACGATTAACACCATTTTTTTTGAAATTTTGTTGGGCCAACTGATACGCTAATTTAATGCCTTGGCCACCATTAGTTGAGCCTCCTGCTTGTAACTTATCTAATGCCATAGATATTTCATGTACCTCATTGCCTTTAGTCGGTTTTAATACAACACCTGCAGCGCCAGCATATACGACAATAGAAACAGTATCATCTTGGTCTAGTTGTTTAGATAACATCAATAAACTGCGTTTTAATAAAGGTAATTTATTTTCTGAATTCATTGAGCCCGATACATCAAGCAAAAACACTAAATTGGCATCTTTTAGCGCTGATTTTTCAATCTCAAATCCTTTTAATCCAATTTTAAGTAATTGTCTATTTTGATCCCAAGGAGAAGCTGCAACTTCTGTATATAACTTAAATGGCGTATTTACCTTTGAAGGTGCTTGATATTGATAATCAAAATAATTTATGAACTCTTCAATTCTTACCGCATCAGATGGTGGTAGTTTTCCCATGTTTATCATGCGTCTACTATTAGTATAACTACCTGTATCTACATCTATTGAGAAAGTAGACACAGGCTGAGTTTTAGTTAATTTAAGTTCATTTTCTGGATCATCACTGTATTTTTCTGTATTTGGGGTTTCAGTATGAATGGGTGCAATTATTGGTGGCGGCAAAACGATTCTTTGATGATAAGCTTGACCAGGTGCCACACGCATTAACATGGCCTTAGCTTTAGGTCCTGAAGCCCTTTGTTTTGCTACTTCCATATCACTGGCCATACTTTCTATTTTTATTTCTTGTGATTCAGTTATTTCTATTTTTTCGTGCTGCTGATTATCCTTTTTATCATTAACAACATACTGTTCATCATTGTTTTTTGTTTGCGGACTACAGGCACTCATAAAAGATAATGTAATACCTGATAGCAAAATTGATTTTGTTAAAGCTGTGTTCATAGTCATAACCTTTAAAATTAAATTGTATTACAGGTATAAACGTCAGCTTTTTTAAAAAGGGTTAAATTATTTTATATTTTTTAAATAAATTGAGTTTTAAAATAATTTTTTTGGAATAAATATCTGACTACTAGGATGGAATATTCCCTAACCAATATGGTGATTAATTGGATGATAAACCCAATACACTCATTTAAATGATCTCTCAGTTCTAGGTTTTGCTTTGAAATTAATATATATAAGCTACTGTTAAAAATAATAAAGGAACCATTTAGGCTCCTTTTTTCATTAATGTTAATTTATTTTGTGATGGTACGGATTAAAGAAACCCTTTTAGCAGAGTCTTATTATGAATTGAAGGCTTTATTTGAAGTGATTCTGGCAAGTCCTTTAATTACTCTATAAATAGACCAAACCCACACACCTAAAAGAATAAAGTAACCAACAACAAAAAATACTGTTATAAATCCGATTATCCAAATCCCTAAGCCCCACCAAAAGGTGTTAGTTATATTAGTATAATGATCTTCAAATAATGTGCCTTTAGCTTCATCTTTTTTGACCATTGCCCAAACAGCGCCAACAATCCATAAAATACCCGTAAACAAACCTGCTACCATCAGGGCATATGCTATAAGAACATTCGTTTTAGCGGTATCATCTTTTATACTCATTGAAGTTGTAGTGGTACTACTCTAAAATATAATGCTCGGGAGGGACATCATGTCTTTTAACAACTGCATTGCTACTAATAGAAAATAAAAAAAGAATACAAAACACAAAAACTTCATATTACATCCATGTTTATTAAAGGGCTGTTGGCACCCCAATAAAATTGTAGTTAACTAAAACTATTGAAAGCAACTAAGATTGGCTTCCTTTGATTGTATACTTACCTTACTAGATATTTAAAACAATATACTATGAAGTAAACGCCCTTCAACACTTACTGCAATAACAGCTGAAATGACAGTACCAATGAAAGCACCAAACATGCAACCAATATGAAGCTGTTTATCGTGCTTATAAATTGCCAACATCCCAATTAAAACTGTGACAATAACTAAGATAGCAAATAAATGAAGCCAAGTTAAACTACCAGTCGGCATTATAAAAAAAGAACTAAAAGAAGCGATTAGCATTAAAGCCACCCAATACTTGCCATTTAATTTATGTAAATGAGTGCCTTTTTCTAATACTAAATTTAGAAAACCAAGAATGATTGAAAGAATAACGACAAGTAAATGTATCTGAATTGACAGTGCGATATCCATATGCGTTCTAAATTCCTAACGCCTCAAAGATTGGCGTAAAAATACTTGGCTAAAATAAGTAATAAAGGAGTACAAGCCAAGCATTTTGAGCCCTTTAAAATAATTGATAACTTTAGTGCGAAAATACATTGATACATTTTCACCTTGCTTAAGCTTTTTATATTGTCAGTCCGATGGTATTGCTTTTTATATTAGAATCCTTCTCTGGCTTTAAGCTCTGAAAAGTCACTCATTACCCATTTTGTGTAACCTGGCCGTTCATTAAGTTTTTCGTACCAACTACATACTAAATCAGGCAATTTAACAGTTAACCCTTGTGAAATTAACCGATAGATCACAGCACCAACTACTATATCAGCTAGACTAAAATTGTCTCCTGCTAAATATTCTGATTGAGATAATTGCTTCTCAATTGCCTGCAAGCAGTTTATACAAGTATCCAAATCTTTATTTACCGCTTCCATATCTCGTTTATCTTCAGGCTTTCTATAATATCCCCAAAAAGTTCCCATAAATGCGGGTTGAAAAATTGTTTGTGACCAATCTAACCACCTTTCACTTAATGATCGCTCATAAGGACAAGCAGGATACCAACTCTCGTTTCCATAGCTTGCTGCCAAATACCTTAAAATTGTATGTGATTCCCAAATAGATTTGCTGCCATCAATCAGTACTGGCACTTTTTGAAGCGGATTCAACTTTAAAAACTCACTTTCATCTAAGCCTCCAAAGCGACCCCCTAGCTCAATATGTTCATATTTAACATTCAATTCTTCTAACAACCAAAGTACTTTTTGAACATTAAATGATGTTGTGCGACCAAAGAGTTTCAATATTCTTTCCCTTTAACTTATTGAATTTGTTTTTATATCAGTCGGTGCTGATTTGAAGTACAAATAGGAGGAGCTATTAGTTTTAACCACTTCATGTTAAATAAAAAAGGCGAGATTTTAAATCTCACTTCTTTTAAGTTTTATGTATTTTAAGCCAACGATGTTCCTTTAGCTAACACCATTTTTATATATGAAGCTAAATACATGATTGAGTATTTGTTTCTGTATCGCCTTTCTATTTACGCCTTCACGATCATTACACAAAGATACGCCTTTTACTTTTCGATCAGAATCACATTTATCAATATATACAAAATGTCCGGCCCCCTGTTCAATACCAACTAAATTCGCGCCTTGAATATGATCCGCATAATATTTTGAATGTGTGTTATAAGGCAAAAAATCATTTTCTACAGAGCCAAGAACCAAAGTTGGCACCTTTATACTCTCAAGGCTTGCTTCGCTAGCCGCATGACCTAAGGCCGGATCGAATGCAATCACTACTGCAACGCGTTCGTCTCGCATTTGTGATTGTAGCAAACCAACTTTATTTAACATTTCTTCATTCATTGGCTTACGTTTTTTATGCTTCCCATAATCACAACCTTTGTCACCTTTTGCCATTTCTGTAGCGCAATAAACTTCCGACTTACCGGATTCTAAATTTGCTCCCGCCATAGCTAAAGATGTAAACCCACCTGAAGAATGCCCTAACATTATTATTTTGTCTGTTTCAAGTGAACGATTAAATAGACCTGTTTTAGATAAACTATCGATCG
Organism: Pseudoalteromonas sp. '520P1 No. 423'; assembly: GCF_001269985.1. Lineage (NCBI taxonomy): Bacteria > Pseudomonadati > Pseudomonadota > Gammaproteobacteria > Alteromonadales > Pseudoalteromonadaceae > Pseudoalteromonas > Pseudoalteromonas sp. '520P1 No. 423'. The sequence goes on along the minus strand of NZ_BBZB01000002.1, from coordinate 617,804 downwards.
CAAAGCTCACATCTTGTGGTCGCTGCCAAAAACGCATAACCGTACTTGGATCAATAGTCTCAGGACCATACACCCAAGATTCTCCAAAATGTGCAATGCCAGCAACAACCCAGCCTTGAGATGCTAATGCATATCCCAACCAGTTCATTTCTCGAGGAGACCCAAAAGCACCATGTGAGATAATAGCAATCCGTTTACTGTCTTGCTTTTGTGATAGACAAATCGTTGCTTCACAGGGTTTTGAACCACCTTGATACCAAAACTTAATCTTAGCTGGACGATTTAATTGCTGATTAATAAAGTCGACTTCTGTTGTCTTAAGTTCAGTTATGTCGCTAGCAAAGACTGGTGTACTGCCAATAAAAGCAAGCAGTATAAGAGTAATATAATAAAATTTTGTTATTTTTAAGTTCATAGTTATCTCTCTTTTTCTATCCTTAAACATTCTATCGTTCAACTATAACTTCAGGATTAAATTTAGCTGTGCAGAAAGTGCGTTTTATGAAAAAGCGCCACTTCATTCAAAGTTTTATAATTTATCTCCTAATTAAGCTGCTATATTGCGCCATCATCTACAGCAAAATACAACTCGGTTTTAAGTGCTTCAGGATCCGTATCCATAGGGTTATTCAGATATAACTGTACAATTTGTTGATCTTTGAGCTTAATATTATTAGGTAAAACCCATTGAGCATAAACTTGAGAAATGGTTTGCCACATACAATAGTGCGGACCTGTATGCGTAAAACAGGCCCATCTTCCACCACGCCATTTAAAAAATGCTAGCTTTTCACTGTGAGCAGGTAGACCTTCAACAAAACCTGCAAAAAATCGACTTTCAGTTTGTTCCCCTGCCCATGGGTTATCAACTGATACACCGATAGGCTGTAACTGCGTATAATTTAATGGCTCAGCCATAGTAGCTAATTGACCGTATAACTTTCCAGCTACTACGGAAAAGGATTGTTCATTAAACCCTTTACCATATAAGCCTAAAATTTTTTGCTCCGGTAACGTTTTCCAAACAGGTTCAATTTTTTGGTCCGTTAATATTTTTTTAGGCTTTAAGCTACCTGCACGCTCATTATTAGGCAATTTTCCTTGAATTACATCACTTGGCGTAACAGAGAAGTTCTTTTTAAACGCGCGAGAAAAAGATGATGGAGAATCATAGCCGACGCTCATAGCGACATCTATAATATTGTGGTTCCCCTGTTTGATTAAGTACAGTGCCTTTTCTAGCTTATGTCGCTGAATAAATTCGCCTAACTGGTAACCCGTTGCCGCAAAAAATATGCGATTAAAGTGATATTTAGAAAACCCAGTATAACTTGCCAGATCATCCAAACTGATAGTCTTGTCGCTGTGATTATAAATATATTGCCCGACCTGGCTAATGATTTTTGCGTTCTTATTACTAAAGGTTTCTATCACAAGTTCTCACCTAATTTCTATCTTCAATGTTACTTATATCTATTCATTTCACTATTTATAATCATTGAGTCTGCTACAAAGTATTACGCCTATCTGTAATACTTTATTGAGCAAATATAAAGAAGGTAATTCAATGGCTTTTTATAATAGCGCACATCCATACTACTGCGGTATAAATTTACATGCACGCCTTTTATATGCCTGTATCATTGATTTTAAAAACAAAATTATTGTCCACAATAAAATTAAAGCTGACAGCTCTCAACTCCTCGCATTACTGAACCTTATATTGGCAAGCTTGTTATCGGTGTTAAATGTATTTATTACTGGTACTGATTTTGTTTTAGACCACCCTTATACATGACAAATTCGTTGGGTATTAATTTTAATTACAAAGCTGAAGCTGCTGTTTCGCATCTAATAGGTGATGATAAAGCGATGAACGATATCAATAAGTGACAGAAACGTATGAGTAAAACCAAGGGTCTATCAGTTTTAACTCATAAGCTTGGTCGCTTTATGCTAAAAAATAAAACTATATTCGATAAAGAAAGATTTTTAAAGAATTAAGTCACGCACAAACACAATTGACTGAGATCCGGCTCATATGTGTTATATACGCATTACAAATTTCTCTTTTTATACAGCTTCTAACTATGATTAAATTTTAACAAATTTAAGAGTCATTCGATCTGACTCACCGATTTTTGTGTAGATCTCTTTATCTTTTTCTTTCAGTGCAAGGCTGGGAGGTAGTGTCCAAACGCCTTTCTCATAGTCTTTAGTATCTTTTGGGTTAGCGTTCATTTCTGAACTAGCTACTAATTTAAACCCAAACGACTCAACTACACTGATAAGATCTGATTGTTTCCAACGTCCACGTTTCGAAGAAGCTTCACGATTTTTTGTAGAGCTTTCAGCTTCTCTGTGTTGCACAATCGCCAAAACACCACCATTTTTCAATATCTTCCAAGACTGCTTTAGTCCATTATCTAACCTTCCTTGGTTTTGCCAGTTATGCATAGTACGCGTAATAAAAACAAAATCTAACGAAGCTTCATCTACAGGTAACCCCTCAACGGCTGGCAACCAAGTGCCGATAGCGTTATTCCCGTATAAGTTTTGTTCATTTTTTATTTTCTCTGGATAGGCAGAAAGTTTTTTTGCCCAATCAGGCCACTTGCCATAGTAAGCAGGGTTGTGTTGCAATCCCACATACCTTCACTTATCTTTCAATAAAGGTGCAAGTATATGTGTATACCAACCGCCGCCAAGTGCGACTTCACCAACTGAGGAAGTTTCATTAATTTCAAAGAATCGTAACACTTGATCAGGGTTACGGTATTTATCTCGTTTGATTTCTTCCACTGTACGGTGTGAATTATTGTGAACTGCTTGCCATATAGCATCTTTATTACTTGATTCAGCCAATACATTTTTAGCATTAATAGTTAAAAGTAAAAATGTTACGCCAACAAAAAATCTATGTTTACCCATCTTCTATCTCCTTATTTTAAATATTTAGTGTTAATTTAGATTACCAGTGCGTTTCGCCACATTAAGCAGATATTTATAGTTGGCTAAGATAAGTGAGGCACGAACACGAGCTAAGTGTTTTGTCCTTGTTTAACAGGTTGATAATCATTGAGCCTCCTCCAAAGTATCGCGTTTATACGTAATACTTTAGTGACCAAACATAAAGGAGTAAGCTCAATGAACTTTTATAATAGCTCACATCCATATTACTGTGGAATAGATTTACATGCACGCCTCATATATGAAAGCTATTCATGGCGGTAAAGCTAAAATGATAAAATTGATTTTTTTAAAATAGCAGCGCTATTGCGTGATGGAAATTTCCCTGTTGCTTACGCTTATCCCCATAAAATGCGTGCAACTCGAGATTTACTGAGCCGCCGTACTAAAATCGTTCGTCACGGCGCAATGCTTAAAGGTCATATTGTAAACACTAATAGCCAATACAACTTACCCCCGACTGAACTTAATTTAAAAAATATCTCAGTTAGACAACAACTTCGTTCACAATTTAAAGTCCTATTGTACAACAAAACATTGATTTGGATATGGCCCTTCTTGATTGTTATGTATTTTCTAAATGCTGCTTCCGGTTAGCAGCGATATGCTTATAACTAGAGTATTCATACCCATATGAAGCATTAATGGATAAATAAAACCAAATGATAATCTTATATACCCGTAAATAATAGCGCTGAATAGCTGAGGTATTGTCAGTATAGGGAGCAATAGAATATTGAGTAATGTAATTTCATATTTTGTTATGTGCATCCATGCAAATGCAATACACGAAAAATAAAAAATCCCCCGAAAATTCGTTTCCCAGAATGAAACCAACCTTTTCTTTATCGACTGTATATTGAATATCAGATATAGAAGAGCCCCAAACGAAACTGAGATGATTACTCTTAGTAAAAAGCTTTCATCTACCATCGAAATTTTTGTATTAAACACGACCTTAGTCAAAAAGTAGTATGTACATACACTTGAAGACAGAGCAAAATATATTGGCTTGAATACTAATGAGAGCCTAAATCCAATTTCTTCTAAAAAAGGTAATAGGATTCCGCCAACCAACAACAGCATTGCTGGGGAGAACCGTTCTGTCATTTTTACGCTTTGTATATTTTCAGGATCATAAACAACAGCAAAAAACAGGATTACGGGGATCAGAAAGATAAACTTAAGAACATACAACCCCACCGTATCGTAAACCTTGAACCGAGTAGACTTCTCAATATCCTTCTTATCATGAGGCTGCTTAATAAAATTAAAAATATCACAATACAGTGAGTAATAGTACTTTGGCTTAATTAAAGGGTAATTCATAATTTATCTTCCATTTAAATGAAACCTCCGTTTGCTCGTAACGTTAATGCTTTAGATTCCACCATTATTTAATAACGTTCACATTATTACTTTAGATGTGAAATAAATGTGAAATCAGAGCTACAGTTAATGGCACTAGCATACTGGTGTTACCAACTATTAGGGATGTCCACTTCTTGGGTAAACCCGATACCAACGCCACTATTAACGAGCAAAATGCAGTTGGCTATAATATTTGAGGAACGAAAATAGCCATCTGTATTTTTTCCTGTTAAATGGCTTGTATGGAATTACGCTCGGTTTAACGTAAGAATATTTACACCATTATCAGTTACTTTAAGTTGCTCACAACTATTGAAAGCTAATAGAACAGGAACAAAACCACCAGTGCTTGCATTATACATTTGACCTGACCAATTTGGCTCTAAGTTTTTTATTACAGTAAGGCCGTTAGCTTTAGGATTATCTAAGTGAGATTTCACGTTAACCGTTTTGGTAGTTAAATTAATTTCAAGCCAAGCATTTTTATCTGCATGCTTCCAAGTTCCAGATATTTCACAATGTGTATCTTGGGCAAAACTGCCAGAAGAATAAATTATTAATGCTGTGATTAGATATTTGATTGACTGCATAATTTCCTTTGCATACAACGAGCCTGTAGAATTACTCGTTTTAAAATAATATTTTATAATCGGAAATTTTACTGTCATTCAGTTATTTTAACAATCAAAAACGTTTACGTTTTTGGCTATTTTTACTGTTTGAATTATGAGAGTTTCAGATTTACGAGTTTTGTGCTGATTTATTGGTTTTTTGGTGGGATATGATGTTTTTTCGTAGCTGATTAACCCTTAATGTAGGTTGTTTCTTAACTTTTCTATGTTATGAACTAAACAATAAATTTGCCATTGCGCATTCACTTTTTCTTATCCTCGAAAGGTGAATTTTTTCATACCCTTATTTACTTTAATGTTGCCAAAAATAGGCTCTATTGCACCGAACCTTTTACTGTATTGTCGCCGCCCAATTGGACTATCTATTTTAATCCTCATCTTATCTGTATATGAAGGCGTTTTTAATTCATTATCATTTAAAAATTGGACTTGTCGTCCTGTTTTATTTGGCTCTTTTCTCATGCATAGCCTCTGTAAGGGGCAATTTTTACAGTCTTTTGAATAACCCAAAATCGTGTGTAAGTGCGCACTGCACTTTTGAGGTTATCGCCGCTACACCACATTTCATTCCCTGCTGGGCAGCGACAACTTTTTGTGTTTTATCATAATGAAAGTCTTTACTGGTAAATAATCTTGGCTTACCTTTACTGCGCTTAAATCGTCGCTTTTCTTTTTCTGTATGGTACGTTTCACTGATTTTAAATATAGGATTACGACTTCTAAATTGAGCGTCTACCATGTAACTGTTTAACCCTGTTGTTGCTACATATTTTAAGTTTTCTTCACTATGAAACCCGCTATCTGCTGTGAACTTTGCTTCTGATAAGGTATTCGGTGTGCCTAACGCTTTTAGTTGTTCTTCTAGTTGTGTTATCGCTGGCTTCAAGGTTTGTTGCTCACCTACCGAGCCTCAAGTTTGAGCTTGCACAATGATTTGATGTTTATCATCATTTATTGCAATCCCATTGTAGCCTTGGATTGTGCCTTTTGATGTAGTCATCTTTGCGCTATCAGGATCGGTTATATTACTTTTTACTGGCTTGCCTTTACTGCCTAATTTTTCTCTTTTTGTTGCCAAGTCATCAGCTATTTTGGCGGCGCTTTTATCAAGTTTTTCCTTTTGTTTTAAATCGTGTGTAACTTCATCTTCAGGCATAACATCTTGTGATTGATGGCGAGAAAAATCGATAGATATGAACTTATTTTGACAAGATAAATCAGGTTTACCTCTTTGCAATAATAAGTGCCATTTTGATGTTCAGTAGTTGAATAATATCTATTAGATCACATCAAAGATCTGGTATCAAGCTTAAAAAAAAACAAATAGTAAAAACTAAAAAAGACACTAAAAAGTGTCTTTTTTATAAATTCTAAAGCCTCAACGCCGCCGTAAGAGGCAGAAAATGCTTGGCTATAATTAGAGCCAAGCTTTTTGCGTCCTTTCTTGATGGCCTTGTTAGGCTTTCTTAAGCACCGAACATGATTCTTCTAGCAAATAATATCGAACCAATAAATTGATTTTATCCTTTAACCATTTGGGACCGAAATCCGAAATGTCGTTATGCCGTGATTCAGGAATTTTGACTACGCAAATGTTTGTTTGCTCGGAGGCTGAAGGCAAAACACCTTTATCAGCTGGAAAGTCGCTAGCCCGAATAGATAATACTTTTATATTGGTACCTCTAGGCAAAGGAACACGTCTATGATCGAGAGTGATTAATGATTTAATATAAGGCTTATTTTCATTTCCTAACCATGAAGAAATATCACCACCATTTGAGTGCCCAACTAAAAGCAAATTGTCAAAATCATAATATTCAAAACGCCTACTCAAAACTAATTTAACAAAGTCCAGAGTTTGAGCGCCTCTGCGCCAATTTTCACTTCTGGTTTCAAATAAATTTCCTGACGTTGAAAGTGGTGGGTCATTTGGCAGTTCATGTCCAATAGCTACAACAAGGTAACCCAGGTTATTAAGCTGATTAGCAAAAAATGTATACTTCAAATGAGATACGCCGTAGCCAGCGCTCAATAGAGCAACTGGACATTTAGATTCCTTTTTACAGTTTTTAGCTGATTGAGGAAGCGTAACTTCTATAGGGATATTTCTCTCCCTAGATTCATCGTAGATTGTGTCTGCATTTGAAACGCTAGATGCACTAGCAATTAAAAATACTAATCCTTGCAGATACTTCATAAATCTCCTGAAAGCCTCACTAATGGGCGCATAAATGCTTGGCTAAAATTAGCGACGAAGGAGCAAAAGCCAAATGGTTTTTGTCCTTTTAAACGACTTGATAATCATTGAGCCTCCTCCAAAGTATCGCGTCTATACGTAATACTTTAGTGACCAAACAAAAAGGAGAAAGCTCAATGAACTTTTACAATAACATACATCCATACTATTGTGGTATTGATTTACACGCCAGATTACTCTATGTCTGTATCATTGATAATACAGGACTTATTCTTGTTCATGCCCTTTATATGAAAGCCATTAATGGTGGCAAGGCTAAAAACGATAAAATAGATTCATTTAAAATTTCTAAACTTATTCGAGGCGGTAACTTTCCTCTAGCTTATGTCTACGACAAAGAAATGCGTGCTACACGCGACTTATTACGTCGCGGATCCAAAATAAATGTTTTAGTTAAATTTAAGCTGATTTATATGACTCATAATATTGATAGTGTGGATGATTTAAGATCAATCTCATCTATATTGTCATACTATATAAAAACAACATCGTGATTTTTACAAATAACAAACACAAGATAAATGAAATGATTGCTCTTACATATCTCAATTTTATGAAGTTGAGCTAGATCACTGGCAAGACAGAAGTTTATAGAGCAAAGGAGGTATAAATAAGATCCCGTAAAAAAAACTTTGCTAAATACAGCAATGATTAAAGTTTATAAGGGTATAAAACAGAGTTAGTGTGAATAACATTAGAGCTAAGTTTTTTGCCCTGCTTTAAGTTAAACAAAGTGTCCAGCGCTTTTTCACCCATTTCAAATGGGCTTTGACCTAAATTTCCAGAAGATAGGCCTTGTTTTAAAAGGAACATTTGTTCTTTAGATGCATCAATAGATAAGATATTAATTGTTTGGTTTTTTATATTTTGTTTATATTTTTCAAATACCTTTGTATATTTATCAATATTAATTTGCGCCCAACCTCCCATATAAACAAGTGTCTTTCCCATGCCATGAACATCAAAGTCTTCAATGAAAGAAACCCCTTGTCTAATTGAAGAATCAGTATCTTCTAAACTATATAAAGGGCACCTGTGATGTTCTTCAAGTAACTTAGACTGACTAATTGCTTTTTTAAATCCTTTGATCCTTTCGTTTAAGTTATCTGTGGCTTTATAGCCACTTACAATGCAATATTCATGTTTAAATTTTACGATTGAAAGAAGGTGCTTGCCCAGTTCATAACCTAGTTTAAAGTTATCACTACCAATATAAGCGGCTCTTAAATCATCTACTAGTCCGTGAATTCCTCTAGCAAAATCTGCATCAACGGTAACAACCGGAATATTGTTTTCTTTAAAGTATTTTAGAGAATCAATATGGAATTTTGAATCGATCACAGATAAAGCCAAGCCATCAACTTTTTGTGTTTGTAGTGCTTTTATAGCGTTTTTTTGAAGAAAAGGATTTCCGGCAGACATTTCAATAAAATGGCAATTAACGTTCAGTTCTTTGGCTTTATTGATGCATCCTTGTTTCATTTTTTCAGATAAATATAATCCAAGTTCTTTTAATTGCTGGCTGTCTTTAAACTTCTTTATTTTCATTTTAAGCTTCTGCAATGCAAATTTAGTTTTATTTTCACCATCAAGCGATAATACATAGGTATATAAGTACTGTTCTTGTTCTGGTGCATAAGACATGGCTTTAGCAAAATGTTTTGTTGCTTTATGATGTTGCTGCTATCTAATTAAATAAAGTCCAAAAGCATATTGCACTTGCGCTGACTTGGGCAGTTTAAAGAAAGCCTTATTTAATACTTGTTATTCGTGATCTGATCTTTGTAAATTCCGATACAACTCAGATAAATTCAAATAGCCAGATTCAAAATAAGGGTCAACCTCTATGGCTGCTTTAAATGATTCTTCAGCACTAGCCCAATTACCAAGGCTCATTTCTAATACGGCTTGATTTGCTCTGCCCTCACCACGCCAACTATTGATTTTATTAACTGATAATAACTCTTCAAATACAGCTCTAAATATTGCCATATTATTTGCAAACATATTGGTATCAATTAAGCTTCTTGCCGCTTCAATCCTTACTGCTTTGTGTTTTTCCAAACTAATTGGCTGACCAGAATTTAGTAAATAATAGTTATGACGTGTTGATGATAAGGCTTGTCATATCACCGTGGCAAAAAAAACAACCCACATTAATATCATTCCATTTAGTATCAAATGTATTTGTTTTTTCATTATAATCACGCACTAAACCATCAGAATGACAATCGGCACACATACCATTCCAATTTTGCAATGGTTGCTTCCAGTGTAATCTATCTTAAGGGCTAATTTCTTCATTACTATAATTGTGATACCAACGCTGGGCTTTATCTTCTTTGCTGCGTGCATCCCAAGCAAAAGGTAATACTTGCATAGATCCCTGTTTAGTTTATACAAGGTATTGCTGTAATGAAAAGTGACCAAAGGTATATTTAATATCATAGGTTTCAGTTTTATCATCGTAAGAAACTTTAGCTTTGTGTTTATCATTCGCTATATAAAACAGTGCTTTTTAGCCATAGTGCATTGCAGTAACATGTTTAAAGTCACCTAATACATTTGTTTTATCTGCGATTGCCATCGCTTTGGCATGATCTGATTTTTGCCAATCATGAGTTTGTGATTTATGGCAATCAATACAAGTCGCATTGGGCGATTTTTTATTAATAAAATGAGTATATTTATTATCAGTTTTAGTTAATTCAAGTGCATAGTTTTTAACTACTTCTCCTTGTTCGGCCAACAGGTATGGCGACACTAAGACAAGTAAAAACCAAATTTTTGAATTCAAAATGCACCTTTATATTGTTATCATTTAAGACTGGTATTGGAGCTATAATAAAATACGCTTTAACACTGAATTAAACACTCAAGGCAAGCTTTTCTATACCATGAGAAGGTGTCCATCTTTTAAATTCAACAAATCCATGCTTTTGATATAAATTTATTGCAGGTTTATTAACAACGGCCGTCTCAACAATTGCTTTATCATGGGCTATCGAAGTTAAAACATAAGCGATTAACTTATCTGCTATACCTTTTCTAAAAAAGCGAGGAGCAACTGTTAAACTATTAATCTCTAAATTTTTATCATTCATTTCTATTTCAATAACCGCAGCAAGACAATCGTCATAAAAATAACCATAAAAATCTGTTTTTGAGTTCCTAACGTGGTTTACATCACGTGATAAAGGCGGGAAATTATCTGTACCAATCAATTGTGCCTCAATTTTATATGCGCTTTGAAAAACATCATAGATACGAGTGGCAGTGATCTCATCAAAATTTTTGAGTTTTTTTATCATGTTCAATATTGCCTTCATGCTTATATTACTTTTTTATTACGTACTAATTATTACATTAACTAGTTGCTTGGCTTAACCCTAATTCTTTTTGTTTTCTTTTAGTTAGTCCTAAAGAAACTAAATGATGAGATTGTGTAATGTAATATCGTAAGTCTTCATCTGTTTGATTATCACAATCAACTTTTTGTATCCAGTTCATGCCGCGATTAGCAAAATATGGCGCAGGAATATAACCTTCACATTCACTTAAAAAATAAAAGTTTTGCTCTGAAGTTTTAAAAGTAAAAGCAGGTTGGTTATCTTTACCCCAACCAGCTATTGCAAATACTTTACCACCTACTTTCCATACATGTGAGTTACTCCATTGCACAACATAAGTCGTTTCGGGTAACCCGCCACAAAATTTATTAAATTCATCGTAATTCATACTTTCATTTGAACCTTTTTAATAAATACCATAAAGATTAATTATTACTATGGCTTACTTCAGCATTAACATAATGTCTTGTGTTTTTCGGTTCAAAAATTCACCTCTAAACTTAAGAAATGGACGCTCTACCGAAAGATACAATACAGTAGCAATTACATAAGCCCCTGGTACTTTTGTCTTTGCTAAAATTGAGCTTGTACTCGATGCACTGGCAACGATTAATGCCAAACTAATCGACAAAATTGGCAACCCTATCACAGTTGCCATCAAACCAAATCTATCTTTAAAAATCCAAATTGATAAAGCTAAACTCAACACCCCCAAAAATAACATTTTATTTGAATTCGTTAATAAAACTTGCCAAAAATGCGGTCTAAATACTTTTAAGGTTGCTAATAATACGCCCGCTAACAACCCATCTAACCTGGTATAACTTGGGTAATATATTTTTTCGACATAATCTCGGTATATTGGAATTGTATCTATTTCATTTAACCAAATATCAGCTCTTAAATACATGCCAATTATCACAATAAGTAAGGACAAAAATATAACAAGCCCAGTCCCACTTCGTTTCATAATTAATAAAACTATTAAAGGAAATAATAAATAAAAATGTTCTTCAACACACAAAGACCAAACATGTGAAAATGTATTACTATTTTTAATATCAATATACAAATTGACTTAAATACTTGGTTACCAATTAAGAAGCCACTTAATACAAAAACAGATCGACTCCCATCCAACCAAATACTGAAAAATCTCTATAAGGCGTTCCATACCTCAAACCATGAAAAAGCATTACCCACACAATTGCTATCGCTCTGAGTAAATCAAGGCCTGGTAGTCGATTTATATTATTCCTTTATGAATTGAGATCAGAGATTTAACCCTTAATAATTTAAAGATAATAATGGATTATTGCACGCTACCATGTCTTCAGCATGAGTTTCAGAGAATAAAACCTATTATCATATATCAATTAACTTCAATTCTCTCAAGTGGATTTAGCTATGTTTTTTTAAGAACTCGAGAACAGCTTGATTAAATAACTCAGGCTGCTCCCACTGAACTGCATGGCATGCTTCATGAATTATGAGCGTTTGACTGTTAGGTATTTCAAGAGCTGCTGCTCGCATCATAGAAGGCGGTTGATATAAATCCGCCCCACCAGCAATAAAAAAACTAGGAAGGTTAGCTGCACGAATTTTTTCCCATGTAATATTACTTTTCGCTTTTTGACGATACCTAATACCGTCACCTTTAGATTTTTTCTACACCTAAATACTCAATTAAGGCATTCAAATCATCAGCAAAATTACCTGTATCATTTTTTGAACCTGGCGGAGATCCAAAAAATCAGCGTCTAGAATAGGCTATTGTTCTAAACCCTGCTTTTGCAAAAACAGGTTGTTGATAGGGCCAAGTTAACGCACTACCTCTTCCAGGGTGTGAAAGTAAAACAACAGGGCCTTCACCACCTGTATCCCAGTAATAAAGCCCTGCACCTGAAGGAAGAGGTAATACACCTTCAGTTACAGGAACTTGCTTGAGTTTTGCCATATATTTTGATTCCACTTTACTAGAGTCAAAATCACCATTTGGTATTTGTGCCTGAAAATTATTAGTGATTCCACTAGTCATCAGTATGCCTGCTACTGAGGTGGCTTTTTTTATTATACCTCTTCGGCTATCGTTGATTTTCTCTACTTGTTTTTTAATCCTACTCCCTGAATAAAACTAAATTATGTTTTTGAATTGATAAAACGACTTATGAATATTTATCATTAAGATTGATAAGTGACTTATTAGCCTGATAAATTCCTATCTTTTTTGTAATATTTTCAGCCTACTCCCATCAGTTTCGGACTTTGTTTAAAGCCATACTTTTGATATAAGTTATGTGCATCATCTGTAGCCAGTAAAAGGAATTTATCTTTCCATCGAGGATCATTGATCACCGTTTCCACTAACCATTTTCCAAGTCCTTGTCCTCTGTAATTGGAGTCGATGATAACATCAGCGATATAACCAAAAGTTGAATAATCTGTGACAACCCGAGCAAATCCGATTTGAATCTCTCCGTTGTAAAGTGAAAAGCACTCTGAGTGTTCAACTGATTTTTGAATAACATCAATAGACCTTTCAGACGCCCAATAAGATGCAGATAACAACTCTTGTACTTTTATAAAATTGACATGCTTCACATCATCATAAATAAAAAAATTTTCTTTTTTGTACAACAAGGGATTAGTTGCTCATAACAATAACAATACACAAGTTAAGGTATAATAAGTTTTTAAATAAGAGTACATTTTTAATTAATTCAAAACAATAAGATAGAAACTTCAGTTGAATATAACATCACCTTACTAGCGCAACAAAAAACTCATATAAGGAACCTTTTAATTGGCGTTGTGCAATAAATAAGATATTAGACTTGCAGTGTTTTAAACAAGTTAGCTTATAAGGAAGTACTAAATGAATGCTGAATAACTCTGTCGATAATCAATACGATATTTTAAAAGATTGCTATTTAAAACGTATTTATTCACCAAGCCACTTAAGTTTAGCGGTTTTGTTGATTTCATTAAATTCAGACTGGCTTATTTTTTTGCTAGCTAAATCTTCTTCAGCAGCACGCAAAACCTTGGTATATTGAAGTTCTGTTGCAGCAAGTATATACCCTAATTTCCTTTGAGTAATTTTTCCGCTATGAAATTGCATCATCGCTATTTTTTTATTCCATAACTGCCCTTTTGGCGGAGGCGGTAGTGAAAAATCAATCGAGAGCAATCTTTCATCAGATATTGTATAGCCTTTTGCAATTGAATCTTTAGCGCATTCATATAACACATAATCAATAGAATCTTGTAGCCCGTATAAATGCCAATCAAAGCCAGCAATACAACCACCTACAATTTTACCATCCTTATCACTGATATCAATTGCCCTTTCAGCGCAACCTGAAAGAAAGAAGACTATAGCTATTGTTTTTATAAAATTTCGATTCATCGACGACCTTTAAAAAATAACGAGTTTGCAAAGTACTCATTTAAATTAACATCTAATAAAAACCAAACTATTACACTATATTAGGTATTGATTCAGGTTTCTTAGAAAAGTTAAATTATCTTCTAATTTATTTCACATTATATATTACAATAAGTTTAGGTTTCAAAAAACTTTAAATTTATTATGCCTTTGTAGACTGAAACACATTATTCTCAATCAAACCTCCAGAAAATTCAAAGGTTAGCAATCCTATCTTTTAAAAACCTAAATGCTCGTAAAAACCGTTTGAATCGTTTTCAACCCAAGTTTAAAAGTATAAAGCCAATATGTTTTACCATACTTATTTTCTGCTCCATTGATGAACATATGACCTAAGCCTTGCCCTTTAAAACAGCTATCTATAAAAAAAAGGGGTCGGAGTTAATTAATTTAGGAACAAATGAATGTACCTAAATTAATTAACTCCGACCCCTTTATATTTATGTTGGTTTTACTTTTTAAGGAGGTGATTTACAAGTTTGAAGTATTTCTCATTATTATTAGTATCTTCAGAAGCGATGATCAGATATTTACCATTAACAACAATAGATGGCACACTGGTCATTTTATTCGCGCTCATTTCTTCATAACTTTCTTTCATATTATTGATAACGTTTTCATTTTTACCTGCAGTTTCTAAAAATACAGCTTTATCAATATTATTTTTAGTAAAAAAAGCATCAAAATTTGCATCAGTGATACCTGATTTATATAAATCAAATAGTTCAGAAAAATGTGCCATATTATTGGTTTCTTGAAGTGCATAGAAAATTCGACCATCATTTACCCAGCCTTCAGATAATACGGCGTGTTTTCTAATGAATCCAACTTCAGGGTTCGCGGATTTAAAGTCTTGAAGCGGTTTTTCAAAGCTTTGACAATGAGGGCAACCTAACCAAAAGTATTCAACTAAAAATGGTGCTTTAAGTTCACCTACATTAATGTTGTTAACTAAGCGGTAATGTTTACCTTCCTCATAGCTAATATCAACTTGGCCACTTTTAGCTGATTGCACATTTTGTTTTGGTTCACTGCATGCACTGATTAAAATTGCAGATGCGAGTGTAATAACTGAAATTAACTTAAACATTCTTTATACCTTATTATTCTAATGCGTAAGATAATAAAATAATTAACGTTATGAGTCATTGAAACATTGTGTTTATTTTCTTACTCAAAGATTCATAACTTAAATGAAAAGCCGATAGCAATTGTTTTAACGGGGATTTCTGCAATTTCTGTTTTTTCAAAGTCTAATGTCACGGCCATTGTTTTACTAATACCATAACCAAATCCGAAACCTGTCATTAACGAAACACCGCGATCTTTTGCTTCAGTAACAGTCACCACTTCATCTTCTGCCACATTCAATGATGCGTATTTGTTATCCCAACCTATAGCACCTAATTGTGCCCTTATAAAAACATCATCGGTCAATGAATAAGAGCCAATTGCACGAATGTCTATTCCTAACGTACTGAAATTGCCTTTATGATGTGTTGTAGTTTTAGTTGTTTTATCTGCATTGATAATTTTTTCAGTAACAGCAAAGTCTGGTTTTGCAAACTGAGATAAGCCAGCTTCAACAGCGATATATTCATTAAAATTAAAGCCCGTAAAAATACGCACACCTATGCCAGATTTACTTTCTTTATATTTTTTAGGATCATCAAAAACAGTTTGTGGGTTCGATTGAAACTGAATTTCGTCAAAATTACTTTTCTGTAATGCAGCGCCAAAATAGCTAAATGTATTTTTATCATTTGCTGAAGCTAAACTTGAAGTAAGTACGTACATACTGAAAAGAATGATATTAATGAACTTCACTAAATTATGTCCTTATAATCGAATTTTGGAAGCTGAATATAACAGATACATCAATTAAATCTATGTTTATTATGAAATTTAATATCAAACGAATATTAAATAGCCTTTATTTCCCAAGACTGTTAATTTAACTATACTCAAATGAATTTTCATTGCGGTCTTTAAGAATTTTAAAAATGAATTGATTACTTACCCTATTGTGTATTTTCATATTCTTTTGTGCTTCAACGCAAGCAAGAAATATACGTCTTGCCGTTGGCCCTGATCATAGTCGAATGATCGTCAATAACTACCCTTTATATCGTGCTAGTTGGCTTTTTTTAACTCAAGCTTTGAGAAAATCAGGCCATACAGTAAGTGTCGTGTCTCAACCTTGGTCAAAAGCTTTATCTACAGTACAAGAAGGTAAACTTGATGGGCTATTTTTAGCGGCGAATCTAGTGGGTAGTAAAGAATGGGCGGTACTAAGCAGGCCTTTAGGCTACGATTATTTTGGTTTTTTTGTTAATTCAAACTACCAAAGTTCAGGTAATAAAATCGCTTCGGTAAGAATTAATAATTTAGATCAAATTCTTTCATCAAAGCAGCAAAACAACTTAATACAAGTACCCACTGCTCAAAGAGGCTTGCAGCTTTTAGCTAAAAATGAAATTGATAAATTTATTTTAGCTCGAGGTTATGGAGAATATTTAATAAAAAATGAGCTAAAATCTATATCGAAATACATTCATTTTCAAGAACAAGGAGCAGAAAAAAGATCTGCTCATATCGCATTATCAAAACAGAACCTAAGTTATAAAATCCTAAAAGAGATCATAGACAAAGCAATATACCAAGGTATAAAAGAAGGAGATTATGAAAAAATAATGAAAGAAAACAAATTACCCACAGATATGTGGATAGCCCTTTAATCCCTTAATATCAAAACTTACTCTGCTATTTCTGGTAATCATTACCACTTATGATAAATTCCCAGAATAAAAATAAAACTGCTATTCATCATCCATGACAACATTACCCAAATGTATTAAAACCTCGCAAAAAAGCATAAGCCATTATTTAGGTCGCTTTTTATTAAAACTCTTAGGCTGGAAGGTTTCAGGTGAATTCCCTCAAACATCTAAATTTGTTGCAGCTGTCGCGCCTCATACATCAAATTGGGATTTTATAATTGCCATTGCTGTTAAGTTACAATTGGGCATTACGATTCGGTTTTTAGGTAAAAATAGCATTTTCTTTTGGCCATTAGGACCGATATTAAAAGCTTGGGGTGGTATGCCCGTTGATCGTAGTTCGCCCCATGGTCTTGTTTCACAAGTCAAAAAGCAATTTGATAACAACGAACATTTGGTATTGGGTCTTGCTCCTGAGGGCACCCGTAAAAAATCTAAAGAATGGAAAACTGGATTTTTACATATTGCACATAATTCAAATGTGCCTGTGGTTCCTATGGCGCTCGATTATAGAACAAAAACATTTATTATCATGCCTGCGCAACATATTAATGAAAATACTGAGCATGCGCTTATTAGCATAAAGTCTTTATATGATAAAAATATGGCTAAATATCCTGAGAATGTTTCTGGTTTTTAAATTTAAGTTAAACTTCATTAAGTGCTTTAAAGTGACTGATTATTGCTTGCATCAATTCACTTTGAAGCTGAAACGTCTCGTCTCCACCATTTGATAATATAGCCACTTCGAAATCATATTTTGGATATAAAAATAATTCAGATTGATAACCATCTTGTGAACCACTATGTGCAAAAAATGGTTCGTTACCCCAGCCAATAATCCATCCTAATCCATATAAGCCATCTTCTCCCAAATCAGAATGCACCTGAGTCATATTATCTAACGAACTTTTACTCACTATTTTTTCTTGTTTGAGCGCGGTGATAAAATTATCTAGATCATTAATGCTACTAACTTGCGCCATCGCACCCGTTGTATATTGCTCGATATTAAAGAACCTAGTTGTTTTTGCATAATTTAGCGCACTGGCAGGCTTTAAATGTGTATGTTCGTCAACAATATAGCTCTGCTTCATATTAGCGGGCATAAAAACATGTTGTGCCATATATTCATTATAATCTTGGTCACTCACGTGCTTTACTATCTCAGCAAGTAAAACATAACAAGTATTACAATAAACCGCTTTGTCTCGTTCTAATTTTGATACTTGTAAATCGTCTTGCTGTAAATAAGATAATAAAGTGCTATTTGTTGCATTATTAGCTAAATGAAGATTATTAAATGCAAAAAAATCTTTTGATAAACTGACTTTATGAGAGAGTAAGTCTTTAATGTTAATATCAGCCCAGTTATTCGGCAAAGATGCAAGATGTTGTTTAACATTATCGCTGAGCGATAGCTGACCAGACTCAACTAAAGTCATTATAGACAAAGCTGTAAAAGTTTTACTAATAGAGCCAATTCTAAATGCGGTATTTTCAGTAATGACACAGCGCTGATTAGCAAGACCTTTGCTTGTTTTAATTAAGGTTTTATTTTTATGTTTTACTAATACACTCAATCCTGGTTTTGTATCTTTTTGCTTATTAATAATTGCGGAAAGTTTTGCTTTCAGAGATAAGCTATTCTCATCAACTTTGCTAGTTGTACTACATCCCATCAAGCACAATAAAAATATAACGACAAGATACTTGTTCATAAATAACCATAAAATAGGAGTATTAATAAAAGGTACATTGAATTCAGAAAAAATACATAAGATAATACCTAAATAGCAGATGGTTTTGGTAACAAAATAATTCTAAACATAAAAAAGCGCTTAAAGCGCTTTTTCAATTAAGTAAATTAACTACAACTATTTAGCATCTACAATATGAACTTGCGTATTTGTTTTTTCAAACAGTTCAATAAATTCTTGAGGGATGCCGCTATCTGTTATTAAAATATCAATCGCATTTAATTGTAGAATTGAATGAAGTGAACGGCGGCCAAATTTAGAAGAGTCTGTTACCACTATAATCTGATCTGCATTATCACACATCGCGCGGTTAAAACTGGCCTCAGGTTCATAATGTGTGCTTATACCGCTTTTTAAATCTATACCATCAACACCTAAAATAACTTTATTAAAATTATAATCATTTAAAATATCTTCTGCATGAGAGCCATAAAAAGACATAGACTTTTTACGTAACTGACCGCCGGTAATTAATACATCACAATTTTCAAAACCTGCTAATTCATTGGCTATATTTAAGCCGTTAGTCATCACTATTATGTCTTTATGCTTGCCTAAACAACCTGCAACTTCTTCAGTGGTAGTACCTGAGTCTAATAAAACGGCATCGCCATCATTAATAAATTGTGCGACAGCTGCACCTAACTGTTTTTTAATTTTATGGTTTTCTTTATGCTTCTCTTTTACAGATAACTCTTTGGTTAAACGTGTACTTGCAACAGCACCACCACGCGAGCGTACAATCAATCCTAATTTATTTAATTCATTTAAGTCATGTCGAATTGTTACCGTTGAAATATCGAATTCTGTAGCTAATTCTTTTACGGATACATTACCAAGCTTTTGTGTTCTTAATACAATTTCATGACGTCTTTCTATTGTGCTTAGCATTTTAATTACTCTGGTTATTTTTATTATTTAAAAATGTTGCTTAAGCTTAACATAGTTAATCACTTTATTTATAAAAACTTCCATTTTGTCAAATATGAAAGGATTTCAGCTAAAATTTATATTAATTATATAGTAATGAAACAAAACGAAAATTTCGTACAAACTAAACCTACTTAAAAAATGGCTAATAACACCTTGAATATAACGAAATACTTACAACTGTCGTATAACTGTCGTAAGCTATTCGTAAAACAATCTCACTTCATCATGCAGTATTTTTCTGTCTTCACACATTTAGTAAAAGGTATTTATTAAAGTTAATGCACATTTAATTGTCGAGTTACGACAACAAAAATCATGCTCACAAGATGAATTAGCTATCGCTTGAGGACTTAATTTACGAACTATTCAGCGAATTGAAAATGCGGGCTCTGCATCATTGCAATCAAAAAAAGCACTTGCCTCAGCATTAGTCATAGATATTTTAGAACTTGAATATAAGGAATTACCTCAGATGAAAAAATACGAATATAAAACATTAGAAATAGACAATAAAGAAGGTTTTTTAACCGGGCTTAAAAAAATGCCTGATTTAGCAGAGATTTTCAATAAAGAAGGTCAAAAAGGTTGGCTTGTTATTCAGGTATTAACCCCAGATTTAGCCCAAGGAAGATAGTCGGTTAAAACAGGAAGTTTTGTTGTTTTATTACAAAGAAAGCTCCCCTAATAACATAAGCAAGAGCTATCAGGCTGAGAATAAAAAGTCCCTCTCTAATATAAAAGAGCCTGATGACTGGCTAAGTTTGAAATTGTGATATGTAATGCTTTAAATTTCTCATTAAGAATTTCAATACTAACCAGTTCATCAGATAAATCCGGTGATTCAATATTATATTGTGTAACTATCTTATCGATCTCTTTAGTTCTTAGGTCAGCCATATCAGAATAAGTTTCTAAGTTTTCTTGTGGCATAAAAATATCTGATTCGAGTTTCTTCCATGGTTCGTACCATAAAAAATCTTGATAGAGTCAACTTCCCTTTCCCGATAGATAAAGATTTACCATTAAATTTTGATAAAAAAGATACTCTTTAAACATTGTTTTAAATAATGGTTGCATCGCATTTAACGCATTTTCTGGATTAATTGATGCGAATAAAGGTCTTGCATCTTGTGCTAGAGATAAGTTGATAGACTTTAGTTTTTTAGCTGAAGCGTTTAATGAATAAGCTAATATAAATTGGCGGCTTTGGTGTAAAACCTCATATTGTCTAACTAATTCATCTTGCCACTGTTTTACTTCTGGATCAGCTAAGGTTATATGGTTTTCATTAATAATTTTGATCGATTTATTTAACTTATTGCTACTGACAGTTAATTGTTTAAATAAAGCGTTTATCTCAATTAAATTCCAATCTGTGATGTCTTGGGATATAAGCGCATTAATCTGCTCATCTAAATTAAGAGGTTTATCTAAAAAAGCTTGTTTCACCATATATTGGGATTTAATTAGGAATAAAAGAGACTTTTTAACAAATAAAATGTTAGATAAAATTAACTTATATGCACAAGAAAATGACATAAATAGTGTATACGTTAAATCTTTTAATACACAATATCATACAGATGAAAGCTTAAAATCTGTGGTGAATTCTAAACAACAAACCGGATATGCTATTTTCTATCCAGCAATTAATTGTGATAACTCTTTGAAATTAACCCAGCGAGAATTTGATCAGTTTATAAAAAATAAATCTCCACTGGTATCAACACAAACTCAATCTAATTTGACTCTCGATTTCGAAGTTGAATCTAAAGCTCAAACATCTACTACCAAACATAGTACATCTGTAACACCACCTGTTCTAGCTGATTCTTTTGTTTCTAAAAATTCATTTTATGGATTTAGGTTAGGTATGGATAAAAAAGATGTGGAAATACATCAGACTTAGATTTAAACTCATCAAAAGACTCTTGTTTAAATACTAATAACTTATCAAATCAAACTATCAACAATATTAGATCTAATTATTTATTTAGATTTAATATTAAGACAAAAACAAAAACCTATTTAACTTCTTGTAATCAGCTTATAACCTTTAAACGAAATACCTTCTCAGAGCTATCTTTAATTGAAGAAATAAATATAAAGTCAGCGAGTTTAAATATTTTAGACTCATTATTTTCAAATATAACTAATTGACAGTTTTTAAATGTTGAAAAAGAAATGTCTGAGTCTCAAGTAGTTAAAAAGTTAAATATTGATGACGCCTATATGATGAATGATATTCTTGAGTTTTCAAACGATAACTGGCAAGGCTATTTTACCTTTAATGAAGATAGAGTGATCAGTGCTGAGTTAAGTTACTTTTCATCTGATGAATAATCTATCAATACTTTGATAATTCAGCAGCAGTGTTTATATTACTCAAAACACTGCTGTTTAAGCCAACGCCCTAGTTTAACGATATCCATTTGTTTCGCACGTGATTTTTTATAAACAAAATAGAAATTATCACCGGTTAATACTTCATGCATAGGAATGCGCACAAAATTATATTGCCTGTCTTGATCTGACATCAAATAATGATTCATTAAAGTAATGCCCTGATCATATCGGGCAGCTTCTGCTGCCAATAACATATGGCTAAAGTGATTTATTTTTGTATCACTTGGCATTTCAAAACCGCCTTGTTGCGCCCAGCGTCGCCAATCTTCAGCTAATTGCTCTCCTGGGAATAAATTTTGCACAGATAATAGCGGTTGAGTCCATAAGGCATCAGGTAAAGGTTTATCTTTTATTTGTTGCCAAAGTTTGTGACCACATACTGGATAAAGGCGCTCAGCATATAAAAACTCTACTACAAAATTTGTTTTTGGTGGGTCTACCGTAATAAAACAATCTGCTACCTGATCACTACATTTAGGTTCATCTGCCATCATATTGAGCGAGAGTTCTATTTCTGGGTATTTTTGTTTTAAGTCATCTAAACGGGGTATCAACCACTTAACCGCGACTGAGCTATATAGCGCTAAACGGATCTTACCTGTTTGTCCTTCTCTTATGAGCTGACTCGCATTAGATAAGTTACTTAATGAATGTGTTACTTCTTCAAAATACCGCTCCCCTACTTCTGTTAAAGCAAAAGAGCGGCCATGGCGACTAAACATAGCTTCGCCTAAATATTCTTCCAAAAGCTTTACTTGGTGGCTAACCGCACTTTGTGTGACGTTAAGTTGATCTGCTGCTTGTGAAAAACTATTCAGCCTAGCAACAGCTTCAAAACATTGTAATGCACGTAACGGAGGTAACTTCATTTAAAAAACTCATTATTAGTTTAACTCATACTAAAAGTATTTTAATCATTATACATAATCTATAGGTTTGCAATAAACTTCTCCTACTCAAATTGCAGAACAATTTTATAGGAGAGGTTTGATGAATAATATGACTGTTGGTTTAGCCATGATTTTACTTGTAATAGGTAATTTAATTGCCGTATTTTCTGATGCTTTGATCAAAACACTTTCTGAAGATATTGCTGTTTACCAATTTGTACTTTTTCGACAAATTACAGCGGCATTAATATTATTGCCTTTATGTTTTATCGGTAAAAAAACAGCTTTTAAACAAGGTTTAAAATGGCACGTGATCCGTGGTCATATTTGGTTAATAGGTGCTGTATTTATGGTGATTGCAATTAGCTCAATGCCATTAGCAACGGTCAATGCTATTTTTTATGCCGCACCTTTATTAATGCTGCCACTTGCTATGGTGCTATTTAATGAAAAGTTATCTAAACATGCTGTTGGTGTCGCTATTTTTGGTTTTATAGGCGTTTTAATTGTTATTCGCCCTACACATATAGACTGGGCTGCCATTGCAGCTTTAATCGTTGCATTCACTATGGCAGTAAATAATTTGCTAATAAGAAAGCTACCAAAGCAGCAAAATGTATTTCAAACCTTATTTATGACAAATATAGTCGGCATTCCAATCGCATTTGCTTTAGCTTTATATGAAGGAAAGCCCTGGGATTTTACACCTATGCTCACAGCGGCAGGTTCTAGTAGTTTTATTTTGATCTATGCTGGTATTTGCATCGTGGCTTATCGCTCTAGTGATGCAAGTAAAATAGCCAGCGCCGAATATAGTGGTCTATTGTGTGCAGTGGCTGTTGGTATTATTTGGTTTGATGAAATACCAGATCTAACCATGGCAGTTGGCACCCTTTTTATTATTGCACCTTTATTATGGTTAGCAAAAATAGAGTCAAAGAATAAAGGGCTTGTATCTTAGCGATCTGAAATGGGCATGTTTATCATCATGCCCAAGATTAATCATACAAAATTTCATTTTGTTGTTTTTTAGTTTCGCTTTAAAAATACAGGTGATTAAGCTTTTTACTCACCCCAGTTAAATGAAACATGCTTTTAGGAAAGTTATATTTCATAATATGATTAAAGCCATTATTAATGATGTAATAATCTTGCCCTTGGTTAACACCTTTTAATAAAACTTTATTACCATTTTCATGCCAATCTAATACACGAGTAATATCATAATCCAAAGTTGATAGTTTTCTTTCTAGTTTTTTGAGATTTATAAAAACTAACTTTTCATCGGCACTAAAAGCGATATTTTCTTCATTTGGTGACCATATTGGCGGGCTAATATATTCTGCATCGCCTTCATTCGCATAAGCAAAGCTTAGCTGTTCATTATGCTTTAAAAATATTTGCGTTTTACCCAATCGTCTTGAAACGATAAGTTGCTTATTATTCGTTAAACTGGGTATTACTATGAGATCTTGATGAATAGAATCAGATACTAATTTTTTACCATTGGTTTTAGTATCAAAAACATATAAGTCGGTATCTAAACTCGTTTCCGTTATTAACAACTGACCTTTGCGATTAAAATTTGGATAGTGTTTTTTTTGTGTGAGGCAATTTGTATAGGAAATACTTCACCATTTAAATTTAAAAATTGTGCTTTAATTTGTTTAATATTATCTACATGGCCTATTTTATTGATATCTAAAACAGTTTCTGTACCATCTTCTAAATTAATCTTAACTAATTGGCTTGCATCTGTTTTCACCAATGCAAATATTGATTTGTCAGTATTGGCATAATCAAAGCTAATACCTACATCATATTCTTTATACCAGTTCTATTAAGTTAATGATCTAATATAAATTAGGATAAATTTTCAAGAGCAAGGCGCTTGATTGAGCAATAGCTGGCTATTGGGATTGAAAGCAACACAGCTATTGTACATTTAGACTATTTAGATTGATCTCATATTTATTGGAATTGGTATTACTAACGATTCTTTGAGTTTTTTACCTAAATCAGACTCAATTAAAACCGATTTATTATCTGTATTTTTTTAATATAAATGATCTTATTTTCACTTGGTGAAAATACACTTTGAAATTCAGGAGACTGACTTGAGGTAATGATATTTCGATGTTGAAATTTAGCTTCAAATGGTTGAGGTTTGAAATATAAAAATGTACTCACAAATAAAATGAGGCTAACTAACAATAGAGACAGATCTCTATGAGTACACTCACATCTTTCTTTGAAATAACAATTTAGATACCGCATTACATATCGCTGAGTATCGTTTAAAGCTTTATCCAAACTCACAATTTGCTATGCGTACATTAGCTGATGTTTTTCATGCACAAAATAACCAAACATCGGCATTACTTTACATAAACAAAGCAATCAAACTTGCTAAATGCAAAATCCACTCACTATTAGCAGTCAATCCAAGCAACTTTAGCATCTGATCCAAACGATATTAGCAGGACAGTCCGAACAAAATTAGCCGAAAAGCAATTACTCGAACTACCGTTAAATTTCTCTGACTATGTTTCGTTATTACTTTTGGCTAAAAAACTGTTGCTGGCCTAAAGGAAACCAGCTTTCGCTGGTTTTAATTTGCTTTAATCACTTTGCTCCCAAAGAAGCCAAACCTTCGTTCAGTTCGTGAGAGGTTTGAAATCAAAAGAGAGTAACTCTCAAATACCATTACTCCCTTAATTTTATGTTAAATGTTATATTTTTAAGAGTTGTTTCATTCTATCTTCCAATTCTAAGATTACTTGTTTAGCCGAATCAACATCATTATCTAGCATTTTAAGAACTTCCATACAACGACTTTTAAAAGGTTCTGATAGTTTACTAACTGATAACAATAGATATTCTTTAGCTAATTCTTCTTTATTATTTAAAATAAGAGCAAACCCATAAATCATCTGTGCATGCTTATGCTCTAAAATACCTTTTTTGTTTTGAAGTTCCGTACAAAAATCAGCTATTGTTTTACATTCATGCGCTAAATATATGTTTTGCTGAATTATATTTAAAACTTTATCTGAAATATCTTTATCTGAAATATCTTTATCACTCAGTTCACTAGAATTAATATAAAATTTTGAAACATCCAAGCGATCACTGTAAAGCAAACTCAAATGTTCATTACAATCAAATAAGGGATATATAAAACGCCAAATATATATTCCGCGTCTGGTTTTTTCGATAAGAAAGCCACTGAGGATATGCTCTAATGGATTTACAAAAATATAATCCCCACTATTTGAAAAAGTAGGAAATTCTTTCAATATAAGTTTTGTTAATTTCTTTTTATTCATTATTCAACCTAGTCAACTTTTATCAGACTGAGGGCAGACCCATCAGGGATATGCTCAAAATAATTATTCGCTTCACCAACAGACATATAATTCCAAAATCCTGTTTTTAGTTCGAAGAGTATTTCAGGGTTAGCTATTGGGCCATATACACCATCTGCTCGGACTGAACCTTTCGTGCCATAAGGAACTAGAAGACCATTTTTGTATGATACTTCAGCATTATAATCGACTCCAAGTGCATCAACTTTATCAGCAAATATTTTATGAATGCCTGTACCCCGTCTCCAAGGTATCGCACATTCCCAATCACTACACGTACTATCATAAGAATTTGCAGCATCTTGAGCCACAAGTCTTAATTTTGCGATAACCCTAGCATGTTCAGGGTTAGCCTTTACCCACTCTGCTTTCTTTTTATTGCTAGTTTCGGCATTAAATAATTGTGTAAAAGCCCCTGTAACAGCACCATTAGCAAACTTGCCGCCACTGATAACTGAAGTTGTACCGCCTATTACTGATGCACCAACTATGCGATGAACTTTGTAATATGATAAAGCAGAAACATCACCCCTATCAATTGCAGCATTGGCACTATTTTCACCACCAATATCATTTAATAATGGTTTAAATGCTGACGCCACACCTGCCGAAACAAATCCATGCCCAAAGTTTCCTCCTTGAAGCTCTGCGCTAACACCACCTACCAAAGCATTAGCAGACACATTTGCTATCGAACCAGCTTCGCCCCAAGTTTTACTGGCTCCAATTTGTTGCAACGACCAAGACTGAGCATAAGAAATCGCCGCTGTCCTTAACCCTGCCCCTAAACTTCCCGTGACAGCATAACTCTGTAAACCATTATAAGCAGCTAAACATTGTGCAGCAGCAGTACCACAACCAATCCCGATCGCTATTTGCACTGCGGAATTCAGTATCGGAACCTTGGCTAGCGCCCTCAGTATATGGCCCGTACCAGTAACTTTCATCATGCCTTTAAGGAAAGACTTAACAAAATACCCGCTCGGATCGGTATAACTTAACGGGTTATTCCAAACATAAGTATAACGGTTATACGACTGTGAATTACTCGGTGCCTGAATAAACGGGTCTGCCTGCAAGAATCTCCCCAACGTTGGATCGTAGATCCGACCGTTCATATGAATTCCACAGAAGTTCGATAGAGTTAAAGAGCAATAACTAGCTAATAAATAAGCTTTTTGTAATTTATCAAATATATAAGATTATTCAATCTTACTTCAAAAATTTCCCTAAACCGAGCACTACTTAAATGCAGAAACACGACATAAATGTCGTATTTTTGCAATTGAAAAATGTCGTGTTTTTGTAATTGAAAAATGTCGTATTTTTGCATATACTAGAATTGTTGAAAAACGAGGTGTTATATGACTATTAAAAGCAGAATTAAGGTTAGAGTTTCACGCTCAAAGCGTTCTGTCTTTTTGCGTTCAGACTTTAAAGACATCGCCAATTATGATCAAGTAGGACGAATCTTACGTCAAATGGTTACTACTGGTGATCTTATTAAAATCGGATACGGTTTATATGTGCGTGCTCGTTTAAACCGTATTACAGGTAAGCCTATGCCTGATAACCCAGCAGGTGCTGATGGTGTACTCATTGAGGCAATGGAACGTTTAGGGCGTGACTACCAGTTTGATGCACTATCTTTATCGAACATGCTAGGTCAAAGCACTCAAATACCAGCCAAAGTGTTGATCAAGCCTAAATCTTCACGCTTTACGCGTAAGATTGCCGTAGGCTCACAAGGGGTAAATATTGCTGGATAGTTCACTGTTTTCAGATGTCGCTGATGCAATAGGTCTAAGTAACCCGACAATTGTTGAAAAAGACTATTATGTTGTTCAGCTTTTAAAGCTTATTCAGCAAGTCGAAACACCTTACCATCGTTTGGTTTTCTCAGGCGGTACAGCATTAGCTAAATCAAACATCAAAACATACCGTATGTCAGAAGATGTTGATTTAAAGCTCGTGCCAACGGATGATTTCAAATCACTCCCTTCTAGAAATGCTAAAAAGAATGTACGAAAGGATATTTACAATGCCGTCTGTGTATTAATTGATGATTCTGATATTTTCGAATTAGATTCAGATGTTATTCGCCGAGATGAATATCGTTATATGTGTTTCGATGTTAAATACCCCCAAGCATACCAACAAGCGCCATGTTTACGACCATATATAAAACTAGAGCTTATCGAATCAGAATTATTAAGTGGTTCTGTTAATCGCGAAATCAGTTCGCTATACAGCCAAACAGTTAGCGAGCCTTGTGAAATCGATACATTCGTGTGCGCTAGCATTATTGACACGCAAGCAGAAAAACTCATATCAATGTTACGACGCACTGCTAGCCATGCTCGTAACCATGAACGTCAAGATGATGAAACACTTATTCGTCATATCTACGATACCCATCACATTCAGTTAGAGTCACCTTCTGATATTGATGATTTAACAGTATTGGTAGATAAGGTAATACAAATAGACATTGCACGTTACGGTAATCAACACGTAGAGCTAGTCACTGCACCTGTTGATGAACTTAGGTATGGTTTAACCTTGCTTGCTGAAACCGATGAACATCAACAGCGTTATCAAGCGTATGTAGCCCCTATGGTTTATGCAAACAAACCTGTTACATGGGTAGATGCGTTTGCAAGCTTTCGCACGTTAACTCAAACCATATTGAATCGACTGTGATTAAGCCACATCTTGTAAAAGGGCTTTTTCGACTCTTTCATCCAAGGGTATATGGTTAGCTGGATGCGAGTCACCATAGACGATATGTAACTGCTTAATGCTGACTTTAGTATAAATTTGTGTGGTGCTAATGCTTGCATGACCCAAAAACTCTTGAATGTAACGAAGGCTAGCACCACCTTCTAACATATGGGTCGCAGCAGAGTGGCGAAACGTGTTACAGCTTCCCATTTCATCATACCCTGCGGCTTTGATATATTTGCTCGCCAAGCTACTCATGGCTGATTCAGTAAAAGGCTTTCCTACACTATTTAAAAATAACTGCTCTCCACTGTGAATGCGTATCAACTTAGGACGAATATGGTCAATATAATACTTCAGCCACATTAAGGTTCGAGGCGCGATAGGTACTTTACGATCTGAGTCACCTTTTCCCTTAAAAACCAGCAGTTCTCCTTTTTCAAAGTTGATATCACTTACGCGTAAATTAATTAGCTCCTTACGGCGTACGCCTGATGCGTAAAACGTTTCAAGGATTGCTCTATCTCTCATCCCCTTGTCGCCATAAAGTAAGGGGATTTCAAATACTTTAGTCACTTGATGCTTTTCAAGCACATTAGATGGAACACGCTTAGCTGCTTTTGGCAACTCAAGTCGGCCTAGCGGGTCAACATCTAATATCTCATTCATGTACAAGCATCGAATGAAGACTTTAATCGCTGTCATGATATTTCGAAGCGAGTTCTTTTGAATAGGCTCCCCTGTTTTGCCTTTGTAATTTTGACGTGCAAATAAACGATATTCATTCACTAAGGCTAAGTTAATGTCTTTTAATAAAACAACGTCATTCACAAGACACCACAACACAAAGCGTTCAAGCAAACACTTTTTACCATTAATGGTCGATGCCTCGATGTCATGTGAGAAACAATGGTCTAAGTAATATTGCAAGCCATCAACAAGCGTTAAAATTTCTTTCATTTCACGCATAGTGTTCTCCTAGACAGAACGAGCCTGACGCAACAAGCGATGAAAGCGTTTCTTCGCAGAGGCTTCGTGACAAAGCAGGTGATTAATATCTTGCCAACTTGGTAAGTCAGCAATACGGCATTTAATGCGCTGCTCAGCAAGAAGCTCTGCAATTTTTTGGGTTTTATCTTGGTAATACTCAGATAAGTTAAAGGCGAGCTTTACTAATTTGACACCACATGTCTTTAGATGCTCTGCATGGGCTTCATTAAAGTCGATGCTGCCGACCAGTGATAGCGCCTTAGTGTCACTCAATTGCATGGCGCTAACCGCCTCTAAGGGACTTTTACATAACAAAATACATTTAGGTTGAGTATGCAGGTAGTCCTGATTAAAGAGTAAATTTTCATTTGCTAAATAAAACGGATATATCGACGATTCCATTCGAACCGATACTGTCGAGATACGTCGGCCATATGCCCCTTTAATTTGACCGTTTTCAATAATTGGAAAAACAGCACAGCCTAAGCACAGTTGATGTCCTTTAGGAGATAAAAAACCAAAACGTTTTAATATTTCTCGAAATGCTGCTTGATTAGGCACTTGTTGAAACAATCGGCATAGCGATGTATCGGCAAAACCGAGCTTAAATTGCTTAATACTTGTATCGTTGAGGGCACGCCCCCTAAAGAAGCTTAACGCTTTATCAAGCTCAATGGCACGATACTGGTAGTGCTCATACAAAAATTCAATTTGCTGCTGCGTGTTTGTTTCAACCGTAGGGGTTGATAGTAAGGATAATTGGTTAAACCCTTTATGCTGCAATAAGTAAGAACTAATCATGATTCACCGCCACGCTCAGCAATCACTTTTCGGATAGATTCACCTTGCAGGTTGATTTTATGGCTATTATGCACAATACGATCTAGCACAGAATCGGCAATGGTTTCGTTGCCAAAGGTCTCGTGCCAAGCTGCAATAGGATATTGCGAGGTAATAAGCAAAGCGCCTTTTGATTCACGAAACTCAATAAGCTCGAAGAGTAAATGGCGTTCATTCTTATCCATTCTTGCATTACCCCAATCATCAATAATAAGTACATCAATACGACTGAGCTTTTTAAGTAATTTCATCAGTGTTTCTTCTTTTTCCGCAGCCACTAATTCCAAAAGCAAATGTGACAAACGATAAAAAATAACACTATGCTCTTTAGCAATGACTTCTTGAGCAATTCGGCAAACTAAGGAGGTTTTTCCTGTGCCTGTAGCACCAACTATCAAAATATTTTTATTGGTATCAATCCAATGACATTCAGCTAATTGATTGACTTGGTTAACCTTTAACGATGGATAAAGCGTGTAATCAATATCAGATAAAAACACATTGGTATATTTGAGTTTGGCTTGTGTCGTTAGTCTCCTAATCTTACGCTCAGTATTATTACCTCGTTGTGCATCAAATAGTTTTTCTAGAAATTCCAGCTTAGATTTGTCATCAATTTCATCTTGCTCTAATACTTCAACAAAGCCATCTAGTTTCAATGCTTTAGATTGAGATATTAGTAATAATAAGTTACTCATATTGACATCCAGAGTAGTAATCCTGACCTCGTAAATTTGCATGAGTCGTTTCACTAGCATCAGGCTCAACATCATATACGTTAGATTTCAAAATAAGTTCAATTTCTTTAACACTGAGCATGTGACATCGAAGGGCATATTCACAGGCGGCTACAAAAGCAACATCACCAAATTGACTATCAAATTTTTGTAATACTTGGCAACGTTTGCCTATTGGGTGAGAATGATCATGTTTAGTTTTGCTATATAGATGCTCAACGACTTTAACAACACAGGGCGCAATGGTTTTAGCCCATTCAATATAGTGCGATTTGGTTTTACTCTTCTGAGCCAAATGTTTTGGATGTAGGTGTTTATCAATCGAGACAACATTATTTTTACCTTCAATAATGTCATGAGTAACACGTAGCTGCCCTTTATGAAGTATTAACAGTTTTCCACCTTGAACACGCAACTCAACGTAATCATTTCGATATTCATAAGGCACGGAGTAACGATTGTTGTCATACCAAACAAAATAGTTTTCAGGTACTTTTACGACAGTGCGGTATGTTACTGGCTCAAATGGTTGTTTAGGTCGTGGCGCTAACTGGTGAGACTCATCTGAATAAAACAAGTCATTGGCACTAAGCCCAATACGCTGAATTGGGTTAGCGTTACGCTTTTCAACTTCCACGGCTAAATGAGCATTCATCTCATCAATAGAGAAGAACGTCAGGTCAGTATTCATTGTGGCAAACACGCTGTGGGTCAGCTCTTTTACACGATTTTCAGCTAACGGGTTATGAGTTGGTGTAGCAACTTTTGATGTATCGATTAATACATCATCATAGTGCTTAGCAAACTCACTTGCAGATTGACTTAGTTCAGCAACTAATCCTGCTTTTTTGACCATAGCCTTGGCATTATCACAATGAATGACCTCAGGAATACCACCAAAATAATCTATGGCGGCGATAATGGCCTTAATCCAACTTGCCGAACTCATATCTTTTGTCGTATAGGCAAAACGCTTTTTCGAATAACCCAAGGTTGCCACAAATGCGTAGGTCATCACTTCTTGATCACCTTTTGAGTAAGATAAGGTTGACCCAGCATAGTCAATAAACATAACTTCACCGGGGGCAAACTCTTGCAGCATCGACAAGCGAGTTTTCTTAATGTAAGTCGCTATAAGTTGATAAAACCGAGACCTACCATAAGCTTTGTCACCGTACTTTCGTTTATATTCACAATACTTAGTCCAAATCGTTTTACGATATTTTTTATGGGCTTTAATGCATTGCACAATAATTTCTTCAAAATCAGGCTCAATTTTGAAGCGTTTTGTAATAAAACACTTGGGGTATATTTGACGCTTTAGCTCGTCATCATCTAAGTCAGCAAACGATTCAGGCGTAATCTCTGACGCTAATAGCTTATTGCTTAGCACGTCCACGGTTTGCCGAGGGCAACCTGCTAACTTGCCAATATAAATATGAGATAAACCTTTGGGCAAAAGAAGTAAGCGAATGACTTCTCTTAATTTATGTACCTCAATCATACTCTTTACCTTTAAGTCATTAAAAATAAAGGCGCAGAAATCCCTAAATTATCTTCTAAGATAATTTGACAAACGGTAAAAATGTACGATGATTATAGTGTCTGCTTAAAGACAAAGACCATCGACGCCAACATTGAGTACCAGTCAATTGTTGGCGTTGCACATTCTGCACCTAAAAAACTAATCCATTACAACACCCTCTGTGGCATAACGCTGCTCAGCAAGCCACTTGGCTACATCTTTGGTCATGGCAAATCGACCTCTTCTGGTTTCAATTCTAAATGTATGAATAGGTACTGTGCCTCGGCTTGCTGCTTGCCGAAACGCATCCCCACTGCGATAGCCCAAGGCTTTTCTTAACGCATCACCAAACATCATTGGGCCATGCTCGTCATACAGCTTCTGCTCTAACTCTTTTGATAAAGCTTCTGCCAGATCTTCATTAGTCATATCAACTCTCTTTGCTCCGCTTTGTCACGTATCCTTCAAACCTAGCTCATAAAACATGGGTTCGCTAGCAGGATCAAAACGATAGTTATGATCCTGCATAAACAAGCATTTTTAAGATAACGAGCTATAATTAACTGTGACATGCCGAACAAAATATAGACCAGTGACCGTTCGGATAGCGGCTTTTGAATATGACTCGACCTAAAAAAGATCCGATAGAACGGCTAAAAGTAAAATATATGCTGCACTTTATCGCACGGATAAATGACTTACGGCTCACAGGCTATGCACTGGAGAAACATTTCGAGCCAGAAAATATCAAAATAAGTCCAAACACTGGACAGCTCTATGATTCAGGAAAATGGAGACGTTTTTTAAAGCACGGAATAACGCCCAGTAAAAAATCAATGAGCCGTATTAAAGAGCATTGTCCTAGTGCGCTTAAAACTTACCATTCCCCTTTTTGGCAGGCATTAACATTAATCGAGCGTGATGAAGACCAATGGCATGAGTTTTATAACAGCTTAAATAAAAATGTTTCGACAATAGTACTTGATTATATTGAAAACCCCAGACTATTCGATGAGCGAATGCTTGACGATAACAAGCCCTTAAAAAAACTCATCAGGATAGGAGATGACCATGCTGTAGCAGCATTAATAGCGCTGTTTCGGCAATACAGTGAGCCAGTATTAATAAACGATGATATTGAAACGCATTTATATAATGTGTTCTTTAATTTTTTATCTCGATTTTGTCCTCATAGCTTTTTACCAGAGCTTTATACATACGTTTATGATAATATCCTCCAGCGTCAAATCCTTCGAGCAAGAGCCTCTACTTGGCCTGATTCTGTAGAAGTTGTTGAGTACATGCTCAGCATAGAGCAGAAGAATGAAATGATGGCTGAAGATTTGATGATAATTGACCGTCATACCACAGCTAGAGAATTCTTTTATTGGAAATATCGCGGTAATAAACCACTTATTATTCAGGAAATGGCAGAAGCCTTTAATCATGAAAAATGGAAGCTACCAGATAGCAACCAAGGATTAAAATGGCTACTCAAAGCGCTTAATAAATCCCGACCTAAAAAACATAAATTTGGTGAAGTTTACTTTTGATTTTTGAGCTGCTGAAAGAGATCGGATCAATGCTAATACAGATTGGATCACCTGCTAATTTAAATGGACTCTACACTAAAAAAGAAAATCATGAGAACTTAGATAACTATATAGAGAAGTATAAAAAGTTCAGTTTATAACGCAATCAATGCCAGCTTTTTAAATCAGAATTTAGTTGGCTTTTTAATCTATAGGTAAAACGTTGTTTTGAAACATTATTTATCGTAACCTTTAACAGTCTGAAGTTTCATTAATTTAGGAATAAAGTGAAATACCCAAAACCATTAAAACAAGGTAGTAAAATTGCCATAACCGCTTTTTCATCTGGTGTTGCAACTAGCTGCCATCAGCGTTTAGATATTGTATTAAAAAATCTTAAAGATTTAGGTTTTGAGGTGATTGAAGGTCAATGCCTTAGAGAAGATATTAAACATGTCAGTGCATGTAAGCAGTTACGTGCCCAAGAGCTTATGGACATGTTATGTGATGACACCATAGATGCAATCATGCCGCCTTGGGGGGGAGAGTTTGCTATGGAAATTTTACCCTTGTTAGACTTTAAACGTTTACTATCGGTTAAACCTAAATGGATAATGGGCTTCTCTGATGTGAGTACGGTTTTAACAACGCTTACAACTAAACTTAATTGGTCAACAGTTCATGCAACTAACTTAATGCAACTACATCCTGATGAGGCTGAATTGTTGACATCAAGTACTTTAGCGCATTTAAAGCTAAAGGATGATGATAACTTTGAACAACAGTCATCTCAATTTTATCAAATTAAGAATGAATCATTTAGCCAAAACCCAAACGTCACATTAAATTTAACTGAGCCAACACTGTGGAAAGTATTAGATAAATCAAGTACAGCAAATTTTAGTGGTCGCTTAATTGGTGGCTGTTTTGATACAATTTCAAATATTATTGGCACTGAATATTTTGATTTTGATGCTTTTCATCTTAATTATATAGATGACGGCATTATCTTATATATCGAAAATGCTGAAATGTCGCCCACCGCATTTATGCGAGCATTATTAAGTTTAAAGTTTAAAGGGGTTTGTAATAAAATTAATGGCCTTTTAATTGGGCGTAATGCAGTGACGAGTAATAAAGGTAAGGAGATCTCGTCATTTGAAGCACTATCAAATGCTTTAGACGATTTAGATATTCCTGTGGTTTATGATGTTGATATTGGCCATTTACCACCTAACTTAACCCTGTTTAATGGCGCTTTTGCTGATGTATCAGTTTCAAACAATGTAGGCAAAATAAAGCAAACACTCAGCTGATAAAGTAATATGTAAATTTGGCTTTAAACAAAAATGCCCATTTAATATGGGCATTTTTTTATTCTCACTTAGTCATTGTGCTCTTTACCTAAGCTTAAAAACTTTAAACTCAAAGCTAATAATAAAATCGCCAAAGGTAATATAAGCACTTCCCAACTTAAATTATTCAAATTAATAAGAATGAGCTCTAAAAACTTAACAAATAAAATAATAACAATGACTTCACCTAAAATATTTTTTAAATGGCCAATATTAGGGGTTTTTATCCACTTTAAAACAGGTTTAGTATTACTTTCACTCTTATTAAAAATGAACAAAGTATATACGCCGTGGGCAAATATAAATAAGACCAAAGCAATTAGAAATGTATCTAAAGATTTAATTAAATAAGCTGTTGCAATATCTGAAGAATCTAAATGCGCTAAACTTTCGTTAGGAATTCTGCCCAGTAATACTGTTGTTAACGCATAATAAGTTTTAATAGCGCCAACAATAAATAATAAAAATGAACCAACTAAAGAGCAGACTATGGCTATCCAGCTGGTGAATCTAAAAATATCAAAGGTTTTTTTCATTGGGTTTCCTACTTATAAAAGATTTTGACTAAAAATGTTACTCACTGTTAATAACTAAGTCTGATTTAACTCTTCTAAGTTTTCTAACAAGTTCTGCTCTATAGAATAAGTAATATCTGAAATAGGCAAGTGATTAAGCGATGTACCAAATGGTTGTTCTAACTGAGTACTTAGCGAATCTAAACCTAACAATGCATATGCGATTATGCTGCTTAATATCGGGGTCATTAGCCCTAACGAATTTACTAATCCAAAGGGCAATATAAAACAAAATAAATACACAGTGCGATGTACTAACAATCTATACGCCAATGGCAAAGGTGTATTTTGAATGCGTTCACAGCCAGCTTGTACTGATACCATAGCACTAATGTGCTGCTCTAGATTGACTATAAAATAGTCAGATAATAAAGACTCTTGTCTAAGCAATATAAGTTGTGTGCTGATCAATCTTAAAATAGCATCGGGAAGATTATAGGCACTTTTTAAACTCTCTATTTCACTTGGTTGCAAAAATTTTTCAATATCATACCAAGGGACAGAGCCATTTAATTGATGTTTCAAAGCATAATTATACGCGATGATCAAACAAATCAACTGCCTTTGAGCATCCCTTCCATAAGCTGTTTTGTTATCAATCAATGACATTATTTGTCGAGATAAGTTTCTAGAACTAATAACTAATTGCCCCCATAAGTTTCGCCCTTCCCACCAGCGGGCATAACAAGCATTGTTCCTAAATCCAAGAAATAAAGACAAAGCAATACCAAGCAAAGTGAAAGGTGCTAATGCATATTGAGGCAAGATCGCAGGATAAAATTTGTGACTTATTGCTACAAAAAGACTAAATAGTGTGATGAAAATGATTTGTGGGGCAATGATTGGAATAATAGAGCCCTTTAAAATAAAAAGTAATTTTATAGGGTGAACTTGTCTACTATTTATCACTTACATCACTTATTTATTGTTCATTAAAAGATGATGTCATTATATTTATTTCTGTATTAATGATAATACAGTTAAACTGCAATTAACTTGTACCATACGGTAACAATCTTTTTTCTTAAATTGTATAAAATTGTTAAAAAACCACCAAACCTAACTCAAAACCTTTATCAGACAAAAATAATTAAAAAAAATTCCATTTAATGCGGACATTTGTCCTGTAAGCAAATAGTGCAAAAAGATTATATTAATATCATAGACTTATAGAGTAAAAACTCTAATTTAAACTGCATATTTTATGTTTAAAAATTGTTAAATTAAAATTTAAAATACATATTTTTAACATTTACTGAATTATTTATCCTTTTCTCGTGTTATCATTTGTTACCGTAAGGCTCAACCTAACGGTGTCTACCACTCTTACCCGTTAGGTCCGTATTAACTTCGTAAAATTGACCCTTACATCGCCAATGTAATATGGCGCTACATATTACAGTTGAAATTTAAGAGTGAATAAAGGTTAAATCCGACATGAAAGCAATGAAAAAGACAACCTTAGCAGTATTAATCAATACAGCTTTGTTTTCTGCTGCAGGTTATGCAGCTGACGCCCAAGTGCAAGATCAAGCAAAAACCAATCAATTAGAAGTTATCTCAGTAACAGCACGTAAACGTGTTGAAAATGCACAAGAAATCCCAGTTTCTGTTTCTGCATTACAAGGTGATAATTTAGAGGCATATAGTTCAGCAGGTATGGACATTCGTTTTATGAATGCAAAAATTCCATCACTTTCGGTTGAATCATCTTTTGGTCGTAGCTTTCCGCGCTTTTATGTTCGTGGTTTAGGTAATACAGATTTTGATTTAAATGCATCACAACCTGTATCTTTAGTAGTAGATGATGTTGTTCAAGAAAATCCTATATTAAAAGGTTTCCCTGTATTTGATATGGAGCGTGTAGAAGTATTACGTGGTCCACAAGGTACTTTATTTGGTCGTAATACGCCTGCGGGTTTAGTTAAATTTGATTCAGTAAAACCTTCGGAAGATACAAGTGGTTATGCAGCTTTATCATACGGCACTTTAGGCGCAATTGATTTTGAAGGTGCTGTAGGTACTGCATTAACAGATAACTTATCAATGCGTATTTCTGGTCTTCATCAAGAAAAAGATGATTACATTGATAACCGTGCTGAAGGCTTTGAGCAAGACGACGTTTTAGGCGGTTACGAAGAAAATGCAACACGTATTCAATTCTTATATGAAGGCAATGATTTTTCAGCTTTATTAAACTACCACTGGCGTGATTTAGATGGCACACCGATTGTGTTCCATACAAATATTGCAAAACCTGGTAGCAACGAAATTCGTGATGACTTTGACGCTGACGTTGTATATCAAGATGCGGCAGAATTTGCGACGCAACAAGTAACCACACAAGGTGCTAATTTAAAACTTGAATGGGATTTAAGTGATACGCATACTTTAACTTCAATCTCAGCATGGGAAAGCGCAGAAATTTATTCTCGTGCCGATGTTGATGGTGGTTACTTAGGTAACCCAATTGA
This sequence comes from Pseudoalteromonas sp. '520P1 No. 423', assembly GCF_001269985.1. Classification (NCBI taxonomy): domain Bacteria; kingdom Pseudomonadati; phylum Pseudomonadota; class Gammaproteobacteria; order Alteromonadales; family Pseudoalteromonadaceae; genus Pseudoalteromonas; species Pseudoalteromonas sp. '520P1 No. 423'. The sequence goes on along the minus strand of NZ_BBZB01000002.1, from coordinate 578,887 downwards.
AGATCCTAATGCAGTTTGGTGGGGCGCACAATCTGCTGATGCCATTCCAGATCATAACCAATATACACAAGAGTTGCGTTTATCTAGTAACTTAAATGGTCCATTAAATTACCAAACCGGTGTATTTTATTACTACGAAGATTTAACGATTGATTCTTATGATTTTTTAACTGGCCAAAACCCTGACTTTCCTAAATTAAGCCATGGTGATGAAAAAGGTTATTCGACTCAAGATCAACAAACTACTGCCTATGCGGTATTTGGTTCTGTAGATTACGATGTAGATGAAGATTTATCTATGACGGTAGGTGTTCGTTACTCGCATGATGAAAAAGACTTCACTGCAAGGTTAATAAATCATCCATTTTCAAATACTGATAAAGAAGAAACTAACTTCAAAGAATCAGCAAATCCAAGCGATAGCCATGTAAGCTGGGATGTAAGCGGTGTTTACAAACTTAACGATGACGTTAACGTTTTTGCGCGTTTAGCCAATAGTTTCCGTGCACCAAGTGTTCAAGGTCGTATTTTATACGATCAAAAGGTAAGTATTGCCGATTCAGAAACTATCAATTCATTTGAAACTGGTATTAAATCAGATATTTTAGACGGCCGTGGTCGTGTAAACGCAACGGTTTATTACTTTGTAATGAATGATCAGCAATTAACAGCTGTCGGTGGTGGCGCAAACTCAAACACTTTATTAAATGCAGATAAAACTGTTGGTTACGGTTTTGAACTTGATACACAGTGGATTTTAACTGATGAAATCAATGCTTCATTTAATGTCAGTTACAACAGCACTGAGATTCAAGATGATAGCTTATCAGTTGCAACGTGTGGTTCAGGTACTTGTACTGTAACTAATGCATTAAATTCGGATGGTAGAGCTAATATTGATGGTAACAGCTTACCTAACTCTCCAGAATGGATTGCTAATTTCACTTTACGTTATGCGACTGAAGTAGCTGATGGCGAATTCTTTGCTTACACAGATTGGTCTTACCGTAGCGACATTAACTTCTTCTTATATCATGCTGAAGAGTTTAACGGTAAAGCACTTCTTGAAGGCGGCATTCGCACAGGTTACAACTGGGAAAGTGGTAATAATGAATACCAAGTTTCTGCATTTGTACGTAACTTAACTGATGAGCAAGTGATCATCGGTGGCGTAGACTTCAACAACAACTCAGGTATGGTTAACGAACCACGCTATATTGGTGCTGAATTTAAAGTTAACTTCTTTTAATTAAGAGTTTGCCTATATAAACAATAAAGCCCGCTTAACAGCGGGTTTTTTATTTATGAAATATAAAAACGTACTTTTCCTCAAAATTAACTTTCAGTTGGTTTTCAGCCAACCCCTTCAAAAAATTACACTTTACAAAAAGTCTATTACATTTAGCATCACAAAATCACAATTTACTTAAAATTACTCTAATATTGATTATAATAGCGACTCATCATAATAAAGGCTGAGTAATGCAAAAAACATCTACCACCCCTCCAGAGCAACTTCAAAAGCAGCTAAGACTATTAGAAAATATGCTAACAAATGTAGGCGCTTTTATTTATGCTAAGGATTTAAATGGATGTTATGTATATGCAAACCAAGCAGTATTAGACTTATTTAATCGCCCATTAAATGAAGTATTAGGAAAAGATGATAGTCATTTTTTTGATCTTCCTTTATCAAAACAATTAAAAGTCAATGATAATAAAGTTATGACTGACGGCGTTACCACTGAAAATGAAGAGACTAACGTTATTAAAGAAACTGGCCAAACGCACATTTATCGTACCGTAAAAAAACCGCTTTTTAATGATAACCAAAAGATAGTTGGTATGTGCGGTATATCTACTGATATAACCGAAGAAAAAAAGCTACAAAAGATAATCCGCCAACAAAAAAAGCTCTTAGACACTGTACTTGATAATGTAGATGCACACATTTATATGAAAAACTCCCAAAGAGAGCTCCTGTATGTAAACAATAAAACAGCTGAATTATTCGGTTTTCCAGTGGAAGACATAATAGGAAAAAAAGAAAATGATATTTTACCGGCAGAAATAGCCGATCACTTTTATCAATCTGATAAAGTCGTTTTTGAAACTAATCAAAAGCAAGTAATAGACGAAGAAGTAATTGGAGAAGACGGTAAATATTGCAGGTATTTAAGTATCAAAGTGCCTTATAACCAAGAAGGTGAACTCCCCGCGATTATTGGCTTTTCATCAGACGTTACGGAATTATATCAACTAAAAGAACAATTTAAAAAACAAGCCAATACGGACCCTTTAACTGAACTGTATAATCGTCGATTTTTTATAGAACAAGCTGAAAAAGAATTTAACCGTACAAGAAGGCACAACAATTCACTTTCATTAATCTCTTTTGATATCGATCATTTTAAAAATATTAATGACCAATTTGGCCACCCTGCAGGTGATCAAGTACTGATAAAACTAGCTAAAGCTTTACAGCCAGTAATTAGAAACGAAGATACTTTAGCGCGTATTGGTGGTGAGGAGTTTAGTTTATTATTGCCTGAAACCCCGGTAGATGTTGCGAATCAAGTTGCAGAACGTATTAGACAAACACTGGCTAAACTGATTATTAAAGGTGATTTCCAAGGTGAAATTACTATGACGGTGAGTTTAGGAGTAACCAGCTTAAAAGCAGAAGATGATTCTTTTGAACAGTTATTTAAACGCGCAGACAAAGCACTTTATAACGCTAAAAATAATGGCCGAGATCAAGTCTCACAATTCATCTAATTAAATTGAACAATACATCACATGTATAAAAAAACCCACAGAATGCGGGTTTGTATTGAATCAATAAAAATAATTAGCTTATCAACTCTGTTTCGGCTTCCTTAACATTTTTACTGCTTTGGTAGCGTCGCCAAGATAACATAACGCCAGTATAAACCAATAAACAAGCTAGTAATGAGGCGATACCTGCAATCGTTTGGCCTAATATGCCAAACACTTCACCTGTATGACCAAATCTAATATAGCTACGTAGTTTGCTATAAGTTGATTTTTGTTCAAATTTCATTTCTTCGATTAACTCACCATTAAAGCCATCTATTAATACAGAAACACGCTTTTGTGGCTCACCACCATTGCCATTATCAACATTATAAATTTTACTACTGGTTTGCACATTACCTAACGAAAATTGAATATTTTGCCATTGTGGATAATGCGTTTTGACCGTGACCAACTGCTTATCAATAGGTAATAAAAGTGACTTTTGTTCCATTGCAAGCGCTACTGGTTTAGTCATCTCAGTTGATTGTGTTGATACATATTGTTTGAGTGTTTGACCTGGCCATTTAAATGAAAAGAATATCGCTGTAAAAGCCAAAATAAATAACACTGGTGCCATATAAAAACCAAAAACATTATGCCATTGGTAATTTCTTGCACTTTTATTTTTATAGTTTCCGCTTAAAGTCAGTCTTTGTTTTAGTGCGCGAGATTTAAGTTTTTTAGGTAGCCATAAATAAAGACCAGATAAAATCAAACCAATAAAAATGACATTAGAGATGCCATTTACCCAGCGACCATTTTCACTGAATTTACCATCTAAAGTTAACCAACGATGAAACGCACGTAATTTACGAAGAAAAGTTTTAGTGCCCTGCCCCGGAACTGCCATTTCTTTACCTGTATAAGGGTTTAAATAAGCCACTTTTATTCTACCATCTTTAATGATAACAGGTGCATTAGGCCGATTTTCTATGACGATTTGAGGCGTCTTTTTAGTTTCATAGCCTTGTGCGATCACTAAAATTTCTGACAAAGGCAAAGGCTGATTTATATTTTCAGGCTTACTTGGATAATCACTACGCTCTGCTGATTTAATCATTTGGCGCTCATAAGTTAACGCGACACCTGTAATTGACATTAAAAATATAAAAATTGCCACACTACAGCCAATAATCAAATGCAGCCAAAAAAAGGTCTTTCTGATAGTCATGTATTTACCTATTGCCAATACCTTAGGTAACGGCATTTATACATCCTTGTGCTTAAAATAAGACAAGCGCCCCGCAAGTCTAAATAATAATTATTGTGAATCACGTTATTAAAGTACGATTTATATCACCATGCAAGTAATTAAGACGAGATAAATAATTTAAGCTCGATATAGGAAAGTATTTCAAAAACAGGCTAGTAGAGTATTAATTACTGGAACTAAATGATTACAATGACGTTGATATAGTGATAGAAACACACGTGCCCTCTCCATGTTTACTCAACATTTCTACGTGCCAGTTTTGGCTTTCACTTAAGCGTTTTACAATTGATAAACCAACACCTGATTTTTTAAGAACATTAACTTGTTGAACTTGTTTTTCATTCTTATCAACACCATCACCGGTATCTTCAACAAAAATTTTATTACCATCTGCGTATACTAATACATAACCATCATTTGTATGTTGTAGTGCGTTGCGCACCAAGTTATCAATCACGATTGCTAAGTACTGCTCAGCCTCACGTATAATACAATTAGGTTCGATTTTATTAATGCATTGGATATGAGATGTTCGTTTCAAGTAAGCATGTTTAGTAAAAGAGCGATTAACTAACTCATGTAAATTAAACTCAATAGTACTTAAATTTGATGATTCTTCTCGGCCTAATAACAAAAAAGTTTCAATTAAATGTGTCATATCCTTATTTGCACGAAACATACGTTGCAAAAATTTATTCATCACACCTTGTTGACCTTCATCAGTAGACATAGCTAACTCAAGTGCTGCTTGGCTACTTGCAAGAGGTGTTCTTAGTTCATGACTGACATCACGTGAAAATGCTTTTTCTCTTTTAATAAAGTCATTTGTTCTAACGACAAAAGAATCAATTCTGTTGGCTAGAAAGCCAATTTCATCATTAAAATAGGTTTCTTTAGATTTTTTCAGTTGTCTATAATCAATTGAATCTACCGACTTTGCCAACCGTGTCAGTGGTGACACCACCATCTTTGCCAAAGCAAATCCAATGATCAAACCCAATAACATAATTCCTATCAGTACTTTTAAAAATACACTTACGATATATTTTCTGGAATTATTCTCGTAACTACCAAACTTAGTCACATCAACAATATAATAAAAGTATTTATTTTTTAGCTTTGGTAATGTCGATTTTAAAATATGAACTGTAATATTATCATCACTAAATTCATATATGGTATATCCTTGCTCTGTAATAAATGTCGGGCCTGGTAGTCTAATTTGATCTAAAGAGTTAGCTTTTTCAAATTGAGTTTGACTTCTTTTGCCTTCAAAATGTTGTGCTAGTAATTTAATGACATTGCGCTCATCTGAAATCAATACTTTAGCCGTTGTACTTTTGTTCAGTTCTTTACTCGGATCTTGATTATATTCAGCGATTATCAAATCAGCTTCTTGTGATATATACCAATTAAATAGTTCATCAGAATTAACACTCGCGCCATAAAACGTAAGCCATCCATAACAAGCAGTTACAATAATTGAAAAGAAAATACAGGCAACTACAATTCTAAAACGAATACTTTGAAATAGTTTCATGAAATACTAAACCCTCTGCCCTTTGCTGTTTTTATTAATGGAATATCAAAAGGTTTATCAATTTTACTGCGTAGTTTATAAATATGGCTTCTTAACGAGTCACTGTCAGGTAGCTCCTCACCCCAAACTAAATGCTCAAGTTCATGCCTTAAAACGACTTCAGGCGTACGATGCATTAAAATTACTAATAATTTATAGGTATTTGGCGAAAGCGATATTTTTGAATTTGCTCTAGATACTTCTTCGGTTTTTAAATTCACCTGTAAATCGGCTACTTGTAGCTGGGTTTTCACACCTGTATAGCGTTTATATATTGCTTCTAAGCGCATAATTAATTCACTTAAAGCAAATGGCTTAATTAAATAGTCATCCGCTCCCGCTGCAAAACCAGCTATTTTGTCTTCAAGCGTATCTCGGGCAGTTAAAAATAAAATAGGTGTATAATCATAGTATTGCGTTCTTATAACATTACACAGTTCTAAGCCATCCATTTTAGGCATCGCAATATCAAAAATATACATATCGTAAGTATTTGAGATTGCGGCGTTTAGACCCGCTTCACCATTAAAAGCTAAATCACAACTATGTCCTTTCATTTCTAAGTAATCAACTAAACTAGCAGCTAAATCAGTATTATCTTCAACAAGTAAGATGCGCATATATCTTCCTAAATAGTCTCATGTTTATTATAAGCGAATCTAATGTGATAGGAACGTGAACATCCAATCTCTTCACCTTAATTAGCATGTTTAAATGTTTCAGGTTCATTTCTCTGACTCTAAATGAGAACTGTTTTCACGTTCCGTTCACGCTGCGTTTGATAAATTGCATAATATTAATTCAATTTATCAAAATTTATTTAAGGTTATATATGCGTAATATTGTTTATATTCAGCTTTTTTTGCTGTTTACATCATTAGGTCTAAAGGCTCAAGCTGAACCACTTAACGTTGAGGTTGTATATTCAAAACAAGAAATTAAGAATTATGAAATATCACTTAGCGGAAATGTAGAAGCTTTAAATAACGCTCAACTCACCATACTTGAAGAAGGCATTGTAAAATCAATCAAAGTAGATGCTGGTGATGCAGTTGTTAAAGGGCAAACTTTAATAGAACTCGATGATACATTAGCTAAAATTCAGTTAGCGCAAGCCAAATCGACGTTAGATTCAGCAAAAATACAATATCAAGAAAATGTACGTTTATTAAATGAAATACAAGCGCTGGCCCAAAAGCAAGTAATCGCAGAAACGCTTTTATCGGAGCGTAAAGCAAACCTGGCATTAAGCAAAGCTTTAATGACTCAAGAGCAAGCTAAGGTAGATTTACAAAAAGAAATCCTAAAAAGACACGCATTAACAGCCCCTTTTTCAGGCGTAATTGCGCAAAGAAATATAGATGTGGGTGAATGGATAGCGCAACAAGACCCGACATTTCAGTTAGTATCTAATGATTCTTTACGTATCTTTATCAATATTCCTCAAGAGTATTTTAATAAAATTAAAACAAGTACTGCTGTAAACGCATCTGTGATCCCAGATACCTCTCCTACAGACATCATACAACTAAATTTATCTCAATTTGTAACTGTTTCAAACCCAATCAGTCGCACATTTCAAGCACGTATTGATCTACCTAAAAATACGCAACTTGTACCAGGAATGTCGGCGAAAGTGAAACTGTCTCTGTCTGGCCAACAAGCAACACAAGTCACTTTGCCGAAAACCGCTTTAAAGCGTCACCCTGATGATAGCTATAGTGTTTACTCAGTGATAGATAACAAAATAAAAAGATTAGCAGTGCAATTAGTACAAACTAACTTTGACCAAGTCACCCTATTAGGCGTACCTGATCACGCAGCTATTATTGTTTCTGGCAGTGAATTGTTAGTCGATGGTACTTCTGTATCAATCAAAGATAATAAAGGGGTACTCTAGTGTTTAAAGCTGTCATACATAAAGGCACTTTAGTTGCTGTAATTGTATCTATTATTTGTATATTAGGCATAGTAGGTGCGTTAAAAATCCCAGTACAGATGATCCCCGACTTAGAAGTAAGAACAATTTCTGTACAAACGGGTTGGGCAGGAGCAACACCACAAGATGTAGAAAAAGACATTTTAATTGAGCAAGAGCGATATTTACGTAGCTTACCTAATTTAAAACGCATGACATCTATTGCTCGCATGGGACAAGCTACAATTGAGCTAGAGTTTCCATTTGGGGTTGAAGTCAATGATGCCATGATAAACGTAAATAATGCTTTAAGCCAAGTTTCTTCTTATCCTGAAAATGTTGATCAACCTAGACTTGTTTCAAGTTCTTTTTCGAGTAATGCATTTATGCATTTTTCATTAAAGCCAAATAAAGGTAACCCACTTGGTTTAGATATGGACTTGATCCGAGATTATGCCGAAGATTATATACGCCCAAGAATGGAAAGTGTGCAAGGTGTATCTGAGGTCAGAGTCGGAGGTGGTGCAGCAAAACAAATCCAAATAAAGGTCAATCCTTCAAGACTTGCTCAGCGAGGTATTAGTTTAAACACTGTTAGAAATGCCATTCGAAATCGTAATAAAGATGCCTCTGCTGGTGATATAGAAACACAAAAACAGCGATATTTAATTCGTGTAATTGGTCGATTTGAAAATGTAGCTCAATTAGAAAATGTAATAATCGAACGCAAAAACAACATTAATATTCGCCTTAAAGATGTCGCTGAAGTGGTACTTGATCATTATGAAACTCGAAGCCTTTCTTATTTAGATGGTGAACGCACTATCAGTTTGTCTGTTCGAAGAGAAAGTGGTTCCAATGTTATCCAAATCAAAGAAGATATGCGCTCTGTCGTCGAAAAAATCAATGCTGATCTATTAAAGCATAATGGTCTTGAATTACTATTAATAAGCGATGATGTTGAATACGTGCAGAGCTCACTTTCAAATGTGTGGTTTAATTTAATTCTAGGCGCATTGTTAGCCACATTAGTTATGTATTATTTTTTACGCTCGGCTAAAGTGACTATGATTGGCATACTTGGGATCCCAATGTGTACCATAGCTGCATTTTTAGGACTCATGCTATTTAATCGTACAATCAATGTTATTTCACTTGCTGGTGTCGCCTTTGCTATTGGTATGACGGTAGATAATACCATTGTTGTTTTAGAAAGCATTATGCAAGCAAAAAAGCGAGGCTTAGAAAGGTTTGATGCTGCAATTGCTGGTGTTAAAGATGTATGGCCTGCGGTATTGGCATCCACTGCAACAACAATATTAGTATTTGCACCTATATTATTTGTTCAACAAGAAGCCGGCCAACTTTATTCTGATATTGCCATAGCTATTTCAGGCGCCATCATTGCATCTATGTTAGTTGCAATTTTTGTAGTGCCAGTTGCAATTGCTAACTTTGATAAAAATAAATCTGATACGCAAAAAAATCACTTACAGCTCTCAACTAAATGGATTAAATTTGTAAGCTTCTTTATTAAAACTAAATCAAGAGCCATTGGTACGGTCGCCTCATTTTCAGTTGCGATCCTGATGCTCGCTTATGTTTTAATGCCTGCTACAGAGTATTTACCTGAAGGTGAAGAACCTAAAGCTTTTTCAATCATGATTGCCCCACCTAGCTACAATTTAAGTGAAATGCAACGCATTGGATTAGAACTAAGAGATTATTTTGATCTACATACTAACGCAGCGCATAATGATTTTGACAATGGTAAAACTGATATGCCACCGCTAAGTTATTACTCAATGAGTGTATCGGCAGGCCGTATTTGGATGTTAAGTAGACCGAGCGATCCGAGTAATATCCAATCGATGATGGATGCTGTTACTGCTAAATTTAAAAGTTATGAGTACATGCGTGCATTTTCTTCTCGTGGTTCAATTATCTCAAGTAATGATGGCGGAACTCGCGCTGTCGCGGTAGATATCTCAGGCCCAAATTTAATCGAACTGTATCAAGCAGCACAAGCAGTTTATGACCAGGCAGAAGTGGTTTTTGACAACCCTCAAATCAACTCTAACCCGAGTTCTTTAAGTTTAAACCAACCACTCATTGAAGTTAAGCCAAGATGGGACCGACTCGCTGAGCTAGGTTTAACCAACAGTGAATTAGGTTATGCGATTTCTGCTTTTAGTGATGGCGCTTATGTTGATGAGTTTATTTTAGAAGACAGTAAAGTTGATGTATTTATATTTAGTAGTGCCGGCAATAAACAAAGCCTAGAGCAATTATCTAGCTCATCTATTATGACACCAGCAGGCCAAGTTATGCCATTGAGTGCACTCGCTGATATGAAAGAAAACTATAGCAGTGATAGTTTACGCAGGGTTGATGGTAAACGTACTGTTTCTGTTTATATTATCCCTCCAAAAAATATCGCATTAGAAAATGCTGAAGAAATGGTAAGAACGCAGCTAATTACCAACTTACTTCAAAATGGCAAAATTGCCCAAGGGATCAATCTAACTATCAGTGGTGCTGCAGATCAACTTGAAGAAACAAAGGCGTCATTATCTTCAAACTTTATTATTTCTATTGTTTTAAGTTATTTATTATTGGTGGCAATTTTCACCCACTGGCGCTATCCGCTATTTATTTTAGCAACAATACCTTTAGGCATGGCAGGCGGACTATTGGGTTTAGTATCAGTAAATGGCGTTAACTCCCTATTAGCTCAAATGGGGCTCGCATCATTTCATCAACCTTTAGATATGATCACTATGTTAGGGTTCTTAATTCTTTTAGGAACAGTTGTAAATAACCCGATATTAATTGTAGATCAAACACTTAAAAATATGTCAAAAGCAGGTAGTAAAGTGATTGATGCCGTAAAAGCTGCGGTAGAAAAACGTTTAATGCCAATTCTGATGTCAACAGCTACAACAGTCTTCGGTTTAGCGCCTTTAGTGTTAATACCAGGTGATGGTACTGAGTTATATCGCGGTGTCGGGATTATCGTTTTATGCGGTATTATTTTTTCTACAGTTTTAACTCTGAGTTTTTTACCTGCGCTTTTAGTGAGTATATTAAAAAGTAATAAAACTTAATTATTTTATTAATTTTTACTTAATTAATAAACATAAAAAACCCGCTAACAAGCGGGTTTTTTATAAAGTAAAATAAACAAATTAATGTGTATTAATACCTTTATCTACTAAATCAATTGTTGCAGAAACGACATTTGGTAAACTTTGTAACTGCTCAACAAGCGGTAATAAATTTGTTTTATCACCAGATTTTAAGATATAAAAGTTTTTATAAGCCTGCTTAATCGTCAGGTTATTATCTTTACTAAAAGTATCTAAATCTACATCACCAGCTAGTTTAACAATTATCTCGCCAGTTACATCATATGCTGTAAAGCTATCTGTACTATTAACAACTTCACCAATGACTAAACTTGGGATCTCACCGTGATTAGAAAGAGCACGTTTATTTAAATTTGGCTGTGCTTCTTGTTGATATACAACACCATTAATAGTCACATTTTTTTTAACTAACTTTAATGCTTCTACTGGTGTAATAGAAAGCTTAGATAAATCAGCAACGCTTGGTTGTGATGCTAAAACAGATGTACTTAAAAGGCTACTTACTAAAATTAATAATTTCATGGTTACAACTCCTAATTAATGACCAAATATACGAATAGACCAGTCTTTTAAAACACCAGCAATTTCATTATTTCGGCTATTAAAACCAATTAAGCCAACTTGTTGATTGTATCCTAATGTGTAGCTAGTGCCTTTATCAGTATCTAGTACTTTGATAGTCCAATCACCTTTCGCTTGCTCACCATAAAAATGTGTATTCAGCATAACTGCGTCAGTGTAACCACCTTCATTACCACCTAAGAAACCAGTACGCGCACTCATAAGTATACTACGTGTGCCAGCAGGTGAAATAAGTTCGATAGATAAATCACGTAAACGGCTATGATCTATATTCAGTTTAACTTGAACAGATTCAACAGTCAGATCTGACTCACTAGAAATAACACTTTGTGCACCCACTAAAGAAGCATCAGGGATCTGAGCATCAGCAGTTGTTGTCTGCCAAGGTGTAATTTGTTGTTCAGGTAATGAAACACCTGTGAATAATGCTTTATAAACTGCGGCATCAACATCAACAGCACCTAAACCATAATAGTGATGGAAATTATAACCTGCAGCATTTGTTTGCCATGCTGGTACTGCGTCATAACTAACCACTTCACCAGTTGTATCTTCAAAAGAAAGTGCGACACCAGTATTATCAGCATCTGTTTTACGTGCTGTTGTTGCAAGTAAATGTCGTACTGTACGTGCATCTAAAGCATGGTTTGCTGACATAACTGTTGCAATAGCACCTGATGTGTTTGGCGCTGCAGACGAAGTACCATTCATAGTACCTGTATAATCACAGTTTGGATCAAGTTCTGAGCCGCCATGTAATGCGTTTGCGTGCTCACCTGTAACATTTGAACCACTGTCACATCCCATTAAATCAACAGTTACCATAGCAGGTGCATTTTGACCAAATTCACCACCTGGAGCAGTTAAAAATACACTTGAACCAACTGATGAGTAGGAAGATAACTTACCTTGTGCATTCGTTGCTGAAACAACTAAGTTCCAATAGTTATTGTTATCTGCACTTATATTTGAGCTGTGGAATGGTAAACCATTATTATTAAAAAACTCACGGTTTTCATAAGGTAATACTAAAATAGGCAAACCTTGATAATACGCATTATATGAACCAAAAGAGTTACCAGCAGATTTTACATAAACAGAACCGCGACCCCAGTGGCTATTTTCTGTAATATCTTGCATTACTAAGTTTTGCACTTCTGAAAATGGGTTTGCTACATAATCTAGTTTTTGAGGCGTAGCTGGTGTGCTACCGTAACTTTGGTTAAATACACGAGGATCTGTAAAACGGTCTAACTGACGGAAGTCCTCTGATAAACCATGTGATACAAACCAAGCTGAAACCGTTTGGTTTGATAAGAAATTAAAACCGATTAAATTTGCTAAAGGTGCAACACCACGTCCTCCAATACCATTACCTTCTGTTGCTGCGATTAAACCCGCTACAGAAGTACCATGACCATGTGTATCAGTAGGTGAATCCGTACCATCATCCAAATTAACTGAGCCTGGCACAACATTAGCAACTAAATCTGGATGTGCAATTTCAACACCGGTATCGATAACTGATACTGTTACACCACGACCTTTAATGCCCATCAAATGTGCAAAATCAATATCTAAGTCATTTCCAGCAATACCTGAAGATTGTGAAAAACCACTTTGCCCTGTATTTTGTAGATGCCATTGCTGAGGAGTAAGTGGATCACCTGCTGCTAACACAAAAGTAGAATTCGTTATATCAGCAAAAGCAGTTGCACTGCACAGCGCAATTGTTGTTGCTAGTAACGTTTTTTTAAAAGCCATAATTTCCCCTGAAATTCTTTTTTATTGTTTAGTTCCGCTACAGGAACAAACTCATTAAATCGTGTTAATAATCAGATGTAAATATTACCATTTTGTTAACAGGTATTTTTCTTTGTAAACAATTCAATACACAAAGTACCTTAAACAGAAAAAGAAAATTCTTTAAGCATCTGAATTTATTGAATTAAAAACACAATAAAAAAAACAGCGCTGTCATTTTTATTGTGTAAAGTTTAAAAAACCATTTATTTTGCGGGATTTTACTATCTTACTGTTTTATTTAAAATTATTAGTATAAGTTCATTTTTTATAACTAATTAATATATAAAATTTCAACTTCAGTATAAAAGCAGCTTTTTGTAAGCCCTAGTTATATTTATTGCTAATTCACTAATAAAGCGCTATCTCTAGCGTTTGGGCTAGCAAAAACTTAATTTTAAAATAAAACAAACAAATATTAGTTTTACTTGTTAATTCATCATAAATAACAATTAATTTACCTTATCCAGATTCAAAATCTTGAAACAAGTGATAAAGTGAAACGACAAAAAACACTCTTTAAAGGAACGTAGGCACAAAAATGAAATCATTAATAAAAACAATTTGCCTAAGCGCACTTGCTACAAGTAGCTTAGTTTCTACTTGTGCATTATCTAAAACACAAGTAATTCATGCAGGATCACTTCTAGCCATTCCTGGCCAAGCCCCTTTAAAAAACCAAACTTTAGTGATCACAGATGGTATTATCACAGCGGTTAAAAAAGGCTTTGTTAAGCCAAAAGAAATTTCAAAAAATGCGACTTTAATTGATTTATCATCTAGCTTTGTTTTACCCGGTTTAATGGATATGCATGTACATTTACAAGGTGAGTTCAGCCCTAAAAATGATAGTGAAAAGCTGAGAATGTCAGACGCAGACAAGCTTGTTAAAAGTGCTTATTTTGCTAAAAAAACTTTAATGGCAGGATTTACAACAGTACGTGATTTAGGCGGTAGCCCTGAACAAAGTTTTGCATTAAGAGACGGCATTAAAAAAGGTTACCTTGATGGACCAAGAATTATAGCGGCGGGTAGCAATGTTGCTGTAACGGGTGGTCATGGCGATGTTGATGGTATGAGCCCTGATTTATTAGATATGCATACAGCACAAACTATATGTGATGGACCTTATGATTGTCGCCGTGCAACACGTCGCGCAATAAAATACGGCGCTGATGTCATTAAAATCACATCTACAGGCGGTGTATTGTCAGATACCAATACTGGCACAGGACAACAAATGGCAGATGATGAATTAACCGAAGTTGTCAATGCCGCCCATGCATTAGGTCGAAAAGTAGCAAGTCATGCTCATGCAGCAACAGGCATAAATGCAGCATTGCGCGCTGGGGTAGACAGCATAGAACATGGCAGTTATGCCAATGAAGAAAGCATAAAACTATTCAAACAAACTGGCGCCTATTTAGTGCCAACATTAATGGCTGGCGATACTGTTGTTGGCATGGCAAAAAATAGTGATTTTATGTCGCCAGTGATTGCAGCCAAGGCAATCAGAGTTGGCGGCGATATGATTACTAACTTTAAACGCTCAGTTAACGCCGGGGTAAAAATCGCTTATGGTACCGATAGTGGTGTATCTCGCCACGGCAACAATGCGCGTGAAGCAGTATTAATGTATCAAACAGGCATGAAACCAAATGAAATAATCAAATCAGCAACAATCAATGCTGCTGATTTAATAGGTAAAAGTGACTCACTAGGCACCTTAGAAATAGGAAAAATTGCAGATATTATTGCGGTAGATAATAGCCCGCTTAAAAATATTGAAGCATTATTAGATGTTGATTTTGTAATGAAGTCAGGTCGTATCGTTAAACATAAATAATTTTATTTATTTTCCATACTATGTAAATTCAACTCTAGTACAATCGCACAATTATTGTTGGGCGATTAATCATGAAAAATAAAAACATCATTATGAAACATCGAATAAGAGCTGCAGGTATTATAGTTGTTGATGACAAAATTATGTTACTAAAGCATAAACATGCAAATTATAAATATTGGGCTCCTCCAGGTGGAGGGTTAGAAGAAATTGATACTTCAACAAAAGCAACTGTAAAACGCGAAGTATTTGAAGAGTCGGGCTTAACCGCTGAAGTTGGACCTTTAATGTTTATTCAAGAGTTTTTTGAAAAAAGTAGCAACATTTACCATGTCGAACAATATTATTTAATTAATTCTATTCAAGGTGAAGTAAGCTTAAAAAATATAGCCAACACTCAAAATACAGAACACTTAATCACAGAAATAAAATGGTTTACAAGAGCTGAGTTGCAATCAATAAAAGTATTTCCTGAACAGCTTAAAAACTTACTTTGGGATAAACTAAAAGAGCAACAAATCATCCCTGTCCACTTAGGTGTTGAAGTCGCTGATTAGCAAAAGTGATATCTCAATGAGCAATTTAATCATTCAACTTTGTAATATGCCAAAGCTCTCCTGAAGGTCCCCATAAATAAATGACTTTCCCCCAAGGCTCAGACTTTATTGGTTCATATTTAATATCAAATCCTTCAATATTAGATATTTGATTAAATACATCATTTATATCCAATACGATTAGCTGCACCATTGGATTATTTGCAAGTTCAGCATTGTAAAACCTCTGAAGAAAAAAACTGCACTCGCCATTTTCCAGTAAAGATAAATCATCCGTTATAAAGGTAAGCGTAAACCCAAGTTTTTGATAAAATCATTGAGAAACATCATAATTTTTACATGGTAAAAATACTCTTATATCATCTACTTTCATTAAACATTACTCCTTATTGCTCTGTTAATGTGTCTTAAATACGACAGCGTTCTTCCGCCAAATGACCTTCTAATTATATTAAAACTGTTTATAATATTATAACGGCAAGCATGTCTTCATCATCTTCATCCATGCCTGTTTCATTAAAGCCAAAACTGGAATAAAAAGACTTAGCAACTGGGTTTTTAGGGTTATAACAAATCTCTATTTCTGTTAATCCTGAGACTTGTTTAATTTCATTTAGAGCCAAATTAAGTGCTTTTCGTCCTATGCCCTTTTGTTGATATTTATGATCGATCATAAATCGCCAAATCGATATTTTTTCTGAGGTTTCAAGTACCCACATAAAAAAACCAACCGCTTTATCATCTAAATAAATGGCGCGAGTTTCATATCCATCATTAAATTGAGCCTCAACTAACGACCACATATTACAGGCCACGTAATCGTTTTGCTCTTCTAATACATCAAGCTCGCAAACCGCTTCATAATTTTCTTTTGTGACAGTACTAAGCTTTATACTCACACTTATTCCTTTAAATTTAAAATATAATAGGTACTAGCCATATATGTTATCTATCCATCAATTTTTCAATAGATTTTTTAATTAAACTTTAAACTACATAACTCACGTAAACCTATGTTGTGGCGAGACATCAATAATTATTTAACGCGCCTTACAAATTACCTTATTCTATAAATTTCCTACTAGCTAAAATTAAAACAAAATCAGTTTAAAATAGCATCGCGGTAAATTTAATCACTTTTAAAGTGTGTTATTGCAAAAAATAAATTAATTAAAATAGTTAAATACAGATTATTAATTTCTTCAAAGTATTTTGAATACTAACTAGTCAGCTTGGCTATATAAAGTTAAAAATAGACTCTAGCCAATTTAAAATGCAGTAATAGGCAACAATATTTATTGCCACAAGTTGTTCTCTATTAAAAACTTATGCACAGATTCAGTGGGTAACTTTTGTATAACTCGTTTAAAACAATGTTACAAAGCCCATTTATAAAGAACTTTATACTTTATAATTTCAGAGCTAAATAATAACGATTTTATTAAAAGTTTCATTATTAGATGAATTTTCGTCAATAACATATGAAATGAGACGATCTAATTGCTGTCTAAATTTTCAACTCTGCTAAATTATTCTTAGACTCATCCAGTTTTAGCCACGATGTGACATTTTGATATAACTTCCTAACATTAATTAGTTTTTTTTACCTAAGTGGTATTAAGTTCATTATCAGTTTCTAACCGCCAACCTGTTTATGTATGCTTAACAAATTAAAATGTATTCAAAAATTCAACATTATTTTTAAGGAAGTATTTTCCATTTAAAATTCGACCTAGCTATTAATGTCATATAGGTCGAAAATAACATAAATTAAGACTAGTTAAGTGAGTTAAATAATGTGCGGTAGGCTAAATGCCATTTTTGATAGTGAAGTTCGCGGACTATATACCAGCTTACAAATCAATAAAATTATTGATAGGCCGATTGATAGCCGCTTTCAATCAGCTGCAAAAGAAGTGTCTATTGTGAGAAATATTGGGCAACAGCGCCGAGTGGAAAACGCTACTTGGTGGCTATTATTAGATCAAACCGATACAGGGTTTAAACCATCCAAATTTACATCATTTAATACCAGATACGACAAGTTAAACACACCAAACAGTGCAGGGTTTCAAGCATACAAAAATTCTCGTTGTATATTAACTGTTAAGGGATTTGGTGAAACAGAATTTGAAAATAAAAAGCCGATTCACTATTACGACATGCAAGCAGAAAAAGGCGGTTTATTATTAGGAGGGCTTTATAAAGAGTGGCGCCATAATATTACTGGCGAAACTAAATTAAGTTGTTCAGTGATCACTTTACCACCTCACTCAAAATTGAAACATATTCACAGTAAAGCCATGCCGCTTATTTTACCTCAAGATCAAAACCTTATTAATGCTTGGTTAAATCCTGAATTTAATGATACTTCACAATTTGAGCCTTTGTTATCCCCTCATATACCAACTAATTTAATTGCGCAACAAATAGATAAACCAGCGCGTTACAATGCATTTGGCTCACCACAACTCATAATAAAAGACGAGAATTTATTTTAAAAATTCCCGTTTTTAAACTTAAAGCACAATATATTAGAGTTTAACAGCAACTGTGCCGGCATCAGGCCTGCGAGGATCTGATACGCCATAAAACAAACCATTATCAAACATAATAGATTGCACACTACCCATCGTTTTACCTTGCTTAATATTTTGTCCTTTACCTTGTAATAATTTTAAAGTGTCAGGGCTAAACCCAGGTTCTAGCTCTAATCTATCAGGTAACCATTGATGATGCACTCTAGGCGCATGAACTGCAGTAGCAATGTTCATATCATGATCCATGACATTAATTAAAACCTGTAAAACAGTTGTAATAATGCGGCTACCACCTGGACTACCTGTAACTACATAAGGTTTATCATCTTTAAAAATCATAGTCGGTGTCATTGAGCTAAGTGGACGTTTATATGGCGCAATTGAATTCGCTTCGCCGCCAATTAAGCCAAAACCATTTGGCACACCAGGTTTTGAAGAAAAGTCATCCATTTCGTTATTCATCAATATGCCAGTGCCAGGGATCACAATGCCAGAGCCATATGAAAAATTAAGCGTATAAGTGTTTGATACCGCATTGCCATATTTATCCATTACAGAGAAATGTGTTGTATCTGGGCTCTCATAAGGTGCTGGATTACCTGGTTTTATCTCACTTGAAGGTTTAGCTTTTGAAAGTGAAATTTTATTTGCTAACTCTTTTGCGTAAAGCTTACTAGTGATACCTTTAATTGGCACATCAAAGTGATCGGGATCTCCCAAATACTCACTTCTATCTGCGTAAGCGAGCTTCATTACTTCAGATAATAAATGTGTTGCATCAGCACTGCCATACCCCATTTCCTTTATAGGAAAATGTTCCAGAATATTAAGCATTTGAGCTACGTGTACACCACCTGAGCTTGTTGGTGGCATAGAAGCAACTTGGTAACCATTATAAGTTGTTGTGATCGCTTCTCTTTGAGCTACTTTGTAGCTTTTCATGTCATCAAGCGTGATTAAACCACCGTTTTTAGCCATATCTTTTACAATACGTTTGGCAATTTCACCCTGATAAAACTCTGATGGCCCTTTTTCAGCAAGGCGTTTCAAAGTCCAAGCAAGGTCTGATTGCACTAAGGTTTCACCTACTTGGTAAGCATCGCCACCCGCTTTAAAATATGCCTCGGCAGTTGCTTTGTTTGAAGTAAGCCAAGCTTTACGGCTTTTCAGGTTTTCGGATAGATCATATGATACCAAAATACCTTGTTCAGCGAGTTTTATTGCAGGTGTGACTACTTGCTTCCAGCTCATAGTGCCATACTTTTCTAAAGCATATGACAAACCTGCAACAGTACCTGGTACACCCGATGATAAATGACTAAAACGTGCTTTTTTATTATCTACATCGCCGTCTTTATCTAAAAACATATCTCTATGTGCTTTTTTAGGTGCCATTTCGCGATAATCGATTGCTATCGTTTTATCTTCTTCAGCAATATACGCAAGCATAAAGCCACCACCACCTAAGTTCCCCGCTCTTGGTAATGCCACAGCCAAAGCAATACCTGTTGCAACTGCAGCATCAATTGCATTTCCACCTTGCGCTAATATCTGTGCACCAATTTCACTTGCGAGCATACGTTGGCTTGAAACCATGCCATCTTCCCCGATAACAGGATGATGTATAGTGTCATATCGAATAATTGCTGCGCTATCATCAATATGACTTTTTGTTGCTGCACTTAACTGACTTGCACTCATTACTAATAGCGCACTTAATGCTATTTTTTTAACTAAGAGGCGTTTTTGTTGTACCATTTATACTTATCCTACTTGAAACACATATTTATAATTTTTTTTAAGCCCAATTTTTAAACATTTAAACCACTGAATACTTTGCACTTAAAATTCGTATTTGATTAATAAATTTACATTGCAATAAGAACAATGCCAGTTAAACAAATTAACTTACCGGCATATAAAATCTATTTCAAATTTATAAGACAATCATAACCTAAGTGTATAGGTTACATTGGGAAACAGAGCTAAATGCGTTTATAACATTTTAGTTAAATACTGAGATGCGTGCCCTTTTGGTCTATCAGGCAAAGTGGCTACATGTTCATAACCAGCCTTTTCATAAAAAGGTTTTGCTTGCCAGCTTGTAGTTTCTACAAATGCTTTTTCACAGCCGTTTTCGATGGCAAACAGCTCTGCTTGTTTTACAAGTTTATTAACTATGCCTTGCCCTCTGCAGGATTTTGAAAGCCATAATACTTCTATATGCAATGTATTCCAGTAACAGGTACAACGTACTCCACCTATTACTTCATTCATATCATTTCGAGCAAATACTGAAAAGTTAACTTCAGCTTGATTTGGCTCAAGATCTGCAATTGCTTTTTTATTAAACTCAATAATACCTTGCTTATAGTTTTTGCGTCTTCTTTTGAAGCCGATGTGGTTAATTCTATTTTCATTTTTTACTTCTCAAATAATTTTTAAAAATGATTATAAAAAGAATTAAAAATCAAAATAGATACAGAAATATAAAATAAAAACCAATACAGATTGATTTTTTCACACCTTGATTAAACAAAGTCTATGTAAGCTACTTTGCAAGAATGGCATTCCCTTTTAATAAGTTGGAACGCAGAGAGTAAGTTCCTGTGAAATGCCTAAAAGGTTGGTTTAAAAATGATTTATGCTGCGTTATTGATTTTAAGAAGGGAGATACCATTATCTGCAATCAAAGCCTTGCCCTGCTCCATTGCAGCTTCAAAATAGCTATCTAACCTAGTTGTTTTAAGCTTAACGGTTTTTGTATTGAGTTTTACATGCCATGTATGTGATTCATCTTGACCAAATACCTAATGCAAATGTGCAGCTAAACCAATTAAAGGATGACCAGCAAAGTAATAAAAGATGGTTAATCCATTTCCTGAAAGCTTTTCTTTGGCAAAAACATCTACTAACTTGCACTTCATTTGAATGTCCTTTTCTAAATAGAGATTAAAATTTAAAGTTCGAGAGAGAATTTAATACTCGGTGTATCGTAACCAGCTAACTTACTTTCACCTAATTCACTAAAGCCAAGTTTTTTTAATACATTCATAGAATCTGTATTATCTAAAGTGGTATAACCAAGAATATGAGTCAGTTTTATTTCATTTTTTGCAAATGCCAGCACTGCCTTTGCAGCTTCAAGCACATACCCTTGCTTATGATAATCACTCATAAGTGCATAGCCTAAATCGATGTCATCAGTATTGTCTCGCTTCATTAGTCCACAAGAACCAATAGGCGTATTAGAGTCTTTCAATACGATTAAAAACATGCCAAAGCCATTTTCTTGATAGCTTTTTATTGGCCCATTAATAAGGAATTGCTTGGCATCTTCTAGAGTATAAATTTTCTTATCCGCGATATTTTTTATAAATAATGGTTCGTTATAATGTTGTAAAATAAACTCACTATCTTCTATAGCTTTCTCTCTGATTATTAACCTGTCTGATGTGGTAATTATTTTACTCATCAAATATTCCTTTTTTATAGATATTATTATTTTGCCACTGGGGTTCACCATATAACATGGTGAACCAAACAAATAATGAAATATATTGATTTTATATGAATTGAATTAATACGAATAAGGATATTTAAAATTGTATTGATAAGAACAAAATTTAAATTATAGAGTTGGCGCGATTTTTATATGCCAACCCTATTAAAGAGAGGATCAAAATTTAAGACTGACAGCATTGATCGCCATAATAATTGTTAGGGTAATTACATTGGCTTACTTGTTGTTTTTCAGTCTTTTCTGTAAAGATTGATTTAATGTTATTTAATAGTGTTTTCATATTATTTACCTAGGATATTTAAGACAAAACCAGTGTGCTGTATTTTTCTGATTTATTAAATCAAGTTAATTTGAAGATAGCATTCTAAAAAACTGAACCTACAAATTTCAGTTTTTTAAACCACACTTTTCAGATAGTTGTTCCGTAAAAATACTTTGTAATAACGTTAATTCTTTCGTTCTCACATAATTTGGCCTGATCACTAAAGCGATTGTTCTATGTGGTCCTGGTTCATTTAAGTGTATCGCTCGCAGTTCTGATTCATTATAAGTAAGTTGATCTAATGCCATTTGTGGCACTAAGGTAGTACCTAATTTACCTGCAACCATTTGAATTAAAGTATGTAAACTGGCGGAATCAAAATCAGACTCTTGATTTTTATTTTGTAAACTACATGCGGCTAATGCGTGCTCTTTTAAGCAGTGCCCGTCTTTTAATAACATTAATTTATCAATTTCTAACTCTTCATTGGTGATCTCTTGCACTTTACTTGGGCATTCATCTTTGTGACACACCCAATAAAAATCTTCTCGCCAAAAGTCAAAGCTCATCAAACCCTCAATTGGATAAGGCAATGCTAAAATAGCCGCATCAAGCTCGCCATTGCGAACCATATCCACCAGCACATGAGATTGTTCTTCAATTATTTTAAGTTTAAATTCAGGGTATTTAGCACGTACTTCAGGCAAAACTTTTGGTAGTAAATATGGCCCTATTGTTGGGATCACGCCGATACTCATAGGCGCAGAAAATGCTTTTTTGCTGATCTGAGGGATTTGCAATAATTCATCTAATTCTATTTTTACTTTTCGTGCTTTATCTAGAATCAACTTGCCTTCATTGGTGATTAAAACTTGCTTGTTATTTCGCTCAAAAATGGTGATATCTAACTGTTTTTCCAGTTCATTGATTGCTGTACTTAAAGCCGATTGCGATACGTTGCACGCTTCTGCCGCTTTTTTAAAGTGCAGCGTTTTTTCAATCGCTAATGCATAGTGTAATTGTTTTAATGAAATCATAATTTTATGGTGTTTCTTAATACCGTTTCAAAGAGTTTAATCAGTAAGTCATCATAGTGCACTATTAAAAAATCGAACGTTATCTTCTATTTTATCAATTATAAAAGCGACACCTTTACTTCTAAGATTTATATCAATCAAAATTAATGATGTATCTGAGGTAAAACAATGTTAAAAAAATCACTCCCTATCGCAGCTGCTATCTCTGTTGCCCTCTCATCTATGATGATTTCTCCAGCAGCAGTAGCGACTACTGAAGCAAAAACCAATCAATTTTGGTGGCCTGAGCAACTAAACTTAAGCCCGCTTCGCCAACACAGTGTCGAATCAAATCCTTATGGCGAACAATTCAATTATGCTAAAGAGTTTGCAACGCTTGATTTAAAACAATTAAAAAAAGACATTCAGACAACACTGACAGATTCAAAAACCTGGTGGCCCGCTGATTGGGGGCATTATGGCCCATTAATGATCCGAATGGCCTGGCATAGTGCTGGGGTTTATCGTGTTCATGATGGTCGTGGTGGCGCATCTGGTGGACAACAAAGGTTTGACCCGCTTAATAGCTGGCCAGATAATGCCAATTTAGATAAGGCACGTCGATTATTATGGCCTGTAAAACAAAAGTACGGTCGTAAAATATCTTGGGCCGATTTAATGGTACTGTCAGGCAATGTCGCCCTTGAATCTATGGGTTTTAAAACCTTTGGTTTTGCCGGTGGCAGAGCCGATGATTGGGAGCCAGATCTAGTTTACTGGGGCCCTGAAACAAAAATGCTATCAGATAAACGCCGCGATAAAAAAGGCAAATTAAAAGGCCCACTTGCAGCCGTTGAAATGGGTTTAATTTATGTTAATCCTGAAGGCCCACATGGCAAACCAGACCCATTATTAGCAGCAAATGACATTAGAATGTCATTTGCTCGCATGGCGATGAATGATGAAGAAATAGTCGCTTTAATTGCTGGCGGTCATACTTTAGGTAAAGCACATGGCGCTAAAAAGCCAAATAAGTGTGTTGGTGCCGAGCCCGCTGCAGCCAATATTGAATCGCAAGGTTTAGGTTGGAAAAATAAATGTGGTACAGGTGTTGGTGCTGATACCATAACAAGCGGTTTAGAAGGCGCTTGGACAGTCACACCAACACAATGGTCATCTAATTATTTAGATAACCTAATGAACTTTAATTGGGTATTAACTAAAAGCCCAGCAGGCGCTAAACAGTGGTTCCCAGATAACAAAGCTGCCGCCAACTTAGTACCTGATGCGCATATTCCAAATAAGCGTAATGCACCTATTATGTTTACTACCGATATCGCATTAAAAGAAGACCCCGAATTTAGAAAAATCGTTTTACGTTTTCAAAAAGACCCTTCTGAATTTGATAAAGCATTTGCCAAAGCATGGTTTAAATTAACCCACCGTGATATGGGCCCTCGTGCTAGATATGTTGGCACAGAAGTACCAAGTGAAGTTTTATCTTGGCAAGATCCTATTCCAAGCATTGATCATAAACTTATCACCAAAAAAGATATTAATAGTCTTAAAAAGCAAATTTTAAGCTCTGGCATAGATAATTCAGAACTGGTAAAAATAGCATGGGCTGCCGCTTCTAGCCATCGAATAACCGATATGCGAGGTGGTGCAAATGGTGCGCGTATAAATCTTGCTCCACAAAATACTTGGGCTGTAAATAACCCTAAGCAGTTAAAAACAGTACTAACAAAACTCAAATCAATCCAAGCTAAGTTCAATAAAAGATCGTCAAATAAACAGATTTCACTTGCTGATTTAATTGTTTTAAGTGGTGCTTCTGCAATTGAAAATGCAGCCAAACAGGCTGGCCATAACATTACAGTACCATTTACACCGGGACGTGCTGATGCGACACAAGCTCAAACTGATGTTAAATCATTTAACTATTTAAAACCGACAGCCGATGGTTTTAGAAATTACTATTCTGATGAAAGTTACATGTCACCAGCAGAAATGTTAATTGATAAAGCAAATACGCTTGGTTTAAACGTGCCAGAAATGACAGTGCTGGTTGGTGGTATGCGCGTGTTAAATGCAAACTATGATGGTTCGGCATTAGGTGTATTTACTAACAAACCGGGTGTGTTAACCAATGATTTTTTTGTAAACTTATTAGACATGTCTACCATATGGACAAAAGATAATATACCTGGCATTTATTTAGGGCGTGATCGTGCTTCGGGTAAACTTAAGTTTCAAGCAACGCCAGTTGATCTCATATTTGGTTCAAACACTGAACTCAGAGCAATAGCTGAAGTATATGCATCAGATGACGCTAATAAAAAGTTTGTAAATGACTTTGTAGCCGCTTGGGTTAAAGTCATGCAACTAGATAGATTTGATTTAAAGTAAATTCAGTTAGCCTTTTTCTCCCCTCGAAAATAGCGAAAAAAGATTCAATAGACTCGATTGCCTTGAATATTCGAGTCTATTGAATCTTTATAACCTTCTATTATTCCCAAGTAGCATGTAAGTTAACTCCTGATGCACTGCTACCATATGCAAATATACCAATATACCAAACTCCCGCTGAAGGTGTTGATATATTGCAATTTTCAGTATTATCACTTCCGTTAGAACGGCAAATATTTTGAGTGTAAGTTGGTTTATTCTCTTTTCTCAAATAAAGATCTGCATTACCTGTTCCATCAGATGTTCGCACTGAAAAATAACTCATATCTTCTGGTATATTAACTGCGTAATACTGCCACCGACCAACTAAAATTGAAATGTTATTTTTCATAAGTGATCCACTTGTATTATTCATTGATGTGGTATACTTAGCTTGAAGATTTAAATCACTAAAACGACTGTATGCTTTTAACATTATGAACCAAACGCCAACACTTGGATTATCAACAACACAAGTTTCAGAATTACCATCACTATTGGAACGGCATTTGTAATTTGTAATTGTTGGATTACTAGCATGTTTAATATATAGATCTGCATCGCCCGAGCCACCAAATGTACTAATAGTTAGATTTTTAGCATCGATAGGTACTTCAATTGTATAATACGATAACTTTGCAGTATCTAAAGAGATCCCACTCTTTATTTCATTGTTGCTGAGTTTAGAGTCAGTCGTTTCACTATGAGGCGAATATGATGCTTGTAAAGTCACATTTTTATATGCGTTATACGCATGAAGTAAAATGTACCAATCCCCTTCGCTTGGCTTTGATATTAAACATTGCTCTTGACTGCCTGTACCATAACTGCATTCTGTAGTTTTAATACTGCTTGTTGCAATCATATTTTTAGCTAAATATATATCGACATCACCAGAACTACCAATAGTATTGACTGTAAAATTAGTCGCTCCAATTGGAATGTTGATTTTAAAGTGTTTAGATTCATTTTTACTTGCAGATAAATCTGAGATAACCTGTCCTTTACTCAAAGGGACAACAACTTGTTCAGCCTCCTTTTCAATATAATTTACCTCTATAGAAACGCCGTTATAAGCTTTATAAGCTAGCAATAAAATATACCACGTGTCAGAAGTAGGTTCGGAAATCAAACAGTTTTCTGTATTTGCATTATTATATGAACGGCAATCATATAACTTTTCTGTGGGTGTAACTGCCTTTCGAAGATATAAATCAACATCACCACTACCACCAAATAATTTGACACTTAAATTACGCGCATTTTCAGGTATTGCAATTTTAAATAGTCTAGATTCATTTTTATCGGCAGTTAAGTTGTTTAATAATTGATTGTTTATCAAATTCGTTACAATGGGTTCCACTACTTCGTTATAACTGATCTGTAAACTCACATTCTCATATTTAGTTGTCGCGGATAAAGTAACATACCAACTAGCTTGTTCTGGGGTGGTAATAGTACATTCATCATTATTATTGATATTTTTTGCTTTGCAATTATGGTGCTGTTCTGAGGCTATAGCCCCTTTATTAACAAAGATATCAACATTACCAGTACCACCTGATGTTTTGACTTTAAATGATTTAATATTGGTAGGTAAATCTATTTTGTAATATTTTAATTGTCCTTTTGTTGCGATTAAATTATTTGTAATTTGGTTATTAATTAGCGTAATCACCTCAATAGGCTCAACTGAACCCACACCTGGATTAGTAAACCACGCAGAGCAAAATTTTTGGCCATTCTTTTCTAGCCAGTAATTATTACAATTTGTATCATAATCACTGTTACCAGCATGTACTTTATAACCTGAGAGTGTGACACCATTTAAGCTAAAAGGCGTACCATTTTTTTTCAAGGTAACATGGGCGTGAGGGCCTCCAGACCAACCTCCTTGACATAAAGCTTGTGCTGAATTATTAGCATAATTCGCAATCGCTTGATTACGCTCAACACGATCATGATTTTGATTTCTTATATTATCAACATGATAATAACTCGTTGACCAACCACCGTCATGAATCACTTCTATTGAGCATGATGAATGAATAATAACAGTGCCTGGCGCTGATGCTGAAACCCATAAATGTGAAACATCAGAGCCCCAACCACCACCATTGCTATAATCAATTGCGGCTTCATAACTATGAGTACCACCCACGTGCCAAGACTCGCCAACAGGAAATGGAAACTGCAATAAATCTACGGGTGGTAAGTTTGGCACATCAGTGCTTACAACGTCACTAACAGCCATAATTGGAAATGCATTTTTATATGATGAAAACAATACACTTTTAATTTCTATTATTCTTTTCGCATCTAGCGATTCAGGAGACAAAGATAATAAACTTTGTATTGCAATTTTTGCATGTGCATCGGTTATTTTATTTTGTCGGCTTGTACTTACTGTACTTGAAAATAAAAGAGTATTTAATTTTGTAGTTATGTCTTCTACTTGCTGTGAAAAACCAACTTTATTAGAAAGTAATCCAAAAGGTTTATCAATATATTTTCCAGAATTAAAGCTTGAAATTAGCTGTGTTTTAAATTCAATTAAAGACATTATCAATTGGGGGCTAATTGAAGTGCGGCCAGCATGATGTGAGATTATTTCAGCATACTGATTTAAATGAGGTGCATTTGAATTCAGATAATTTTTAATATTGAAATTCAGCATTTCATCATGGTTATAAATAATATCTCTTTTAGTTAGGGGTGGTATTTCAACTTTTATTAATTCACTGATATTAGCATGCACATTATAAGAAAGTGCGCATGCTAATATCATTAAACTAAGCTTTAAAAATACTGCTTTAAAACTTGTTATTATTGTATTTTTTATATTCATTAATTGTACCTCTTGTATTTTTCACCTCAACTGAAGTTCCAGCCTCTATATTTAAATTAATATAAAATTAACCATTAACTTAATCACAATGACAGTCATTAGCATTAGCTAACTTGTAATGAAAATGTAACCATCTGGTACAAAAGGTATTTAACAAATCTGAACAAATCAAATCATGCACTTTGCAAATTTAAAAGTTGGATACTATTCCTGCAATTCAACAAAAAAATTCAAATTAGTAATTGGAAAATATTCTTAAAATAAATAGTTTTTTATTTTTTATAACAGAATTTAAGAGTTCATAACTAAGCCGCATATTGCACTTTTAACTTTGTCATATAGATTTTAAGCTAGAATCAATGACCCAAATAGCGATCAAATTTATAGTATTTCTACTGTTTTTATTGGCTATAAAGAAAGGCATAAACAATCAAGTTAATCATGGCATTATTAATATAAGAGTATTAAACAAGCCTCATTTTACATTTCAGTATCTTATTCCCATAAAATATTTTAGCCATCATATTCTCCCTTACATTCAAGATTTACATTTAGGATTTATAACCCCACTGGAGCCTCACATTATAAACAAACACTTGACTTTTACACTTATGAGAACAAAAATAACCACATTCGAACGGCGTTCGAATAGAATTCAAATGCCGTTATAATTACTAAAAGAGTAAAATTAATGGCTCCAGCACCTAAATATAGTCCTCAAGAACAAGAAGAAATTATTTTAAATGCAGCAGCAGAATGTATTGCTGAAACTTCACTTTTAGATTTTACAATGTCGTCTATATCAAAAGCGGCTAAGTTATCTATGGGTTCAATTTACAAACATGTGCAATGTAAAGAAGATATTATTTTCGCCTTAGCAACAAGAGTTTTTCACTACCAAAGTAATATTTTCAAACAAATTTTAGCTATGGATCTAACAACGCCAGAAAAAATTGCCGCCATCGCTTTGCTCAACCCAACAAAAATTCAGGTATACCCTTTTGATAGTCAATTAGAGTCATTTGCAGCCAACGATCTTGTGATCAGTCGTGCCTCATCACTTTGGACTGACAAAATGATCAAGGCAAATGAAGAATGTGAAAAAGTATTTAATAAATGCATGCACCAGGCAGCTTACTCTGGAGAATTAACATTAAATGGCAATACTGATCAAATGATTGAGGAAATCAATCTGGGTTGTTGGGCACTACTAATGGGTTACCAATATGTCGGCCGCATTGTTCAAATTCGACATATATCAGACGGGACTGACTCATTAAATGAGCCACTAGCAATTGATGCCCCTGCGATAAGAAGCTTACAAAGACTCATTAATTCATACCAATGGAAAGCACTACTTGATTCAAATGGTATCTCTAAAGTTGCCAATCTATTAATTGAACAAAATTTAAGATAAATACCCTATTCGGAGAAATATATGAAATTATCTCGTTGGTTAACCACCATTTTTATTATTGCAGTTACAGTTGCTGGTTTAGGGTTTGTTAAATTTCAACAAATTCAGGCTGCAATCGCTATGGGTGAATCCTTCCCAGAACCCTCAGCAACAGTTAATAGCATAACCACATCAACAACAGCTTACCAAGTTAGTGAAAAAGCAACTGGCCAGGTTTCTGCAACTCAAGTTGTTCAATTGCAAAACGAACTGTCTGGCATAATCACAACCGTTAACTTTACTGCAGGCCAAAAAGTAAAAAAAGGACAATTACTTTTAGCTTTAAATACAGTTGAAGAAAAAGCACAGCTAGACGCAGCGAATGCTAATTTAGCACTAGCTGGTAATAATTTCGATCGAATGAAAAAACTATTTTCGCAAAACAAAGTCAGCCAACAAGAGTTTGATACTGCAAACGCGCAATTAAAAGTTAATAAAGCAAACGCAGAGAATCTTAAAGCGATTATTAACAAAAAACATATTATCGCACCATTTGATGGTGTTGTTGGCTTAGATACATATCAAGTCGGTCAATTTATAGCAACAAATTCAATTATTACAACATTAATAGGCAGTGAAACCACTATTTGGATTGATTTCCAGTTAGCCCAAACTAAAGCAAAACTCGCAATTAACGATCAAATAATGATTAAAGCAATCAATGATCCCCTTGAAAATTATAAATTAGCAAAAGTCATTGCCAAAAATAGTCAGATCAATAACAAATCAAGACATATGAAGTACAGAGCCGAACTGATCGATGGTCGTCAATGGTACGAGCATAATGAAATAGTCGACATTAAAATTCTAAGCACAAATAAACAACTTATGTTAGTGCCAAATTCAGCTGTGAGTCGTAATCAAAATGGCGACTATCTTTTCACTTTAGAAAAAGACAACAACCAAGCGTATCGCGCGCATCGTGTACAGGTAGAATTAGGCAAACGGTTAAAGGATCAACAAATAATCAAATCTGGTATTGAGGTAGGTAAAAAGATAGCAACAGAAGGTGCATTTAAATTACGTGAAGGCCTATTAGTTTACCCCAAAGAAGAGATAGCCCTTAAATCCAATGTTAGTACTGGAGCATGAAAATGAGTGAGTTTAATGACAATAAACCTTCAGTGATGGATATTTTTGTTCGTCGCCCAGCATTAGCCATTGTTTTATCATTATTAATTGTTCTTGCAGGTCTTTATTCTGCAAATAACATTTCTGTTCAACAATACCCTAAAATTGAAAGTGCCTCTCTCGAAATTACAACAACATACACAGGTGCGTCCGCCGAAGTTGTTAAAGGCTTTGTGACCGAACCAATAGAACGAGTTGCCTCAACTGTGCCTGGTGTTGATTACGTCGATTCAATAACAACCTCAGGTAATAGTAAAGTCACCGCTTGGCTTAATTTAAATCACAATACCAACGATGCGCTCACTCAAATGACAACAAAGTTAGGTCAAATAAAGTTTGAATTACCTGCAGGCGCTGAAGACCCATCAGTGAATGTACGACGTACTGATAGCCCTAATGCACTGTTTTATCTAGATGTGAAAGCCACGGGGAAAAAACGCAGCCAAATCACAGATTATCTTTCTCGTAATGTTACACCAATGTTGAGTGATATATCTGGGGTACAAAAAATAACATTAGAAGGTGGCCGTAATCCTGCTATGCGTATTTGGTTAAATCCCGATAAATTAGCCGTTTTTAACTTAAGTGCAGATCAAGTATTCGCAGCCCTTAGCAACAATAATACAATCGCTACTTTAGGTCATAGTAAAAATAATCAACAACGCGTTGATGTGATGGCAAATACAACATTAAAAACAGTAGAAGACTTTGAGCAACTCGTTATTACTGATATAGAAGGCGCCCAAGTACGTATTTCAGATGTTGCTAAAGTGGAAATTGGAGAAGAAGAAGGTTTTGTTAATGCTAGGCTCGATCATGAAACAACGATATTTTTGGCTGTATGGGCTCTTCCTGGCGCCAACGAAATTACCATAGGTGATGCGCTTTATAAAAAATTAGAGAGTATTAATCAATCCTTACCACAAGGAATGAAAATCAGTATTGGTTATGATGGTACCTTGTATATGCGCGATGCTATCAATGAAATATTCACAACATTAATCGAAACTGTGTTACTTGTTGGTATTGTCGTACTCGCTATGATGGGATCTTTTAGAGCTGCATTAGTGCCACTGATCACTATCCCTATTTCAATATTAGGTGCAATTGCAATCATGTCTCTAATGGGGTTTTCATTAAATTTATTGACTATATTAGCCGTAGTTTTATCCGTAGGTTTAGTAGTTGATGATGCCATCGTTGTTGTTGAAAACGTAGCGCGACATATGCGTGAAGGCAAAGGACGATTTGAATCAGCATTATTAAGTTCAAGACAACTTTTAGTACCTGTGATTGCCATGACTTTAACGCTTGCTGCTGTATATGCTCCTATTGGTTTTTTGTCTGGTTTAACTGGGTTTTTGTTTAGAGAATTTGCATTTACTTTAGCTGTTGCCGTACTAATTTCAGGTGTTGTGGCTATTACATTATCTCCAATAATGAGTGCTTATGTTTCACCTGAGGGCGGAAAAGAAGGCAAATTAACGGTTAAAATAAATTCAGGGTTTGAACATATAAAAAATTATTACCTTCGTATACTAGTTCATATATTTAACTGGCGTGCTCAAGTATTAGTAATGGCAATTATCTTTAGTTTGCTTGTTATTCCATTTTACATGTTTTCACAAAAGGAATTAGCACCGGTAGAAGATCAAAGCAGTATACAGGTAGTAGTTGAAGCCCCTCCTGAGTCTTCTTTAATGTACACTTCTAATAATATGAACCAAGTTGTTGATACATTTAAAACAACTGACGGCAGTAAGTTTGTTTGGCAAATCTTAACAGCTGCAGCAGGATTTGGCGGCGTAGAGCTTGAGCCTTACAATGAAAGAGAAAACAGTGTTCAAGAAAGTCTACCTGAGCTTTACGGCAAACTAGGTAGTATAAGTGAATTAACCTTATTACCTATTTTACCTGCGGCACTTCCTACAGCGGGTCAATTTGACGTTGAAATGGTTGTACGTGCTAACGATGATGTTGAACAAATGCGTAATTATGCTGAACAGATTATTGGTAAAGCATATCAAACAGGTAACTTTATGTTTGTTGATACGGATCTAAAAATTGACTTGCCTCAAACTGAGTTGTTAATTAATAGAGAATTAATAGCTGATTTAGGATTAACGCTTTCAGAGGTTAATAACCAACTTAGCGTTTTAATGTCTAACAATTACGTTAATCAATACAATGACAATGGGAAAGCTTATCGCGTAATACCTGTTGTAGATAAAACAAATAAATACAACCCAGAAAATGTATTAGATATGCAAGTGAAAACACCATTAGGTGATTTAATCAAAGTATCAAGTTTTGCAACAATAAAAGCTGTAACAAGTCCTCGTATTTTGGGTTCGTTTAACCAACAAAAATCATTTAGGATATTTGCTGGTGTCTTACCCCATATTTCTAAAGAACAAGCACTATCTTCTGTTGAAGAAATAGCGGCAGATTTGCTTCCAGCAAGTTATTCGATTGATTATGCAGGTGAATCACGTCAAATTAGAAAAGAAGGTAATACAATGGTAAATGTATTATTAGTGTCTTTGATAATCGTTTACTTTGTTTTAACCATTCAATTTAATAGCTTTAGAGATCCTTTAGTAGTGTTATTAGGCTGTGCCCCATTAGCGTTAAGCGGCGCATTATCAATTGCATTTTTAGGCTTTACTTCAATCAACATATATTCTCAAATCGGTTTGATCACCCTAATAGGACTCATCGCCAAAAATGGTATTCTTATAGTTGAGTTTGCAAATCATATGCAACTACAAGGTTTGAGTAAGTTAGACGCCGTTAAGTCTGCAGCAGCCACGAGATTACGCCCTATATTAATGACTACCGCTGCAACAGTATTAGGGCACTTTCCTTTAGTATTAGTAACTGGAGCAGGTGCTGAAGCACGAAATAGCATAGGTGTTATATTAGTTGCAGGTATGTTAATTGGCACATTTTTCACTCTCATAGTCCTACCTTTACTTTACAATTGGTTAGCGACTGACCACAGAGTAAAACTCAAATCTATCAAAGCAGAGCAAAACAATGCAAAGGAGTTAGCTGCGGCATAATTTCCATCTATTTAAAGTGAGATTAACTAAATCATCACTCACTTAAAACATAACCCTGCCACAGTGCAGGGTTTTTACTATTAGTAACAAAAATGAATCACATATTAATTTTATACTTCATGAAAATTTAAAATATAGAATCAATTCACAGCACTATGCACATGTTAAAAGTGATAAAAAATAATGATATACAGTTAATTGAGGCGCCGAAAAACTATAAAGTTATTTGGATCACAAATGAAGAATCACTTTATAGTAAAGTAAAGTCACTCTCATGGTTAGATGGTATAGTGTCAATTTGGAGCGCATGTGAATTTGACGCTATGCACCAACTTAGAAGCTACTATAAAAATGAAAAGCAATATGCTACACAAAACAATAGTTGATTTTAAATAAACCTCACATAAATGCTATTGTGCGGTATTGTTAATTTTTGCACTTCTATATCACTTAACAATTGCTCAATTATTTACAAAAACTGGTCAAACACCAAATCATAAAATGACCTAAAGATCGATTTTAAATCGATCTGTTAAAGCCTATTTTACGTATCTATGGTCAAATAACCAGTACACAGTGAATACCATTATCAAATTTAAATCTTTTAACCAAAATGACCTTCATAATATGGACAGTCGTGATCGCGCACTTTTTATCAATAGTCTCTCAGGATTTAAAAGTGCTAATTTAATCGGCAGTCAAAATAGTAAAGGACAAACTAACTTAGCAATGTTTAGTTCTGTTGTGCATCTTGGAGCCTCACCCGCATTAGTTGCTTTTATTATGCGACCTGACAACGGTAAAAGGCATACGCTAGATAACATAAAACAAACAAAGGAATATACAATTAATCAAGTCAGTGAAGCTTTTTATGACAAAGCGCATCAAACATCTGCGGCCTACTCACAAAATCAAAGTGAATTTGAATCATGTGGATTAACAACCGAATTTATCGATACGATTAATGCGCCTTTTGTGGGTCAAAGCCGTTTAAAGTATGCCGTTTCATTAAAGCAAATTATTCCAATTGAGCTTAACAGTACTTTGATGATCATTGGCGAAATCACACATATCATTTGCGACCAACAAGCGATTCAAAGTGACGGGTTTATTGATATTGAATCAATAAACACTGTGGCAGTATCTTCCCTTGATAGCTACCATAAAACAAAGAAAATTAATCGATTACACTATGCAAAGCCTGACAAGCCCGTGCAACCGCTAGTAAATATAATTCACGAGATAAAGGACTGATAAAATGCGTGTATGGCAATTACTTGGTTATTTAGGTTTATTACCTTTTATTGGGTTGATTTTAATGTCTCTGACCAATGTAAGTTTAAATTCAATTACACCAGAGCAAGGATTTATTTTTTATAGTGTCTGTATATTAAGCTTTTTGTCAGGCACATTATGGCGCAAAGATAGACTTGTTAAAAATAATACAACATTAGTTTTAAGTAATTTATTTTGCTTGTACAGTTTTGCTTGTTTATTTTTTTCTTCCAAAATTGCTTTGAGTTTATTAGTTTTTGGCTACATCGGATTATTAGCTGTGGAGTATTATTTGAGCAGAAAAAATTCAAATACCCTTAATCTTAGCTATTTTCAAATGCGGGCGATTTTAACCTTAACGGTATGCGCACTTCATGGCTGGGCATTTATTTTATGATTATGAAGCATTGCTTCATAACACTCCCAATTAATAACTTATAAATACATTAACGTCTGTTTCACTTCGAGTCATCCTATTAAGCTTACCCAATAACTTTTACATTTAATAATTCTATTTTTTAGAACATTAATATCAGTTTAATCAAATTTATTAATCTCTCGGGTAATTCTATTATACATCCATCGAAAGCAAACATGCTTTTAAACAAAACGAAATACACAAATTTCAAATTAAAATTAAGAGGAATTACTCATGGCTCAAATAGGCAAAACTATCCCAGAATTTAAAGCACAAGCATTTCACAATGGCGAGTTTGTTGAAGTAACAACTGATAGCGTGAAAGGTAAATGGTCAATCTTTTTATTCTACCCAGCTGATTTCACATTTGTATGTCCAACTGAATTAGAAGACATGGCAAACCAATATAAAGAATTACAAGAATTAGGTGTTGAAGTTTACTCGGTATCAACAGATACACATTTTTCACACAAAGCATGGCACGACTCGTCAGATGCCATAGGTAAAATTAAATTCCCTATGATTGGCGACCAAACAGGGCATATTACTCGCGGTTTTGATGTGATGATTGAAGAAGACCATATGGCACATCGCGGTACATTTTTAGCAGACCCTGATGGCGTTATTCAAGTAGCACATATCCATGCCGGTGGCATTGGTCGAAGTGCAAAAGACATGGTTCGTAACGTAAAAGCAGCACAATATGTGCGTGATAACGATGGTGAAGTATGTCCTGCTGCATGGGAGCAAGGCGAGGCAACATTAACACCTAGTTTAGATTTAGTTGGCAAAATCTAACAATAGCTAAATAACACCTAAATAAAATGGCGGAACACATTAACACTTCCGCTTTTATTTCTCATTCAAATTCACCAGTTAAATTCACCAGTTAAATTCACTCAATTTTAAAATAAAAGCCTGTGAATTCAGTTATAAGGTTGCCCCTATGTTAAGTAACGATATTTTAAAAGCATTAAAAAATTACACCCAAAATATGACTAACAAGGTGTCACTAGTTTTACAAACTGGTGAACACAGTAAACGACAAGAATTAAAAGAATTCTTGTCACAAATAACATCTGTATCAGATAATTTAGAATTAGTAGAACGTAACGATTATTTACGTAGCCCAATCACCTTTTATTTAGAAGTTGAAGGTAAAAATAACGGCATTCATTTTTCAGGTATACCCAGCGGACACGAATTTAATTCACTGATTTTAGCCATTTTGCAATCATCTGGCACTGAGCTAAAGCTAGATAAAACCTTAACAAATATGGTTGAAAATATTTCCGATAAGCTGCACTTTGAAGTGTTTATATCATTAAGCTGCCATAACTGTCCTGATGTTGTGCAATCACTCAATCAGTTTGCTTTATTAAATGATTCAATTAGTAGTGAAATGATAGACGGCGGGTTATTTAAAGACTTAATAGATGAACGTAATATTCAAGGTGTACCTAGCGTTTATTTAAACGGTGAGTTATTTGCAAACGGCAAAATAGATACCGCTCAGTTAATTGATAAACTGATCAAACGCTTTCCAAATATAGTAGAAAATAAAAAAACAGAACAATTACCACTGCAAGATGTTACGGTGATAGGCGCAGGCCCAGCTGGTGTTGCGGCTGCAATTTATGCCGCACGTAAAGGCCTAAATGTCACTATGATCGCCGATCGTATTGGTGGCCAAGTAAAAGATACCGTGGGCATTGAAAACCTGATCTCAGTACCAAAAACCACAGGCTCTGAACTCACAGGTAATATGCAAGCACATTTAAGCGATTACGATATCACTATTAAAGAGTTTTTACGTGTTGATAAAATTGAAAAAGATGCCTCAAATACAAAATCACCTAAAAAACTTCACCTTTCAAGTGGTGAAATAATAGAAAGCAAAACAGTGATTATAGCCACAGGTGCAAAATGGCGTGAGCTCGGCGTTCCAGGCGAAAAAGAAAATATTGGTTCTGGGGTCGCTTTTTGCCCTCATTGTGATGGTCCATTTTTTAAAGGTAAAGATGTCGCAGTTGTTGGTGGTGGTAACTCAGGAATAGAAGCTGCGCTTGACTTAGCGGGTATGGTAAATCACGTAACCGTATTTGAATTTTTACCTGAGTTAAAAGCTGATCAAGTACTGGTAGATAAAGCCATGAAACATGACAAAATCACCATTATAAAAAATGCAGCTGTAAAAGAAGTAATAGCAGTAAACGGTAAAGTTGCAGCCCTTGATTATCAAGATAGAGAAACCGGTGAGCTTAAACGACAAGAGCTAGCTGGTATATTTGTTCAAATAGGTTTAATACCAAATAGTGAATTTTTAAATGGGGTTGTTGAGCGCACGCAACATGGCGAAGTGATTATTGACGAGAAGTGTCACACTACAGAGCCGGGTATATTTGCCGCAGGCGATGTTTCAACTGTACCCTATAAACAAATTGTAATTGCAATGGGTGAAGGCGCCAAAGCATCACTTTCAGCATTTGATTATATTATTAGAGAGAGCTAAATCTTAAAATACATCAAAGCTAATGAGTTTTCATTAGCTTTGATTGATCATATAGCTATTTGGATTAAGGTTACTACGACATGCCAATTAGCCAAGGCATACCAGCGCCTAAACTGACAGAAAATACCCCGAGTATAAATTTTAAATGGTTCATTGAACTACATTTTGAGTACATATAAACACCTGTAAAAAATGCAAGTACAGACCAGGTAACTGAAGCCATAAAATATATGTAGATAA
This sequence comes from Pseudoalteromonas sp. '520P1 No. 423', assembly GCF_001269985.1. Classification (NCBI taxonomy): domain Bacteria; kingdom Pseudomonadati; phylum Pseudomonadota; class Gammaproteobacteria; order Alteromonadales; family Pseudoalteromonadaceae; genus Pseudoalteromonas; species Pseudoalteromonas sp. '520P1 No. 423'. The sequence goes on along the minus strand of NZ_BBZB01000002.1, from coordinate 540,686 downwards.
TATCTTGATTTACTGGATCGGTATAACCAGATCCTGTCATAAAATTTAAAATAAATGTTAAAAGTAAGCCTAAAACAGGCAAGCAACTTAACATTATTATTCTTTTATAAATCAGACAATTAACCATAGTTCATCTTTTTTATAGTAGCATCATATCCATTTTATTTATGAAGCAGTGTTACACCGTTTTACTGCCTTTGTAAAACAGTACCATAAAGCGACTAATTGCACTTAAAACTGCTGTATTCAACGGATACAATGGTTTTAAACCCACCAAATATCATTCTCTTACCATCAAATGGCATTTTATTAATATCCCAATCTTTTAATCTAGGATCTGTCATTGCAGCTTTATTTCCTGCATCGCGAGCTTCTTTTGATGGTCATACAATCCATGAAAAAACAACCACCTCTTCTGACTCACATTTAACTGCCATAGGAAGAGATGTTAATGTACCATCAGGCACATCGTCAGCCCAGTTTTCTGCCACTGACAGAGCACCATGATCCTTAAATACAGCAGCCGATACCTCAGCAAGCTTTATATAATCGGACTTATCTTTCTTAGCAACAGCAAGTACGTATCCATCAATATAAGACATAGATTTAATCTCCATATTTTAGTATTTGGTGAAAGCCCGATCATCATTAAAATGAACAGAGCCTTTTAATAATAATTCTAATCAGGTTTGAATTTTTTACTTTTCTTAAATAAAACAACTGTAAACCTCTGTTATTCTTAATTATACAAGGTGAGTACCCAGTTTTTAAAGACAGTTATTAGCACTTTGCTACCATCACCAGCCCTCTAGATAATTTGTAACAACAAAAATGCGCTACCAATTATATTTTCATTATATGATAGCACCCTGTAATAAAGTTTAAGATTAACTGCTTCTTAGGGAAAATAATGCAAAATAAAAAAGTCGCTATTATCACAGGTGGTAGTAGAGGCATAGGTGCAGCAACAGCTAAATTGTTTGCAAAAAAGGATATGCAATTTGTATTAATTACAAAACTCAGTCAGCACCAGGACAAAAACTTGTTAAAGAACTCTCAGAAAAAGGCATACATTGCATTGCTATACAAGCTGATGTTTCTATTGAAGAAGATGTAAATCATTTATTTTAAACAGTAGATGAAAAATGTTCTGCGCAACTAAATCAGGACACTTTTCTTAAATAATTTTTATAACTAATTTCATATTCAATTGGCGACATGTCCTTGTTTGCCGTATGAAGCCTTTTTACATTGTAATATCGCATATATTCAATCACATCACTTTTCATGTGCCCTCTTGTTAGTTGGGGAGTTTTAAATAACCAATCATGTTTTAAGCTTCCAAAAAAACGTTCAACTACAGCATTATCCCAACAGGCACCAACATCCCCCATACTAGCTCGAACACTATAACTTGTTAGCAAATTACGATAACTTTTACTGGTATATTGTGAACCTCTGTCACTGTGGAATACCAGGCCTTTGTGCGGTTGCCGTAGGTTATACGCTTTAATCATAGCCTTGCTTACCAAGCAAGGTAGTCATGCGCTACCTATATGACAACCAACAATGCGACGAGAATACAAATCCATTACAATGGCTAGATACATCCAACCTTCACCAGTTTTTAGATAGGTAATGTCACCTGCCCACACTTGATTTGATGCCATAGGGTTGAAGTTTTGGTTAAGTAAATTATCTGCAACAGCATCACTATGCTTACGCTTGGTTGTTACTTTATAAGCAATACGCTTCGTTACAACCAAATTAAGCTGAGTTATTAGTTTTTGACGCCATATTAGCTAATTTGAAAGCCCTCCTTGCATAATCGCTTTCGTAACTCTCTATAACCTAAGCTGTTACGACTCTCTCTAAAGATAGCCTTAGCGCTTCGGTATAAATGTAATTGCTCTGCCGTAATTATTTTTGCTGGACGATTGAGCCAAGCATAATAAGCTGAACGGCTGATCTTCATCATTTTACAAAGTTTCGATACGGGAAACATCGAAGAAAGCTGCTTTATGGTTTGAAATGTTACTTTACTTAGAAGAAGGGCACTGGCTTTTTTTAGGATCTCTTTTTCCATCCTTAGCTCTTTGACTTCTTGACGAAGTTTTAATAAATCAGTTTTTTCATCAACATTTAAGCTAACTCCTGATTGTTCTACTTCAAACTTAGCTTTCCAGTTATAAAGTAGCTTATCAGTTATTCCTAATGATTCTGGGGCTTTAGATACGCTATAGCCTTGCTCAGTGACTAGTGCGACAGCTTCTTTTTGAATTTCAACTGTATGGCTTGTAATTTTTCTTTTTGTCATTTTACACCTCAATAATTGGATTATATTCCATTATTAAAGCATCCGGTTTAATTAAAGCAGAACATTATGAGATATGCGAAAAAACAGAACTCGTTAAAGCGCAAGTACATACCTGTTTATTTGAGTATATAAACGAGCGCCCAACCTTAGATGAGATTTATCAAAAAGGGGTCGGAGTTAATAAATTTGGGGGCAAATAAATGTACCTAAATTAATTAACTCCGACCCCTTTATTTTATTAACAATAATTACAAAAATCATTGACTAAATTTAAACAAACAATTACCTTGTGTATATTACATATAAAAATCACATGTATTTATCTTAAATGGAGCAAGTTAATTACAATAAGTGATATACAAATACTATTGAGGTAAAAATGACAACAGCAATCGATAGTTCAAGTGACAACATCAACAAACCACTTGCAACCAAAACACCAATTTTAGCAAAAGAATATATCTTGCCCTTTATTCTGGTAGCTGCACTCTTTCCTTTATGGGGATTCGCAAATGATGTGACTAACCCTTTAGTTAAAGCCTTTAAAGATATCTTTTTGATCAGCAATGCACAAAGCTCTATGGTGCAGTTTGCCTTTTATCTTGGTTATGGGATCATGGCTATTCCTGCAGCGATATTTATCCGTCGCTATTCATATAAAGCAGGTATCTTATTAGGTTTAGCCCTTTATGCTTTAGGTGCCTTACTGTTTTTACCAGCAAGTATGACAGCCCAGTTTAATTATTTTTTATTAGCACTTTGTGTGATCACCTGCGGTTTAGCACTGCTTGAAACAACAGCTAACCCTTATGTTTTATCTATGGGATCACCCGAAACCTCAACTCAAAGGTTAAATTTAGCCCAGGCCTTTAACCCTATCGGTTCATTAGGAGGTATGTTTGTCGCGTCTAATTTCATTTTAAGTGAACTTAAAGTTGAAGAATTTCGTGCAGCAGAGAAACTAGCTCACCCTGAATATAACGATATGCTACCAAGTGTTGTAGATGGTAAATTAACGCAAGCACTGAGTGATTTTTCCGTTGCGGATCCTGTTGCGCATCAAGCAATGCAAGCAGCCGATTTAGTAACTGTACGTGGCCCTTATATCGTAATCGCGGCTGTTGTCGCCGTACTTTTTATTATCTTTTTAGTTAGAAAACTACCAGATACCATTAGCCACGACGAACCATTAACGACTCGAGTATTAAAAAATACATTCAAACGTTTACTTTCGAATGCGCGCTATCGCGAAGGTGTGATTGCACAAGCTTTTTATGTAGGCGCTCAAATTATGTGTTGGACCTTTATTATCCATTACGGTATGACATCTGTAGGTTTAACTGCTGCTCAAGCACAAGAATATAATATGCTTGCTATGGGTATATTTTTAGCTAGCCGTTTTATCTGTACATTTATGTTAAGTAAAATTCGCCCAGGCCAATTATTACTGATATTAGCAGCAGGTGGCATACTATTAACACTAGGTACTATTTTCATAGGCGGAATGATTGGTTTATATTGTTTAGTAGCAACCTCAGCATGTATGTCATTAATGTTTCCTACTATCTATGGTGTCGCACTTAAAGATACAGGTAATGATGCAAGTTTAGCGTCTGCAGGTTTAGTTATGGCAATTGTTGGTGGTGCCTTAATGCCGCCACTTCAAGGTAGCATGATAGATGCCAGCTCAATAATTAGTAATATTCCAACAATACAAACATCATTTGTGTTACCTTTTGTTTGTTTTATTGTGATTGCAATTTACGGTTACCGCGCTCACTTTACTCATAAAGCATAAAAATAAAGCTTACCTTGCAACAAAAACGGAGTTGTTTCATTTCAACTCCGTTTTTTATTCCTATTATAAATAGATATAAACAAAATATTTACACACCTTTGCACTTTTTCCATTGCTTGTTTGTGTCTTTTATTTATAATAAACCAAAACATATGGAGTTTATTATGAGCAATTACAAAAAAATTCTTTCCACAATAAAGTGCCTTCATAAATTTATGCTTGTCGCTTTTACATTAACAAGTGCAATGCTAACAACAGCTTGTGCCAGTGAAGATTCAAAACCTAACTTTCTATTGATCATTACAGATGATCAATCTATAGATACAATTAATGCCTTAGGCAATAAAGACATTCAAACACCTAATATTGATAAGCTAGCTCATTCAGGAATGGCTTTTACTCACGTATTTAATCAGGGTTCATGGTCAGGAGCGGTTTGTGCGCCTAGTCGACAAATGATCAATACTGGCCGTAATCTTCACTTTACTGGTTTTTCTCCTAAATCAAATAAAACTACTTATCCACTGATGGGTGAAACATTTAAAAAAGCGGGATACGAAACTTTTATAACGGGTAAATGGCATGTAGGCTCAGATGCTTTAAAACGCTCATTTGATATTGGTCGAGCTGTTCACGAAGGTGGTATGGCACCGATCAGTAAAGGTGGACAATGGAAACCTTGGTTAACTGATTTCAGCGAGTCGATTAAGTGGAAAAAAGAGCAAAAAGAGCAGCACACCAGTGAAGCTTTTGCTGATGCGGCAATTAAATATCTAGATAATAAAGATAAAAGAAACCAAAACCCATTTTTAATGTATGTTGCTTTTACAGCACCACATGATCCTCGCCAATCTCCTCAGTCTTATGTTGATAAATATCCAGCTGAAAGCATGAAACTGCCACCGAATTTTGTGCCAATGCCAGAAATTGACGCTGGTGATTATAATATTCGCGATGAAGCACTGATGACATTTCCAAGAACTGAAGCTCAAACTAAAAAATTCATTGGTGAATATTACGCAATGATAGAGCATTTAGATCATCAAGTAGGCCGAATATTAGATAAGCTTGAGTCATCTAAATATGCAAAAAATACATATATTATTTTCACATCAGATCATGGCCTAGCTGTCGGAAAACACGGTTTAGCAGGTAAACAAAGTGTCTATGACCATTCAATCCGTGCACCCTTTATAATGATTGGTAAGGGTATTCCTGCCAATACGCAATCTAAAGGCATGTTTTACTTAAATAGTATTTTCGCCACTACAGCTGAACTTGCGGGTATTGAAGTACCAAGAAGTGTTCAAGCGCCAAGTATTATACCGCTTATTAACGGCGAGAAAAAAATAATGAACGAATACATATACGGTAGTTACCGTCACTTCCAAAGAATGGTACGAAGTGATCGCTATAAACTTGTTTATTACCCTATGCTAAAAAGAAATGTATTATTTGATTTAAAAAATGACCCTTGGGAAATGCATGATATTTCTCAAAAACCGGGTAGTGATAAAATCATTAGGCATCTAACAACTAAGCTTGAAGAACTAAAAGTTCAAGTAGGTGATCCACTTAAAAATGATGATCCAGAAAATAGCTACCAACCTTTCACTGGTAAAATCAGACCTGGATTTCAAAAAGATCATATTGGTATTAAACAAACAGTCTTTACAGAACACTAATCTTTCTTACTAGCAAGTTGTAATTCAAACTCGCTAAATACCACTTTTCTTACAAAACATTAATAATAGCCCTTTAACTAGGGCTAATACTTCCGCTTATTTAAATTTTATTGGATTTCACTATGACAGATATGCGCCAACACGCTCTAGATTATCACGCAAACCCTACTCCGGGTAAAATTGCAGTCTCAATTACAACACCGGCAGAAACAAGCCTTGACCTATCACTTGCTTATAGCCCAGGTGTAGCAGAGCCAGTAAGAGAAATTGCTAAAAACCCTTCAGATGTATACAAATATACCAACAAAGGTAATACCGTCGCTGTGATCACCAATGGCACTGCCATTTTAGGTTTAGGTAATTTAGGCAATATGGCATCTAAACCTGTAATGGAAGGTAAAGCGTTATTATTTAAACGTTTTGCAAATATCGATTCATTTGATATACAAGTCGATCACAACACAGCTGAAGAATTTATTGACACAGTAGCTAATATTGCCAATAGTTTTGGCGGCATAAACCTAGAAGATATTAAAGCACCTGAATGTTTTGAGATAGAAAAGGCACTGATAGAGCGTTGCGATATACCGGTATTTCATGATGATCAACACGGTACAGCCATTGTTACAGCAGCAGGTATGATCAATGCGATCGAAATTCAAAATAAAGATATAAAACAAGCCATTTTTGTATGTTTAGGAGCTGGCTCTGCCGCGATTGCATGCATGACCTTGCTAATAAAGTGCGGCGTGCAACGTGAAAACATTTATATGCTAGATACTAAAGGTGTTATTCATACAAAGCGCCAAGATTTAAGTGAATACAAACAGTTATTTGCTAACAATACTGATAAACGCACACTTGCTGATGTAATTGAAGATGCAGATGTATTTATTGGCGTATCTGGCCCAAACCTTTTAACGCCTAAATTATTAAGAAAAATGGCACCTAACCCCATAGTTTTTGCTTGCTCCAATCCAGATCCAGAAATAAAACCAGAACTTGCATTACAAACCAGAGATGACCTGATCATGGCAACGGGTCGTTCAGATCACCCAAATCAAGTCAATAATGTGCTTTGCTTTCCATTTATATTTAGAGGCGCATTAGATGTAAGAGCAAGTTGTATCAATGATGAAATGAAAATTGCAGCGGTATATGCAATTAGTGAATTAGCTAAAGAACCTGTCCCTGATGAAGTGCTCGAAGCATCCGGTGAAAAAAGCCTTACTTTTGGAAAAAGCTATATTATACCTAAACCTATGGATCCTAGGTTATGTGCACGCGTTTCTTCTGCAGTATCAAATGCAGCGGTCAACTCAGGTGTCGATAATATGCATTGGTAATATCTTCATTCAAAGAGCCATAATTTGGCTCTTCATACTAAATATTTATACTAATTGTATTATTATAAATAGTGTAAATTATCTATAATAATCACCTATTAAAACTTGCATTATTCCACCTTAACCACGCTTAAACCTGCAATTAATAGCTAATTATACCCAATAACATAAAGTTTTAATTATATAGTTAAAATATAACGCTCATACTTAAAATGTTTTATATATAAAAAAACAAAAATACACTTTCATAAAAAACAATAAAAGTGTACATTATAGTGAAAGAACACTAATTAGTTTTATACTAAATAATGAACGTCACTTATGGCGTGAACTGGAAGATAAATTATGATGAAATCGATCGTCTGCCAACAACCTGGTGAGTTAAATCTTTTAACAACAAAAAAACCACAACCTAAACCGGGCGAAGTATTATTAAAAATCCGAGCAATTGGTGTATGTGGAACCGACATTCATGCATATGGCGGTAACCAGCCATTCTTTACTTATCCTCGCGTACTGGGTCATGAATTATCAGGTGAGATTGAAGCTGTTGGCGAAGGTGTCGATTTACCTATTGGAAAACCAGCTTACGTTATCCCTTATTTAGAATGTGGTAAATGTGTTGCTTGTCGCGCAGGTAAAACAAATTGCTGTACTGATATCGAAGTAATAGGTGTACACCGTGATGGCGGTATGTGTGAATATTTATGTTTACCGGCTACCCATGTTGTGATCACTGAAGGCGTCGGTTTTGATGAATTAGCTGTTGTTGAATGTTTAGCAATTGGTGCTCATGCAGTTCGTCGTGGTGAAGTATCTGAAAAAGATACCGTAATGGTATTAGGTGCAGGTCCGATAGGATTAGGAGCAGCGCAATTTGCTAAAGTGGCTGGTGCTAAAACTTTTATTGCTGATGTAAATGCTGATCGCTTAGGCTTTGCAAAACGTGAATTAAACCTAGATGCAACAGTTGATTGTACAGGTGATGTAAAAGCACAATTAGCGTCACTTACTAGCGGTGATTTCCCTACTGTGATCATAGACTGTACGGGTAATCCAGGTGCGATGCAATCTACCTTTGGTTGGTTAGCACATGGCGGTACTTTAGTATTTGTAAGTGTCGTTAAAGCAGATATTTGTTTTAATGATCCCGAATTTCATAAGCGCGAAACTACATTAAAAGGCAGTCGTAATGCCACTAAAGAAGACTTTGAACATGTTGTCGCTTGTTTAAGTAATGGGAGTGCCAAATCTACGTGTATGGTCACTCACAAAACGCAGTTCGATAACTTCCCTGAGGTTTTCCCAGAGTGGGTTAAACCAGAAACAGGCGTTGTTAAAGCTGTTATCGAAATTAACGAGTAGGCCGCAACATGCGTATTGATTCACATCATCACATGTGGGCGTTTGATCCAGTCGAATACGACTGGATTGATAACTCTATGGGTGTTTTAAAACAAGATTATCTTTTAAAAGAGCTGGAACAAACCCTAAGTAAAAATGGTTTTGAAGGCAGTATTGCGGTGCAAGCAAGGCAGTCTATTGAAGAAACTTTATGGTTATCAGAGATTGCAGAGTCGACAGATGTTATAAAAGGCGTTGTTGGTTGGATCGATATCAGAAGTGACTCACTTTCAGATGTGCTTAATCAACTGAAAAATCATCAAAAAATTGTTGGATTTAGACATGTGATACAAGGGGAAACAGATCCTACTTTTATGAGAAACCCTGACTTTATTCGAGGGTTAAAGATACTTGCTGAACATAATTACAGTTATGATTTACTGATTTTTGCACATCAATTACCTGCGGCTGCCAAAATGTTAGCCCAAGTTCCCAATCTAAACGTGGTCATTGACCATATTGCAAAACCAAAAATTAAAACCAAAGCAGAATTTGAACAATGGCAAATGGGCATGGCTGAGCTTGCCAAAAACCCAAATTGTTATTGCAAACTTTCAGGCATGGTCACAGAAGCAGACTGGGATAATTGGACTCAAAATGATTTTAAATCATATCTAGATACTGTATTTCAACTATTTGGCAGTGAAAGGCTGATGTTTGGCTCAGACTGGCCTGTTTGTTTAGTTGCCGGGGAATATGAAGCAATCAAAAACATTGTCTTAGCATATATCCAGGACCGTCATCCTAATTCTATTGATAATATTTTTGGTAATAACGCCAGTCGCTTTTATCAGATATAACTAGTTTAAGAGAACCCGTATTATGAGCTCACAAGCAAGTTTCAGAACATATATTCAGGTACATAACAGCGATAATGTTGTGGTTGCATTACAAGATCTGACAAAAGGCACATCAATCACAGTTAAGGATCTTAATTTTGTTTTAACACAAGATATTGGACGAGGGCATAAAATTGCACTTGAGGCATTTAGTAAAGGCCAAGAAATCATAAAATATGGCTACTCTATTGGCTATACAACATCTGATATTCAAGCGGGTGAATGGGTGCATACGCATAATTTAAAAACTTTACTGAGTGATGAAGATACTTTTTCGTATAACCCCAATGCATCACATCACATCAAAAAGAATAGCGATATGCCTACTTTCATGGGTTATCCAAGAACCAATGGCTTGGTAGGTATACGTAATGAATTATGGATCATCAACAGCGTTGGTTGTGTAAATCATTTAGCTAAATCACTGGTTAGCCAATGTAAATCTCTTTATCAAGACCGCGCAGATGATTTTCTTGCAGTCACACACCCATTTGGCTGCTCTCAATTGGGAGATGATTTAGCACAAACCAAACAATTACTAGCTTCGTTAGCGTCTAATCCCAATGCAGGTGCTGTGTTATTTTTAGGCTTAGGTTGTGAAAACAATCAATTATCAGCATTAGTTAAAGACTTGCCAGACTCTTTGTCGGATCGCATTGCTTACTTTAACGCGCAAGAAGTAGATGATGAAGAAGCGCAAGGCATGAAATATATTGAGCAACTGCTTACAAAAATGGATCAAGATAAACGAGTTCCCTGCCCTGTATCTAAACTGACTGTCGGCATGAAATGCGGTGGTTCAGATGGTTTAAGTGGTCTCACTGCAAACCCTTTATTGGGTCGTATAACAGAAAAAATGGTAAATTATGGTGCAACCGTTATTTTAACAGAAACACCTGAAATGTTTGGTGCCGAACAAGTATTAATGAACAACGCAGCCAATGAAAATGTGTATCAAGATATCGTAGATTTAGTAGATGACTTTAAAAGCTATTTTGTTAAAAACAATCAACCTGTTTACGAAAATCCCTCACCAGGTAATAAAGCCGGCGGTTTAACAACCCTTGAAGATAAATCTCTAGGCGCAATTCAAAAAGGTGGCAATGCACCTGTACAAGCAGTAATAAAATATGGTCAAAAAGCAGTAGCCAAAAATGGCATCACTTTACTTCAAGGGCCCGGAAATGATGCGGTTTCTTCAACAGCTTTAGCTGCCAGTGGTGCCAATATGGTGTTATTTACTACAGGTCGAGGCACACCGCTTGGCGTACCTGTCCCAACTTTAAAAATTGCATCAAATAGTAATTTAGCAAATCGTAAAAAGCACTGGATTGACTATGATGCGGGTGAATTATTACGTTTAGATAAAACCCAAGATGAGTGCACAGAAGAGTTTTTTCAACTTCTATTAGATGTTGCATCCGGTAAGTCAACTAAGAATGAAATTAACCAGTTTAAAGAAATTTCAATTTGGAAAGGCGGCGTCACACTTTAAAAGGTGCGCTGAAATAAATTATGAATCTAACAAATAAAACCCTTAATCTTGTTGGTAACAATCAAAGTATTGCAGTGCCAAATTACGATAGAGACAATACAAAAATTGGTATTGTTCACTTAGGACCTGGTGCTTTTCATCGTGCACATCAAGCAGCTTATACTGAAAATGCAATGAACTTAACGGGTGGTAACTGGGGTATTTGTGGTGTATCGCTTCGCAGCCCAACAGCCAGAAACGTATTAGCAAAACAAGATAACTTATATACTTTGGCAATTCTTGATAAAGCAATCAATTATCAAGTAATTGGCGCTGTAAAAGAAGTATTAGTTGCCAGTGAGCAATCAGATCTGGTTTTACAAAGAATGAGCGCACCTGATACCAAAATAGTCTCTTTAACAATCACAGAAAAAGGGTATTGTTTAGGATCAGATGGTAACCTAGATTTTGAACATAAAGACATTAAACACGACCTAAGCAACCCACATATGCCAGTGAGTGCGATTGGTTTTATTGTTGAAGCTTTATGTAATAGAAAAGCGAATAATATAACAGCATTTAATGTACTCAGTTGTGACAATGTTTCAGGTAATGGTGATAAGTTACGCAGTGCCGTACTTGATTATGCTCATACACTTAGCCCAGAATTAAAGATTTGGATAGAAAACCAAGTTAGCTTTCCAAATTCTATGGTAGATAGCATTACACCAAAAACCGAAGCCTATACCGTAGAGTCTGTATCTAAAGCCATAGGTGCCCAAGATGAATGGCCAATTCAAAGGGAACAATTCACCCAATGGGTGATAGAAGATACCTTTAAAGGCCCTCGTCCTGATTGGCACAAAGTAGGTGTTGTATTTACCAACGATGTAGACGGCTTTGAAAAAGCAAAACTGCGTTTATTAAACTGTTTGCATTCAACTCTTGCTTACGCAGGTTCTCTTGCCGGTTTTGAAACTGTTTATGATGTAACAAGTGATAAGGCTTTTTACAAATTTATTTGTGACTTAGCCAATGAAGAAGTCATTGGCTCTTTTGATGCACCAAAAGAGCTCGACGTGCAAAGCTATAGTAAAGAGATCATCGAACGATTCTTAAATCCAGAGATCCGCCATTTATTAGCGCAGATTGCTTGGGATGGCTCGCAAAAATTACAAATGCGTTTATTACCTATAATTCAAGACAATTTAAAGTTAAATAGAAGTATAGATAAACTCTGTTTTTCACTTGCTTGTTGGATGCAATTTATCCGAGCAGCATTAATTGAAAAACGTGACATAGTTGATCCACTTGCTGAGGAATTCGCCAGCACCAAAGGCATTACATCATCTAAACCTCTTGATGTTATTAATGCCTTTTTTGGAATCGAGTCTATTTTTGGTAAAGACTTTATCAACAATGACAAAGTGATAGCGAACCTAGATAAACATTTATCAGCGCTGTTATCTGGCTGCACGGTTTTAGATCAACTAAAACAATTGGATAGATTATGAATCAAATCACTTTAATGGGTGAGTGCATGGTTGAGTTTGGCTCATCCACACAACCTAAGCTTTACAAACAAGGCTTTGCGGGTGATGTGTTTAATACGGCTATTTATATTAAAAGGTGTATGGGAGATAACTCAGCAGTACATTTTTTATCAGCGATTGGCCAAGATAGTTTAAGTGATGAAATGCTACAGTTAATGTATGAAGAGTCACTTGATACACATTTAGTATACCGCTCAAGCACTGCGCAAATGGGCTTATATCTAATAAACGTAGACGATGAAGGTGAACGTAGCTTTACATATTGGCGTGATACATCAGCGGCTAAACAAACTATAAAATTATTAGCTGATGATGGTGGTTATGCCCGTATATCAAGTTCTAATATGTTCTTTTTATCCGGTATCTCAATCGCTATATTATCACAAGCTGATCGTGTTCTTTTATGGCATTATTTAGCTGAACTTAAAGCCAATGGCACCTTGATTATTTTTGACCCAAATTACCGGCCAGCACTGTGGTCGTCTGTTGAAGAAACAAAACAAGCCTATAATTTAGCATTTGAGCTTGCTGATATTGCCCTACCCGGAGTTGATGATCACATGGTTTTATATGGTGCAAAAACAAGCTCTGATGTCGCTAACTTTTTAAATCAATACGATATCAAAGAATATGTGATAAAAAATGGTTCACAAGGCATGCATACATCTTTTAATGGTATTAAAACCCAAGTGGCAGTTGACCCAGTTCAAAACGTGGTTGATACAACCTCTGCTGGGGACGCATTTAATGGCGGCTACCTCAGTGCCAGAATGATGGGTAGAACTGTAGTTGAATCAGCGGAGTTTGGCGCTAAATTATCAGCCTGTGTGATTGGCCATAAAGGTGCCATAGTTGATAAAGATTCACTTAACGCGCATTTAAAGTGCTACCCAATTTAACATTTACCTAAATAGAGAAAAAGATGAAAACAACACGTTACTGTTTAGCTGTAGATCTAAAAGATGATCCTGAACTGATTGAACAATATAAAGAATATCACAAACCAGGTAATGGATTACCTGAAGTTTCTAAAGGCATTAGAGATGCAGGTATTGTTGAAATGGAAATCTACTTAATCGTAAATCGTTTATTTATGATCATGGAAGTAGACGATACCTTTGATGCAGATAAAAAAGCCATATCAGACGCTAACGACCCACAAATTCAAAAGTGGGAAACTTTAATGTGGCAATTTCAACAAGCCTTACCTTGGGCAAAAGAAGGTGAGAAATGGCTGCCTACAGAGCAAATTTTTAAACTGACAGATCAACCTTAACAACCACATACAATTTAAGAATTAACAAAGCAAAACTAATAAACCTCAAAAAAGAGGTCGAGTTAATTTATTTAGGGACAAAGGTTGTACCCGAATTAATTAACTCCGACCCCTTTATTTCCTTTATTTAAGTATTACACCATTACAATTTTACTGTATTTGGTATTCCTGAATAAATGGGTGGAATTATTGGTGGTGTAAGAACAATAGCTTGATGATAAGTTTGACCTGGTGCGACACGTCTTAACATGGCTTTTTACCTTAGGGCCTGATGCACTTTGTTGTTCAACTACCATATCACTAGCCATGCTTTCGATTTTTATTTCTTTGACTTCTGTAATTTAAATTTTTTCTATCTGCTGATTATCCGTTTGTGCTTTGGAAGTTTCTTGTTCTTCATTATTTTTTGTTTGCGGGCTACAGGCACTCATCAAAGATAGTGTAATAATCGATAGCAAAATTGATTTTGTTAAAGCAATGTTCATAGTCATAACCTTTAAAATTTAATTGTGTTTTTGCTATAAACTTTAGCTTTTTAAAAAGGGGTTTAATAATTTTATATTTTTTAAGAGAATTGAGTTTAAACTAAATTTTATGAGGAATTGTATGAAGATTTAAATGTTTACGATTCCCGAAATGTTTTATCGGGAATGTTTTTAATTTAATTAACTTGAGGTTTGAATAAGAGTTTTATAACCACTTGAAGAAAAAGGGTTACTGTTTGTTTCACTATCCCATGACGTAATTTTAGTAGATATCAAGGCCTTTTAACTAACCAATAGCGGGCTATTGGCAGTTAGAACAACGCTAATAGGCTTTAAAATAGCGTTATTGGCTAATTTGATTATCGCAGCTCAGGTTAATTTCTTGTAATGCTATTCTAAACCATGTGCAGAACGTAATAACGTTTTTTTAGCTGTACTTAAGTGAACTTCCATTGCACTGATCACCCCAGAGGTATTATGGGCGAGTAATTGAGTGATAATTTCAACATGCTCTTGTAACGCAACTTTATTTCGATCAAGTTCATCACTTTTATCCCACTGATAATGGTAATGACAAATTAAAGAAACCACATCAAAGAATTGCATAAAGAAACGATTACTGGATGCGCGTTGCACTATATAGTGAAATTTACGATCTAATTCACTTAGCTCAGTATATCTATTATCAACATCAGCTAATACTTCGATATGTTTATCTAATAATACAGAAAGCTCTTTCCATACAGGATCATCTGTTGGCGTTGCTAAAAGTTTGGTAATTGAGCTCATTTCTAAAATACGTCTAAACTCAACTAACTCGAGAGCAAATTTTTCTGTAAATTCAACCATTTGCCATTTAGCTCTGGGTTTCTTTTCGATTAGGCCAAATCGAGAAAATTTAATTAAAAACTCTCTTACAGTGATGGTATTACAACCCGATGATTTAGCTAATTCTAATTCTGAAAACTTATCACCAGGTAGCAATTTACCGTGATTAATTAAATCTAAAAAATACTCTTCAATAATTTCTTCTTTAGATGCAACACTATTACTGGTATCAAAATAATCCGTTTCAGTAGGTTTTCTATTTACCGTTTTTTTAGAACCATCAATTACGATAATGCCTAAATTTTCTAGTTCTGATAATGCTGTACGGATCGTGGTTCTACTAACATTCAATTTTTTTGCAAGCGTATTATCTTTTAATACAACAGGAGAGCTTGCATCAAAGTCAGATAAACTTTCTAAAATTCCGTTTACGGTTTCTTGGATCAAGTGACTGTGAACATTCACGATAATAGTTCCTTTTAAAACAACAATATCGAATAGTATACTTGTTGTTTATTAATAGTAATAGCCTAAAAAAGCATATACTCAGCTATAAATTGTATTTATTACCTTTTAGACATATAAACGATAGCTTTTAATAATTATTGACCTTATCTTAGCACCTTTAATTTCATTTCTAATTTCAAAATACTACAAATCTAACAATTAAATATAATAAACACTTTTATCTTTTTAGATAATAATAAGTGAATTCTTCATAAACCTAAATAAAACACAACAAAACTAACATCAACACATACTTAACAAATATTCACACTATTTTTACAAAACTATTGACCCTAGCATAAAAAACAAATAAAGTGTTTATGAACTATAAAAAACATTAACGAAAAGGATTTTTGTTATTCCATAAATGCGTTTCAAATTATTTGTGAGACATAATAATGAAAAATTTCAAATTAAGTTTAATTGCTAGTTGTACTTTAGCTGCAAGCGTTACAAGCCTACCAACCTTAGCTTCAAGTTCAGTAAACCATCATATTTTTGTAGATCCGATCAACGGACTAGATACAAGAGCATTAAAACGAAATGGCTCAATATCTCAGCCATTTAAAACAATAAAATTTGCATTAAACTATGGTGAAAAAGAATTTAACAGTGGTGTTGCACTCGACAATCGTGAAGCTTATACAGTCAAATTACGTGGCGGTACTTATAATGAAGTGCTCACTAGAAGTGGCTTAAAAGGAACACAAGATCGCCCTATCACTATAGAAGCATACGATAATGAACAAGTTACATTTGATGGCACAATAGATATCTCAAACTCTTGGGTGTCTGAAGGCGGTAATATATACAGTAAGTATATTGGCGAAGACATTTGGCAGTTATTTATTAAAGAAGGTGAAAATTGGCAAGAAAAAATGAATGCTCGTTGGCCAAATGCCCGCTTCGGTGACAAAAAAGGAGATGTCGCATCTGTTTATAGCCGTGATAGTTGGGCTCATGCAAATACCAGTGGTAATGACTTTGGCTTAATGATGGATGACTCACTTACTGATGATAAAACTATAAATACAGTAGATTTAAGTGATGCTGTTGTTGTGGCTAATGTAGGCAGTTTTGATACTTGGACCCGAAAAATTTCATCACATACACCTGGCAGTAATAACTTCACATACGGTAAAACACCACGAATTTGGAAAAACCAAAAACACTTTTATTACTTTGTTGAAGGTAAAAAAGCACTATTAGATAATGATGATGAATGGTTTTTTGATACTAAAACAAAAACTGCTTACTTATATTCTTCTAGTGGTACGCCCACTCAAACTATCAGAGCAAAAAAGCAGCCTTATGGTATCAAAGTGGGAGGCTGGGAGCATGTAACAGTTAAAAATGTAGATTTTTTTGGTGAAACTTTACGTTGTGGTAATTGTGAAAACTTTACTTTAGAAGACGCTAACTTTAAATTTGGTGGTTCTTCACGTCGTGCACTTGGCGAAGTAGGTCAAAAGTCTGAAATACTTTTTGTAAGCTCTAATAATCGTGATTTATCTCACAAAAGTAACAATACCTTACGAAACATCACTATGAGAAATGTTGATGGCCAAGGGTTTTTAATGCGTGGCAATTCAACACTAGTAGAAAACTCCTCTTTTGAATATTTTGACTGGGCTGCGTCTGAAAGTTATGCGCCAAGTTCTTCATTAGTCTTAGATGGTAATTTCTCAGCCTTCAGGTACAACACAGTATCCAATGCAGGTAGTTCAGAAACGTTGGCAACTTCAGGTGCTTCTCCTGGCGGCCATGGTAAATATACGGGTCCTTTAGGAGGCCGTTTTACCGCAGAATACAATGATATTTCCAATTCTGGTTTTGCACAAAGTGATGGCGCTATGATCCAAGTACGTATCGCAGCACAAAATGGCACAATAGTGCGTTATAACTGGTTACATGATTCAGTTAAATATGGTGTACGTTTCGATGCCCCTATTCCTGCAAAGTTTTATGGTAGCGATGCGATTGCGCATCATAATGTTGTTTGGAATGCTAATGGTATTATGGTCAAAGGTGAAAATCAGCGTGTGTATCACAACACGGTATTTGATACTTTAGAAAACAAACGTACCGACCTAATTATTTTAGATGACGCCGATGTTGGCGGTATTTTAGGGGGCGCAAATAGAGGCAGTATCGTAACGAATAATGCAGCCGATTTAATTTCAAGCCAAAGAGCCTCTAATGAACCTATGCTGTCGTGGGTTGATTACGGTCATAACTTTAATGGCGTAAATGAAGGTAACTCACTTAAAAGTCAATTTAAAGATGTGACAAATAGAGACTTTAGACCAAATCAATCATCACCTTTAAAGCACGGTGATGTGATAAACGATAGTTATTTAACAAGTTTACAAGGTGGTACTTTGGGTTATACCGGTAGTTATAGAGCAGATCAAAACAGTTACTGGATCCCTGGTAGACGTGATACAAAAACAACACACCCGATCCCTGCAATGCGAAGTGAAGATGTATCGATTGATTCAGACTTAATATGGCGTCCAGCCTATCAAGCAACATCTTATAAAGTATATACAGGTACATCTGAAAATAACCTATCACTTGTTAGCGTATTAACTCAAAACATGTTTGATCCAGGTAATCTAAAACCAAACAAACAATACTTTTGGCGAGTAGATGCTGTAATGCCTTCTGGTGATATTGTAAAAGGAGATGTATGGCAATTTAGTACACCATTTAAATGATATCTCAGTGATAGGTTATGCTTTGTAAAATATGAATTAACAACTACTGACAAAACAAAGGAACCTAAGTGTTCCTTTTAATTAAGTCTTAAAACGATTAAAACACACGCTAACTTTGTTTCGCTCAAAGTATTCTGCTCATCGTTGGGATGCAACAGCCACATATCTCAGCATTTTTAGCCTTTATAAATCTTAAATAACTATATTATTGATATATAAAATAAAAGTGAATATCTTTTCAATTGTATATATTCACCTTGATTTCGAGAATCACAAAAAATAATGACCTACTTTTTTCTATCCTTTAAATCACTGTGAGTTCATTTTTAAGTAAGACTGAGAACTAATTATTTTTCATTACTTATTATCCAAATTCATATTTTATCCTTATTTTTCAGTTATCTTCCCTTTCAATATAAAGGTAATAAGTAAGCAATTATGAGTACTTTTACAAAATTTTTATTGGGTCCTTTACTAAGCTATTAAGAGTGGCGGCTCCCGACGTAGCAGTAAAGTATGCTAAAAAGAAGTTATTTACACCTATCATCTGTAAATCTAAATGGCCGAGCCATGTTGTAATAGCAACATCACTTTTGCTTCAATTTTTTCTGCGCTATAAGCATTTAAATATTCTGCGCCACTTAATAAGCTGAGTATATCTAGCATAGTCACCATATTAAAAAGAGAGATTGGCACACTAGAAGCTGCGACTACCACCATAAAAACAGCAACATTTCTGTTTACCTCTTTAAATAAATCAAACAAAATAAAAGGCAATATTAAAAAAAGACATAACAAATAACACCTGCAGCTACACCTGTACGAAACAAAAGTTCATTACCTGTTATATTGCTAATTGTTGCTGCTGCATCGTTAAAAGCAATCAATTGTTTTGGCACATACATTAAGTTAAAAATTCCAGTTAATACTACAAATAAATATACTAAACCTGCTGCTCTGGCTGTGGTTTACTTTGTCATGCTTTCACCTGTTAATTAAACTCCATTTCATTTTATATTTAGGAGTTAATAATAACTTTCTATAGCAGCCACCATGCCAAACATATAGTATCTTGATTTAATTAACTAAATTTGGTTTTTATTGATTTTAAAAGATAAGTATCCCATTCATGGGAAAACGTAATTCTGATTTTTCCCATGAATGAAACAATTTGAATTCTTGGTATAAATAAATTAGGCTAAGAGATATTTAACCTAATGAAATTTAAAATATTTATTAAATGGTTAAATACATTGCAGCTCTCGATAAGCTTGTAAAATCCTACTTATCATTGAAGTTTCGGCTGCGTGTATCCACTGCCTTGGATCATAATATTTTTTATTTGGTTTATCGGCACCTTCAGGGTTTCCTATTTGGCTATCTAAACAGCCAATATGTGACGCCTTATATTGATTGACCCCCTGCCAGTAAGCCCATTGAGTATCTGTATCTATATTCATTTTTACTACGCCATAGCTGATAGCTTCACTAATTTCTTCAGCTGAAGAGCCTGAACCACCATGAAATACAAAGTTCAAACTGTTATTTTTTAGCTTATATTTTGTCGATATAAATTCTTGAGAGTGTTTTAATATTTTAGGTGTTAAATGCACATTTCCAGGTTGATACACACCATGAACATTGCCAAATGATGCTGCAATCGTAAAGCCATCACTGATTGCTGTTAATGCCTCATAAGCAAATGCCACATCTTCTGGTTGTGTATATAAAGCACTGTTGTCTAAATGTGTATTATCAACGCCATCTTCTTCACCACCTGTACATCCTAATTCTATTTCTAAAGACATATCAATTAATGTCATACGTTTTAGATAATTAGCGCATGTCTTAATATTTTCTACTATGGGTTCTTCCGATAAATCTATCATATGCGAGCTAAATAATGGTTTACCTGTTTGCTTGTAAAATTGCTCACCTTCAGCTAATAACCCATCAATCCACGGTAGTAATTTTCGACTCGCATGATCTGTATGTAAAATAACATGCACGTCATAAGCTTTAGCTACTTGGTGCACGTATTTTGCACCTGTAATGGCACCTAAAATAGATGCATCTATTCTAGGTAAACCCGAGTTTTCACCTAAAAAAAATGCAGCCCCACCTTGAGAAAACTGAATAATAATCGGCATCTGTGCTGTTTTCGCTGCTGCCAAAGCGCTATTTAATGTTGAGCTACTACTCACATTAACAGCAGGAAATGCACAGTTGTTTTCTTTTGCAATCGCGTATATCTGGTTAAGATCACTACCAGTAACAACGCCTTTATCAATTGCATTAAATAAGTCGATTTTAGACATAGCATTCTGCCTTACTGAAATTGTGTTCATAAGTTACTAATTTTAGAATATAAAATGATGACAATACTGATTAAATGATTAGGTTAAATGGTAAATTAATTACCATGTTTAATAGTATTAGTTGTAAATTTACTTAAATTATTAAAAATTCAGGTATTTTGAAATTAAACCACTGTTCTGCATTGCTTGCCAAAATGCTTTAGGAACGTGCGCTTCAACTAAAGAAACATTGCCTTTGACACGCTTCGGTGAGCTTGAGTTTAATGCCACCGACTCAATGCCTTCAAATAAGAATGAAAACTGTACACATGCTTCAGCCGGTTTTATTTTAAATTCAGTACATAACTCATGAAACTTATCACGCCAAATAAACTCATCTGGATTTGAGTCTCTAGAAATTGTTTTATAATCTAAATTATCACTGCCAATTAAAAACCCTGCATTAAACACAGCTGAATTAATCACTTTAACGCCTTGGTTATTTAATTTTTTTAATAAGTTTATTGTTGATGGTTCATGGGTAAAAGGTGTTATTGAGCACGCAAACATCGCCCAATCTAATTGTATATGATCACTAATAAAATCTATCACACTCACTTCTTTAGCGCCTACACCAACAGATTCAACTTTGCCGGCATCACGTAATTCGAGTAATGCTTTGTACGCATCTAAAATATCTTGTTGTCGCTTTTCTAGCTCTTTTTGATCTTTGGCTGCTGCTAAGTATTCATCAGGATCATGTAATGACACTATTTTAGCTTCATAATCACCTAATAATTCATTACCTTGATGATAACACTCTAAGATCCCTTGATATGAGATATCTTGCACAGCATCATGTTTTAAATTAACCCAAGCACCCGGCTCAAAAGTAGGTTCATCTGATGTTAACGGCACCCGTTTCCAGCCTAACTTATTGCTGATTTTTACATTTTTGGGTGCAATATCTAATGCTTTTAACCCTAGCGCTAAAGATTCAAGTGCTAAACCTGCACCATATTTACCTGCACTATCAAATAAAGGCATTTGTGGGGTATTTTCTACTGCAGTTTTAACAAGTTCATTTTTTGTAGCAATATCCAGTTCTACAAATAAATTTCCTAAACTACTGGTACCAAATACGATTTTTGGAAAATTTATCAACTTAGTCATCATTATTTACTCTTTAAAACCAAGTAACAGTTTATGTATCTACTGTTACTAAGCTAATTAATGCACTTAAATTTTATTGTGTTCATATTATGTTTATTTTATATAACAATCAATTAAAATTGACTTTTACATATAAAAAACAAAAAGTAAGCTTCTACACTTTTCTTACTAGCTGCTGATTCAAGCGCATTAACATATAGTCTTGTTGTTTCTTCCAGTTAAGCGATAATGCAACATCTGCCATTGATAGCATTACTTGATTTACAAATTTACCGTAAGTTTGATGTGTTTCATCAAAATCAGTTGCACAAAATACCAAGCGTATTGTGTCTACCAATTTATCCCCTTGCCAATTACAGGTTATTTCACCTAGTTCATTATGAGGGTTATATCCAAGTGAAATAATATCGCCATTAATTATAGTATTTTCTTTTTCGTCATAACGTACTATTGGGGACATGCCATCAGCTATCATAGCACTATGATTAAGTTTGTATTTTTGTGCAGATTTACTAAATGCATGGGCTATCTCTCTATAAAGCTCATCAAATGGTTGCTCGCTATTATAATCAATATCAGTCCCTTTAAGTAACCTTCGTGTCATTGGTACACTCACCACAGCGTAAGTTATGGCTGTATGCTCTCCTGAAACAAGATAGTCTTGCTGTAAGTATCGTGCAGATATTTCACGAAAACTATGTGTCATCGTTTCTTTATAACCTTTATCTCGAGCAAAAATATCATAAGTTAAATGTTGATGATCGCGCATTTTTAGTTCGCCTTTTTCAAGACCAATACATTGAGATATTTTATTGACAGCATCAAATACTTTTTGATGAAATTTAGCTGCACCTTCACGCAAGTTATCACCTGTAGCCAAAAATAAAAACTTAACCTTGTTAGAGCGTACAGACCCATCAAAGTAACCTTTAAACGTACTATTATGCCCTGGACTATAAAAGAAATAGGATTGCTTTTGTGTATGTATCACTTGTTGTTCATCACTGTTACGTACACGCACTAATCTATTGTTAGCTATAAAGTTAGCATGTTCAATATTGCAGTCTTCTACAACATCAAATGCCAATTTAGCCAGTTTTTGATAAAAATGTTGGTAGGGTTTTTCTTGAGTATTGTCGACTACAACCCCCATTAAATCGATAAGTTTGTCAGTCAAAGGCATTTCAGCAATGATATAGTGATTGTCTCTGGCATTTTTAGGAACATAGACTTTATCTGAAGCACGGTGTCTACGCAGTATTGAGTTTGCTCTTGTCATAATATTTCCTCTTATATAACCAAAATGTGTGTTTTAGACGAGTTTAAATTTACTGATATGACCCTCTAATGAAGCACCATCAGATGTTAGAACATGAGTTGCATCTAAAGAGTTTTTAGCATGTCCTGCCAGAACCACAGAATCATCAGTGATCCCATGTAACCTTTGATTAATTTCTTCAGAAACGACAGTTTGTTCTTGGGCTGAATCAGCTATTTTACTTGCCATATTATTAATTGTGTCTAATTGAGTTTTTAGTACTGCAAATGCTTTTGAGTTTTCAAGTACACTTTGAATTGCTTTATCACCATTGCTTTGTAGTTGGCTCATATTTTTGCTGGCATTATTAGCGCCTAGAACCAGTGACTCAATTTGCTTTTGGATCTCTAATGTTGATTGTTTTGTTTTAACAGCTAAGTTTCTTACTTCATCTGCCACAACAGCAAATCCACGACCAGCCTCTCCAGCTCTTGCAGCCTCTATTGCTGCATTGAGTGCTAATAAGTTAATTTGTTCAGAAACTGTTTGGATCACACTTACAATGGCATTTATTTCATTAGCCTCATCATTTAACTGCTTAATCAGCTCAGTATTTTCACCTAGTTGAAAGTTCAGCTTATACATAATATCTGTACTGTTAGTTGCATCAATTTCACTATCGATCGACACTTTATGCGCTTTTTCGACTACTTCCTTTGTTGATTGTGCAGAGCCTGATACTTCTTGAATACTTGTGGTCATTTGGTTTACAGCAACTGAGATACTATCTGTAATATCTCTTTGCCTTTGAGACAAATCCATAGATTCAATCATATAACCTGATACTTTAGAGCTGGTTAAATTCATGGTATTTACATCTTTTTTCACGCCCGATAAAGCCAGGTTAAAACTTTTAATTAATTGATTAAATGCAAGCGTCGCTTCTGATAATTCATCTTTACCAAAATGACTTGCACGTAAACCCATATCTTTATTTTGTTCTAACTGAGTAAGTAAACTCACTAAAGTTTTTAATGGATGTGTGATACTTTTCATGATCAAAAGTGATATTGACCCTATTAATATCAATAAAAAAATTAAAATAAATAAGGTGTCTTTTACTTCTGTTTTAGCATTTTCGAGATATGCATTTGTTTTGTTATCAATTTCATTTAATACAAAACGGATCAGCTCATCATAATTATTATTAACTGATTGAGATAAGTTATCCCAATAGCTACGATTGATCGACAATGGTTTATTAATTAGCTTTCTTACATCTTTGCGTAGTTTTTTATAATGCTCAATAATCGTTTTATATTCAGGGTTATTTATAAATAACGTTTGGTGTTTTAATTTTGAGTCATAGCTTGCGAATAATAAAAATCCATCGATATTAGCTTGCTCTAAAGCATCAAATTTAGATATTTTACCCAATAAATTTGGGTATAAACTGGCTATTATGCCTCTATCTATGGCTTCAGCCATTAGCACTGAGTTGTATTTAGCTTTTGTTAAATGTAAATAAGCGTTTGTCATTTTACTTAACTGCTCATCTTTAGCTGCAATTAAGTTAATTTCACTCGTTGTAGCCATGAGTGCCCATATTAATTTTTCTATTTCTCTAGAGGCGAATAAAATTCCTCCAGTTAAGTTTTTACGTGTTGTTGATTTTCTTAACCTTTGTGAAATAAGACTTCTTACATATGTATGCTGTTTTAAACGCTTTTCTACTATGTCTATATTTTTTAATACTTGAGTAAATTGATCTAGTTTATTTCTGTTGTGTTCAACAAAGTTTTGATAATCCTTTATTGCTTTATCTACATATTGACGCTGTTTTAACAACGCAGGTTTTTCGTCTAAACCAATTGGATTATCTATTTTATCAGGACCTAAATATTTTCCTGAAAACAAGTGTTCACCTTCAAGCGCTGAGATCAAAGGTGCCGTTTTATTAATATACTCAGTTAATAACCCCAATTTTTCCATTGAATGTAATTGCGATAATGAGTCTTGATATTTCGAAAAGGATAAGTAAAAAATCGCCAATAATGGCAGTAAAACCAAAATAATGATCCGCGACTTAATTGTTATATTATTTAATATTTTCAAAATACAAACCCGATAATTAATGCTTAAAGTGATTGTTGTGCAAGATAAAAGGCATCAATCACAGTATCCTTAGATACAACCTTACCATGTCTTTTATATACAAGAAACACAAAATGCATTTAATTATAAAAAGTCGTTAGGCTTCATTTGAAAATTGAGCTCAAGGATTAATAGTGATTAAGTTTTGAAATATTTTGATTTGAATGTTTAAAAGCACTTACAAGGTAACATATGTTTAAATTACTTAAGCGCTGGCAAGGAAATTGAGGATTGAATTAATTAATGTATAGACGGGTATAAAACAGACTTAGTGTAAATAACATTAGAGCTTAATTTTTTTCCTTGTTTTAAATTAAACAAAGTTTCAAGGGCTTTTTCACCCATTTCAAATGGACTTTGACCTAAATTTCCAGAAGAAAGGCCACGTTTTAAAAGAAATATCTGTTCTTTAGATGCATCAATAGATACGATATTAATTGTTTGGTTTTTAATATTGTGTTTATATTTTTCAAATGCGTTTGTATATTTATCAATATTAATTTGTGCCCAGCTCCCCATATAAACTAACGTTTTGCTTTGTACATCACTGTTAAAATCTTCTATAAAACTGAAACCTTGTTTTATTGCTGATTCAGGGTTTTCTAGACTATATAAAGGGCATCTCGCATTTTCTTTAAGTAAATTTGAATGCCTAATTGCCTTTTTAAACCCTTTGATCCTTTCGTTTAAGTTATCTGTGACTTTATAGCCACTTACAATACAATATTCATGATTAATTTTTACTATATCCAGCAGGTATTTACCTAAATTATAACCAAGCTGATAATTATCACTACCAACATAGGCAGCTCTTAATCCATCAACTTTGGCATGCGTGTCTTTAGCAAAATCAGCATCAACGGTCACAACCGGAATGTTGTTTTCTTTAAAGTATTTTAAAGAATCAATATGAAATTTTGAATGGATCACAGATAAGGCCAAGCCGTCAACTTTTTGTGTTTGAAGTGCTTTTATAGCGTTTTTTTGAAGAAAAGGATTACTGGCAGACATTTCAATAAAATGGCAATTAACATTTAGCTCTGTAGCTTTACTGATACATCCTTGTTTCATTTTTTTAAAAAATGGGATCTCAATACTCTTAGTTACAAAGTAAAAATCTTGAGCTATTGAACAGTTAGAATGCAGAAAAAGAGAAACAATAATGCTTAATATGCTTTTCATATACTTCCTTATATTTCTAAAAAGTGTTTAGGGTAACAAATCTAATATTAACCTAACTTATTGGATTTAAACAAAATTATTTAAAGCCACCAATGATGTATACCAACTCTAATAAATATATGATCAATCTAAATGGTCTAAATATACAATAGCGGCGTTGCTTTCACTCCTTATAGCCAGCTATTACTCAATCAAGCGCCTTGCCTACATGGATGTAGGTAATTAGGTTTAGCCTGGAGCTATAAACCTGTGCTCTTGAAAATTTATCCTAATTTATATTAGATCACCAACTTAATAGAATTGGTATTACAATTGTTGAAACCAATTAAATGACTTTTCATCTCCCACTTTTTGAGATAAATATAACCCAAGTTCTTTTAATTGCTGGCTGCCTTTAAACTTCTTAATTTTCATTTTAAGCTTTTGCAACGCAAATTTAGTTTTATTTTCACCATCAAGCGATAATACATAGGTATATAAGTACTGTTCTTGTTCTGGCGCATAAAACATGGCTTTAGCAAAATGTTTTGTTGCTTTATGATGTTGCTGCTGTCTAATTAAATACAGTCCAAAAGCATATTGCACTTGCGCTGACTTGGGCAGTTTAAATAAAGCCTTATTTAATACTTGTTGTTCTTGATCTGATCTTTGTAAATTCCGATACAACTCAGATAAATTCAAATAGCCAGATTCAAAATAAGGGTCAACCTCAATGGCTGCTTTAAATGATTCTTCAGCACCAGTCCAATTACCAAGCCTCATTTCTAATACGGCTTGATTTGCTCTGCCCTCACCACGCCAACTATTTACTGTATTTGCGGATAATAATTCATTAAATACAGCTCTAAAAACAGTCATATTATTTGCTGCCATATTGGTATTAATTAAGCTTCTTGCCGCTTCAATCCGTACCGCTTTGTATTTATCTTTTAGCAAAGGAGAGATTAAACTAATGCGCTCCCTTTCATTTAATAATCCGCCTAAGGTTGCAGCTGACAGCCTTAATAAATCTTCTTCATGTTTTAAGTAAGGTTTTAAAAATTGCCCAGATAGCGTTTGCGTTGTCATATTTAATAAGCGTAATGCCGTGGCTCTTGTAATAACGTCTATATCCTTATCATTTATAATTGCTTTATGTTTTTCTAAACCAATTGGCTGTCCAGAATTTAATAAATAATAATCGTGACGTGTTGATGATAAAGCCTTAGATTTACCATGCCATTTATTTAGTGTTTTAGCGGCCCATAAGTTATCTTTATCTTCATGACATTGTACGCAGGCATTAGGCGTATTAAATTGTAGCGACAGATCAGGTCTGGGTATTTTGAAGCTATGATCACGGCGATCATCTACACCCATATAGCGATTTGTTGGCATATGACAGTTAACACATTGTGCACCTGTACTTTCTTGCTCATGCTGATGATGTGTTGGCACATTATAAACTTCAGCACCGTGGCATTGTAGGCACAAGCCATTGCCTTCAATTTTCAACTTCATAGTATGTTGATCATGGCAATCTAAACAATTAACCCCATTTTCAAACATTTTACTCTGTAAAAAAGAGCCATAAACATAAACTTCTTCTTGTATCTGCCCATCAACATGATACATAGGTGCGTTAAGCATTTGCGGTGTAAATTGATCTAAATACGGTGTGTTTGCTTTAAAACCGTCGGTTAAAGGAGAACGTAAGGAATGGCAGGCAAAACAATTGTCCATAAAAGCATTATCACGTTTAGCGCCTTGCCAATGTGCGGTTTTTTGGCCTGATTTCCTTAGCCATAAACCTGTGTTTTGTGTTTTGATACTTGGTTTGCTTAGTGTTGATATATTATTTGAGTGTTCAGTGATATCACCATGGCAAGATAAACAGCCCACATTAATATCATCCCATTTTGTATCAAATGTATTGGTTTTTTCATTATAATTTCGAACTAAACCATCAGAATGACAATCGGCACACATGCCATTCCAATTTTGTAATGGTTGCTTCCAGTGTAATCTATCTTCAGGGCTAATTTCTTCATTACTATAATTGTGATACCAACGCTGGCCTTTATCTTCTTTACTGCGTGCATCCCAAGCAAAAGGTAATACTTGCAAAGAACCCTGTTTAGTTTCTACAAGGTATTGCTGTAATGGAAAGTGACCAAAGGTATATTTAATATCATAGGTTTCAGTTTTATCATCGTAAGAAACTTTAGCTTTGTATTTATCATTCTCTATATAAAACAGTACTTTTTGGCCATAATGTTCTGCTGATACATTATTAAAGTCACCTAATACACTGGTTTTATCAGCGTTCGCCATCGCTTTGGCATGATCTGATTTTTGCCAATCATGAGTTTGTGATTTATGGCAATCAATACAAGTTGCATTGGGTGATTTTTTAGTAATAAAGTGAGAATCAACATTATCGATTTTTGCTAATTTTTTTGCATAGTTTTTAACAACCTCGCTTTGATCAGCCCATAGGTATGGCGACACTAAAACAAGTAAAAACCAAAGTTTTGAATTCAAAATACACCTTTATATTATTATTTTTTATTATTTACAATTAGCATTTTAACTATAAAAAACACTACTTAGCAATTAAAGTCTGCTCTGTTACTATACTAGGTTGTTCTTTTTAATTAATGAACAAATATAAACAGGATGGTTCCATTAAACTTATTGCTTAACCAGCAAATTATCTACTGCTATTACTACTGGCTTTTGTTTTTCATTTATAACTAAATACAAACACGGTAAAACCAATAAACAAACCAAAGTGGTAAATAATATGCCAAACCCTAAAGACACTGACATAGGTACAACAAACTGTGCCTGTCTTGAGGTTTCAAATACCATAGGTGCTAAACCTACAAAAGTTGTAATGGTTGTCAGCAAAATAGGTCTTATTCGTCGTCTACAGGCTTCTTTAATTGCATTAAGTGCTGTTTCATCCTGTTCAAGTTTTTTATTTGCATATTCAACTAATATCAAACTATCGTTCACAACTACGCCCGCTAACGCTAACATGCCCATTAAACTCACCACACTGAGTCCATAACCCAATATTAAATGCCCTAAAATTGCACCCACAGCACCAAATGGAATAATCGCCATAATCACAATTGGTTGAATATAATTTCTAAAAGCAATAGCTAACAAAATATAGATGGCAGCTAAAGCAAACCCAGTGCCAAGCTCTAATCTTGAAACACTTTTAGCGATTTCTTCTTGATCGCCACCAAAAACAACTTTTATTCCAGAGTACCTGCCCTCAAGTTCTGGTATTAAATATTGCTGAACCATTTTAGTGACCATTGGAATATTCTCCTCTGGTAGTATTTCAGCACCTATTTTTTCGACCCTTTGGCCTTTTCTTCTTACTATAAAAGCAGGTGCTAAAATTTTATTTATTCTGGCGACATTACCTAAAGGCACATAACCTCCAGCTTTTGTTCGGATCAGCAATGACTCCACTTTATTCACATCAGCTCGTTCATTTTTTGGTAATCGCACCAATGTTGTGACTTCATTTCTTAATCTATGCTGTCTTTGTGCCTTTGCGCCATATAAAGCCGCACGCATTTGCTTAGATAACTCAACGGCATCTAAGCCTAATGCTCTGCCGTTTTCATTTAACGTTAATTTCCATTGTGGTGTACCTTCTTCCAAGGAATTCACTGTTGCAACAACATGCTCTATTGAATCTAAAAAACTGACAGCGTCTTTTGCTCCCTGAGCCAAAATAGTGCTATCACTGTGCCTTAATTCTATTGTTAGAGAAGCCGTAGCCAAAGCACTAGAGCCTCTTCTTGCACCACTAAATCTCAGTTTGCCATATCGTGATAGTGACTTTGCTTGCACTCTCCAAAATTGCTTTATATCTCGTGTTGCGTATTCTCGTTCTTCACTTTCCACCAGCAATAACGCCACTTCAACACTGTTATCTCTAATAATGCTGCGAATACTGACCACACTGTCTGCTATTTTATAGTCAGCTATCATAGATTTTGCGCTATTTTCTAATAAGCCTCTCAAGGCAATTGCTTGTTGCTCAGTTGTAGTTTCTGATATCTCGTAACTGGCTTTTACCCATCTAGCATCCATTTTTGGATAAAGACTAAAACCCATTTTTCCGCTAAAGGCATACGCCAATACAATACAAAAAATAAAAGCAGCAACAGCAAGTGTTAAGGCTGGCCAATTCAAACATTTATTAAGTATTGGAAAATAAACATCATTAACAAATTTGTTCAAACCATAATTACACCGTGACTGCGCTTTGTTTAATGCAATCTCGAATTTATTGGGTGGTTTATCTTTTATATGCGCTAAGTGTGATGGCAAAATAAATAGCGCTTCAATCCAAGATACAACAAAGCATAAAACGACCACAATAGGGATTGCCCCAAATAACAACTTCATGCTGCCAGGTAGTAGTAATAAAGGTAAAAATGCCACAATATTGGTTAATATTGCAAAAGTGAGTGGTTTTGCTACTTCATTAGCGCCTTTAATTGCCGCGTCATGAAAAGAGAGTCCCTCTTGCATGTGTGCATAGATATTTTCTCCTGCAATAATGGCATCATCTACCACAATGCCTAACGCTATAATAAAGCCAAACATAGAGACCATATTAATAGACACATCAAATACAGGTAAAAATAACATAGCGCCTAAAAACGATGAGGGAATACCCGCAACAACCCAAAATGCCAATTTAAACTGTAAAAATAAGCTCATAATAATAAGCACTAAAAGCAAACCTAAAAACGCATTTTTAAGCAATAAGCTCAGACGTTTTTGATAATTTTTAGCATCATCATCTACTATGGCAATGCCTGCATTTTCTGGCAACATAGCTAATATTTCTGGCCACATTTTTTCAATTGATTGTGCTATTTGTGATGGTGTTTGCTCTCCCATACGATAGATATTCAATTGCGCAGATAATTGCCCGTTATAGGTGACTAAATTTCGCTCATCTGCAAAGCCTTCTGTCACTTTTGCAATATCGCCTAATGTGAGTTGATCACCCGATTTATCAGAGATCACTGGCACATTTTTAAGTTTTTGCGCCCAAAATGCCCGCTGATCAACAGAAACAATAATATCGCCATTATTTGCTTTAATTTTACCTGCCGATTGTTCTACCACATTCTTTTTTAATAATGCTGAAACTTGATTTAAGGTGAGGCCGTAAGCTTGTAGATCAGCCTGAGATATTTCTACATGTATCTCTTCTTTTGGAAATCCTTTTAATTTAATTTGTGAAATATAGGGAGATTGTAAAATACGGTCTCTTACTTGCTCTGTTAAGCGCTTTAAAGTAAATCTGTCCATATCTCCATGAACAATCAGCTCCATCACATCAATCACTCGGGTATCTAATTTTACTCTTGGTCGCTCCATAGATGCAGGAAAAGAGGATATGCGATTGACCACTTGTTGCGCATCTTGATAAATTTTTTGGCCGTTTGCGCCTGCCTCTAACTGTGCCCGTACTCTCACCCAACCAGTACCAATGAAAGTATTTACTTCACTGATACCCGATAAACTATGTATAGCAGCTTCAATAGGGACTGCTATGCTGTGTTCTATTTCACTTGGTGCGGCACCTGGATAAGAGACATATACAGATAATGTATCCCTTGATGTTTCAGGCATATATTCTTTACGGATAATAAATGACATCACTAACCCGCCTAAAATCAAGGCAAGCATCAATAAATGTGGCGCAACTCCATGGCGTATCATCCAAGAAATAGGATTAGATTTCATGATCTACTCCTTGGCGTTTATTATCAGTTTTTTTAGCTGTTTGTGTTTGCTCGATTGCTAAATTCTTACGACGTTTTACTTTAAGCCCTATGCTGGCGATGCCAGGTTTTTCTGCTAAAGCTTTATCACCTTTTTTAAATTTTGCTTTCACAAAAATATCATCAGTGCCTTTATAAAGTACTTCTACATTTCGCTTTTGCAATGTACTTTGTTTATCCACCACCCAAATTGTATTATCAGGCTGTAACCAATGATGCTTAATCGTCCACGCTTTTTTAATCGGTTTTCCTTTTAAAGCGATATTCAAAAAGTCATTAATAAAAACTTTTGGCTGACTCAAAGTTTCATTTAAGGGATTATCAATTGCTAATAATATTTTTACTTGTCTATCTTTGGTATCAAGCTCTGGCATCGTTGCGATATATTGCGCTTCACGTTTTTGATCACCCCATAAACGATTTTGAAATATATCAACCTTAGCGTGAGTATTTAATAATGCTAAAAATTGATGAGGAACTTTTGCTTCTATCCAATAACGTTGGCTATTGACCACTGAAAATAGAGTTGAATTAGTTGTAATACGACTGCCTTGCCCTATATTTTTTGATATAATTTTGCCATCAAATGGCATTAATATTGTTGCGCGTGATAAGTTTAATTGTGCCTTGGCGACATTATTTTGAGCTATCATCACTTTAGATTTAGCCGCTTCAATTTGTGGTTTTCTCAAAACTAAAGTTTGATCAATATTAAAGCCATCAATGTTATCAACTAACGCAAGCTCTTCCCGTGCTAATAGTTGTTCAGCCTGCTCAAGCGCTAAATTAGCCTGTGCTTGCACTAGCCTTGCCTGTTCAGATTTTAACGCTAATGTTAAGTATTCAGTATTGAGCTTTACAAGCCACTGACCTTTTTTAAGCATAGCTCCCGGAAAAGCTTGCGGGTTTATCGTTTTAACATGCCCCGATACTAACCCATTTACTTTTACTGACTCAGCTGGGATCACAAATCCAGAAGTATGATAGATAGGTATTACAGAGCCCTTTTCTAGTTTCTCTGTATATACAATCCGAGCACGTTTCTTATCTTGTTTTAAGTATTCCACTGGTTTTTGCTGGGCAGACACTAAGATTTGATAACCTAAGCCAATTCCTAATAAAACAATAAATAAAGGCAGCCATTTATTTTTAGTAAATCTTAAATTAATCATGACTTTATTCCTGTATTAATGTTTTTATTTTTAGCAGTTTGATCACGATTAAAGTCCCCATGACTTAATGCGCGATAAAGTAAAACTCGGTTATTCATTACATTTTTTTGAGCATCTATCATTTGTCTTTCTAAAACTAAAATGCTTTCTTGTGCTTTGAGTAAGTTTAAATATGAAGATTTACCATTGAGGTATTTAATATTGATTAGGGCTTGAGTTTGTTTAGCTAATCTAGTTTGTAATGTTAAATTTTCTACCACTTTTAATAACTGTGCTTCATTAACCAAAATTTGGTTAACATTGGCAACCGCTTTTAACCATACCTCTTGATACTCAACAATAAGTGCCTGCAATAATAACTTTTTTTTAGAAACATTATGTTTTCTTGCACCTGAGTCAAACAAAGGCATTACAAATGAAGTGATTAAATTTCCGGACCAGTTCTGCAACAGATCATGTGTATTATTTTTTGCTGAAGCATAATTAGCACGTAGTGTTATACGCGGATATTGCTCTGAAATGGCAATTGCTAATTGCGAATCTGCGGCTTCAATTTTAGTAATAATATATTGAATGTCTGGTCGGTGTAATAAAGTTTTAGCTGGCAATCCCATGTTTGGTAATGCAGGTAAAATCGGTAAATTTCTATCAGCCAAGTTTTCAAGTTCATGTGTATTTACACCAAGCAATAAGGCCAACTTCTGTTGCTGACTATAAATATTGGCAACATTTTTTGCTTGTAATACCTCAATAGATTTTAATAATTTTTGTTGTTGCCAAATATCTGTAATGGAATTTTTTCCCATAGCAAATCGTCGACTAATTACCTTTAATGAATCACTTATACGCTCAAATTGAGTATTGAGTACTTTACTCTTTTGCTTTTGAGATATTAAAGAAAACCAGGCATTGCTAATATTGCCAGCCACTAAGTTTGCATCGGCATGAAACAACGCTTGTTGTCCTTGGTATTGCCAATGTACTTTTTGTTCATTAGCAGAGATTCGACCAAAAAAATTAATTTCCCAACTAGCACTTAAGCCTAAAGATGCTGCGCTTGCCCGGTTTAAATCATCAGGTTTTACAGTTGTACTCGCATTTAAGTTTAAACTTGGATACAAAGAAGAGGCTGCAATATTGCTATCTAATGCCTTACTTTTTAATCTTAAACTACTGGCTTTAAGGGATAAGTTATCGTTTAAAGCATTCTGTACAAGTTCATTTAAGTTTTCATCATCAAATGATAGCCACCAGCGCATATCTAAAGGTGCAGCACCTTGTTTAATAAAGGGAACTGTAGTTTTTAAAGGTTGTTTTTTTATATCATGAGTATGCGAACAGGCCGAAATTAAAAACATACTGATAAAAATTGATATTAACTTCACATTTCACTCTGAGTGATTACTTATTGTCGATTACAAATAATAACCAAGAGAGTGTTAACTCTCATCAAAATTTACATTACTTTACTTCGTAATTTAAAGGAATTGGGCTTTATTAATATAAGTGATTTTGTATTTTATGTTCTAAAAACAAAAAATCACTTTCAAGATATTTTGAAAGTGATTTATAAATTCAGTTTTTAACAATACGCAGCCAATTATTGGTTATTGTTTCCATTGCTGACTTTTTACAGTGACAGGCTTATCCCAAGGCAATTTTGCTTGTTTTTGATAGTTGGGATCATTATCTCTGGTAGGTAAACCTTCCACTATTTTAATCAAGGCATTTTTAGCATTAATTACTTCGGGATCTTTACTATCTAACAGGTTCACTTTTTCCTCAAAGTCAGTTTTAAGATCAACTAGCTTTTCATAACCACGCTCTGGAGATGCTTTAACATAAAGTTTGTAACGTTTATCTCTTACAACACGATCACGATATACGTACTGGTTTTCGACCCCTTTTTCAGACACTTTTGCATTATTTTTTCCGCCCATAGACAAAATAAAATTACGCTGTGAGTCATCTGCTTTCCCTAAAATATGTGGTGCAAAAGATTTACCATCTAAATCATATGAAGCAGGCGCTTTTGAGTGAGCAAGATCTGCAAAGGTAGGCAAAATATCAGTAAAATCTACTAGTGCATCTGTCACAATATCTGATGGCACAACACCTGGACCATTTACAATAAATGGCGAGTTAATACCATTTTCTGTGGTCATCTGTTTACCGCCTTTAACAACACGACCATTTAATCTTCCTGTGACACTTTTGTCTGTACCATTATCTGTTGTCCACACAATAATGGTATTTTCTCGCTCTCCCATAGCTTCAAGTTGGCTTAACATTCTCGCTAAAATATAATCGGCATATTCGACCATAGCGCGATGTTTGCCCATCTCAGATCCTATTTCAGGTTTAAGGGGCGTGGTTGTTTTTGGGCCATGCGGTAAATTCATCGCGTAATACGCAAACCAAGGTTGGTCTTTTTTCTTTTCAATAAAATCTAATATAAAACTTGAAAAAACATCTTCTCCAAATTGACTTTGATAAGTGCGGCTACCTGATTTTGTATGAATATATGGGTCCCAATAACGCTCTGCACTGGCAGGCACGCCAGTTTCGTAACCTGTCCACATTGCGTAATCATCAAATCCATGTTTTGTCATCGCATCTGGTTCAATTCTAAAATCATTAACTTGCCACTTTCCTGCAGCCACGGTTGCATAGCCTGCATTTTGCATCACTTTCGCGAGGCTTTGATTTTTTTCACTATCTAAATATGCTTGACCCCAACGCGGGCTATCCCAATGATTAACCCAACCATTTTTATAAGGATATTGGCCTGTGATCAAAGCAACACGAGATGGCGTACATTGTGGATGCGACCAAGCATTATTAAATCTCATGCCATTTGACGCTAACTTATCTATATTGGGCGTTTTAATTCCTTGAGCGCCATATGCACTGACCCACTCTTTACCCATATCATCAGCTAATATAAATAAAATATTGGGTTGCTGTTTTTCTAGTTTATTTACAGCAAACGTAGGCATGCTCATTGTTGCGACAATACAACACGCAGTTATTAAATGACATAAAGTTTTAGGCTGAGTCTTCATCTTACGCTCTTGGTTGATTTTTATTTATATAAAACATAATATTTTGATTTTAACATGTCAATATTTCTTGTAACCCGTTTGGTTAAGCTTGAACAAATATTTAAGTTTTGTCTATCTATAGCTAGATTTTTAAAGCGATACACAGGAGTGTAATGTTTTGTAAAGACGCAAAGCGCAATGTAATTTTATGTAAAGATATTTTTAATTCATTGACAAGCTTTACCCCCTAAAACAAAATGACCTTTATAAATTATAAACACAAAAGAGAGCCGCTTTAATGAAATTGCTATTATCACTCATATTAATGTGCTTATCCCTATATAGTCATGGGCAAGGATCACGACCTAATATCATATTAATTATGGCTGACGATGTTAGCCCTGATCTATTTGGTGCTTATGGCTTAAAAGGCGCAGCCAAAACCCCCAATATAGATATGCTTGCTAATGAAGGTGTGATGTTTAAAACAGCTTACGCCAGTGCAATGTGTGGTCCATCAAGAGTTGAAATCATGACTGGTAGATACGCCAATACAACTGGGGCATATCATAATTCAATTTGGTTAGATGGCGCGAGAAAAGATGTATATACCGATAATATCGCCTTTTCTAAAGTACTAAAAGAATCAGGTTATGCCACTGCAATTACAGGAAAGTGGCACGCTGGCGTGCAAATGCCACATGAAAGCGTATTAGCATTTGATGAGTATTCATTATGGGAAGGGCTAAAAGAAATAAAAGCTTTACCTGGCTCACCTAAATTTACAGGATTATTTGAGAATAAAAAAACAACCTCTCGTTATTGGCATCCAGCGTATATTCAAAATGGTAAGTTGCTAGATACTAAGCCTAGTGATTATGGTCCACGTATAGAAGCTGATTTTATAATGGACTTTATGGAACGCCAAGTTAAAGCGAAAAAACCTTTCCTTGCTTACTGGCCTACAGTTGCACCACATGGCACACGTAAAGGATACCCAACTACACCGCTTCGCGGCAAACAAGGCGAAATGGATAAAGCGCCAAATGCAACTGAGAGTCGCGCAAGATTTGTTGCTCTCAATGAATACCTAGATATGTTAGTGGGTGATGTTGTTACAAAAGTAAAAGATTTAGGCATAGCAGACAATACCGTTATTATTTTTGTTTCAGATAATGGCACTGCTGTAACAGCTAAAACCAGAGGTGTTGAACGTGGACCACAAGTAGCGCATATAGTGTGGGGTGCAGGTATTAAAAAACGCGGTGCGACAGATGAATTAACAGACTTTTCGGATATTGCGCCAACTTTAATTGACTGGGCAAATGCAGAAGATAAATTACCAAAAGATTATAAATTTGACGGCACTAGCCTAGTACCTTTCTTAACAGGTAAAACAGACGCCCATAGAGACTGGATCTATGGTTATATTTCAGGTTCTCAAATTGTTCGCACTAAAAACTATTTATTAGAAGTGGTTAATCCTATGTTGGGCATGCCTAAAGGCCGAATGTATTTCACAGGAGATAATCGTTTTGGAGAAGGCTATCAACTTGTTACTGGTGATATAAGTGGTGATAAAAAACATGCTAAAGCCAGAAAGCAATTTGATGATATTTTAGCGCAATATCCACCATTAACGGCTGACCACCCATACTTTTCAAAGAAAAGAGGTAAAAAGTTTTTACAAGATTACACATCTAAAAAAAGCAAAGCCAAGCACTTACATAATCACAGAGATTATCAAACTTATGATGAAACCTACATTGAGTAAACCATAAAAAACTCACTAGGATGTGCCTATAAACACAAGCACATCTTTACCCTATAAAGCAAACAAAGTTTTAGATAAACGAATAATTAACATGGCAGAGTTATGATTACATTTAACAATAATAAAATTTACACCATTTCAAAAGTAACATTTATTACCGCTGCAATTTTAGGCCTCAGTGCTTGTAATACAACAAACAGCACAACAAAGAACACAACACAAACAAATACTGATACAACACCTGAAGTTTATGAAGCCAATATCGCTTCATTACAACAATACAAAACACCCCAATGGTTTCGAGATGCTAAACTTGGTATCTATTTACACTGGGGGCCTTATTCAGTTGCAGAAGTAGGCGAATGGTACCCACGTAAAATGTACATCCAAGGTACTGAAGAAAATAAACATCATGTTAAAAATTACGGCCACCCTTCTGAGTTTGGTTATAAAGATCTTATTCCATTATGGAAAGCCGAAAAATTTGATCCTGATGCTTTAGTGGGATTATTTAAACAAGCTGGAGCCAAATATTTTACCCCTGTGGCTGTGCATCATGACAATTTTGATTTATGGGATTCTAAGCATCAAGAATGGAACTCAGTTAACCATGGGCCTAAAAAAGATATAACTGGCATGTGGCGAGATGCAACATTAAAACATGGATTACGTTTTGGTGTGACAACGCACCTTTCTCGTAGTTATAGCTGGCTAAATACGTCTAAACTTGCAGATGCAAAAGGCGAAAAAGCAGGTGTGCCTTATGATGGTAATGATAAAAACTTTTCTGGTTTATACCATGAACAACACAGCGATACACATCCAAGAGCGCCATTAAATCCACCTAAGGCCTGGCGAGATCACTGGTCTGCGCGTATGAAAGATTTAATCGATAAATATCAGCCAGATCATTTCTACTTTGATAGTGCGATTCCTTTTAGAGGCGAAGATAATGGCCAAACAGGTATGGATGTCATTGCACATTTATACAATACCAGCTTAAAAAAATATGATGGTGAACAACAAGCTGTCATGGCCATTAAAGAACGCCCTTGGCAAGCTATGTATGACGATGGCATGGCAACGTTAGATTATGAGCGTGGTAAAGCTAGCCACATTCTATCGGAACCTTGGCAAACAGATGATTCGATTGGTGATTGGGGCTACCGTAAAAAAGCCACTTATATGGAAACGAATTTAGTGATTGATAAATTTATCGATATCGTAAGTAAAAACGGTAATTTATTATTAAACATTCCAATTAAAGCCGATGGTACGTTAGATAAAAGAGCGACCCAAACACTAGAAGAAATGGGCCAATGGATGTCAGCTAATAGTGAGGGCATTTATGGTTCTCGCCCTTGGTATTTATTTGGAGAAGGTAAAGTTAACGAAATTGACCATAAAGCACAAAAGTCACCTTATACCAGTAAAGATATTCGTTTTACTACTAAAGATGGCAACCTTTATGCTTATGCGTTAGCTTGGCCAGGTGCAGGGAAAACCCTACGCATTAAAAATATTACCAAAGGCAATATGCGAATTGGCTTAGTTGAAAGCGTTACTATGCTTGGTTCTAATGCAAAAATAAAATGGCAATCTGCATCTGATGGTTTAGAAATCATTATGCCTAAAAAGCCTGCAAGCGATTTTGCTCATGGCTTTAAAATCACCTTTAAATCACGTTAAACACACTTTCATAATCGCTCACTTATTAACAACAAGTGAGCTTTCTATCCTATTTATTTAAATTAGGTATCACATGAATTTATCTATAAAACCGATTGCATGTTTATTAATGTGCTCAGTTGTTTCTTCGTGCGCGGCTATCAAACACGAACAAAATAACGTAATTGAACCAATTAAAACATATTCAGAAAATTGGCAGTCTTTAGCCAAACATCAAGCAGCACCTAATTGGTACCAAGATGCCAAACTCGGTATATATCTTCATTGGGGCGTATACTCGGTACCAGCCTTTGCCAGTGAATGGTATCCAAGGTGGATGCACTTTGAGGGCCGTAAAGAAAACAAACACCATATTGAAACTTATGGTGAACTCAATGAATTTGGTTACCATGACTTTGTGCCCATGTTTAAAGCTGAGCATTTTGATCCACAAGCTTGGGCTGAATTATTTAAAAAAGCAGGTGCTAAATTTGCAGGCCCAGTGACTGAACATCATGATGGTTTTGCTATGTGGGATAGTGAGTTAACGCCATGGAATGCCATGGACAAAGGGCCAAAAGTAGATGTAACCGGTAAACTTAAAGAAGCGATTACTGATAAAGGCATGAAGTTTATTACTACCTTCCATCATTCAAGAAACTTACAAAGATATAATGCCATAAATAAGAAAGGTGAAAACAAACCAAACGAGAGATTTGGTGGTAGTCACTACCCTTATTTTGAAAATACACCACCAGCAAGTTCAGATCCAGAACTTGCTTTACTGTATGGCAATATGCCTGCAGATGAATGGAATGAACAAATTTGGTTTGGTAAGTTAAAAGAAGTCATCAATAACTATCAGCCAGACATTATTTGGTTCGACTCATGGTTACACTTAGTACCAGAGAATTACCGTAAAAAATTTACCGCTTATTATTTAAATGAAGCAAAAAAACGCGACCAAGAAGTGGTTATTATTCGTAAGCAAAACGATCTGCCGCTATCTTTTAGTGTTGATGATTTAGAAAAATCTCGAAAAAATCATATTGGTGAGCAACCTTGGATGACAGATGAAACCATCAGTAAAGGCAGCTGGTCTTATACCAAAAATTTACGTGTTAAAAAAGCACAAGATATATTACATGTGCTCATCGATGTAGTAAGTAAAAATGGTACTATGCTGCTAAATGTCTCTCCAAAAGCAAACGGTATCATTCCACAAAACCAACAAGATGTATTGCTTAAAATGGGCGCTTGGTTAGATAAGCATGGAGAAGCAGTATATGGCACTAGACCTTGGTACACATTTGGCGAAGGACCAACTAAAGAACCTGTAGGCCACTTTAAAAACCATAGGGAATTCGCCAAAATAAAATATACCAACCAAGATATTCGTTACACCACTAAAAAAGACACCATTTATGCGACGATCTTAGGGCTAGTTAAGCCAAATAAAAAAATAAAGTTAACAGCATTTGCTAAAACCAATTTACCAAATAATATTGATATTTCGAATATCAAGTTACATGGATCAGACGCAAAAATAAGCTGGAAACTTAATAATGATGGGCTAGTAATTAATATCCCTAGTGATATTAAAACGGATATGGCCAGTGTATTTAAGATTTCGTTATTACCATATTAAAGACTGTAAATAAGATCGATTCAAATAACAAATCAGCTTTTAAATACGTTTAAAAGCTGATTCTTAAACAGTTGTTTATGAATTACTTAAACACTTAGGGCAAGTTTTTCTATGCCATGAGTAGGGCAAGTTTTTCTATGCCATGAGAAGGTGTCCATCTTTTAAATTCAACAAACCCATGCTTTTGATATAACTTAATTGCAGGTTCATTTACAACAGCAGTCTCAGCAATGGCTTTATCATGAGCAATCGAAGTTAAAACATAAGCGATTAACTTATCTGCTATGCCTCTTCTAAAAAAGCGAGGATCAACCGTTAAACTATTAATCTCTAGGTTATTAACATTCATTTCTATTTCAATAACCGCCGCTAGGCATTTGTCATCAAAATAACCATAAAAGTCTGTTTTTGAATTCCTAATATCATTTATACCACGAGATAAAGGAGGGAAATTATCTGTACCAATCAATTCAGCCTCAATTTTATATGAGCTTTGGAAAACATCATAGATACCACTTGCCGCGGGTTCATCTGAGTTTTTAAGTTTTTAAGTTTTTAAGTTTTTAAGTTTTTAAGTTTTTAAGTTTTTAAGTTTTTAAGTTTTTAAGTTTTTAAGTTTTTAAGTTTTTAAGTTTTTAAGTTTTTAAGTTTTTAAGTTTTTAAGTTTTTAAGTTTTTTTATCATGTTCAATAGTGCCTTTATTTTTGTATAACTTTCTTATTCTTGGCTAAGTTTGATTTAACCCTAATTCTTTTTGTTTTCTTTTAGTTAACCCTAAAGAAACTAAACGATGAGATTGTGTAATGTAATATTCTAAGTCTTCATCTTTTTGATTATCACAATCAACTTGCTGTATCCATTTCATGCCGCGGTTAGCAAAGTATGGTGCAGGTATATAACCATCGCATTCACTTAAAAAATAAAAATTTTGCTCTGAGGTTTTAAAAGTAAAAGCGGGTTGCTTATCTTTACCCCATCCACCAATTGCAAAAACTTTACCACCTACTTTCCATACATGAGAATTCCCCCATTGAACAACATAAGTAGTTGCAGGTAACCCACCACAAAATTTATTAAATTCATCGTAATTCATAAATACATCTAGATCTTATTATGAGCGAAAAACTTGTTATTTAACTTCCTTAATTTATGATATATATGCTTATTTTTATATTATTCAAATAACGTTCATTCACCAAGCCAATTTAGCTTGGCATTTTTGTTAATTTTATTACATTTAGACTGGGTGATGTTTTTGTCTGCTAAATCCTTTTCGGCAGCCCTAATAATTTTGATATATTGAAGTTCTATTTCCGCAAGTATATATCCTAATTTTCTTTCGGTAATTTTACTGATCTATTCATTGATTGAAGTGTTTGTTAAGTTCCATTACACACTTTACTTTCAATAAACTGAAGTGAAGCAGTGATTGGATTTGAATAGTACCAGTTGAGGTTAACCGATAAACCTCTCGATTAGTGCATCCTGCTTCATTTATTAAGAGCTTAAAAACATTTAAAAACAACAGGCTACGGTGGAGTTCCATAAGAGAGCCTCTATATGTGTTTTCTGTAATTGACTTAGACAGCCACATGACAGATGTTGACTGTAGATTAAAAAGATTTTATAAATTGAAATAAAATTGACGATGATCCGGCTCATATGTGCTACACAGGTATTATTCTAACCTAGAAGCTAACTTTTTATAGATTGCACTTTTATCACGTTTACCAATAACTAATACGTAAATGACGATTTCATTATCAATAACCTCGTAAGCTAACCGATATCCAGCGGTTAGCAATTTAATTTTATAAACAGATTCATATCCTCTCAGCTTAGCAGACGGTACATGTGGATTTTCTAACCTTTCTTCAAGTTTTTTCTTAAATTGCTTTTTGAGTGGTACTGCCAATTTGTCCCACTCTCTTTTAGCAGCAGGAAGAAACTTTAATTTATAAGTCATCTAAGTTAACTTCAATAGCGTCAGATAAATCACCACGACGATCTTCTACCACTTTAGCCAATTCATAATCATCAACAACATCCATTAGCCATTCGTAAGTTTCGGCTGGGACTAAATATGCAGCAGGTTTATTGTGATTTAATATTGCGATAGCAGAACCATCAGCTTCATTAAGTAATGCTGTAGGGTTTTTCTTAAGTTCAGAAATACTCGCTGAACAATCAGCTAGAACTTGTCTCATAATAACCACCAATTAAGTGTCAAATTTAGCTCTTATTTTAGACCTAATTAAACTATTAAGCTAGAACTTAATTTAGCGGTATAACGCCGCTATCAGTAGCTGGCTTGTAATTGTGAAGTTGTGCTAAACGTTTTAAAATTCATCTAATTCATTAAGCAATAAATCAACTTCAGGTGAAGAAATTAGCCTAATACTATTTGCTTCATAATTCATTTTTAACTGCTCAGCATTTAATTCAAAAAATA
Source organism: Pseudoalteromonas sp. '520P1 No. 423' (assembly GCF_001269985.1). Classification (NCBI taxonomy): domain Bacteria; kingdom Pseudomonadati; phylum Pseudomonadota; class Gammaproteobacteria; order Alteromonadales; family Pseudoalteromonadaceae; genus Pseudoalteromonas; species Pseudoalteromonas sp. '520P1 No. 423'. The sequence goes on along the minus strand of NZ_BBZB01000002.1, from coordinate 496,819 downwards.
AATTTTGAATATCCTGAATAAATTTGGCGTTACCCTGATTTTGAAATTCTACATTTCGCTCATCTTCTATTTTATTGATATCTTCAATTAAAGCTTTATTTTACCCTTTCACCTTCAAGTATGCGGTTAAATAGATTGCAAGTGAGCCTAAACCAAAGCAAAAAATATTTATGATTACATCAATATTAAATTTAAACTCCATGACGGCTAACAACTTATTAGAAACAAAACAGCTTTGTTGTCTTCACACAAGTTGATATTTAGTAATTTTTCATTTTAAACAAGAATACGTGTTTAGTTATTTAAAAACAACAAAATAGAAAATATTTCCATTGCTAATTTCACATCTAAAAATACGAATAGCAGTATATTGAGTCATAAAATAACTCATAGACAATTACTAAATAAAAAAAATCAGATATTACACAAAACACCTGATCTTTTTGCAGAGTTTTGGCTTGGACTTTTTAAGTATTTGGTAGCATGAGCTCAATTGAGTCTATTTCGATATTCATAGCGCGGTAACGCTGATCTTGTGCTTTAAAATCTTGAGTACTGGCTTTTAATTCAAATGCCTGCCCTTGCTTTAAAGTTACTTGCTGAATACCTGCTTGGCTAAAATGTAATTGACCTAGATTACTTTTAAAAAAATTACTTTGTGAAGTATTGTTTTGTGAAAAGCTGTTTTTCGAAGGTTCATCTAAGTTATCACTTGTTTTAGCGACTTGCTCATTGCCATCAAAAGCTTGTAATTTTTTAACTTTTTTTCCCTTTCCTTTTAAGTTAAATGCTAACTCATCACTGCTATTCGCTAAAATAAAGTCTTTGTCTTTATAGCGCATTTTATAATTTATTTTAACCTTATAACTGCCCGCTTTTGGCACATCTACATACCAGCTTCGCGAGAAGTCTTTAAGCATTGAACGATAACTTTGTTTACCAAATTTCCCATGTTTTGTCGCTTCATCACCCACTAGCGTAATTTTGCCATCTTGATTAGCTTTGCTGTGCCTAGGTATTAAATTAAGTTCTCCCTCATAACTGAGTTTTATTATGCTCAAATATGGATCTTTAGCTACACCAGATAAATCAACTATCGCATTACCATTGGCATAAACTACCGATAAATTTTTATCCAATTGGGTTAAAGGTGAAGCTTTTGAAACTGTACTTTTAAATCCAGGTAAAACTATTTTATTGTCTTTTGGCCATTGATGAATATGTAAATACAAAGTGCCTTGTTTAGTTGATACCTGACCCCAGTCTAATTTCAAAAATGGGTTTAAACCTGTTTCAAAAATAGCTTCTTTATTTTTATCTACCCAGTTACCTACACCAAGTAAAACATCTTTTTCATAAGGTAAAACACTGCCATCACCTTTTGGACCTATATTTAATAGGAAATTACCACCCATGCTTGCTATATCAGAAAGCTTACGTACTTGTACTGAAATTTGCTGCTCCAAAGGTAAACCTTTGACCCAAGATTTATAACCCCAAGTATGATAAAAAGTACCCGGTGTTTCCCACGGATAATCTGTAATTGGCGAGTCTGGTACATGATTATCTGGCATCGTTAAAAAGTCGCCTTGATTATTCATCACTCTGCCATTTATAAGTGCATTAGGCTGATATTTTTTCACTACGTCTCGAAAACGCTTACTTTGGGCTAATGTGGGCTCTCCCATATCAAAAAATACTTCAACAATGTCACCATAATTTGTCATTAACTCTTCAAGTTGTGCCACTTGAAAGTCTTCATTGGCTTTTGATACTTTGCCAAATACGCTGATCTTGCCATCAACTGGATTACGTTCTGGATTTGGACCATTAAAATGCCAATCTGGTGTTGAATAATATAAACCTAACTTTAAACCATAGCGCTTTGTTGCATCAGCAAGTTGTTTTAACAGATCTTTTTTATAAGGTGTAAAGTCAACAATATCAAAATCTGTATGTTTTGATTCAAACATTGAAAAGCCATCATGGTGTTTTGTGGTTAAAACGATGTAACGCATCCCCGCTTTCTTTGCCAGTTTTACGATTTTTTCAGCATCAAAGTTTTTTGGATTAAATTGCTTAACTACTTTTTGATAATCTTCAGATGAGATATCGGCATGGCGCTGTATTTGCTCACCAAGTTTTTCGATTTGTTTTCCCTGCCAAACGCCTGCTAAATCAGCATAAGCACCAAAATGGATAAACATGCCAAAGCGCATAGCTTGCCACTTTTCTATTGCTGATTGGTTTGGTTGTAAAGGCGTTTCTATAACATTTTTCTCGTAAGTACACCCAAGTAAAACACTTGTTGATAATAGACCTATTAGTACTATTTTTTTTAATAGTATTGATACGTTTGCCATAAACGAAACTCCTTATTCTTCTTAGAGGATATAATTATTTTGAGCAACACAAATGAACCTTACATTTAATAAATGTGAGGCTTAGTGATAAAACAGTATTAATTTAAATGAAGTTTAACTTTAAAACCCAAACCAGTTTCCGATAAAATAACTCGGAGATGACGTATATAAAGCTTTGGGAGAAGGCAAACATAAAGTAATTAACCAAGCCTAAAATCATAGTCATTCCCGTGGTGTTTATATCGTGAATCTATGCCCGCTAAACTTCAATCTAATCTCAAAAACCAGACCTTAGATAAAACACCTCGGAGATGACGTATGTATAGCTTTAGGGGGAGGCAAACATTAAGTAATTCACCAAGCCTAAAATCATAGTCATTCCCGTGGTGTTTATATCGGGGATCTATACCCGCTAATCTTCAATCTAATCTCGAAAATCAAATCTCCGATAAAACACCTCGGAGATGACGTATGTATAGCTTTAGGGGAAGACAAACATTAAGTTTGCTAATGTACGTTCTTTTGTACGCCCTCTAAACCACCATGAAGCAAAGTTTCACCGCCCCATTGCATGGTATCTCTGTCTAATTTTAATAAGTGTTCAGGGTAATCTTTACTCACGCCAAAAGAATCCATGCTGACATCAAATGGAATAAAACCAGACTTTAATGCCGCAGCATTATCAACTAAACGGAAATCTTTATTTTCAATATCAACAAATTGCTGCATTTCTGTTGCGATAGAGTTTTGCTCAACACCATGCTTTTGATGTTTAGCTAAAAACTTTTCAGCACCTTCAAATGCATAAGTATTGTTATCTAAAATGTATTCATAAGGGATTAATTTCGTGCCTTTTTTAGTAGCAAAAAATTCTTTAGTATTCCATAAATTGCGAGAGCCATATGGTGGTCTTCTCCCTTTAGTAAATATATTTTTTTCAATAATAGATTCTGGTTTGAAATATTGACGTGGAAAAGCACGCATTCGAATGGCTTCACCATTTATATTAATAAATAAATTATTAGTAATATGGTTGTAATCTTTATGAACGATACCTGTTCCCGCGTTTTCTATAATATTTTGTGTCGTAATTGTGCCTCGTTGCCAATCATCTGTACGGGTACCTATGTAATCCACATCAAAAATATAGTTATGACGTATGATATTGCCTTCACCCGCACCTGATACATTAATTGAAGCACCATCATGCAGTTGTAATAATGTTTTAGTTACTTTGTTATTTTCAATAATGTTATTTTTAGCATGTAAATAAGGCATAAAATGCGCTTGCGTATCGTCAGACCATTCAACATCTAAATCAAGCTCATTCCAACGGATCGTTTTAGCTGCTTCATCAAAATCTTCATGTTTTTTCATCAAAATTTGAACGCGAGGGCCTGCAACTCCAACGGCTTTACGTGGTACATGATGGATCCAGTTATTAGAAATCGTATTGCTACCACTTTGCCAAGCAAAAATCGCATGACCATGCCAAATAATTTCACCGACATGATGGATAATGTTATTTGTAATTGTATTGTGATGATTTACATCTTTGGTACCTGGCCCATAGCCAGCAAGTAAAATGCCCATATGGCCTACATAATCAATTAAGTTATCTTTGATTGTGATATTTTGCGCATGTAAATCCAAACGCATTGCAGAGCCTGCTGAGTTAGTAAAGTGATTGCCTTTTACTAACATATTTTCAGCACCACGAAAACGTAACATGGCATTACCTGTATCAAAGGTATCCCAGTCATGTTGAATGCCCCAACCTTTACGACCTTTATACCAAGTTGCGCGTTTTGCTTTTGTAAACGTAATGCCTTCAAAACTAATGTTTTTTACTGGTTGATCAACTGGGCCATCATAATCAATTTCCCCCTCAACTCTTACTAGTTCTTTTAATTGAGGAATTGTGATATCTGTTGGCTTTTTATTATCATGAGGCCAGTAATAAAGTTTACCTGTTTCACTGTTATGGGCCCACTCACCAGCTTCATCAATAAAGTCTACTGCATTTTCAATAACCGCCCATGGGCTATCTTGTGAAAACGCAGGTGCATTTGCTTCATACTTTAAATTCAAAAGCTGTTTATCTAAATCGATAGACTCTAACGGGATGAAATTTAATGCCCAAGGAACAGGGTTAAAAAACACTTCTATATCATCTAAATTTGACCAATTGCGAATAGGCGCACCTGTTTTATAAGTGATCTTTTTCAAAAGATGACGATCTTTTTTATGCATTACATTTCGAGAGTCTGCAATTTCGTATCCTGTTGGTTTTTCACCATCAAAACGCTCACTACGTGCTCTTGGTAAACGTTTATCTTTTGTGAAAAGAGCTGTAAAACGACCATATTCTTCTCTAGATACATCGCTTACCCAAACCTTACCTTTTGCGATATCAGGTAACCCATCTAAAGGAGAATCTAATAGCTTCCAGCCATCAACAGACTTCCCACTAGAAATCACTGGGGTTTCATCTTTATAAGCACGATAATGAATAAAATGCTCGCCTTTACCGCCATCTTGACGATTTAATACTAAAGTATCTTTTAGTGTATGTGTGCCACCTCTTAACCAAACCGTAATATCTTGATCGCGCTGCTTTGTATCAAGTTGACGTATTGCATCTCGTGCCTCTTTTAAAGTTTTAAAAGGTGATGCTTTACTACCCATATTGCCAGCCTTACCATCAGGTGATACAAAAAATGTGAGCTGCTCTGAGCTTGCTGTAGCTGATAGTTTATTGTCTGCTGCTTGTTGCTCATTATTATTTGCTTGATTACAACCAGCTAAAATTATACTTGAACATGCAGCTAGCAATAATGTGCTAGATGTTGTTAATTTGTTTATCATAAAGTCTCCAAATTGACTGAAATTCTGTCATACATACAAGGTTTTTTAGATTTTTTATTGCTCAACTGTAAAGTGCCAAATCGGCCCTTTTATGGTTTTTCCATCTTTCAATGCATCAACCCGCCAATAATAGGTTTCACCTAGTTTTAGGTTTTGAGGGGTAAAAATGTTATTCGCATAACGGCCTTTATAAGCAGGTGAAGTGGAAGTTGCCGCTAAGATGTCATTTTTTGAATTAGATAAGTAAACACTGTGAATTGTTGCCTTATAGGCCTGTAACCACATTAGATCAGCATCAATTTTAACATTTTTTGCAGATTGTTTAGGTACAGGTGATGACGCTGTTTTCGCTTGATATCCTGGGATCCAATAGTGAGTATCACCAAATTCATAAGGACCTATATCAGGTGCTTTGCCAATAAATTTATTACTTTTACCTTTCACCACAGCTCCGCTATCAATCAAAGTAGCGCCTTGTTTTGGTCTAAAATCAAAATTATCGGGATCTCTTAATTGTGATCGCACATCTAAACCTAATGTCACGCCATCCCAGTTATGATCTACTATGCCTGGTAAAGGAAATTTATTTCGTGGCTTAGTTCTATGGCCAGAGAATTTATTACTTATATTGTTACGTGTAATAGTTTTATGATTGTGGCCTTGAATTTTAGTATTGCTGCTAATAATCAAATCATTTTGATGATTATCAAAACTCAAGTTATTAAAAATAAAGTGTGATTCACCCTTAAAAAAAATACGGTCGGTATGCCAAGCGACATTGTTAGAAACTTGACCATTGTTTCCATAAGGCGCATTAGGGGTGTTTTTATTATCAAAGCGAATGCCTTGTTTAACTGAATTATGCACCCAGTTATTACGCACTATACCACCAGGTTGTTGCTTAACACTTAGCTGTACCATAGAGCCATCATTTTGTAGATGCCCTGAATCAGATAGATTATTTAACTCAACTAAATTTCGCACACCTGCTTTAAATAGCTCAGAACAACCTGTTGTATGTATGGTATTACGTCTAAAAATTAATTCAGAGGCATTGACCATATTTAAGGTATATCCGCCTTTGTAAGTACAACTGTAATCGATGTCATGCATATAGCAGTTTTCAATTAAGTTGCCTTTACCATTCATTTCAATGGCAGGGCCGTCGGTATATGCGATTTTGCAGTTTTTAAGCTGGTTATAAGCCGCATCATGTTCTTTTTTAACCACCATTTTTGTTACTTTAATCGGCGCTATATCACTTAGCATTCTTTTTGAATATGAAGGATATAACAGCGTTGTATCTTCAACAGTGACGAACTGGCTCTTTTTAATATTAAAGCTAGTACCAAAAAAGTTAATACCTTTAAAAGTCACATGTTCAGAGCGGTTGATATTTAATGCATATGACTGAACTTTGCCGCGAATATTTAATGCTTGTGGATTGACACCATCTTTAGCCCATAAATAAAGTTGCTTGGTTTTTACATCATAAAACCATTCATTTTCTTCATCTAATAAACCAAGCTTACCTTCTATAAAATAACCATGACGTTTTACACTTTCTTTAAAGCTAAAATGCGAAGTCACACCTTGTGTATTGTAAGAAAAATGATCATTACCTACATTATGTTCAGTGATTTTTCTTTGGTATGTTTTAAAAGAAGCTGAATTAACAACAGCAATACCACCCGCCAAACTAAAATCGAAATCTGCCAATTCTTGATTGTAATATTTACCTAGTTTTCCTTTTTGTGGCCACATCATAGATTGGCTTTTGTCCCAAACTGAGCGGTCATACCAATTACCATTTGGCCAACGTGCTGATGTCATGCTTTTATCATCTACAAATAGCTGCCAAATATCTTGTTTTAGCTTAGTTTGATAAATATTACCCTTATATTTTGTCCAAGTTTGTTTGATCTTGATTGTGCCATCTAAAGTCACACTTTCATCTTGATAAGCCTTAAAAGTAAAAGGCTTTTTAGCTGTTCCTTTCAGTTTTGAAAGATTAACTTCTTCAAAATAATTACCTTGTCGAATATGAGTAGTATCTCCAGCTTGCATTTGTTTTGCTGCATATTGAATACTTGCAAAAGGTTGATTAATTGACCCTGTATTTTTGTTACTACCATTTGTAGCTACAAAATATTCTGCAGCCATAACAGGCAAACTTGAAGTAACTGCAAGTGTTAATAAAAGAATTTGATTCATTATTTTTCCCTAGCAGCTAATTGTACATTTTTATCAAACCAGTGCTTTTCTTTAACAGCTACAAGAGAAGGATATACCTCATCTGTATCACCAATATTCCGCTTTAAATTACTTAACTGCTGTTTTAATTGTATTTTTATAGCTGAACTTTCTTTATTAGGATAAAGGTTATTCATCTCTAATGGATCTTTGCTTAAATCATATAATTCCCAGTAAGGTGGCGTTGCAGCTGGCATAGCGCCATTAGCATCTAGCGGTAACCCATAAAAGAAAGCTAATTTATGAGTTTTAGTGCGAATACCATAATGCGCAGGGATAGTGTGATGGCTCATATGTAACCAATAGCGATAATAAATTGCATCACGACCAGTCGCTGTTGTCGGATCTAATAAGGCTGATTTAAAACTTTTACCTTGCATTGATTCAGGCTTTTTTATACCAGCAAAATCTAACAATGTAGGTGCGATATCTATATTTAAAAACAATTCATTTGTGGTTTGATTTTGAGATGCTAATTTAGGGTAGCGAACCAAAAATGGCATTTGGATAGACTCTTCATATATCCAACGTTTATCGTAATAATCGTGCTCTCCTAACATCATGCCTTGATCAGATGTATAAACAACTATGGTATTGTCAGTTAAATCATTAGCATCTAAATAATCTAATACGCGACCTACATTTTCATCAACTGCTTTAATCGTACGTAAATAGTTTTTTAAATATTTTTGATATGCAGCAGAAACAACAGTATTCCAATCATAGCTATCTAGTTGTAATTTACCTGTAGGCCAAGCTTCATCTAACATACGTGTTACTAAACCACGACCTTCCATTCTACGAGAGACAGAAGAGCCAAATTGTTGGCCAGCCTTACCATCTATGATCACCGCATCTGTTGGCCCATGGTTTTCACGGTGATATAGGCTATCTGGCTCTGGAACTTTCACATCAGCTAAAAACTTTTCATGGCGTTTAGCACTCTGCCATTTTCCATGTGGTGCCTTATGATGGATCATTAACATAAAGGGTTGGTTTTCATCGCGTTTATCTAACCAATTTAAGCTTTCATCAGTAATGACATCTGTCACATAACCTGGGTGGACTTTTCCGCCTTTTCTACCGTTTTGCCATTTCTGACCAGTTTCTTTTAGCTTAGGATCAAAGTAATCACCTTGATTTGGTAGTACGTTGTAATAATCAAAACCTGATGGTTGCGTTTTTAAATGCCACTTACCTACTACAGCAGTTTGATACCCAGCCGCTTGTAGTTGCTTAGCTATATTGTCTTTTTTACGGTCAAGCGAGTCAGCTAATGTTTTAACACCGTTAGTATGGCTATATTGTCCAGTTAATATGGCTGCACGGCTAGGAGTACAAATTGCATTATTTGAGTACATGCCATTAAAACGCACGCCTTGTGTTGCTAACTTGTCGATATTAGGCGTTTTAAATACTGATGATAAACGCCCTTTATAACTTGAAATAGCATTGGCAGCGTGATCATCTGACATAATAAATACAATATTAGGCTGCTTATTTTCCTCTTTTGCCCAAACTGTACTTGTTGAAAATACAGATGTACAAGCAAGTAAAGCCAAGATAGCAAGCTTAAAACTTGTTAAAAATGCTGTTTTATTTTTTGTAGTAAAATTCATTTTATTCATCTTCATTTTTAATCCCAAGTTAATCTTAAAAAGGCATCGTAACTTGCTTCTGGTGCATTCAAATCTAATGGATCATCTACCACCTTTTTCCAATCTTCTAATTGCGTCATCATGGTTTTTATTTGTTGTTGGTACTGAGGTTGAGAGCTTAAATCATGCATTTCTAATGGATCAGCTTTCATATCAAACAATTGAGTACGTTTGATCATTGGATAGTAAATAAGCTTGAAGTCTTGGCTGCGAACCATGCGTTGAAAATGTCGATAAGCACCATAAATATTGTCGTAAGCCACATCTTTATTGCCATTAATTAAAGGCACGATACTTGGCGCATCTACACTTTTAGGAATATCTAATCCAGCAAGTTCTGCCGCGGTAGGAAATATACTATTTAAATAAAACATGCCCGTAGCAGTTTTACCTTTAGGGATATTAGGCCCTTTAACAATAAATGGCGCTCTGATGCTATGATCATATTGATTTTGTTTACCCATTAAGCCATGACGACCCATAGCTAAACCGTGATCTGAGGTAAAAATGATGAGGGTATTATCTGCCTGATCTGATTCTTCTAATTTTTGTAAAATACGCCCTATTTGTGCATCTGTATGCTCTATCATAGCGTAATATTTACTGATTTTATCTTGAATGCTTTTTTTAGAGCGTGGAAAACCTGCGAGTACTTCATCTCTCAGGTAATAGTCACCTTGATCAAAACTATGATAAGGCAAAAAGTTTTCTGGTAGTTTTATTTGCGCTTCTGGATAGCGGGCTAAATATTCATCCGGTGCATGTAGCGGATCATGTGGTGCTAAAAAACCCACATACATCATAAATGGTTTACTGTTATTGTCTCTGTCTGCTAAAAAGTCTACTGCAGCATCTGCAATCACTTCACTGGTATGTTTACCCCCTTTGTAATGTGTAAAAGCATCATCGCCTGTTTTAGTTGGATCATAATCTGTAAATTCCGCATCCCAGTGACCGCCCTTCTCATGGCGAGACATGCCGTTTTGGTGAATTGCTTTACCATGAGTAAAACTACGACGCCAAACTTCAGTTGATAAATGCCACTTTCCAGTTTGAAAAGTATCGTAGCCTGAGTTTTTAAATGTTTCACCAAATGTTTGATGTTTTGCAACAAAGGTAGGATCGTTTACGCCTCTGGCATCAAGACCAGTACGGTATAAATGCCTGCCAGTATTTATCATTTGTCTACTAGGTAAACACACAGCACCAGACCAAGCACCTTGATTAAATACATGACTAAAACGCATACCTTGATTTGCTAAAGAGTCGATACTAGGCGTATTTATATTGTTATTACCAAATGCAGAAACCGTATCTGGTGCCTGATCATCAGTTAATATAAATAGGATATTGAGTGGTTTTTCATCTGGAATATTGTTACTACATGCATTTATTTGTACACATGCAAAAACTAACAATATCAATTTAGTTATTGCTGTTAGTTTATGTATTTTAAAACGGAAGTTCTTAAAGCTCATTCATTACACCTAATGTTTAACAAACTGATATAGAAGATTAAGATTTCAATTGTTAATAAACTTAATATTGCACAGAAAAAGTGGGAGGTATGATGTGAAGCCACTTAATAATTGCGCAAATAAATGGGCAGCATAAGCCACCCATTATTATTAAGTTTTTTAGTTAGAAAGCGTATCTAACTGATAATCTGTAACTGCTCCCGTAATCAAAGATTGATGATACGCGCTCTTTTGAGATATCGCTTAAGTCACCTGTTACCTCTGATACAATACCATCGCGACCTTTAGGATTATTAACAACATCATAAAAAACATCATAGCTATCAGTTAAGTTCATCGCAGAGAAGCTTACTTTCATTTTGTCTGTTACATCGTAGCTTGCAGTGAAATCTAATGTGCCACGAGCATCGCGTACAATACTGCTATCTCTATTTACTGTTTTGCTTAAAGCTTCAGAGCGATATGCATACGCTAAACGTAAGCTGAGTTTGTCATTCTCCCAAAATACGGTTGTATTTGCTGAGTGTTTTGAAGTATTAACAAAAGGTAGGCCGTTAAATGGGTTTTCTATATTATCAGGGTCAATAATTGCTTCACTATCAGCGTAAGTATAATTAACTGATGAGCCTAAGTTGCTCAATAAACCTGGTAAGAATGAATAATATTGCTGATAAGTTAACTCTAAACCTTTTATTTCAGCACTACCGCCATTAACGGTTTGAGAAAAGTTAATATCTGCACATGGAGATGTTGCTGTTAACTTATCATCGCCATCATATATACTGCGATCTACAATACACGTATTGGTAAGCGGATTTTCAAACTCCTGATTACTGCTGGTATTATATGTAAAGCTCTTGAAGTCCTTTACAAAAACAGCACCAGATAGCAACGCCCCCTCTTCAAAGTACCACTCTAATGACATATCAAATTGATTCACTTCAAATGGGTCTAACTGAGTATTACCACCCGCACCAACTGGTACTTCTTCTAAGTTATTCGCTTTAATATCATAGTTTGGTCTTAAGCTATTGATTTCAGGACGTGCCATTACTTTTGCAGCTGATGCACGAAAGATTAAATCATCTTCAACAACCCAGTTTAACGTGACGCTTGGTAACCAGTTATCATACTCTTTTTCATCAGCTACAGCGTAATAAACCACTTCTTCACCATCAACTAAAAACGGCATGTTTTTCGCAAATTTAATACCTGAGCTACCCTTGCTATCTATTTCAGTTTTGGCATAACGAATACCAAAATTACCTGTGATATCACCATCTAAAAGTTCATAGTTAGCTTGAGCATAAGCACCATAAGTTTTTTCATTCACTTCCCAAGCTTTTAAAGGGTTTTGTACAAATAGGTCTTGGTCTAAGCCATTTGGAAATACATGAGCAACCGTTGAATCAATATCTGGGTAAATCCAATCGTTTGGCATACCAGAATGTGCGATCCCATCTAGGAACTTGCCACCTGTAATACTGCTAGACTCAGCACCTGGAATATCGCTGGCTAATATTTTATTTCTATTTTCAAATACGTCTGGACCAAAGAATGCTTCACCAGAACTCACTGATTTACTACGAGATGTATATTTAAAACCAAACTCAACAGAATCTATACCATTCGTTTCAATAGCACGGCTTGCATCAAAATATACGCTGTTCTTACTATCATCGACATCACGGTGATCTGATCTAAATTGTGTTAACTTCATAGTTGATGGGTCATTGCCATCATAAGTTGGCGCACAGAAGTTAAGGCCTGGTAAATAATCACCTTGAGGACCTTCGGCATATTCAATACCACACCAAGGGTTTTCTTCAGTTTCATTACCTAATTTTTTAGCATTATCCGGCATCCAATTCATACGATAACCATCAGTAAATTCTTGATCAGTACCAGAGTGGCCCACTCGACCTGAAATCACCCAATCTTCACCAATAAAATGTTCAAATTCTAAGCCTAGGACTAATGAATCTGTTGTATTTGTCCAACGGCCTGACTGGTTCAAGCCACCGATATGACCAGTTTTAGCTGCTACAACACTATTAGAAGTTTTGTCATCGCCTAACTTAACTGTGATTTCATATGGATTACGATGTAATGCGTGCATACGAGTATGTGATTGTAAATGTTTGATTTCTTGGCGAGAAAATGACGCATCAAAACGGATATCTGTTTGGTCACTAGGACGATATTGAAAAGTAAAAGTACCGCCTTGTTTTGTTTTATCATCTAAACCTAAACGGTTTAAGTAAAAATCTGGTGCAACTGCAAATGTATTACCAGGGATCACTTCACCTGTATCAGCATTAATGACCTTTTTAGCTGCATTGCCTGATTTATCATTACTACTAAATTTACGTACAGCTGTTCTAAAAGTATTGAATTCATCTTTACGGACACTTTGCTCATCATGAAAAACAGATGCAGCAAAACCCATAGTATCATCTAGATTATAAATACCTGTATAAGCAAACCTTGGTGTACTTTCTTCACTTAAGTCATTATGGCGGGCTTCAACTGTCACAACATTTACATTTTTAGCTGAAGATAAAGGTGCACGTGTTTGCAAATTAATTGATGCGCCTAGAGAACCTTCTTCTTGATTAGCTGAAGGAGATTTAATTACATCGATACGGCTTAGTACATCAGCTGAAAATAAACTTAAATCAACGGATTGATTATCAGTATTACTGGTCATTGATACGCCGTTAAGCTTAATATCATTTAACGCAGCTTGCACACCACGAACAGTAACAGTTTGCGTATCACCGCCATTACGATCTAAAGATACACCTGATACTCGAGAAAGCGCTTGAGCAATATTTTCATCTGATGATTTACCAATTTCTTCAGCAATAATCGAATCTGAAATCGTTTCAGCACCACGTTTTGTATTAAGTGCCGACGTCAAACTCGAACGGATCCCCGATACTTGAATTACCTCGATATCTTCAAGTGCCTTTTTATCTTTCTCGGCTGCTACAGCACTTGCACTTGCTGCAGCAGATAGAGCGATACATACATATGTTGCAATCTGGTTTTTTTTAAACTGTCGTGACATTACGTTCCCCTAGATGGATTTACACCCACACCTGTAATTTTTGATAAAAAACTAAACCTTATTTAAAAGGAATCACTCCCAAAATAACTCCAATTACAATTTAGAATTTATAACTAGCAGTAAATAGTTGTTTTTTATTGCACCAAAAACATCAAATGTTTATAAATGCGTTAAATTCCCTACCGCTTGTTAACAAATGTAAATTAATTAATGTGTATTGTAAAGAAAAAACACAAAATTAAAATGTAAAAAACAACAGTAAAAAAGTTCAAAATAACATTATTAAGCTTTAAAACAATAAGTTAGAACATGATAAAAACACCCTCCTAGTGTCTTTGATTTATAAAAAACACACTTGCGAGCATTTAAAATGATATAAAGGTATTAATTTACAAGGTTTTTAAAGAGGAAAATGAGAGCTAAAAAAGGAGTCTAGTTTTATTAAAAGATTAGAAGATACGAAGTTATCTTTGCTTACGCCACCAACGAGCTTTGAGCAATTAGTCTGCGTTTTACACCAACATATAAACTCAGATAAAAGCTCTTTAGCTAAACCTATTGTATAGACGTTAGCTTTGTAATATTTTAGTGAAATGGCTTATATCACTATCAGATAGGTTTATTTTATCGGCTGTAATTTTACTGACATTGATACTTTTAACATTGTTAAACAATAACAATCTATTCAGTTCTGTTTTTAGCTCTACAACAAACTCATCAGGTTTCTCTGTTTGTAAATGCAGATTAAGAATATTTAAAACCCCTGATTTTCTGTCCATTTTCACATCCATTTGACCTGAAAACGTCCGTCCCCATAGCAGTGGTAAACTAAAGTAGCCGATTTTTCTTTTATCCGAAGGTACATAACACTCTATTTGGTAATCATAATTAAACAACTGTTTAATTCTTTTTCTTTGAATAAGCAGGTTATCAAATGGAGAGAGTATTTTTACCGTGTTATCAGGTACTTTGTGTCTTAATAAATCATTAATACTTGGTAAGAAAAAGTAACTTTGACCATCAACACTAACTGTGATTAACAAACCAGCTTCAAGCATTTTCAAACACTGTGTTTTAACCGGTTTTTTAATCCCTTTAAGCAAATAGCTCATTTGTTCTGGCCTACCAATGGCATTGGCTGTCAAATAACGAATAATTAAATGTGCATAGTATTCCTCTTCACTCGGTATGCTCATATCAATATTTTCAGGTAAAAAGCGCTCTGTTAAGTCATACACTTTTTGAAAACCCTGTCTTTTTAGGACCTTAAGATCGCCCTGCATAAATAACTGCTCGAGCGCTTTTTTGGCTGGCTTCCAATCCCAGCAACCTGTTGTTGTTTTTCTTGTATCTTTAAAGTCTTTCGCTTGTAGTGGACCATCTACCTTGATCCGTTCTAACACTAACGCCATGGTTTTATTATCTTGCTTAAACCAATGTTGCTCGCCTTTGGTTATCGCATTTTTTCTTGGCAGACTATAACGATAATGATCCATAGGTAAATACGAAGCTGCATGAAACCAATATTCAAAAACATGCTGATTTTCTAATAATTGATCGATATGAGATGGATGATATTTTTTGCGCGATTCCAAATACTGTGATGATGAGCTAGTTCTACAACAGAGATAGAATCTATTTGAACATAATTAATAAACCTTAGGACTTGAAAACTGGCTTCAAGATCATTGCCACATTGATTCTTTGTATGAAAGCCTTGGCTGATCAAAATTGCTTTTTGTGCATCTTTTAAACTCAGTGCATTTGCCATTTATTAAAGTTCCATTATTTAGATTATAACGCCAAATTTATTTTTTATTTGAATAAAGTTCATATTTATCAGTAGCTAATTTTATATTAATTACAAAACCTAAAACTGTAATTATTTCCCTGGACCTGTGACAAAGCTGCTTCCATTCTTTATACTCATTGCTTTGAAATTCGCAAGTAAGATACAAAATGATACATCTAGGTAACCCTAGATACATCATTAATTTCGATACACTTTACAATATGTTTAATAATTTAAAATAACAAAAGAACATAAAATGAGACTTTTATCAAAACAGCTTATCGTTAGCTTATTATTTGGCTTAACAAGCTTTTACGCTTCCTCAGTATTATCAGGTGAGAACCAAGTCAATGAAGATGCTGAATTCACACAACCAATACAACTTAATGATATAGACCGTAGTGGTGGCTATTTAAAATTAGGGTTTGGATACAATATCGTAACTAACCCCTATAACGATGAAGAGAGTGGCATGTCATTATTTATCAACGCTCGTTATCAATGGGAAAGCCAAGTATTTGTTGAAGCAGCATTTTATAGAGTGCTCAATTCTGGAATAAATATCGGTTATAACTTCTATAATACCGAACGTTGGAATTTCGATTTAGTAACGAATATTGCCCATGGCAAAAATGAAACTGGCTTTATTGATCAAGGGAAAGTCTTTTATAAAAAAAGTGATATAACACGAATGGCAGCCTTGAGATCAACAGGCAGTTTTGACAAAACGACAGTTCAATTTGTTGTTGCTCCCTACTCTTTCAATGATGAATATGACAATGCGTTATACGCCTCTGTATGGATAGACCAGTCTTTTCAAGTTAAAAATTGGGAGTTATATACTGCATTTGGTTTAGAGTATCGCTCTGAAGATATGCTTGATTATTATTATGGCATTGAAGCGGATCGCGCTACTAATAATTTTAAAGCCTATCACCCAAGTTCAGGTATAGATACCACAACTGAACTTGGAGCAAGCTACCCTATCAATAATAAATGGCTATTTGAAACTTATTACAGATATACCCGTTTGGCTGACAGTATAACCGATAGCCCAATAATGCAATTCGCAAGTACCCTTGAAAGTCGTTCTAAAAACATGACTGAATTTGGCATCCTTGTAAGTTATGTTTTTTAGCTAGAGATCTGATGACTAAAATTATGAAAATAAAAAAAATAAACAATAAAAATATCATAACCAGTTTAATCGCTATGGTTATACTTTTTTCAACCAAACTATATGCAGAACCAAACGAAGCAATATTGACCCTTGAAGTAGACCCTGAACAATGTGTTTCTATTGTTCAAGGTGATGACTGCTATGTTGATGTCAAAATTTCATGGCTATCAAAAAAATCCCATGATTACTGTTTATTCACATCTCAGCAATCTAAGCCATTACAATGTTGGAATAATCTAGCTCAAGGACAATTAACTAAAGAGTTTGTTTCCAATGAAAATATTACTTTTTATTTAAAACGCAATCCAAGTAAGAAGATAGTGGCAGAAGAAGTATTAGAAATGGCTTGGGTTTATAAAAATAATGGTAGATCTCATGCATCATGGAGAATGTTTTAAATGGCAGTAGATCAAATGCTATACATGCCTAATATTTTAGTTGTTGAAGATGATGTAGAGCTATGTGAATGGATGTGCGAATACTTAAGTGCAAAAGGCTATCAGGTAACATCGACTGGTAGAGGTGATGAAGCTGTTACTTTAATCAACAAAATAAATCCTGATTTAGTAGTTTTAGATGGTATGTTACCTGGTTTAGATGGTTTTGATGTTTGTAAAGCTGTCAGGCCAAACTTTAAAAATACCATTATCATGGTTACTGCCCGAGATGAAGAGATTGATGAAGTATTAGGTTTAGAAATGGGCGCTGATGAGTATTTAACAAAACCAGTCAGAGCAAGAGCCTTATTAACAAGAATTAAAAAGCATCTAGATCGCCAACAAGAACATGCTACTCATATTGAACAAGCCGCTATAGAGAAAAATACGGATAGATTAAAGTTTAATAATCTCATAATTGATCGACAAGCAATGACCGTATCTCTTGATGGTGAACAAGTTAAAATTTCAACCAATGAATTTGACGTTTTATGGCTGCTAGCACAGCAAGCCGGTACACCAGTTTCAAGAAGTGAGCTTGTAAGCCAATTAAGAGGTTTTGACTATGATGGTTTTGATCGCTCTATCGATCTGAGAATATCGCGATTACGCAAAAAACTAAGAGACGATTCATCAGAGCCATTTAGAATAAAAACAATTTGGGGTAAAGGTTACCTCTTTGCTAAAGATGCTTGGTGATCTTGGACTTAACTAAATAA
Source organism: Pseudoalteromonas sp. '520P1 No. 423' (assembly GCF_001269985.1). NCBI lineage: Bacteria > Pseudomonadati > Pseudomonadota > Gammaproteobacteria > Alteromonadales > Pseudoalteromonadaceae > Pseudoalteromonas > Pseudoalteromonas sp. '520P1 No. 423'. Next base: position 478,998 of record NZ_BBZB01000002.1, on the reverse strand, counting down.
TGCGCGCACTTACAATATCATTATTAGCAGTTATTCTAACTGCAACAGTTGGCTTAGGTTGGCTATTTGATCGTGTCTACGAGCAATACTCAACCGATGAGCAGCATCAAGGTATTAATGCTATTAGCGTATTAGAAAAAATGGGCGCTGATCTTGCGCTAACACTTGATAAATTACCTGACCGACAAAAGTTTATTCAGTTATGGTCAAGTAAAAATCAATATAAATTGAGCTTAATGTCTTTAGTTAAATTTCCGTTACCCAAGCAATTAATTGAACAACTAAAATTAGGTGAACCACTTCTATTAGAAACAAAAACGCATGTCGCTTTTCATTATTATTTAGCTTCAAGTGATGAATTATTGATTGTTAAGTCCCCCCGTATTAACGTTGTAAAAACAGATGACACTCAAAACTACATATTCACCGTATTGTTTTATATCGCCCTATTATTACTCTTTTTATTGTGGGTACTGCCGCTAATAGTGCGTTTGCTTACTCTGAGAAAAACAGCAAAATCATTTGGTGAAGGCAAATTAAACCAAAGACTAAAAATCAGTCCGCTTTCATATATTCGTGACATTGAAATTGAGTTTAATCATATGGCGCAACGTATCGAAAACTTAATTGGTGATGTAAAGCTATTAAGTAATGCGGTATCGCATGATCTGCGCACACCTTTGGCCAGAATACGTTTTGGTATAGATACCTTACAAGAAGAAGATGATCCTGTTTTACGCCGACGTTTCGAAGATAAAATAAGTAACAATGTTGATGAAATGACCTCTTTAGTCGAAACCTTGCTTAGTTATGCACGTTTAGATCAGTCTATGTTAGAAATAAAAAAAGACGAAATATTATTAACGGAGCTAATCGCTAATTGTATCAAGACTAAAAAATCTGATATTGTGGATTTTACTTTTAACGATTTATCAAACGACATGAAACTCATTGGTGATCGTTCATATGTATCTATGTTAATAAACAATTTACTACAAAACGCAGTAATTTACGGAAATGGTCAAATACAGGTAACGTTAAATCGTAATCAAAATAATGCACTGATCATAATTGAAGATAATGGTTTAGGTATTGCTAAAGAACAAAGAGAAAACATACTCAAACCATTTGTTCGCGGTGATGCTAAAAACACCACCATCAAAGGCCATGGCATTGGTTTAGCTATTGTTAAACGCATTATAGATTGGCATCAAGGAAGTATTGAAATAGATGATTCAATCGAATTATCTGGTGCTAAATTTACCATAACTTTGCCTACAGAGCGCTGATAATTAACGAGAGAAGGACGCTTAAGCCGCGCCCACATTTAAAACCAGATTATACCTTTGTAGGCGAGACTTCAGTCTTGCGCCTTCAAAATACAACACGCATAACTAAAGCCGAGCTTACATTTAAAACCAGATAATCTCTCTGTAGGCGAGACTTCAGTCTTGCGCCTTCAAAATACAATCGCACGGCTAAAGCCAAGCCCACATAGCTTAATGTAAACCGGATACACTTTGGTACATGTTGAGAATGTTTGGTACGTCTTTTTGTTTAATTACCTTTTATAGTTTTTTTTATCAAATACATATCAAGTACAAAACAACTAAGAGTGAACAAAATGATGATAACAAATACAATCAAATCAGCTTTATTCGGTGCTACAGTTTCAGTTTTCTTAACAGCGTGTGGTGGCTCAGATTCAACTACAGAAGTGCAAGAACAAGCTAAAGTGGTCACGCCTGAACCTGTTGCCTTCGATTACCAGAGTTTAATTGATAATAAAATTTCTTCAGCTGTGCCTGGTATTATTTTATTAGTAAACACACCTGACAGAGAGTTTATTGGCAGTGCGGGCGTGTCTGATATTGAAAATCAAACGCCAATGCAAACATCCGATACATTTCATATCGCAAGTACAGGTAAAGTTTTTATCGGCCTACTGGCTGCACAATTACACCAAGATGGTTTACTTAATTTAGATGATACTTTAGATACTTGGTTACCCAGTGATTTATTAACTAAAATTCAATACAGTGATAAAATCACATTACGTCAATTACTTAATCACAGCAGTGGCATTTATAATTATGGTGATACAGACAAATGGAAAGAAGATGCACTTGCGAATCCAGAGCAAGAAAAAGGTAACGCAGAATTAGTTGAGTACGCATTAAATAAGCCCGCTGAGTTTGAACCAGGCACAGGGTGGCATTATTCAAATACAAATTATAATTTAGCAGGCATGATTTTAGATACTGTTTTAGGGAGCCAAAATGCCTATGAAATGCGAGACAGAATATTAAGCCCTTTATCTCTTGAAGATACTTTTTCGGTTGGTGTTGAAAACAATATGATCGAACTCATTCCAGGGTATGAAACCATAAATGGACAACACTTTAATACCAAAGATCTCAATTTAAAATATACATCCGCGGCAGCTCCAATCGCGTCTTCAGTTTCTGATGTAGCGCACTTTACGCGAAGCATGTTTAAAGATCCTAATTTTATTAATGACGATATTCGAGATTTAATGTGGGGAACTGACAGCTTAGTTAAAGATAAAAATAATGAAAATTATGGTCTAGGTATGTCCCAACTTAAACACAATGGTGCAAACGTATATTTTCATAGTGGTGGCAACCCAGGGTATTCATCTGAAAACTTCTACTTTGAAGCTCAAGACATCAGCATTGTATTATTTTTAAACTGTGGTGGTAGTGATGAATGCTTAACTTCATTTAAAACAATCCGAGATAAAGTGATAGAACAAGTGACTAAAAGTTAACAATACAAATAACAATCCTGATGACTTAGTATTAAAAAACCCTAACAAACAGAGTTTACTAGGGTTTTAAAGTTCTTACGATTTAATTAAATTACAGATTTTTTAACCAAATATCGGTTTGCTGCGACACACTCTTCTTACGGTGTTTTTTACCGCTACCTTCTGGTTTTGCCATAGGTTTACCAGCATCTAAATACTTGTCAGGAATAACTTCTGCTACTTCAAAACCTTCAGCTTCTTCACGCTCAAGTCTAATTTTATTTTTCTTTTCAATGATTTTAAAGTGATGATAATCTTCATGATCGATAAGCGATAATGCTAAACCTACTTCACCTGCACGGCCACTACGACCAATACGGTGCATATAATCCGATGGACTTCTTGGTAAGTCGAAGTTAATCACAACAGGTAGCTTTTCGATATCTAATCCACGTGCAGCGATATCAGTTGCGATTAAGACTTCAATTTCACCTGCTTTAAAGGCATCTAATACACGATTACGCGCGCCTTGGCCTTTATCACCATGAAATACTTCAGCGGTAATGCCACGTTTTGATAATTTATCAGCTAAGTGATTACAGCTCTTTTTAGCATTTACAAAAATAAGCACTTGTCGCCATTGATGTTGCTTTATCATTTGTGCCAATAAAGCTGTTTTTTGGCCTTTATTAACGGTAAAAACACGCTGAACTAAGGTACTTGTATCTGCACTTTGTACTTGTATTTCAATTGGATCATTAAGTAGCTCTTGCGTTAGTGCTTGTACTTGCTCAGGGAAAGTTGCAGAGAATAACAAAGTCTGTTTTTTCTGAGGCATTAACGCTAAAAGTTGTGCTAACTCTTCAGTGAAACCAAGACTTAGCATACGATCGGCTTCATCAAGTATTAAAGTCTCTACGCGGTCTAACTTAATTGCATTGCTTGAAATTAAATCAAGTAATCGACCTGGAGTTGCCACTAAAATATCAGTGCCACCACGCAGTGCAAGCATTTGAATATTTATTGATACACCACCAAAAACAGCAACAGTTTTAACTGCACCATTTAAATGTGTCGCATAAGATTTTATGCTATCAGCAACTTGCTTAGCAAGTTCACGAGTTGGCACTAAAATCAAACCTGAAACAAAGTTACCTTTGTCGCTTGATTTCTTTTCTTGCTCAAAAATTTGCTGTAATAAAGGCAGTGCAAAAGTCGCTGTTTTACCAGAACCAGTATTGGCACCTGCAATTAAATCACGTCCAGCTAATACACTTGGGATCGCTTGTGCTTGAATGGGCGTTGGCTTTTGGTATTCCATTTCTGTTAAACGTGCTAACAAAGGTGAAATAAGGCCTAATTCTGTAAAGTTTGCTGGCGTTGTGACGGTACTCATTAATATAAAGGGCTCAAAGCTAAAATAACAATCTGTATTTTAGCTTACTTATGGCTATTTCTGTTAGTAAAATTGCTAAAACTACTGTAATGATCTTGACCCTATTTCAGTTTTTGGATTATTAATACAAATTTATAGATCATTACAAGCTTATAACCCTGAACAATTCCAGCCTGCGCTACAGCTAAATCATTTTCAATTGTGCCTCACAGAGCGCTATCCTTAGTAACCGCTTTACTTTATAAGATATCCGCAATTTTATTATTTAAATGCTCCAACTTTATTTCTATAAAAACAGACTCTCAGACTCATGTATACATTTTGAAACAAATAAATGCATACAATATACTTTTATATAAGAATATCCGTATACAAACAATAGATCAACTCATGCTTAATAGGGATTATCCAATGAACAAAAAACTCAGTTTACTATTTACCGCCATGTTTCTTGGCGCATGTGCACAAGATCGTTCACCTTTAGTTGAAAAAACAAACCCAGTTGTTAGCAATCAAACTTTATCAGTTGTGCAAGCCATACCTAAACCATCCCAAATGATTGCAGATGTGAGTACCAATGCACGTGTATCTACCATAAAACATATTGATGTGGCTTATGTTCAACAATCCAGAGTACTCTCAATACTTAAAAATTTATCATCAAGAAGTCATGAGACAACAAACGGATAGTCGTGCAGAATCTCTTAAAATCATACAGAGCATAGTGCCTGACTGGGAAAAACTTGAAACACAGTTTACAACTTGGGTTGCAAATATTGATGAAACGCATGAAGTTGCCAGCGGCGGTCAATGGGAAATGGATGGCAATATGTATTACAAAAGAAAGTCCAGTTATGACTACGCGCCACAGCGTTTAGGTTTTAATATGACACCTGCGCAAACACCTGTTTATAAGCCATTTAAAACAGACTTCCCAATGCCAGATAAGAGCGAGCTTTTATTAGACATACAACGTGGCGTTGATGAACCCACTTTAGGTTACGAACTGCAATACCAAAAAGACACATTACAGCAAGGTATTATCGGTATGTCTTTTGGTACTCAATCAACCCCAGAAAACATCGAATCTAAAAAACATTATCGTAGCTGGAAAGACGGCAATACCGATTTAGATCAACAATTACGTATCGAAGTACAAGAAGCCAAAACTTTAATTATTCATAGTCGTAATTTTGGCGCTAGCGCAAAAGAAATCGCTTTACCTGCAAACATGATTAGCAGTTTGAAAAAGCAAATTGAGCCTAAACTCGGTGTATCTGTTCAATTTAAGAAAACATCTCTTGTTGTTTCCCTAAAAACAGCTAACGCTGATACATTTGAAATTGTTGAGCCAATCACAGAACAACAACATAGTGATTTAATAAACCGCTCTTTTGGTTTGGTTTCAAGTGATAATCAACATGGCATTACGCCGCATATGGATGATGGCCGTGATTTAAATCCAAATATGCCAAATTACAACCAAACCACAGCAGCTAATGCCTGGGGATTTAAAGGCGATAAATTAGCTAATCGTTTTGCACGCGCTAGCTTTAAAGCAGGCAAAACCTGGCGAAAAGTTAAATGTACAGATCCCTGCTGATTTACTATCAAAAGGTAAAACTGTGACTGCAGATTTGAACTACAACTGGCAAGGCACGCAATTAAAGCAACAAGTAAGCCAAAAAACCAAGCAATATCGTGGATTTGAATTACCACAAATTAATGCAGAATTTAAAAATGAAGCATTAGAAATAACCGCTTTATTAAATGGACCATTTGCAGGTGAAACCAACGGCATAATTACCTTTGATTTATACCATAGCTTTAAAAAGCAAACATTCCAACAAAAGGTCGATATCAAACCTTATGAAGAGCAAAAACTCACACATAACTTCAAAATATCTGAAAAAGACTTAGATCACGATGCCTGATTTGAATTAACTGTTGTTGCCGATTCAGACGCAGAGCCACTGACGTTACGTAAACGATTACCTTATATTCCTAATAAGTTTAATCGTTAAATTAACCAGTTCAAAATAATAGCGTCAATCCTAAGTCTTATAAGCATTGACGCTAGTTGGTAAAGCCCAATTTAGGAGGCATAAAATATCACAAACCCTGCCGGAGTGGCTAAACCAATAAGTACAAGACAGCCTCTATGTTTAAAAGCACTATATTTACCTTTAACCATGAAAAGTGCTGAAATTGATAAAAAGATTAACATGAGCGCATAAAAATCAGAAAAGTATACCCAAGCTTTTTTTGCTTCATTTAAATGTAAAAAATTTAAGCTTCTTAGTAGAACCCTAGGTTTTATTTGTTCAACAATAACTGTTTCTAGATTTTTATTGATTGTAATTGAGCCATTTTCATAAAATAACTTATATATATTAGAATCTTGCCAGAACCTAGCTTTGATACCTATTGAGATTTTTAGCTCATTTAAGAGCCAAGATTCAAATTTTTTAGATTCAATATCTTTACTAACGAGTGAAATATTATAGCTTTTTTGAGTGACTGAATAATTAGAGTTCCAATCATTGATATGATTTAAGGCGATCCCAGAAATTGCAAAAACTAAAGTCATTCCAATACAAAAATAACCAATATCTCGATGTAACGCTCTATTTAACTTAAACCAATTAATACGAGGTTTTTTAATCAACAATCGTTACACCTATTGGAGAGAATCGATAAACGGTCATCGCTTGAGTTATTGTAGAAGGATCAAATTCAGTTTGGTTTTCTTTTGCTTTGTGAGCTAAATAATCACGAGTTTTCGCTAAATTTAATTTCATACTATTAAGTGTTCCGGTAGCAAAAGCTGTTTTTCCCATTGCACTCATAGGGAAAACCATTTTTCCATCAGGAACTTTTATCGTTAAAGTCTGATATTTTTTATCTGACGCGAGCTCCATCCAACATCCCCGCTTTTTGCAAACTTTAACTATTGAACCTGTTATCGTGGCCACCTCATTTTTGTATTTTTCTGGTGAGTTCAGCATGTCAGAAATATTTATTTGCTTTGACATATCAGCACCACCACCAAATTGAGTCGACTTGGCTAAGCAATCGTAGCTAAAGGTTAAAATCATCAAAAACATGATTGTTTTAAAAACTAAAAATTTCAATTTAATACTCCTAATTTTAAATTTATTATCATTAATAACAGTACATTAAGACCTTATAACAAAATAAAATAACTTATTGCCAAATGATTTTAGTTCATTTACTCTACCGCCGCAACACACAAATGATAATGGTTATCATTTACGTTAAATAAAGGTTAATCAAATGAAAATGAAACAATCCGCTCTTTTTATAGCTATGTGTTCGGCTATTTATGGCACTCCTCTTGCTGCTGAGGAGGAGGCTAAAACTGACAGGAAAGAATTGGAGCATATTGAAGTTTTTGGTCATAAGATTAGTTTATTAAATCAAGATGTCGCTTCTTCAATCTCTGTAATCAATGAAAAAGAAATCGCTCGAAAACAGCAATCCGAACTCATTAATATCTTAAAAGACTTGCCTGGTGTCGATATTAACGGAAGCGTAACCCCATTATCAGGGCAACCTGTGATAAGAGGATTGTACGGAGAAAGAATTCATATTTCGGTTGATAATGTAAAACGAAAAACAGAGTCTGATGGTACAAGTAATATTGCCAGCATTAATAGTTTAGGTGTAGATCCTGCTCAGTTAAAACAAGTTCAAGTATTACGGGGTGCAGATTCACTTACTGTAGGCTCTGGTGCAATTGGTGGTAGCATTCGTTTAGTGACAAAAGATGCTAGTGATTACTTATTTGGTGAAAATGGTTTTGGCGCGCTTGCATCTAGTATATATCAATCGGCATCTGACTCAACTAAGTTTGGAGTTTCACTATTTAGCTTAACAGATCAATTAGATACCGTAATTCATGCAAGCAAAATCACATTTTCAGATATTGATGTCGTTGCTAAAAATAAAAGTGACTTTGTAACACCAGACGATATAGAACCTGTTGCATTATTAGATAAAATTAAAAATAGCTCTGAGAGAATAAACTTAACACTTAAAAACACTTGGCATTTTTCACCTATGCATAGTTTGCAAAGTAAATTAGATTGGAGTGATACCCAATCTATTGACCAACCCTACGGACAACGCCAATCTCACGCAATTAATTACCCAACCTTAGCTGAAGATTATCAAAATGACTATATTGAAGCTATGGCCAATTATACTTATCAACCAGATAGTGCTTTGATAGACCTTGATGTTCAACTTGTTTACTCAAAGAAAAACTATCAAGAAGAAACCAAAGGTTACATAGAGCGTCGTGGTAATCAAATCAGTTTTGACAAAATAAGTGAGGGGGCGACTAAAAGAACTGGAATAAGAATTGCCAATTTAACTGAACTTGAAAGCTTTATAAACCACCGTTTAGCCACTGAATTTAATTATGAAAGCGAAAGCTTTACACAGTCAGAGTATACCGATGACAATATCAACACCTATTATGGTGATAGTGATGCCAAAAGCTTATCTTTTTCAATAATTGATCAAGCTGAATTTTTTGATGGTCATTTATTATCTACTGCAGGAATTCGTTATGATACTTATAAGCGTAGTAGTAATAAGTTTGTAGATTATAGTAATAATGATGATGGTTCACTTTCTAAAGAACTCGGGTTAACAATTAAAACCACTGACTTTTTAAATTTTTATTTAAAATATGCTGAAGCATTTAGAGCACCTTCGGTGCAAGAGCTTTATAAAAAAGATGAATGGCGTTGTCATATAGGCGGGAAAATTTGCTATTCAGAACCTCAGCCTAATTTAAAACCTGAGACATCTAAAAACTATGAAATTGGATTTGGATTATCTTGGCAAGATACGCTCTTTTCAGATTACTTAAGCTTTAAAGCGATTTATTTCGACAATGAGATCGATAATTACATCAATAACGTACCTTTTATGTATTACATTAATGATGATGGCGATAAGATACAAGGTTCTCCAGGCCCTCAACCTGAAAATGGAATACCTGTAGCAACACATAGAGATTACAGCGCTAAAAATATCGGATTATTAATTAATAAAGGAGTTGAATTAGAGCTTAATTACCAACTAGGTAAATTTGATGCTTATCTTGGATACTCATCAATGAATATGGATGTTGAAGGTATGCCTAACTTTTTCTTAGGTAGTATAGATTATCAAAAGCAGCCTTATGCTGATGCCCCTGCAGACAAATTATCAATCAACTTAAATTATCAGCTACTTGAGAGTCTTAATATTGGTGGTCAGATATTAGCTTATGCAAAGCAAGATAGATTACCGGAACAATATTTAAATGCGGGCTATGGTACTGACTCTTACGAATTATTTAATTTAAATGTAAGTTATTCTCCAAATGGCAAGTTATCTGGTTTAGGTTTCGTTATTGGAATAGATAATATAACTAATGAAAGATACCTTAGAGCACCAGCCAGTGAAGCCAATGATCCTGGTGAGTTAGGTCGTAACTTTAAAGCAACTTTAAGCTATCAGTTTTAATATATAATGATCAACCCACTTGTTAATCTATTTACCGTTTTATAAAAACAGCTAATAAAGTGGGTTTATAAATAATAAGCTAGCAAAATCAAATAACCGACTTAATGTCATGCATGATTAGCATTAAGTCTGTTATTTTATAAAATATTTAAGAATCATTGAGGTATCAATCAATGCACTGCTAATACATACCTATTTCACAAATAAATTAGCACAACACATAACGGGTTAACATTTGTATAAACTTCACGCACTGAGATCTATTAATATAAATTAAATCGCTTAGAAAAACATAACATTAAATACAGAGGCCTAAAAAAGTTTACTGCATGCTTTGTAATTTATATGCGACAGTTATATCGAAGATATATATTCGTATCCAATTGATTTTATGGTTTTTATTCTTTATCAACAAAACCTGCGCTACAACATATCAAGCCGTGCGATGATTCTGATGTAATGAAGTTATTTATGGAAAAATTTAAAAGTTAACAATCAACTTTAACTTATTTGCTGTTCAGTATTTATTTCCAATTATACTGAAAAGTCACTAAGTATAATGACTGTAATAGGCTCAAAGTCACCATTAATGAATAAAAAACAAAGGTCTGCTTCTTTCAAAGGCGGTCATTAAGTGAAGTAACCGCCTTGCCCACACTCCTTAAGTGATCAGGCTTCCACCTTAAAATCTATACGTTATTAATCAACAGTCTCGTATTTGGATCAAATTTTACTCTCTGCTTATAACCTTAGAAATAGTGATTGAAGTTCTGATGCTGCTTAATAATATTTACAAAAATCATTTCAAAAAGTATTATTTTAGACTATTATTGATTTACAGTTCAATTATGGACTTTATTTAACTTAAACTTTAGGCTCAGTTTAAGTTGAAGAAGGCGGATAAAATGAAAACATCACAAGATAAAAATACTGAAAAGGCTGAAAAGGCTGAAATTAAAAAAGCAACTACAGCGGGTTTGAAAGCTTCATTGAATATTTTAGATAAATGGGGGGCTAGTACTGACCAAGCGATTAATATTCTACAGCTAGGTAGGGCTACCTATTTCAATGTAAAAAAAGACCCTACTAGGGCAAACCTCAATAATGACCAAATAGAGCGTTTATCGTATCTATTAAATATGCATCAAGCGTTAAGGCTTGTGTTTGATAACCCTGAGAATGTTTATGGCTTTATGGGTTTTGAAAATAATAATGAATTTTTTAACGGTAAAAAACCGTTAGATGTAATTGCAACTGGTAGCTTTGGTTCTTTATATGAAACATTCAAGAGAATTGACGCTATGAGAGGTGCACAATGGTAGTGGAGTAATGACGATAGTGTTAATTGGTTATAGGTTAATAAACTCAAAGTATCCAACAATAGACATGTTTGATGATGTAGCAGATTCGGATGAATTTGAAGATCTATTTTTACTACAGTCATTAACAAACCCAAGATTGAAAGCTGAAATAGGGGATCTTGGGCTAGTTAATCAAAATGATATTCCATTTGGTATTACTGGATGTTCATACGCTACAGCTCCTTTTACTCATATCAATCCAGATGGTTCTAGGTTTTCTTATGGGGATGCTGGTGTACTATATGTTGCTGATAGCATGGAAACAGCATTGGCTGAAGTCACTCACCATCAACAAAACTATTTTAGTAAAGTTTCTGGGTTGCATTATGATCGTATCGTCCTTAGAGGGCTTAAAGTTAAGTTTAATGTGGGAAAAATTCACGACTTAACGAATTTAGATATAACAGATCCCGTATATGATAAACAAAACTATACGGATGCTAGACAGTTAGGTAACAAACTCAGAAATGCAGGCATAGAAACAATCAAATACAACAGTGTTAGAAATGAAGGTGCGATTTGCTGGGCGATGCTTACACCAAAAAATGTACAAGAAATAATTCAAAGCACACACTTCGCACTTATTTGGAATGGTGAGCAGATCACAAGTGCTGAAAGTGTCTCATTAGTTTAAATCGAGATCCAACCTAAAGGACATTTACGACTGTCAGATTTGATTAACAAAATAAAACCTGATCGTCGTATATGTCGCAAGAGCACCCTTTATAATAAACAACACGAATTTGTAATCCAAAAGACCTTTTTATAAATCAGATTTATCTTGATAGGGTTATAAAGTTACAACATCTATAGCAATTTAAAGCCTCTAGCTAATTTAGTAAAAATAGAACCAACAAATAAATGAAAATAATTATCATTTAAGTATTGACACAGCAATAGATCTAACTGATAATCATTCTCAACGAAACGCAGTACCTAACCTCAGACCACAAGGACGAAATATTGGCAGGAAGCCAGGCTTATTTAGATAAAAGAAAGAACCCTGTAAGACGTTAAACAGAACGTTAAACTGTAAGATCATTGATAGCTTAGTAACTATCGCCCCTTGATACTGGCTATCGATGATCAACCCTATTACTTGCTACATTGCTCATATCGGTGACGGTTGATATGAATTCTCAAAAAAGCCCTTTTGGGCTTTTTTTTTGCCTGAAATAAATATAAACCATTATTGAAAAGTGCTAATAGTCCTTCAAAATATTAAAATTTATTACTTTCTTAGCAGTGTGAAATTATATACATTTAAGCTATAACTGATGTATTAAAGCACGAAAACGATATTTAACATCTTATTTTATAAGGGATTTAAAATTAAAATAAAATTTACAGCTATTTTCATTTGTTGGTTAATGAGTATTTCCACTAAAGCCCAAATAACCTCAAGATTAAATATTATGCTCAATACTTCCGGATCTATGTCTAGATACAATAGCGCAATTGCCTACAGTATATTAAGCATCAAAAAACATAGCTCAGCCCACTCTACTTTGACTGAAAACATTTATTGAAACTCAAAACGATGATTATATAAAACTTGGTTTAGCAACTAACGGTAAAGTCTGGAGTACTAGAGATTTACTTAATAAGCAGAATAATTCTATTCAAAGCAGGCGCTTCGAAAGCCTAACTTAGCAGATAACGACCAAGACAAAAACATAATAAAAATTTTCTATGAAAAAGAAAATGAGCTCCTTATCCATGAATGGTTAGAATATAATACAGAAGATCATGATGATATTATTCTTACAATTCTTCAAAAAATATATGATATATTTTTAATTTACCCTGTTGAAAAAGTAATTGTGAAAGCTGATATGACTATTGGAGTGTTTTCTCCTAGCATTAAAGAATATATCAAGGATGTGCATTTTCCTCGACTTATTGCAGATACGAACCTTCGATTTGTCGCAACTATAAAATCAAAAGATCATATGAAAGCGTTAGGTCCATTATTGTGGCAAGATCAATTTAATGATCAGGCCGAAGTTATTTTACATGATGTGGGTAGTGAAGAAGAGGCTCGTAATTGGTTGAGCACTATTTCTAAAAAGCTAACATGATGAAATTACTGCCTAGTTATATTAATTAAGCCGCAACAAACAAATGAAAATAATTATCATTTATAGATTGACTTAGAATCAATTCTAATTGATAATCATTATCAACGAAACACAGTACCTAACCTCAGACCCAAGGACGACATATTGGCAGGAAGCCAGGCTTATTTTAGATAAAAAAGAACCCTGTAAGACGTTAAACAGAACGTAAAACTGTAAGATCATTGATAGGTTAGTAACTATCGCCCTTTGATACTAAGCTGTCGATGATCAACCCTTATTACTTGCTACATTGCTCATATCGGTGACGGTTGATATGAATTTTCAAAAAAGCCCTTTCGGGCTTTTTTTATGTCTAAAATAAATACAAAAAACATCTAAAGTTTAATAATCACTAACGTGACAAAATTGTAGTGGTACAGTAATTCTGGCCACCTAGTTAGAAGTTATATCATTCATCTCAGTAGTTTTTTAGTTTTGCCTTTAGGCTGACTAAGTTGATAACTGTGCTGATGACTGCGTTTATCAAAGCACGGTTAGACAATAAGGATTCGGTCATTTTATTCGCTGAATTAGATAAACAATCTGTTGGGTTTGTGCAACTGTACCCTGCATTTTCGTCCACTGCGATGCAAAAAATGTGGATCTTAAATGACTTGTTTGTATCACCTGATTTTCGTCAATTAAAAGTGGGGAAATCACTCATGAATGCGGCAACAGCATATGCTATCGATACACATGCCCATTCATTAAAACTGTGTACATCAGTTGATAATCATCAAGCACAAACACTTTATAAACAATTGGGCTATAACAAAATTACAACATTTGATCATTACACTTTAATGCTTTAAAGACATTAAAAATAGTAAATAGAAAATTTTGAAGTTCATCACATATAAGTGGCGAATATCACCAATAATACATATAGGTGATATATGCCTCGCTATAAATGAGTGTTTTTTAATTTACAATATTATTTATAGGCTTGGTTAATTGCCTTTATTTGCTTTTTGGCCCAACGATTACTTGGGTCTAGATCAAGTACTTTTTCATAATTAACCAATGCATTTTTGTATTGTTTTATCACAAAATAGGTTTCACCTAGGCTATCAAATGTATTTGTAACATCAGGGTTTAAAATTGTATTTAAGGTAAATACAGCTAATGCTCCTTCATAATTTTTTTGGTTTATGAGCTCGTATCCCCAGTGATTTATTTCACCTACATTAAAAAAAACGCCAAACTGTGCTTCTATCTTAGATGTTATTTGCACTATATTTTCAAAAGCGTTATTAGCCGCTTCCGCTTTAAGCACTTCAAAAGGCACTTGCCAGCCATTTTCTTTTTTCATGTCAGGAATATAGATACTTGCTATCTCATCAACAAATTGTATCGGCAAAGCCCCTAATAAATTAGTCAGTATAATAATAGATAAATCATCATCAGGATAAATCATAAGTGTATTAGCGTTTGCTCCACTGGCACTGACACCTCTATGTGCTTTTCTATTTTCCACTTGCCAACCAATAGCGTAACCATTTTCAAATGAACTGAAACCCGCAGTACGACCGTTATTCAATACAATTGGATCCCATAAATCATTTAAACTTGATTCATTTAATATCGCACCACTTTGTAATGCTATCGTATATTTAGCAAGTTCATTAGCATTGGCACTCATACCTGCGGCAGCTCTCATTAATGGTGCAAATTCAGCAAACTCATTACGTAATTTCCCATTTTGTCTAAATCTATATTGGTTTGCTTGATTAGTTATGACATCTTCTAAATACGCAAAGCCAGCTTGCTTAGTTAATGGCATACCAATTTTTACAAGTTGATGCTCAATAATGAAATCGGTAAAGCTTTGATTTGCTAATTTATTAATCAGCTTGCCTAAAATAACATAACCGGTTTGATTATATTGAAACTGAGAATTGGATCTAAATTTAAATGGTTTTGTTTGTACTTTTTGCCAAGCAGCATCAGGATCATTACTAGCAATTAAATCAACATGTCTCCCACTTAAAATATTTGGCAAACCAGATGTATGGGCAAATAACTGTTTAATTTTAATATGATGCCATGATGAAGGTAATTCAGGTAAATGCTTTCCAATTTCATCATCTAGCGTCAATTTATTTAGTTCTACAAGTTGCATAACAGCAACCCCTACAAATAACTTTGTCATTGAATTAATTGGGAATACTGTTTCTTCTGTTACTTTAACTGAATGCTGTATATTCGATTGACCATAGGCTTGAGACTTAATTATTTTCCCATTTTTCACTATCGCTAATTGAAGCCCGGGAATACTTCGTTCAATCATTATTTTTTTGATTAAATCATCAGTTTCATCAGCGTAACCAACTGTTGCCATGAGGTTATTTGTAAACATAAAGATGACTGCACTAAATATTTTTAATTTTCTAAGTTTCATTATCTCTCTCTTGATTATTGCGCCTGATAAATACCACAATCAGAAACTAATTTTAATTCATTGTTTTTATTTAATAAAGTTAAAAATAAAATCATATCTACAAATCAATTAAATTAACCCATCTAAATACAAGAAAAAGGAAATACTTGAGAATATAAAAAATGGAAAGGCTTTAAATTAATGTACTATATCTGGTCTTTATTCAAGACTAGCGAAAATAGAGCTTTTGAGCAGGTATCGAGATGAACACTTAATGAGTAATACCTGCTTTTTAAATTAGCGCTTACTTGACTGTTTAAGAGCTTGATTTATCACACGCTCTAAGAGTGCTTTATCACTTCCAGGTCCTATAGTTAATAACTTAGCACCAGTTGTAGGTTCACCTTTATATGGCCTGACATAAACTTCACCATCAGGACAACGTTCAAAATACGTATAGTGAGGCTCGTTGGCTATTTTAGTACACCCTTTAATTCTTAAAATTGACTTAGGTAAAGCTTCACAAATATCTTTGACACACATGTAATCAGGCAATGGCGGTAAGTCGGTCGAACTCGATGCCCAATGTGCTTTGTGGTGTGGTAATTTATCAGCTTGGTTATGAGATGGGCTCACTTCTGGCAGCATCTCAATATTTAACATGTCTGATGTTAAAATCGTGGCACTTGGATTAAGTGTTTTTAATTGTTGTTTAACAAATGCAATACGCTTTTCATCGACTTTATCTTCATGAGTGAGCACAATAATTGATGATACCTGGATTTGATTAGCTTCAAGTTCATTATGCTCGCCGCGTTGCTGCCAATTTTTAACATCAACAACAGATAGCTGAATTGGCGATAAAAAACGCTGGTTGATACCCACACCTAAAAAGCCCATTAATGAACAAGCATCGGTAGTACCATTGGCTTCTATAAACGTTATGCCATTATCACGCGCTTGAATACGATTAACTGATTCTCGTAACTCAGAGATACCACTGCAACAAATACAACTCCCGTTGAGGGCTTTTAAAAAATTAGGGTTTATTTTGTGACTTAGTTGGGCGGCATCAAGACTGGCACTTTCATAATCATTTAAAATTACAAATGGGCTCCAATCACGCTCAAATGCAGTTTCGACTAACTTTTTAAGTAAGGTCGTTTTACCTGCACCTAAAAAGCCCACTATCACTACGATAGCTTCCATTTAGTTTCTCCATGATAAAAGTGCTGCTCTGGATGAACAGCACCTGATTGAAAACTAAAATTTAGCTGTAAGCCAATCTTTATTTTCAGAAAAATACAAAGTACGTATATTGCCTTTGCCTTCTATATTGACCATATTAATTTGAGTTGGCCAAAGAGAGCGTAAAGTACCATTAAATAACTTGATACCTTTAATGTTGTCAGGCAGGGCTGTTTCTTGATACACCCAAAAAAACTTGCCTTCAACTTCAAAACCAACATCACTTAGAGGTAATGCATTGTTAGCTAAATCACGAGCTAAAAATTGCTTTGCAACATAATTAGCAAATGATTTTTGCGTATCTTTTGAATTTAAAATATCCGCATCTTTATTAAATAAATGCTGAACTGCATGTTCAGTATCATGTAAATAAAAGCGATGCATCACTTCAAGCTTATGAGACTTTTTATTAAATAAAACAGTTGTTTCAGCTGCTTTTTGCTGATGTGCGAACGCTAGGTTCGCAATCAGCATAAAAACAACAGCTATTATAGAAGTAAGCTGTTTCAATCTTAGTTACCTTTATCTTGTTTTTCTTTATCGTCTTCGTCTTTTTTAAGTTCTGTTTTGATATCTTGCATGATATCGCGATGAACTTTACCAGAACGTTTTTTAGCTTTATAAGCTTCTACACGAGAAGGAATAATACGACGTGGGTAATGGTTATTTTCTACATCTACATCAGCTGTTTCCCAACCTGGATCAACAGTGACATCTACAAGCGTTTTGCTTTTATCTGTTACTATCAGCTTACGAACATGTTTAGGTGTACGACGCCAGATCTCTGCAGGTATATACTGAGATTCTTTAGTCCCATCAGCATAGCTAAGTTCAAGTATAATAGGCATCACTAGACCACCTAGGTTTGAAAACTCAAGTACGTAATAGTTGTTATCTTCAGCAACTGCACGCTCAAGTGTTTTACGCTCCCAAGGTTTAAGATCTTTTAAGAATTTCTGATACTTATTACGCTCTTTATTTGTAACTGTAAATCTATCGTTAGTATCATAAAAGTCTGTAATATCTGGATTTTGATCTATCCATAATTTTTTGCCTTCAGCTTTATTACGCTCAACAAATAACGACGATGGTTTGTCATTTTCAATATCACGTAAACGTGCAAAATCAATGTCTGGATTATGCGTATCTAAACGTAATTTATATACTTTATCGATTGAGATATCTACATGATCTGTTGAGTAGAACCAACCACGCCAGAACCAATCTAAATCAACACCTGATGCTTCTTCCATAGTACGGAAAAAATCTGATGGTGTTGGGCGTTTAAATTTCCAACGATCTGAATATTCTTGAAATGCGAAATCAAACAGCTCACGACCTAAAATTACTTCACGTAAAATATTTAGGGCAGCAGCAGGTTTAGTATACGCATTAGGACCTAAGCGTAATACACTATCTGATTGTGTCATGATAGGTACTTGCTTTTCAGATTTCATGTAACCTACGATATCACGAGGCTCTACACCCCAAGGAATAGTTGGATCCCATTCACGACCAGCAACACCATCTAAGAAGCTATTTAAACCTTCGTCCATCCAAGTCCATTGGCGCTCATCTGAATTTACAATCATTGGAAAGTAAATATGACCAATTTCATGAATAATTACACCAATTAGGAAACGCTTTTCAGCTTGAGAATAAGTACGCGTGCCATCATCTTGCAGCTCAGTTCGCGGGCCATTAAAGGTGATCATTGGATATTCCATGCCGCCTACAGGGCCGTTAACTGATTGTGCAGTTGGATAAGGGTAATCAAATGAAAAACGTGAATATACTTCCATTGTATGGATCACAGATTCTGTTGAATATTTTTTCCATAAATCACCACCTTCTTTAGGGTAAAATGACATAGCCATAACATGTGGCATATCGTCACCACCTTGTTTATAACCTTTTGCATCCCACATAAATTTACGCGAAGAACCCCATGCAAAATCACGCACATTTTCAGCTTTAAACTTCCAAGTTTTACGCTTAGTTGTACCTGCTTTTTCGTTTTCTAATGCTTCTTCTTCAGTAACAACAAACACTGGACGTTTTGCAGTTTTTGCTTTCTCTAAACGTTTACGCTGTATTGAAGTTAAGACAGACTTAGGATTTGTCAGCACACCAGTTGCACTTACGATGTGATCGGCAGGTACGTCAATTTCAACTTCGTAGTCGCCAAATTCTAACGTAAACTCACCACGGCCTAAGAATTCTTTATTCGTCCAAGCTTCATAATCGGTGTAAGCATGTAATCTAGGGAACCACTGTGCCAGTAAGAAAATATCGTTGCCGCCTTCACGTGGATCTTTTGGAAAGTGCTCATAACCAGAACGTGCAGAAACAGCATCTTCTTCAACAATATTAAAAGCAAAATCGATATTAAATTTTACTTTTTGGCCTGACTTTAATGGTTTTGGTAAATCAATACGCATTTGCGTACCAACAACTGTAAAGTCTAGGTTTTTACCGCGGCTATCGCTTATTTTGCTAATTTCATAACCTAATTCGTTATCAGCCATGAATTGATGACGACGTAATTCACCTAAGCTTAACTTAGCCGGAGTATCTTTATCACCTGCTTTAGTCATAGGACCACGACGACCGATACCAGCAAAATTATTGGCACGATTTGCTATAGAGTCTTCTTTAAAGATATTTTGATCTAGCTGTACCCAAAGGTACTTTAATCTATAAGGAGAGTTATTCTGGTAAGTCACTTTTTGGCTAGCTGAAAGACGACGTTTTTCTTCATCTAGCGATACTTTTATTTTGTAATCAACTTTTTGTTGCCAGTAACGCTCACCAGGCTCACCTGCTGCATTTCTATACACATTGGGTGTAGGTAATACTTCATCAAGTTGACGGAATTTATCTTCAAAATCACCTTTCGTTTGTTTTATAGCAGAAGCATGTGCTCCAGCCATAAAAACTAAGGGTAACATTAGCGCTAAGCTAAGCGATTTTCTTATCTTCATAGTACTCGTTCTTTTAGTTAGTTGTCGTATTTTTATAAAACCGGGTTAATTCAGTTTATTTTATGTACAGCAGTGCCAATAAATCATTAACACTGTAAGCATACTTGAAAAAGTGATTTTGTTTAATCGATAAAATCGAGTGTGATCACTAATCTTTTTTGATTGTTAGACTGTTTAGGCGAACGATGAACAAGTCCAGCATGTTCATTATTTTGCCAATTACTGCCTTTTAATAACGCAACATCTCCAGTGCGCATTGTTTGTATTTGGTTAGCGTCAGTATATATGCCTGACACATCATCACTCACATTGAAGCTTGCTTTACCAAGTTTAGAATAAACAACATCTTGATGAGCAATCCATTGTGTTGCAGGACCAGAAAATGTTGAAACTAAACGACAAGGAATTTTATCAACATGGAACTTTGGGCACATTGCTTGATCTAAAATACTTAAACGAATGCCTGCACGTTTTAATTCAAATAAAGTACAGAACATATCCACTAGTGTTTGTATGTGCTGATTTAAGTGATGTGTGTCTGTTAAGCCTGAATGTTTGTTCACCAATTGTGTAATGACATCATCTGGTCCAGCTGCAATTTCAAGGTTGAGCTTGCCTTCATCAATGATTAATTGTGTTGCTTGTTCATGTGTTTGCTCTGATAGACCATTTTGCCAAATGGCGATATTGACATCATCTTGATAAATATGAGCCAAAATATCTGGTGTATTAGATGTGGCTAAACGACGCATAAGTTGCGTATTCTCTTCAGGTGTGGGCATCACTAATGCGCTCATAACAAATACCTTAATTATTACAATGACGGTTACGCTCGCATTGTAATGTTATATTGTAACAATTATCAAGTATAAGCGATAAACAACATAGGTATGTTTATCGAAACCGTAAAATAAGTCACTAAGCTTTAGTTTGATACAAGCTTAGGGACTGCTATGTGTCTTTTTATTTTTTAAAGTCCTAAACCGCATTTTTAAATTCAAGTTATGTTGAGCGCGTATTGAGTATATAAGCTGTTATTTCTTTTAAAAAATCTTATGAACACATGCACACTTGCTATCGCGGCTTTAAATAATTTGACTCGTCATTACTTTATTATACTTTTGTTATAATATAACATATCTATAAGTAATGTAGAAAGTAAGGCAATTTAATGAACCAACCAACACGACTACCCGTCACCGTGTTATCAGGCTTTTTAGGGGCTGGTAAAACCACCGTACTCAGTCATATTCTTAACAACCGACAAGGTCGAAAAGTCGCTGTTATCGTAAATGATATGAGTGAAATCAATATCGATGCAAGCCAAGTAAAAAATGATGTATCGCTCAATCGCAGTGAAGAAAAACTAGTAGAAATGAGCAACGGCTGTATTTGCTGTACTTTACGTGAAGATTTACTCTTAGAAGTTAATGAACTTGCTAAAAATGGTCAGTTTGATTATTTACTAATTGAATCAACTGGCATTTCAGAGCCGCTTCCAGTGGCTGAAACATTTACGTTTGCGGATGAAGATGGCGTCTCTCTTGGTGATGTCGCTAAGCTTGATACTATGGTTACTGTCGTTGATGCCATTAATTTCCTAAAAGATTATGAAGAAGCAAAAAGCTTAGAAGAAGCTGGTGAATCTTTAGGTGATGAAGATGAGCGTAGTGTTGCGGATTTATTAATTGACCAAGTAGAATTTGCAGACGTTATTTTGATCAGCAAAACAGATTTAGTTGATAGCAGTCATATAGATAAATTGACTGCAATATTAAGTACGCTTAATACTGAGGCCCGGATTATGCCAATTTCAAATGGTAATGTACCTGTTGATGATATTTTAGGTACGAATTTATTTGATTTTGAACGTGCACAGCAAGCGCCTGGTTGGCTCAAAGAAATGCGTTCAGAACATGTGCCTGAAACTGAAGAATACGGTATTTCAAGCTTTAGTTACCTAGCTCGACGTCCTTTTCATCCGCAAAAATTTTATGATGTAGTACACAACACCAGAGACTTTGGCAAGTTATTACGCTCTAAAGGTTATTTTTGGTTAGCAACACGTCCTGAATTTGCCGGCCAATGGTCCCAAGCTGGTGGCATTGCACGTTATGGCTTTTCAGGCATGTTTTGGAAAGCTGTTCCAAAAGAGAGCTGGCCAACTGAGCCTGAATATTTAGAGTCAATTGAATCACAATGGGTTGAACCATTTGGTGATATGCGTCAAGAACTGGTATTCATTGGTCAAAACCTCAATCAGGCCGCTTTTTCTCAAGCATTAGATGATTGCTTATTAACTGAAGAGGAAGTATTACGTGGCCGTAATTACTGGGAAACGTTAGCAGACCCTTTCCCTGCTTGGCAAGAGTAGTAATACAACAAAACGCGTTATTTACCAATTAGTTCATGCTCATATGAAAGCTATAAAGTGATTTTTCATCATTTTATAGCTTTCGCACTAGGTGTCTCAATACCATTTAAAGTAATACATGCAACCATTTCAGCTAAGTCAAAGGACAGAATTAATTTAATAAACTAAGCAGGAGTAATAATGCTAATTAAGAACGCCCATGTGGTAAACGAAGGTAAAACACTTACCGTAGATGTTCAAATAAAAGGAGAACGCATACATAAAATAGCCCCTAACATTTCACCATCAAATAACGAGCCTTTTATAGATGCACAAGGCAAGTATTTATTGCCTGGCATGATAGACGATCAAGTTCATTTTCGTGAGCCTGGATTAACACATAAAGGTACAATAGCCAGTGAGTCTAAAGCCGCGGTTGCAGGCGGTATCACAAGTTTTATGGAAATGCCTAATGTATCACCCGCAACAACAAGCATTGAAGCATTAGAAGCAAAATTTGATATCGCAGCTAATAGCAGTTTAGGAAATTACTCTTTTTACCTTGGTGCCACAGAAGATAATCTTGCTCAAATTCAACGCTTAGATCCCAGTAAACATTGTGGCGTTAAAGTGTTTATGGGCGCATCAACAGGTAATTTACTCGTAGAAAATGAAACTGCCCTTGAAAATATTTTTAAAGAGTCACCCACTTTAATTGTTACCCACTGTGAAAGCGGCCCAGTGATCGCCAAAAATCAAGCACGCATTGATTTACTCAATCGCGACATTGTAATACAAGATCACCCTATTATCCGTGATGATGAAGCCTGTTATGCCTCTTCATCTTATGCTGTAAATCTTGCAAAACGTTGTGGTAGTCAATTACACGTACTCCATATCACAACAGCAAAAGAGCTAGATTTATTTTCACCTGGGGCTATCAAAGGCAAAGCCATTACAGCTGAGGCTTGTGTACATCATTTATGGTTTTCTCAAAACGATTACGAGCGTTTAGGTAATCAAATAAAATGTAATCCCGCGATTAAAAAAGAGAGTGACCGCCAAGCATTGTTATCAGCGTTAAATGATGGTCGCATTGATATAATTGCAACTGATCATGCGCCTCATACCTGGGCTGAAAAGCAGGTTCCTTACCCACAAGCACCCGCAGGTTTACCACTAGTACAACATGCATTATTAAGTTTGCTAGATCAGGTTCAACAAAAAACTTTTTCTATAGAACAAGTAGTTGAAAAAACAGCACATAACCCTGCCATACGCTATGCCATAAAAGATAGAGGTTATATTCGTGAGGGCTATTATGCTGATTTAGTGTTAGTCGATATTGATAAGACAACACCTGTGACACAAGAGTCTCTTTTGTATCATTGTGGCTGGTCACCTTTTTTAAATCATAAATTTAGTGCAAATATTGCAAGTACTTGGGTTAATGGTCAGCAAGTTTATGATGGTCAAAAAGTCATTGATACTTCGCTTGTAGCTAAGCGATTAGCATTTGAAAAGTAACTATAATGATATAAGTGTGAAACACATCTAATAAAAAATAAAAAGTCACCAAGTAAACTGTTGGTGACTTTTTTAATTTTAGTAATGTGAATATTTTTTATTCTGTGGTTCGGTATTTCTCGAACCAAGCCAGTACATTACCAACTTTTTGTATTAAGTTGCTTGGTCTGGCAGCAATTCCATGAGCAGCTTTGGGAATTCGCACCATAGCAGTATCTACATTTTGCAATTTAAGCGCTTGATAATATTGCTCAGTTTCACTCATAGGTGTACGGTAATCAACTTCACCGGTTAATAGCATAGTCGGTGTTTTAACATTACCAACTAATGATAACGGAGAATGCTTCCATAAATGATCTGCGTGCTCCCATGGCATACCTGGCATCCAGTATTTTGTGAAATATGAGTAACCATCTGCTGTTAAACTAAAGCTCATCCAGTTAATTACTGGCTTTGCGACCACTGCGGCTTTAAAACGGTTTGTTTGACCAACAATCCAAGCTGTTAAAGTACCGCCACCTGAACCACCTGTTACAAATAACTGTGACTCATCAACATACCCTTTGCCAATGACACCATCAACCACATCCATAAGATCATTATAATCTTGAGAAGGGTAATTATGATGAATTGTATTAGCAAACTCTGCGCCATAAGAGGTACTTCCTCTAGGGTTTGCCCAAACAACAACATAACCTTTTGCTGCCATTAATTGCACTTCAGTACTGTAGTTTGGTCCGTAAGCAGCATGTGGACCGCCATGGATTTCCAAAATCATTGGGTATTTTTTACTTGCATCAAACCCAGGTGGTAATGCTATCCATGCTTCAATATCACGGCTATCTACCGATGATTTAACTTTTATCGCTTCAACTTTAGCTAAATCTTTATGAGCAAAAATATCTTCGTTTAATTGCGTTAATGTTGTTACTTTGCCTTTTTTATTGATAATCGCTAAATCTGCAGGACGCTGATTATTTGCTTTTGTGAATACTAAAGCGCGATTATCTGCAACAGTGTAATCACCTGAAGTATATGGACGACCGAGAGATTGACTACCAATCTTTACCAGCTTACTTGTTAGCTTTCCTTTTAAATCAACATAGCCTACGTAGCTTTGACCATGATCATCATATGAAAAATAAATGCCTTTGCCATTTTGCGCCCAGTGAATATTACTCACATTACGATCTAACGATGCTGTTAGATTTTTAATGTTGTTTCCATCGCTATCCATCACATGAAGTTGTGAATTTTGGCTTGATAATTTTTTATCTTCAAAACTCAAGTATGCGATTTTTTTACCATTAGGACTCATGCGTGGATTATTATCTGGTCCATCTCTTTTAACTAAAGTGGTTACATTGCCAGTGTTAACATTGATTTGATAAATATCAGATTCGATGGGTCTATCTTGCCAATCAGCATGGCGGTCACCATCTATAATGATATTTTTACTATCTTTAGACCAATTGATCACGCCACCATGGTGAAAATCACCTGATGTAACTTGTCTCGCTGTACCACCAAGTGCTGGTACAACATAAATATGTGTATAGCCTGCTTTAGTAAAACCTCCGCCATCTCTGCGGTAATTCATTTGATCTATGTATTTCGCAGTGCCAGCCCAATTTGCACCTTTAGGTTTTTTAGGCATACCTTTAAATAAACTATTTAATTTACCTGGTTTAAACATTGAAAATGCAATTGAATTACCGTCGGGAG
Source organism: Pseudoalteromonas sp. '520P1 No. 423' (assembly GCF_001269985.1). Classification (NCBI taxonomy): domain Bacteria; kingdom Pseudomonadati; phylum Pseudomonadota; class Gammaproteobacteria; order Alteromonadales; family Pseudoalteromonadaceae; genus Pseudoalteromonas; species Pseudoalteromonas sp. '520P1 No. 423'. Next base: position 453,590 of record NZ_BBZB01000002.1, on the reverse strand, counting down.
ACCAAGAAATGTCACTTGGCGAAAACTGTAAATTAGTGACTCGCGCAGTTTTGCCAGACTCAAGCCACACTATATAAAGCTGGTTATCACCTTCATGGGATGACAAATATGCTAAACGTTTGCCATCAGGAGAAAAACGCGGCATACGATAGTTGGCTTTACCTGAAAATACCGGCTCATGTTCACTACCGTCTATATTCACTTGCCATAAGTTGATACGGGTGCCGTCTTTCATAATATCCATAGAACGACGTTCGTAAATAACATACTCACCATTTGGGCTAACCTGAGGTGATGCAGCATATTCTAGATTAAAAATATCGTCATAGTTCACCCGTTTACTTTCGACTTTTTCCGCAGAAATACTTGGAAATGAAAGTAACAAAGTAATAGCGGCCGTAGATAATACCGATATATTTTTAACATGTTTCAACATGTGTAAGTTGCTCCTTGTGTATAGGGTAGGTATTCACAAAATCAGAACTTCCTTTTCATTAAATCCTGATAATAAGCGATTGAATTTATAATCTAATCCATATCATTGGCTTAGTAAAATAAATGCTTCAGTTCTACAAGATTTATCCTTCAATAACATTTTTACTGTAATTAGCGTGGCATTTATTATTTAAGAAGTATCAAAATTAAATCTTCTGCTTGCATTGATTCTCTAAAAAGGTAATTATTCCCACATTAGAGAATTAATGTTATCGTTATGAAAGTCGAAACAAGTCCGATGGATACATTGGCAATACACTTAAAACAACTTCGTATCGAGCATGGTATGTCTTTAGATATGCTAGCTAATGCATCAGGAGTGAGTCGTGCAAGCTTATCTCGAATAGAAAAAGCCGACGTCAGCCCAACCGCGCAAGTATTAGCTAAGTTATGTACTGCATTTAACATTACATTATCGCGTTTAATGCTAATGGTAGAGTCTCAAAGTGCCAGTTTGATTAAATTTAGCGAACAAATAGAATGGCTAGACTCTGAAAGCGGATTCAAACGCCGTTGTGTATCTCCACCAAATAAGCAGTTACGTGCTGAAGTGATTCATTGCGAATTACCTGAAAATAGTCATATACAATATGAACACTCTCCTATCCCCAATTTAGAGCACCATTTAGTGTTACAACAAGGCCATTTAATGATTTCAATTGAGGGTAAAGCATATGAGCTTAAATCAGGAGATTGCTTACGTTACACACTCAATGGCTCAAGTAGTTTCAAGGTTATCGGATCTGAAACTGTAAAATATTACCTCACTTTGGTGTAATCATTATGGATCATAGCTATATTCAAATTATATTATTAACCCAAACTAACTTTGAGGCCTATTTAAACGATTTAACTAATACCTTATATCAATGTGTACACGATGGTGCCAGTATCAGTTTTATATTACCTTTCACTAAAAAAAAGAGCGAAAACTATTGGTTAAATAAAGTGTTACCTGAATTAATTAATAAAAATACAGCTATTTTTGTCGCGCTAATAAATGATCAAGTCGCAGGAACAGTGCAACTAGTATGTGATACCCCACCTAATCAACCTTATAGAGCCGAAGTATCTAAACTTTTAGTGCACCCAAGCTTTCAACGCAAAGGCGTAGCTAAGAAACTGATGTCAGCGCTAGAAGATTATGCAATAGATCACAATAAGTTGTTAATTACCTTAGATACCCGAACAGGCGATAAGGCTGAGCCTTTATATTCGGCTTTGGGCTATCAAACAGCTGGAATCATACCGAATTTTGCTAAAGATCCTAAAGAAGATAAATATGACGCCACCACTATCATGTTTAAACAACTCAAAGCGTTTTAAGTCATGATAATTTGGATTTAGTAATACTGTGGGTGCTTAGCAATAAACTCATTGATTGCTTTTACAAATATTCCTTGCTCTGTTGCCTGCTGTATTGTGGAAATATTTGCCTTTGTGATCTTAAAGTGGCTGCTTTTACTAAAACCAAAGTTTAAACTGCGTTCAACTTGATGGGTATAAGAAGCAAGCTTTACGTATCAGCTATATCTAATTCTTTAATTGAGCTATTAAAAATTTCTTCCGCTGTGATCACTACATCTAAGCGTTCTTTAACCAATAGCTTTACTCCTGTTTTGATATCTTTAACCTCAATTTTTTTCATATTTTTGTCTGTGTCAAAACGTTTAAAATATAGCGTATCTTTTGTTACCCCAACATTTAGCCCTTTAAAATCATCATACCTTTTAATATCTGAAGATTGGGTGCGGATCACAAAGATATATTCAGAGTCTTTTTTATAAGGGACTAATAAAGCGATTTTTCTACGATTTTCGTTATCTACCAAGCCCGCTAATACATCAACTTTACCGAGCTCTAATAGCTTTAGGCATCGAGAAAAATTAGGACCTCTTACAAATTTAATTTAAAAGGCATTTAGCATCTCAAATAAACAATAAATTGAATTGTTAATTATTGTTTATAGATATGTTTTGAGCAATAAATCACAGTTTTTTAACTTTTTACTATAAATTAATTTTGGAAATATATTCTGATAAAAGTCAGTATAAACAACAATACTACTGCATATTATGCACTAAAGGGTGAATACTCATTCACAATCGTTTTTCCTCAATTGTTTTAGAGTTTTTTTAATGTTTATTTAATGTAATAAATATAAAGAGACAGTAAATAAAAAGGGGAATTTAATGTTTAAACTAAATGTGATCTCTCTGGCTATTGCCAGTTCAATTGCCATACCAATAACAACTCAAGCAGCAGAAGTTGGTGCTGATAAATCAATTGAAGTAATTCAAATTTCAGCAACCAGACGTAAAGGCACGGTCCAAGAAGCACCACTGAATATTACCGCTTTAGACGGTGATGTAATGAAAGATCAAAATATCAGTGAACTTGCCGATGTTGCGCGTTGGGTACCAGGTTTAACTGTCACAGATCAAGGCGGTCGTTCCGGTTCACCTATCATCGTACGTGGTTTAAACACCAACTCATCAGGTCCTGGTTCTGACGGCGGCACAGTTGCAACTTACATCAATGAAATTCCAGTATCCATTGATATGCGTTTAACCGATGTAGAACGTGTTGAAGTATTAATTGGCCCACAAGGCACACTTTACGGAGCGGGTACTTTAGGTGGCGCAATTCGCTATATGCTAAAAGCGCCGCAGCTAGATATCACCACAGGTGAAGTATATTCAGATTTATTTTCAGTCAATGAGAGTGATAGTACAGGTGGCGAAGCAGGCTTTATTTTTAACCTGCCACTCATTGAAGATCAATTGGCTGTGCGTGCCAGTTTAAATGTTTATGACGATCCTGGTTTTATTGATTATAGCTATGTTGTAAAAGAAGGTGGTGTATCACTACCAGATCCTGATTGGACAAATAACACAGTAGTTAATGAAAATTTAAAAAAAGTGAAAGATGCGAATGGCGAACAAACAACAACGGCACGTATATCTGTGCGTTGGCAACCAACCGATTGGCTTGATACGACAATAAATTACTTTCATCAAAAACAAGATACTGAAGGTCGCTCAATTGTTCACAATAATGCATTAAACCCAAGTAATGTTTTAAATCAAGTGCTTGGGGAATACGAGTCTGCATATCGTTATGAAGAACCTAGAGAAAAAGAAGACTCATTACTAAGCCTAGAAATAAAAGCAGATCTTGGCTTTGCAGAGTTAGTATCTGCAACAGGTTTATCGGCATTTGAAGCTGATGGACAGCGGGACCAAACAGATTTACTTATTCGACTCGATTATGGTTACGAAGAGTTTCCATCATTTTCGGCATTTACAAGAGAGCTCAGCGATGATAACTCTATCACTCAAGAAATTCGTCTAGTTTCTCAAAATGAATCAGCACTAAGTTGGATTGTTGGCGGATATTATAATAAAAATGAAACGGATGGTTCTAGTAAAGAATTCACACCACATTACGATGAGTTTTTAGGAGGCTCTCGCCCTGATGATTTAGAGTATTACTCTGTTGATCGCAGTGAAACAACAGAGAAAGCCATTTTTGGTGAGCTTGGTTACGCAGTAAACGAAAAGCTTAATATTACCTTAGGGGCACGCTTTTATGATTATAAAGTCTGGGCTGAGTCTGCTGTCGATTTTCCATTAGCAAATACGATTTTTAGCGGTGAAGCACCTGATGCCATTAATTTAGAATTTAAAGAAAATAAAGCCTCAGATGACGGCAGTTTATTCAAATTTAATGCGAACTATCAATTTACGAACGATGTTATGGCATATGCAACTGTTAGTGAAGGCTTTAGAATTGGCGGTTCCAATGGTTTAGCTCCCTGCCCAGATCCATTACCTGAAGGCACTCAAAAAGGCTGTGGCAAACCGGATGAAATGCTCTATACCCCTGATATTACAACAAACTATGAACTAGGCTTTAAAAGTACTTGGTTTAAAAATAAACTACATTTTAATGCTGCTTTATTTAATGTAGATTGGGAAGATGCGCAAATAGCTGGCGCGACTGAAGTGGGTCAATTACCATATACTTCAAATGCGGGTAGTGCCAATGCAAAAGGGGTCGAAATTTCATCTCGAGCAATCGTAAGTGATAAAATGACAGCCTATGCAACTTATGCTTATACGCAAGCTGAGCTTACCAGTGATGCGCCATATTTATTTAATAAAGATGGCTCTGATGGAGCAGAGCCAGGCGATAGATTGCCTGGCTCTGCAGAAAATCAATTCTCATTAGGTTTAAATTATCAAACCGAAGTGATGAATGACAAAATGCTAGATGTTAATTACGGTATTACAGCACAAAGCGATGTGATCTCAAAAGTAGGCTTACATGATAATGCTGAAACCTTACCTGGTTTTGCTTTAAGTAACTTATCAGCAAAAGTATCAGCGGATGCATGGGCTGTTACTTTTTATGTGAACAACTTATTCGATAAATATACCTACACATCGGTAAGACGTGATCGGGCAGATATTACATCAGCAAATGGTGCCAATATTCAAAGAAATTATGGACATTTTGTAAATCGTCCTCGCACCCTGGGATTAAAATTTAACTATCAGTTTGAATTATAACTGTAGCTAAATATTATTCTAAACATCAAGCCTGAAGCTACTTCAGGCTTTTTATATAAGATTATTGTTATGACTCAAGATATTTTAGCACTTCATCGCACAGCGCAAATTGCACTTAATAAGTCTGATATAAAAGCGGCACATAGCGCTTTAATAGCTTTATTAAGGTTAAATCCAAATCATGCCGATGCCTATTTTTTATTAGCTATGGTTAATCTTAAAATTGGTCAGTTAAAAAAAGCAATCGCACTAATTACTAAAGCGCTGTCATTTGATAAACAAGATGAATACTTGGCGCAACTTGCTAAATGTTACGCAATATCAGGAGATTTAAAAAATGCACTTAAATGTACATTAAGTGTAGATATACAAAATATAAAATCAGCTCTAATCGCTGATACTTTTGCAGTTGCTTTAAGCCATACAGAGCATCATCAACAAGCCATTTTATTTTTTAAACACGCCTTAAATCTCGATAATACTAAAGCACAATTTCATTACAATTATGGTGTATCTTGTAAATTCATTGGTGATTTTAAAACTGCAGAACTCGCTTTTGAAAATGCCATAACAATCAATCCTGCGCATTATCAAGCACACTTTGCTTTAAGTGATATCGGCAATATCAGTAAAGATAAAAACCATATATATCGTTTAAAAATAGCATTTGATAAACAAACTCACCCCGATGGGTTATTACATTTGGGCCATGCCTTAGCTAAAGAATTTGAATGTTTAGGTGATTATGAAAAAGCTTTTTATTATTTAGAAAAAAGTAAAAACAACAAATTAAAGCACAGCAATTATTACTTTTTAGAATATCAAAAATTATTTGACCATATAAAATCTATTAGTAAACAACCTATTACAAATAAAGGCTGTGATACCAAAGAACCTATTTTTATTTTAGGCATGCCACGCTCAGGTACAACGCTAGTAGAGCGTATCATTTCAAGTCATGATTTAGTGACTTCAGCGGGAGAACTTCAAGATTTTGGTATGAGTATAAAAGAACTCACACAAACCAAATCAAATAAAGTGCTAGATGTAGAAACCATTACAGCAGCTTATGATTTAGACTTTGAGAAACTAGGCAATGCCTATTTAAATAGAACACGCACTGTAACAGGTGAAACAGCACATTTTATTGATAAACTACCATTTAACTTTTTTTATGTCGACCTAATCAAACGTGCTTTGCCAAATGCCAAAATTATATGTTTATTGCGTAACCCTATGGATACCTGTATCGGTAATTATCGACAATTATTCACAATAAATAATCCATATTACGGCTATTCTCTTGATCTTAATACTACGACAAAATTTTACAGTGAGTTTCATCAATTAGCCCATCACTTTCAATTACAAAATAACCCTAACTTTAAGTTGTTAAGCTATGAAGATTTAGTTGCTAACCCAACCGATAAGATAAAAGAAATCATAAAATTTTGTGACTTACCTTGGCAACAAAGCTGCTTGGAATTTCATACCAATAGAGCACCTGTTTCTACTGCAAGTAAAGTACAAGTGCGCGAACCAATTAACAATAAAGCGTTAGGGCGTTGGAAAAAATATCAAAATAATACACTTGAAGCCCAATCTATTTTAAAGCAACAAGGTATTGCATTCTAAGCGATTACATTATTTGATAGACCTGTATTAGGTTAATTCTGGCCTATCAAATAATAATTTTCTATTATTTTTCCCTCTTATTATTTTTATTAGGCTCTTCCACATTACCCAAATCTTTAACCGTAACACAGCCTTTATGTAAATAAAATTTGTTGGTTATTTTAGATAATAAAGCTTGCTGCTGTGCTGAAAATCGATTGTTGGTTTAATAGCAATATCGAATCCAGCATCCGCCGTTACAAAAGGTGAACCAGGTGCGGTACCTGCACCAAAAATTTCGCATAGTGGCGTATATATCTGTTATACTCCAACCATTTATGCTAGCATTTATTTCATCAGTATTTTTAATTCGCTCATTAATATCATCTCGCGCATATACATTTTTACCTGTATAAGCCTGTTTAGTTATTCTCGGGCTACCAATATATCCTTGATAAAAGCCATACATAACTTTGGCATATGCTTAAATTTTTCATATACAGTTTTATATTAAATTGTCTTTCCGCACCTAAAAATTTAATGAACATGGACACATTTGATATCAACAGCTCACAAGCGCCAAAGCCTACCGTGTTTCAGGTTTCTGACGGGAAAACCGCTAAGAAATGAGTCACTGAGTACCCAGTATGGTACTTTAACACCCTTGCGATTTAAAGTATGAAACTATATTACTCGACCACAACTGTATACTGTTTGCTAAATCGGCTTTTGCTGCTGGATTTGTTGCTGTCGAAAACTGTTCTAATAAGTTGTCATTCTAGGTAGATATGAGATAACTACCTTTGAAAGTGAGTGTGAGGAACGAGACTAATAAACAGTAATTACGCTGATTTTCCACAAAATCTGTGAATAAAATTAAGGTGAGAAAAAAGGCTACTTGGTAGCCTTTGAGAGTAACCTAACTTAAAGAGGTTTTATAACAAACCTGAAATAGAGTTTACTAAGCCATTAACCAAGTGTGGTTGCGCTTCAGCAAAATCAAGATTCACTTTATTAGCACTTGACACTATACGAGTCTGGAATTTTTTACGATTAACGGTTTCTGTACTTGTAACAGTTTTATGACCTGATGTACCTTGCTTAAGAGCTGCGTTATTCTTTTCAGTTACCACTACACTTTTTTTGGCTTTTTCAGAAATTTGTAGGTCAGTTGTCATCAAAAAGTAGGTATCATCAACCATTGCATCACCTATCAAGCCAATACCCGCACCAATTAGCCCCATACCAACCTGACCGCTATTACTGCCGAATTGAGCGCCAACTGCTGCACCCACAATAGCTGAGCCATAACCACCAGCCAACATATTTTGTTGCTCTCTTAAATCTGATTTTCCTACCTTCAGAATGTTAGCTTGAATCCAATAGTGTGCTTTATCCGGATCTTGAACAACGGTATAACCTTTGTTTTGAATTGCTGCTGTTATTTGGTTATCGAGTTTAAAATCTTGCTTATCAGAAGTATTTCTTAACTGTAAAAAAACAGTGCGCTTATCAGCTGAAACTGGATCTAAAAAGACGGTTTCACTCATTTTTGTTTGCACATCAAGATTACGTTTTTTTACTGCTGTATGCATGGCTGCACAACCTGTGAACATAGATAATACTAATGCTACAGCCGTTAATTTCGTTGCTTTGTTGATAAATGTTCTCATAGTAATATTCCTTTATAAATCAGATATGTTAATTGTTTTTTATATTTCAAATTCTATTTTGGTTGTTGTGATTTCTTGTGTAAACCGCCACCCCCAAGTATTATCGAGTTTCAATTGATATTTTACATTAAAATTTTTAAGAATTGAATTTAGTTCTTTGATATATGTACTTGTCGGTGATTTAGCTTCTTTATCAATTCCTGCCACTTCTTTTGCTAATCAGCTCTGTTATATCCATCTTTACTCTCCAAGTACCGTTTGATTGCCAGGTTAACCTCATATATAAAGTCGCTATCAGGCAACTTATTGACAACTCTAATTAAATTAGAGATATAGGTTTAACTTGCCGACTGTCCTTGATATTAATTGCTTTCATTTTTCGATACAGACTATAAGAGCATCCAAGTAGTTCAATCCACACTTTATCTGGAATGTTATCTGTATTTGGAAATATCATTTCCAAATTGATTCCTTTAACTTTCCAGTAGTTGATGTTGTTAGAAAAATCTTCGTTTTTCATATTTACCTTACTGTGGTTGAACAAAAACACCTACACCTAATCTGGTGCAAATATATCATAGAAAACCCCTTCCCTGGATGAAACAACCGAGTAAGTTCCATTTTTTCACCACAATAGGCGCGTGACAGAGGATTTCGCCCCGCCACTTATTCAAAAAAATCTGCGTATCTCAATCGGTTTACATAACTTACCATCGCATCAACCAAATCTACAGCAATACGGGCTATCACTTCATACCATTTTTTAAAACTCGCTGTTGCCTGTAATCCGTAATACTTTACTCGCTGAAAACCTTTCGGTAGTATATGATGTACCATTCGGCCTATGAATGCCTCAACATCTAAGCATTCATATTGAATTGCTTTCGTGCGATGTGACTTGTAGTAATATGTTACTTGCCCATTATCATAAGCCGTTATCCTTGAGACCCCTATCGGTGGGGAAGCGAGGTATTTAGTTAAGTACCGTAATAAACCTTTATAATGTTTTGTTGGCACTTTCTTATTATTACCCAGATGGGCGGAAAAAACCTTAGGGTGATCACGCCATAGCTTATCAACCAACCCATTAAGCTCACCAAATTCGGTATTGATAAAGTTGAGCAGCTGTTTTTGCCATAATAATCGTAATGGTACGTAATCTAAAAAAGTAAATTGAAGCCATTGCGATTTATTACCATTAAATCCACCTTCACCCAAAATAATATGTAAGTGTGGATTATAGCAACCATTTCTTGCGTGCGTATGAATAAAGACAATCGTAGCGATTTTTAACGACTTACAGCCAAATTTAGTGTGTATTATCTCCTCTAAACATTGCTGCGCTAACATCATGAATTGTGAATATAAACGGCTCTATTGGGGATGATTATAGAATTTAGTTCTTAGCTGTGCAGGTAAGGTTAAGACAACTTGTCGATAACTCACACCAGGAAGTAAACGTACTGCTATTTTCGTCATACTTTCTCGTGCGTAGCACTTACCACACTGTGGGCAGACTTTCCCTTTACAACTGAAATGAACTTTATGTTGTCCCTGACCACATGATAGACATTCGAAAACTGCAAACCCTGTCGCTTCACTACCACAATCAAGCATCTTTGTTATTTCACGTTGATAATACGCACAATTGTAACGAGCATGTTTAGCCACAAAAGCTGACCAGTGATCACTAAAGATAGCTTTAAATCGTTTGAGTTTATTTTTTATTCCTTTGAAGTTCATCGCACACACAACTTTCGTTCAATCTATTAATTAGGACTATAAATCATCTATTAATAAATTTATACAGGCCTTATAGATAGTGGCTTCCAAGATGAATTTCCTAGGTATAATTAAAATCCTATCGTGAAGTTGGAATAAGTGACAGTGAAATACTCAAACACGCCGTATTTAAACAAAGTGGCCGTCCCAAACTAAATCAGCAACCCGATAGCTATGAATATCAAATAACAGGGCTGTTATATTGGTCGTTAAAAAATCGGGAGCAGCGATTGCAGGAAAAAGGCATGTTTATGTTAGCAACCAATGACTTGAGTGAAACACTAACGATGGAGAAAATGCTTAGCCTTTATAAATCACAACAAAGTGTAGAAAAGGGCTTTAGACTCCTAAAGAGTCCTGACTTTTTAACCGCGTCTCTTTATTTGAAAAAGCCAGAAAGGATTGAAGCACTACTGATGCTTAATGGTTTATGCCGCATTGGAGCATAAGCTCAGAAGAGAGTTAAAGGCTCAGTCGGTATATTTTACCAACTTAAAATACAAACCGTGCTAAAATCCAACTGCTCGATAGGTGTTCTTTTGTTTTCAAGGTATTGATGTATTAACAATCATTGGCGAGCAACAATTAGTCCTCAATGTGGAGGAGAGGAACAGTATTATCATTAATTGCATGGGCAGCATCAATCAAGAAATTTATTCCTAAAAATGCTGCGGAATGTCGGATATAGGCTCTATTCCACACGCATTTTCAGCAAACTCGCCTAAAGACAAGTTGATTTTTGGAACATGTAACCCTTCAAGTACAGTAGTTAGGTTTTTAAATTTACCGTTTGAATTAAGAGCTAAACTTAGTGTTTGATTTATAGTTAAATCACTAAATATTTTTAATACTTCTCTTTTGTTAAAGTTAGCAAGTTTGCTGCCATTTATTTCTAGTATTGTATCTTTAACTTTAACTCCGAGCCTATCGGCTACACTTCCTGAATCGACTTGTGTTACATCATAGCCATTTTTATTATTATTTAATTCGAATAGTAATCCAAAGTTAATATAATCTTTTTTATCTAATAATAACAAACAATTAAAATCATTTATTTTGTTCCCTTTTGCCTTTTCATTGTTAGCAATGGCTAAAAGAGTCGCTGCTATTTCTTGCTCTAACTCTTTGAGTAATACTTTAGATTCTTATGTATAACTTTCAGGTTGAGCAGTAGTTGTAAATGCCAATAAACTAAAGCTTAAAAAACAAATTAATTTAATATATTTCATAGTGAACTCCTCTTATTAATTATTGATACATTCATCTGTTTCAGTGCGCCAATTTACGATTTTACGTGTTCCATTTATTATTTTCTCCGCTACGAAGTAACGTTTATTAGGTTGTATATCGATTTCAATTGGTGCCAGTTTTTCAAATACAGCATCACCATTAAAAATAGATCGCGCAAAATCGATTTGATGCTTTCCTGCTGACAATTTTGCTGTATTCAATTCATATGACACTCCACGATTGTCGATTCGCCTAAAACTAAAGGCTCCAAAGCTACCCATTGATGAAGGAGGCCTAATATGTACAGTTACTCTGCCACAGGAATTTTCTGGATAATGTTGATTGGCAACATTATCCAATCGAGCTCCTACATTAAAAAAAACTCTTGGCACATCAATAACAGATAACTTAGGAGATATAGTTTTAAAATCATTTCCAGATTTAATACCTAAGGTGAGATTCTGATCTGCTTTCAATTTATATAAAACATTTAAGATTTCACTGGTTGGTAGCTTTTCAACTGCAATTTGATTTATTTCAGTAATATAATCATGTACTTTAATCCCTTGCTCCTCAGCTTCACTGCCTGGCGTCACTGAAATCACTTCATAACCCAATCCAGAGTTATATGGACCAATTACCAAACCTAAATTAAAATGCTGATTTGCAGGCAATGATAAATTATAGCTAAAATCATGCATTTTCTTACCCGCATTAACTTCATTTTCAGAGACATAAAGTAAAGTATGTATAATTTTTCGCTGTAGATTTTTTAATAATACTTTTGAATCTTGGGTATAGTTTTGAGCTAATGCATTATTAAATGTAAACATTATTAAGCATATAAATAATGTTGTAAATTTTGTTACATTCATTTGAATTCCTTATGTTTAAATCGTTAAATTTGTACTTCGGCTTCTAAAGGTGTTTCTGCTATTTTATTTTTGATGATCTCAAGCCGCCTTTGCCATAACTTAGACACTTCTTCTGCAGGCAGTTGATTCATATAAGTTTGTTGAATTGATGAGTCTAAAATACTTAACTGAGAGCTCACTAAACTTAAATCAACTTGTTTAGAATCAAGCGCTAAATTCGTTTTAAATAACTCTTGCTGCAACCAATTATTTTGCTCTATTAACTGGGTAATTTGCTGATTAGAGTCAATTGTTATCTCTTCGGAATCTTTTATTTGAGGTACCAATAATACTAATAAAATAGAGGCTGCTAATGCTAAGCTACTCAACTTCCATCTATGCATACGCTTTTTATTCAATTCTAACTGTATTTTATTCTGTGAAACTTGGTGCTTAAGTCGTAAATTTTGCCAGCTTTTATTTGGCATACTCAATTGAGGCATATTCTGTAACTGTGCTTTCATTCCTTTTAGATTTTCAAGTCTGCTAGAGCACAATTCACAGCTATTAACATGACGACTTTGTTCACCAGTAGGTTCAAGTAATTGATCATCATTTAAATGCATTATATTTCTCCTGCTCTTTAACTTGTTTCTGTAAATTTTTTTATGCACGACTCAAGGTCACTTTTGAATAGCTTTCAGATTTACCATATAAGCCCGCTATTTCTTTATGGGTATAACCTTCTACTTCATGCAAAAGCAAAACAGCACGGCTTTCAGTTGATAGATTTTTTAATCATTCATCTAAATCCTGGCAAATAATTAGCCAATTAAAATCAAATAAATCTTTTGAAGCAGGTTCTTCAACCTCATCTTGAACGACTAATCGTAAAATGCTTTGTGATTTAACACGATTAATAGTTTCATTCACCACAAGTCTTCTGATCCACCCTGCAAATGAGCCTTCATTTTTAAAGTTACCAATTTTATTTATTACTTTTATAAAAGCTTCTTGCACGATATCTTGTGCTAACGCTTGATCTTGGCTTATTCTAAAAGCCAAACTGAAACACGCATCTGCATAAGTAAGATAAACCGTTTCTAAGGCCACCATATCCCCATTGATAGCCTTATCAATTACGGCTTGAGGTAGCTGTTTTTGAAATCCTATTTTCGACATTTATTATTCTTTTTATGATCCGTTACTAATAAAGACATTTGAAAATTAAAAAGGGTTACAAAATTATTTATTTGTTTTAAATTTTAATTTTTTGTTAAGGGGAAGTGTTTATAACATACTTAAGGGATTTATAAGATTAAGTAAAACAATAATTTACTGAGTAACGAAGCATACAAACAATACACTTCGTTATTATATTTGATTTAGCGTGGCTTTTAAGTTGCTAAAATAGCAATCAAACTTTTTGTCATGGGAATAGCTGATGCAGGATTTTTCCCTGTGATCAAACCGCCATCAACTACTACATGAGGCTCGTTTTTTTGGCTGAACTATAGGCACCACCCAACGGCTTAATTTTATCATCAAGAAGAATTACAACTGTTTTAATACTAATTATAATCACACTGATTGCGGCTTTTTATTTTAATGGCTCAAATCAAATACAAACCAAACAAATAAAACCTTTTACGAGAGATTTAGGTGATGAACTAAACCCGGCCGTATCTCCTGATTTATCTTTACTAGCTTGCACAAAAGAAGCGTTCGGATCAAAAATAGGCTAAAACAGTTCCTGGATGGGCATTTCTACTTGAGATGTTCTAATTGATTGATGAACGACCACTCTTTGTGCTGGTGTCATAGATAAAAGTGCTGAAGTTATTTGGTTAAGTTTTAGAGTGAATTATTTTGTCTTCATTGTCTTTACCTTCAATGCATTATGAGCACTGATAAGTATAGACAACAATTAGCTACAACAGAGCCATTTTTTAATAACATGTTATTTGTTCTTTTGGATACTGATTTTTCCAAAAACTCAATAAGTAAACTTAACTTAATCATAATTAATCAAAAAGATTTATGTTTTTATTTGTTTTATATTATTGATATTAAATCACTATATTTTAAATTTTTTTATTTTCACAACTTTTCACTTCAATTCAAGACCACTCACCTTGTTTGCGTTACAAAAAAGTTAAGCAGGCGTTAATACATAATTATTTAGTTTAAATTGGTTATTAAAAATATCTATAAAGCTGAATGATTAGGAATCTATTAACAACTAATAAAGCGTTTGCCTAACTGTTTTTTAAACACGCTTTTTAAACACCAAGGGGAATCAAAATGTCAAAGTTAAAAATGAGTAAGCTACATTTAGCGATCAGTGCAGGGTTATTAAGTTCAGGGTTAGGAATTGCGCCTATGGCTTTAGCACAAGAATCAAAAGTAAAAGCAGATGAAGTAGAAGTAATTGAAGTAAAAGGGATCAGAGGCAGCGTTGTAAAATCTATCAATACAAAACGCTATGCAACTTCAGTTGTTGATGCTGTTACCGCTGAAGATATTGGTAAATTTCCTGATCAAAATGTCGCGGAATCATTACAACGTATCACTGGCGTTTCTATTTCTCGTAACTTTGGTGAAGGTGAACGAATTAGTATTCGTGGCACAACAGAAAGTCAAAACCGTACATTATTAAATGGCCAAGCTGTTGGTTCTGCAGATTGGTGGACAAACTCTGCGGCTAGTCGTGGTTTTAACTACACTATGTTGCCTTCGGAAATCGTATCTGGCCTTGAAGTATATAAATCACCAGAAGCTGATATTGATGAAGGTTCAATTGGTGGTACGGTAATAGTACGTACACGAAAACCACTCGATTTAGAGGCTAACAAAATTGCGGGTTCCGTACTTGCGCAATACAGTGAAGTATCAGGTGAAACCGATCCGCAACTTTCTGGTATGTATAGCTGGAAAAATGATGAAGAAACTATCGGTGCGTTAATCTCTGTTGTGCGACAACAGCGTAACCTGCGTCGTGATGGTATTGAATCATGGAGTTGGGCGAAACGTGATATTAAAATGGCTGATGGCACTGTGCATGAAGATGTATATAGCTCTGGCGGTGGTGGTTCTGCTATGTTTTTACAAGAACGTGTTCGCACAGGTTTAAACTTTACCCTGCAATACCGCCCGACTGATGCATTAGATATTACATTTAATGCGTTAGATTCTGCTTTAGAAGCCAATAACGAAAACCAAAACTTCTTATGGCTCCCTGGTTACGGTGGTTCTGAATATACAGATATTACTTTAACTGAGCACAGTAAAGTGGGCACTATGGCCACAGCTGGTACATTTGGTTTATCTCCTGATGGCAATAATATTCTTGATGAAACAAAAGTACGTAACTCAAAATTAAAAACACAATCTTATGACTTAAAAGTAGAGCACGAAGGTGAAGTGTGGAATTCGAGTATTCACTTAGGTTATACCAAAGGTAGCGGCGGTTCATCGGAAGACAGAAGTGTTGGTTGGGAAGGTAATTATGTTCATAGCTATGATATTTCATCTACTGAAGATATCAAAACGAGCTATGGTGCTGATCCTGCTGATGGCAAAAATTGGGACTTAGGTTTCTTACGTTACGATAGTAATGATGCAAAAGATGATGAAGGTTACGTACAGTTAGATTTTGATCGTGCGATTGATGTATCTGTATTTAGTAACATTAAATTTGGTGTTAAATATCGTGACCATTCTCGTTTTAATACCAAACACACAACAGATGCTAAAACAGATTTAAACTGGAGTTTAGATGATTATTCTCTTGGAATACCATCTGATTATCAAAGTAGCATAGGCTCAAATGGTACGTTAAAAGATTATGCAATTACTGATTCTGATAAAGTACGCCGCGAAGGTGATGCACTAGATTGGGATTATCGCGTACTAAAAGCCAGTACGTTTGATATTAATGAAAAAATTACAGCGGGTTATGCAAAAGCGACAATCGACGTTGAAGGCATGCGCGGTAATATAGGTGTTCGTTTAGTGCAAACACAACAATCATCAGGTGCATATGAAGGCGCTTCTGGTAGTGAGGTTTGGGTTGTAAAAGATAAAGACTACTTTGATGTATTACCAAGCATTAACTTAGCAATCGATTTAGATGATGATTTAGTTTTAAGGCTTGCAGCTGCACGTGTTATGTCTCGACCTGATTATAACTCTATGACCGCATCAACATCATATAACCTTGAAACTCAAACCGGTACAGGTGGTAACTCTGATATTGACCCATATCGTGCAACACAGTTTGATGCCGGTGTTGAATGGTACTTTAGCGAGGCTGGCATTTTCTCTGCAGCGTTTTTCCATAAAGATATTCAATCATTTATTGACCGCCCTGCTGCTTTTGAAATCCATGAAGGCGTAGAAGTACGTATTAGCCGACCTGTAAATGGTAAAGGCGGTACTATTCAAGGTTTAGAGCTTGGTTTTCAACAAGAACTTTATCAAGGGTTTGGTGTATCGGCTAATTATACATTCGTAGATGGAGAAGCTAAAAATTCAGCTGGTGAAGATATCACTATCCCTGGTAACTCAGAGCATACTGTTAACTTAAGCTCTTATTATGAAAATGAAACGCTAAGCGGTCGTATTTCTTACAACTACCGCAGTGGCTATGATTCTGGTTTTGATTGGCCTGGTTACATTGATGCTTATGGTCAAGTTGATGCCAATATTACTTATAACGTGAACGAAAACCTTGCTGTTGTTTTAGAGGCGATTAACTTAACGAATGAGCATACATTTAGCTACCAAGCAAAAGGTGTAGAGCAAGCTTTAACAGGTGTATATGCTGATGGTCGCAGATATGTAGCAGGTGTTCGTTTTAACTTTTAAATTTTTTATAAGAATTTAGTCTATTTATCGGTAGTCTGAGCCTCCCCTGAAGTAAACAAAGGCTCAATCAACTTGCTAACACAGGCATTTAGACTAATAACAGTTGTATTATGTAAATTCTCGCTGAGTGGGGATTTAATTACTACAACTGGTATCACCATGGAAGGTCATCTCTTGTTTCCCGCAAGAGGCAAGCAGCTAGTTTATAACTAGCTGCTTTTTTAGTTTTTGGTAATAATATCAATACCAATAAATACATGATTAATCTAAAATGCACAGGTTTATGGCCTATATTCCATAGAATCATTCAGTTACAATGGAATTTAATTATTTTAAATATAAGGTAGTATGCGTCAGGTGAATTTCAGAATTTTGCTATTAATGAGTTGGTTGGCACTGTTTTCAAACAGTATCAAAGCTGATTTATTATCAGCAACTGTCAATTATCATCAAGCAAACTACAGTTTGGCATTTGAACAGTTTGAACAACTGGCAAAATTAGGTAACAAAGACGCTATTTATAATATTGCGGTGATGTATTTACATGGCCAAGGTGTTGATAAAAGTATAATAAAAGCCCACTCATGGTTTTTACTTGCCGCTGATTATGGTTTAGCAGATGCAGGTGAACATGCCGCTCTAATCGCTTCACAAGTCGCAGATAAAAAAGCACTTGAATCAGATTATAAAGCACTGACAAAAGTACATTCATATAAAGTGTTTTTTAAGCAGTTACTACCCATTTTTGATGAGGCACAAAAAAGTCAACAGGCACCCATTAGAGAATATACAGTTGATGCACAATACCCCGAACAAGCTTATGAAAAAGGTTTGGAAGGCTGGGTTTGGCTTGAATTTGATATTGACGTTAGCGGCGCTGTAAAAGATATAGAAATATTAGACTCTTATCCTAACAATACTTTTAATCGCGCGATAACAAATGCTGTACGCCGCTGGCAATATAAACCTTTTATAGAAAATGGTGAAGCTAAAACCTTTTATAACCGTTCTTTGTTATATCATTTCACAACCTATAAAGGTAAACGGTATAAGCAAAGCTTTGCTAAACAACAAAAGCAATATCAGAAAAAAATAAACAAACTGATAGAGCAAGCTGAGCAAGGTAATTCATTAGTACAATATTACATTGCCAATTGGTTAAGTGCAGATGAACATAACGCCACGCGTTTGTTAAAATATCATTGGCATCAAGATAATGCGGGCTCAGATCTGTTGTTAAAATCAGCGAGCAATGGTTTTGCTAATTCTCAATATAGATTGGGTGCTAACTTATTAAATGGTGAACAAACTCAGCAAGATCGTAAAAAAGGCCTTAATTGGATTTTACTTGCTGCGCAAAGTGGTTTTGCACCTGCGCAATATAGGTTAGGTCGTGAATTACTTAATCGTCAACATATTGAATATGATGAAATAAAAGCTATTGGTTGGTTAAATACAGCCAGTGAACAAGGGTACTTTAGAGCGATTAGAGATTTAACAACTTTATACTTAGACAAACAAAATACTTCACAAGAAGTGGTTTCTTTAATAGAGCAAGGTTTAGAAATAGACGATTCGCACCCTGAAGTTTTATTAAATTCTGCAAAATTATCGTTACTCAAAAAAGATCTAAAATCAGCAAAAAAAATCGCGTTATCAGCCCTTAATGCTGCTCAATCAAAAGGTTTTTCTACCGTTAAAGTTCAGCAATTTATAACTAAACTAAATAAGTCTTAACTTGTTCTCTTAATTATACTTTTAATTCTGAGTTTTACAGCACGCCAGTGAGTTTTTGGTATTTTTGGCGATTTTGATAATAAGTATTGTAATTGTTGCTTAGTTGGTTGTACTTCCCCTCCATGGGCTAAAATGATGCTATCAGGTTTTAAGTCTATTATTTTATATAATGAGTCTCTGTATCTATTTGGGTAAAATACAGGAAAAGGTGGTATAAAGTGCTCTTTTACCGTCACCATTAAGTCTGCGACGTAAATTTTATTTGTTGGCACGTGATGTAGCGAGATATCTCTATCTGTATGACCTTGTGTTGAAATACAAATCCAATCCTCAAAATTAGGTAAAACTTGCCCATCATCGAGTTTGTAGTCTGGATTTAATTTACTTGGATACCACACTTTACTCGCGGGCTTATTTAAACGCTTAGCAACCCATTTAGCTAATAACATATCTGTTAAATGCATTAACTTACCATCAAACCCCTGATACCATTGACCATCAACATTAGATGCGGCAATGGAACAGCCTGTTAAATCTCTCAGTTTATGAGCAGCACCTGCATGATCTGGATGCATATGAGTCACAACAACGAGTTTTAAATCGCTAAATGAGCGTTGTAATGTTTGCGTTATAAAGGTTTTTAAAACAGGTATATCAGCTCTGCTACAACCATCTAATAATAAAAGTTTTTCAGGATATTCAGCTAAATAAATAGATTGAATATAGCCTTCCATTCTATGTAGTTTCATTTTGACACAGACGCATGAGCGCAATTAATCACGTAATAATATTGATTATGCATCAACTGGTCTGACCTTCAAAGGTTTAATCTGATATGTACAATTTAGTTCCAAAATATCACTGTATCTTAATCCAAATTTATTCAAATTATTTTCTAAGCGACTTGAATCATTCGGTGATATTTTCAAGTACGGCAAACGTAAAATAAATATCTGTCTGCTGATTTCATGCTTTTTGGATCATCTTGAAGAAATCGATTGTAACAGTACAATAAAAGAGAATGTTTTAAAGGTTAGATATTTTTAAATTTGATCATAATTAGAGCAGGAGAACTATTTGAAGAGTTCCTGTCATACCATGAGGGTGATTATTTAGTTATGGCCTTGCCACAACAGGGACCTCAAGATCATTCTTATTTAGCTAAATGATTAGAAAAGCAATTTCCAAAAGAAGAGTATATCTTACTAGCAGAGTCGTTTTCGGGGGACATAGTTCTAGAGTTACTAAAGCAAGATCTCACTAATATGAAAGGTGTTATATTTGTAGCTAGCTTTATATAGCTAAATCAAAATAATATGAAATAATACTTTGATGACTTATAGTATCGATTTTCGCCGACACGTATTGGCTTAAAAAGAAAGTTATAACCTCACATTTGAAAACACCAGTGAGCACTGCGCTATCAGCTTCAGAACATTATTTCGCTGGCATCACGACAATAAGAGCATTATTCATCCTTCACCTCATCAAGCATACGAATTATGGCAAAGAAAAACAAGAAATTTCTAGCTTACCATTAGGCTATCAAGATGGTGTATATTCTCCTACTGATGATGTTTATTATTTTATAGCCGATCATAGCTCTCAAGTAATGCGATTCAAAAACTTTAATGAGCCACCGACTTCAGGTCACAGCTACAGGCCTTATTTGTCAATCATCAACAATTGAAAATACGTTAGTTCATTACTCATTTAAAGAAAAAACGAGTAAGATTTGGCAAGAATCACCAAAAAAGTCGATTTTGATGTCAATAATAACGGTATTATTTATACAAAAATGACGGGCTCCGTTGCTAACATAATGCGAACAATTAGTTTATAAAAAGGAGTCCTTATGGTCATCATAAAAGAAGCAACAGTAGCCGATATTGATACCTTATACAGTTTGATTATCGCTATTGCAGAGCATCATCAACAAGCCCAGTATGTGCTAACAAGTAAAACTGAATTAGAACAAGTTGGGTTCAGTGAAAACTCCTCATTTGGCGCACTATTGGCAGAAGTTAATGGTGAAATAGCAGGATATTTTTCTTATACATGGAATTATTCAATTTGGTTAGGTGCTACCAATATGAATATAGACGATGTTTTTGTTTGGAATAAATTTCGCGGCCAAAAAGTAGGTGAAGCCTTAATGCTTAAAACTAAAGAGGTTTGGATAAAAAATGGCGCATCTCGCATTCGTTGGGAAGTTGAGCAAGATAATCACAGAGCGATTAAATTCTACCAAAATTTGGGTGCTCAACTAGATATCAAAGGACTGTTTCGCTGGAATTTAAATGAATAAAATCTAGTTTACTGTATTACAAAAATCGGGGTTTTCATCCCGATAAATCAATTTTATAAAATTGCTTTTTTAAAGTTATATACATTAAGCTTTCGAGCAGAATCTCCCACAATTTTACACTGATAACTTAATAATAGCTTCTGAGCTTGGCGTCTTTCACCTTGCTCAATTAGTTTAGTATAAGTTTTTTGGCATTGATTAAAGTCTGCTTTTAGCTTATTTTCATTTGAGATGTACTCTTCTTTTAGTTGCTTTATTTGATTTTTAGCTGCGACCATAGCCAAACCACAATACACTTGGTCAAAATTTTTGCCCGTACACGCTTTATCTCTAAATACTTCCAGTTCTGGGCCTTTATATTTTTTTTGTAACGCCACTATTTCACTTGCCTGTTTTGCTTCAAAAGAATCATTATATGCTTTACATCTTGCTCTTATATTTATAGAAGCGACAGGCACATTTTTACATTGTTTTTTAATCGTCAAATAATTTAAATATGGTAAGTCTTTCAATAAAAGCAGCTGTGCGGCATATTCATTATCAAACTTTTTTTGATTAATTTGTTCTAATCTTTTAGCTACTAATTTTTCTTTTATCTTATGGTCTTGTTCAATGCGCTGCTTATATGCCTTATATACTTTAATTGCGGCAATACATTCATAATTTTCAGAAATCTCATCAGCTTTCGCATGATCTTTTATTGATAGGGCATTATTTAGGGAAAGATTACAACTGTGAGACTTAAGTTCAGCCTCATTAATATGTGCTTTATAATAGTCATCATGGCTTTCTAAACATCCATTTAAAAACACACACGAACAAATAACAAAAATCCATTTTGTATTCATATCTTAATCCTTTAATTTTTTGAGTGTATACTCCAATGTATATGGATTGACTATACTTAATTTTCAAATAAGGTACAATATCTATCACTATGTTATTCATAAAAATTATTTATACCCTACCTATTTAATGAATGATTTTTATATATGCAAAATCTAATTGTTCTGTTCAAAAGCCCAAAGACTGAACAACTATTACCCTTTTCTATTTATACTTCCCCTAAAGAGCAATGCTTATTAAGTTCATTGATTCAGCATCCCGACTTTTCCGGTGCAGCTTATGCTAAAGCGATGATGCATCATTTACCCAAGTACAACGCTTCATCGTCTTAACACAGTTACATCAGGTTCTAGAAAAGTAGCTTTAACTTGGATAGAAAGTCATATTCCGCTTTCATCACAACGTGAAATATTATGTGATTTAGACTCTGCACGAAAAGAGATAATGAAGCTAAATGGAAAAACGGATGCATTTGATAAAATCACTAAGACCCATGCTAACTTATTAAGACAATGGACGGTTACTTAACCGAATAAAACTCATTACAAATTCAATATTTAAAATTCGCAAAAATTAATAAAAAACCCTAAACATGTGTTTAGGGTTTTAGTGTGATCAAAAATTATATTACTATGCTCGTACAATTTTAAGTACACTTTAATTACGCAATTCTTATTCCATGATTAAAAAACCGTCAGCCGCTTTGCAAACAAAAATTGAAGCTTCTAAATTAAAGTTTTGAGTATAATTATCTTCAACAGCTTGTTTAATGAGTTTTATATCAACGTCACGGCATAAACACACAATTGCACCGCCAAAGCCACCACCTGTCATACGTACTGCGCCACGACTTTGTAAAGCCCCTTTACATATTTCAACTAAACCATCTGTCGCTGGCACTGTTACTTCAAAATCATGTTTTAAAGAATGGTGAGATGCTGCCATCAGCGCGCATAAACTTGCCATATCGTTGTTTTTTAGTGCCTCTGTCGCTTTTATTACTCGGCTATTTTCACTAATAACATGGTGTGCACGCTTATATTCATTGCTAGTTAAATCAGATTTAGCAACATTAAGCATTTCAATAGTACCATGGCGTAATGTTTTGATACCCAACTTTTTAGCTGCTTGCTCGCAATCTATTCGGCGCTGGTTATATTCACTATCAACGAGTTTTCTTGGATAATTAGAATTGATAATTACTAAATTTAAATCTTCAGGGATCGAAACTGATTTTGTTGCTAAAGATTCACAATCAATCAGTAATGCGTTATTTTTTTGACCTTTTGCTGATATGAGTTGATCCATGATACCGCACTGGCAGTCCATAAAGTCATTTTCAGCTTGCTGACCAAATAACGCTAACCCTTGCTTAGATAAACCAAGATCACTTACATGATTAAATGCACCGCCTACTGCAACTTCTAGTGCTGCTGACGAAGATAACCCCGCGCCTTGCGGTACATTACTTTCAATTAATAAATTCATGCCTTTGAGTTTTTTACCACTGCGCTTTAATACAAAAGCAACTGCACGAATATAATTGCCCCACTGTGAATCACCTTGCGTAATTTCATCAGCTAAATTAAAGCTGTCTTGTTCATTTGGATATTGAAACGAATGTACTACAACGAGGTCATCGTCTCTTTGAGCAAAGCCAACTTGGGTAGTAAATTCCAATGCACATGGCAAAACATAACCATCATTATAATCTGTAAATTCACCAATTAAATTGACTCTACCAGGCGAGCTAGCAATGCCAGTTGGTTCACAGTCAAAAATGGCTTTAAATCCTTTAGATAAAGCATCAAGGTTCATTTTATTTTCCTAGTTTATAATGTGTTGTACTGGCTGAGCGTAATATTTTAGCTGCAGTTTCTGCACTAAGATCTCTTTGGCTTTCAGCTAACATTTCGTATCCCACCATATGTTTTTTTACAGATTCAGAACGTAAAAGAGGTGGATAAAAATGAGCATGTAATCGCCAATGACTGTCATCATCTAAATTTGAGGGTGCATTATGCCAGCCCATAGAATATGGAAAGCTACAGTTGAATACATTGTCATAACGAGTCGTTAGCGCTTTTAAAGCCAAAGAAAGTGATAACTTATGCGCCTGTGTTAATTGACCAAAATGTCGAACATCCTCTTTAGCTATCAATAGTGTTTCAAATGGCCAGGCAGCCCAAAAAGGCACAACAACGAGCCAATGTTCATTTTCAAGAACCATTCTTGATTGATTCTCAATTTCTCGCGTTACATAGTCATCTAATAAATTTGTGCCATGCCGCTTTTGATAAGTTAATTGGTTTGTATCTTCTAATAAAACTTCTGTAGATAAATGATCATGAGCCCAAATTTGACCATGAGGATGAGGCTGAGAGCATCCCATAACAGCGCCTTTATTTTCAAAAATGTGTACACAGTTGTATGTACTAGCAAGCTCAATATAATTGCTTTGCCACGTATTAATGACAGCGTCTATTTCAGCTGTCGATAATTCAGGTAAAGACTTATTATGTTTAGGTGAAAAACATACAACACGACATTCACCATTGGCAATATTAGCCTTAAATAATGGATCATTATTTGCTAAATTTTGTGTTTGTATTTGCTCATTTACTAACGCGCCAAAATCATTAATAAATACAAAAGTATTTTTATAATCAGGATTAGATTCATTATTAGCTCTATTATTACCAGGACATAATGGGCATGTTGCATCATGCTCAGGTAAATCATAATTTGAAGTGCTTTCGGTTGCGCCAAGCCAAGGTCGGTTATTTCTATGTGGAGACACTAACACCCAATCTCCCGTCAATGGATTTTGACGTCTATGGGTAAACTCTAAATTATTCATACTATTTCTCCAGACCCTAAGCATGTGACTTCATCACTTATAATTATTTGTATTATAAATATGATTTAAAATTTGTATACAAAATAATGCCTGGAAAGTATTTTAATTACATTACGTAATAATAGGTTTAGGCGAAATATTCATCCAAATATGCATTTCCTCTTGAGGAGATAGAGATTTAATGCCGGTATTTTTATCACCTGCTTCTGCCATATTAATCGCATCAGTACAGTGTGATACTGGCTCTATACATACAAAACCAGTTTTATCTGGGCTATATACAACCAAAAAGTCACAGTTATTTGATGTAGTGATATCAGCTTTTGCTTGCCATTCTGGCCAGTAAATTGAAGCCTGATAAGGGAAGTTAATGAATACATTATCAAGTACCGCATCATTAATTATATGTCCTTGTTTATCTTTAAAAGCCTCTGGTGCATTGGTAATGTGTGTTGGCATACACTCATTATCAACTGCCCACATTTGGGATATATTTGTATGTAACGTGCACTTTTGTGTTCGAGTAAAAAAGGGATGAAAACCTAAACCTGCGGGCATTTTCTCAGCTGATAAATTAGTTAAAGTCATCGACATTTTTAATGTCGTATCTATCAGTTTAAAACTTTGTCTTGCAAGATAACTAAATGGCCAAGCATCCGCTTTATGTTTATACTCTATCCTTACTTCACTCCCACTGTTTGATATTACTTGCCACGAGGTTTGCCAACCATGACCATGAATAACATGTTTTTCAGGTAAGTGATTTAAAGGGAGCTTTATCTGTTTATCTTGCCAATCAAATTGTCCATTTTTAATCCGATTTGAAAAAGGCACTAAAGCAAAGCTTGCACTATCATGTATAGAATTTGCATCATCGGCGTTTCGAAAAACATCACGTAACGTGCCATTGATCATTGCTGAGTAATGTAAAATACACCCACCCATATTTGGATCAATAATTAACTTTGCAACTTCATTTTGTAACGTGATACAGCTCATCTGTTAACCTTAGTTTCATTATTTAATACAAATTGATTTTCAGCTAAGCCTTTTATGCCATTCAATTGATAAATAAATACATGGCCAGCTTTATCATCTTGTTTCAGTTGTGATTTATTTAACCCTTGTTTTGCACTTGTTATAAATAACAGATCCATATTTGGTCCACCAATTGCCACACATGAGGGCTGTGATACATCCATTTTAAGAACCCAATCTATTTCACCATCAGGCTGATAACGTACTATTTGACTGCCTGCCCACTGGACATTCAAAAGGTAACCTGCTTAATCAATACATGAACCATCAGGGAAACACCCTTCATCGGTAATGGCAAATCGCTTTTTATTGCTCAGCTGAGCCGTTTTAATATCAAAATCCTATTGATAAATTTCTCGCGTTGGAGAGTCTGTATGATACATAGTTTTGCCATCAGGACTGAAACATAAACCATTTGAAACAGTAATATTACTAAGCAATTCAGTACATTGTTTATGACTGTTACAAAAATCATCATAACAATATAATTTTGCTGTTGGCGCTGTTTCTTTTTCATTCATTGTGCCGGCCCAAAACCGCCCTTGGCGGTCAATGCGGCCATCGTTAAATCTATTAACTTTAATTGTAGTAATTAATTCTGCTGTTATTTTATTGTTCATTCAGTCATTCTCGAAACATTTTAAGTTGATAATATAGTTATTAAAGTGACGTTTATACCATTTACATTAATTACCTGATCACTCAGTAAGAATGGCTATTAATTTAAATCTCAATAAAAAAGCCTGTAAACACTTACAACTATCGGTTAATAACTACCATAAATTGCAATGATTACAGGCTTATAAAAATCATTTATTTATTGGAATGGGTATCACCACCAAGTGGTATAAAAACCTACCAATATTAAACACACCGCAGCTGTTGAAATGCTAAAACTCTTTGAAGTACCAAAGCTAATACCTTTTAAATCCACAGCATTTTCATGATTGCCTTTGTTTTCGACTAAAGACACCACAACGGCAAGTAACATACATAAAATAAACACTAAACCGACTCGATCCATAAATGGTAATTCAGGCCACAACATCTTTAAAGCAAATGATAAAACAGCAGAGCCTAACGCAGCAGCAAGCCCGCCATTTGCCGTTGTTTTCTTCCAAAACATGCCTAAAATAAATAAAACGACGATACCAGGTGTGAAGAAACCTGTAAATTCTTGTATATACTGGAATGCTTGATCAAACTGACCTAATAGCGGTTTTGCAACTAACATCGCTACGATTAAAGCTGTAAAGCTTACGATTCGGCCCACTTTTACATAATGGACTTCACTACGTGGATTCTTATCATTTTTGTATAAATCCATAGTAAAAATAGTCGCGATACTATTTGTCATGGATGCTAAAGATGAGACAATTGCAGCGATTAATGCAGCAAATACTAAACCTTTTAGTCCTGATGGCATTAAATTCATTAGTTCAGGATAAGCCTGATCTGGCTTGCCTAAATCTGGTAGCAATAACACAGCAGCAATACCTGGTAATACAACTATAATTGGCATTAATAACTTTAAGAATGCAGCAAACGAAATACCTTTTTGACCTTCACGCAAATCTTTCGCCGCTAAAGTACGTTGAATAATATATTGATTAAAACCCCAGTAAGATAAGTTCATGATCCACATACCACCTACCAATACTGAAATACCTGGCAAATCAGCATAATGCTCACTTTGGGGCGATAAAATCATATCAAACTTTTCAGGTGCTTTATCCATTAATACGTTAAAACCTTGGATAAGCCCTTGACCTTGACCTATTAAATCAAGTGCCATATAAGATAAAAACAAGCCGCCAAACACCAATAATACCACTTGAATAATATCAGTGAATGCAACCGCTTTTAAGCCGCCATATAAAGAGTAAGCAATTGAAAAAAAAGCTAAAAATATCATGCCATACATCATATCGATACCTGTGATGGTATTAAGTGCAAGCGCGCCTAACCACAATATTGCGGTTAAATTTACAAACACATACACTCCCAGCCAAAAAATCGCCATGATAGTGCGTACGCGACTATCAAACCTTTGCTCCAAAAATTGCGGCATAGTATAAATTTTTCGTTCTAAAAAAATCGGCAAAAAATATTTACCAACGATCATCAAGGTTATTGCAGCCATCCATTCATAAGATGCGATTGCCAATCCTATTTTATAACCTGAACCCGACATACCGATTATTTGTTCAGCAGAAATATTAGCTGCGATCAAAGATGCACCTATCGCCCACCAAGGTAAGCTATTTCCAGCTAAAAAATAATCATTAGCATTTTTTTCATGCCCTGCTTTTTCTCGTGATACGTAATATGCAATGCCGATTAAGGCAATGACGTAAAACACAAAGACTGATATGTCTAGTGTCGATAAAGTCATAACTTACCTCATATTGTTTTAGTTATAGTGCTTGAACTGAATAACGATTTAATAAATTTTAAAACGCGTCATCCATCTCAATAGATTTTTGTATGATATATATTATTATCTTATTAATTAAAATAAAACCAATATTTTATACAATCTACATTAACCTAAGCCACTAAAGCCTAATGAGGTAATTTTTTCTACATTATGTACAGTCGACTTTATGTTTTTTATAGATAAAAGCTTGGAAAAGCAATCGCTTAAATGTGGCGCGCCAATAATCTCTATACTTTCAAAACTTTCCATATTCTATTGCGAAGCATTCATTGCAGCCCTAATATCACAACCGATTAAAAAGCCAGATAAATAAGAGTATGCCGCATGCTCACTTAACTGGGAAAATAAATGCTTACTGCGAACACTAAATAAAGAGTGAGAAAATGCGCCCTGCTCATTATTTATTGTTTTGATTGCACCGCTTAAAAAAGCTTCTTGATTAAAATGCTTTGCGTGCTTAATAAGTCAAATAATTCACCTGTTATTGCAGTTTTAAAAAGTTGAATTTCTCCATCAACCAATAAAACCCATTTTGTATGTATTCCAGGCAAACATAATAAATAACGCCCAGTCTGATGTTTGGGATTTAATTCTAGCCAACCCAATATTTACAACTCTTCACCTCGCATTACATCAAAATCTTCTTTACCTAAACAGCAACTATAGATACTTAATAGCCACGTACACAAAAAGATAAAAAGTCATTTTTTATTTTATGAGGATTTAAAGGGCATGCT
Organism: Pseudoalteromonas sp. '520P1 No. 423'; assembly: GCF_001269985.1. Lineage (NCBI taxonomy): Bacteria > Pseudomonadati > Pseudomonadota > Gammaproteobacteria > Alteromonadales > Pseudoalteromonadaceae > Pseudoalteromonas > Pseudoalteromonas sp. '520P1 No. 423'. The sequence continues at coordinate 424,533 of NZ_BBZB01000002.1, read as the reverse complement.
AGATACAGCGCTTCAAACCAGCCTATACTTGAGCCAATTTGACCACACAAAAATATTAGTAATTTGCCATATAGATTTAACCAAGGTTCAATACAAATAAAAGAATCGGCCGCAAGCGACCGAATTTAAAAGAGTCCTATAGCTAAATCAAAATAATATGACATAATACTTTGCTGACTTATAGTATCGATTTTCGCCAACACGTATTGGCTTACAAAGAAAGTTATAACCTCACATTTGAAAACACCAGTGGGAGCGAGTCAAACGGCTAAATGTTGGGCAACCTGCCATTCATTACGGTCTAAAACGACTCAAGATTACCTATAAAAAAAAGCGTTGAGCCACCCCAAAGCGAATGATGAAGCTCGCGTATGTTTTAGGGAAAAAATATCCGCTTATGAAAAAGCAGGTAAAGAAATCGTTTATTTGGATGAAAGAGGCTTTGCTCAGTGTATGCCACGCCTTTATGGGTATGCAAAAGTGGGTTCCCGCTGCTATGGCAACCATGACTGGCATGCTAGAGGTCGAGTAAATGTTATCGGTGCTACATTTGTCACGCTGATTGTTTTTTCTTGCGACATCAACTCAGACGTATCCTACGCATGGCTAACCCAAGATTTACTCCCTAAAATATCTAATGATGCAGTGATTGTCATGGACAATGCTTCGTTTAATAAAAAAGAGGATATGTTGGATGCTATTGATGAGCATGGATGCACATTGGAATTTTTACCGCCATACAGTCCTGACTTGAATCCAATAGAAAAGAAGTGGGCACAAGTTAAAGCTATAGAAGAGCTAAACGCTGTAGTCTTGATGACTTATTTACGACGCTAATGGATCATGCCAATTTATATTGAACCGGCTATAAGGATACAGAGGAAACACGTTGGTACATAAGTTCTTTAGATTTAAACGCAGAACAAGCCTTGCACGCGGTGCGAAGTCATTGGCAAGTTGAAAGTATGCACTGGATGTTAGATATGACTTTTAGAGAAGATGAATCAAGGATAAGAAAAAAACAAGGGCCATTAGTTTTTAATATTATGCGAAAGTTAGCGTTAGCGTTAGCGTTAGCGTTAGCGTTAGCGTTAGCGTTAGCGTTAGCGTTAGCGTTAGCGTTAGCGTTAGCGTTAGCGTTAGCGTTAGCGTTAGCGTTAGCGTTAGCGTTAGCGTTATTTAAGAAAGATGAAACAAAAACAGCAAGTATGGCTAGAAAAAAGAAAATGGCAGGGCTAGACGATGAACACTACCCAACCCTGCTAGAATCTGGGGTTAAAATACACTAGCCGTGAGCTTTAAGGCTCCCCATATCTTTTCCATTTTATTTAGCCTCATTTATGAGGCTTCTTTGAGCCTTTTTAATGATACATTCTGGAATATGATAAATTTGATGCTTCAGAATTCTTTTTCCTAAATAACAGTAAGATAATACTCGCCTTTTCTTTATTGTATTTGCTTGGAAGTGGTAGTGACATTTTAATAATTCTGCAGTTTTGCCAATAACATACAGCGTATACTGAGCAATTAAAGCTATCAATAATAGAGTCTGTAATCGCTCAATGTTATTACTTCTACTACGCTTTAGACCTAGACCATAATACTCATTTTTTGTATTTTTAAATGCTTCTTCTATGGTCATTCTTCGTTTGTAAATATTAACTAAATCCTGGGCCTTAAACATTTCTTTTGGTAAGTTAGAAACTAACAACCAAAGCTCTTTTGATGACTTTTTATGTTTTTTATAATCATTTCAGTTTGGGGGCTTTGGTTTTTTACTACTTTTTTGTACTTGTTTCTTTCCTCTAAATAAAACCCCTCTACATGAATATTTTTGCTTTTTACCTAGGGGCTGTTGATCTTTAACATTGGCAGCCAAATCATTGCACACGCGAGTGCTAGCATACTTTCAAACTGTAACTTCAATTTATCATATCTTGTCGCTATAGCACGCAAGTGCTTCAGTCTTGCAAATGCATTTTCAACTAAGTGCCTATATCTATATAAGCACCAATCTATATCACCATTACCCGTTTTTGAGTTTTGCTTTATGGGGATGACAGGGCTTGAATTTCTCTCTCGTACTTTATTTCTAATAGCTTCACTATCATAACCTTTATCTGCGATAACAAAATCACCCTGAGGCAATAATTCAATCAACTCATTTGCTACTTTACTATCATGAACATCACCACCTGTAATAATAAATTCAATCGCTAAGCCATAACTATCAACAAACAACTAAATGAATTTTACTGGTATTACCACCACGACTTAATGCTATCGCTTGCTCGCGTTCAGATGCAGCACCTGTAATGTGTTGGTGTGCTTTAATATAGCTACCATCAATAAATTCCCACTCTGTATCACTATCTTGTGCTAACCTACTGAACAGTCTCATTAATATGCCTTTTCTTGACCAAAGAAGAAAACGGCGATAAATGGTATTTTACAACCCAAAATATTCAGGCAAATCTCGCCACGGACAACCAACACGTAAGCGATAAAGTATTCCTTCTAGCGTTTTTCGATGTTCAAGCTTGTTATAAACTCTATCTTCAAGCAATATAGTTTTTAGTTTCGACCACAGTTCATCAGTGAGCATTAATCGGCGCATGACAATCTCGTTTAGTTTGGTGTTGATGAAGAGAATTATACGAGATTGTTACTTACGCTCAAAATTCAAACAAAGATCAACAGCCCTAGTGAATAGTTACAAAATAATAATGATTACCTGTTATTTTAAATAACAATAGTAACTTTCAAAACCTCACCACGTAAAACTTTGAAGCACCACATAAAATTTCAAAACTTATTCGAAATATAACGAAACACGATAAAAAACAATTGGACGTGGTTTTAAAGCATTTATTCAAATACTTTCACAAATGAAATGAAATGAAATTTTGTATTTAAATTTTTAATCAGTTATAAATACCTCCCATAAAATAAAAACAAACTCCAAATTCAACTTAGGTAGGTAATTTTATGAGTACAATTGACCGTCGCGGATTTTTAAAATCGGTTGCCGCTTTATCTGCAGCTGGTGCAGTAGCAGGTTGTTCAACTACTAATAATACAAGTTCAGTTTTAACACCAAAAGCAAAAGGCAAATCTGTTATGGGCCTAGTTGTGCCAAAAATGGATGTGGTTCGTATTGGCTTTATTGGTGTTGGTCAACGTGGTAGCGGTCATGTAAAACATTACACCAATATTGACGGTGTTGAGATCAAAGCAATTTGTGATACACATGAAGAAATGTTAGACAAATCAATTGATCTAGTTGTTAAAAAAGGCCTACCTAAACCTGCTCGATACACAGGTTCAGATCACGCTTATCGTGAAATGTTAGCTCGCCAAGATATAGATATTGTTATTATATCTACGCCTTGGAAATGGCATACACCTATGTCAGTTAAAACCATGGAAAGCGGTAAACACGCGTTTGTAGAAGTACCAGCAGCAACAACAATAGAAGAATGTTGGCAGTTAGTTGATACAGCAGAAAGAACGCAAAAAAACTGTATGATGATGGAGAATGTGAACTATGGCCGTGATGAGCTAATGGTTTTAAACATGGTTCGTCAGGGCTTATTTGGTGATTTATTACATGGTGAAGCCGCATATATTCACGAACTTCGCTGGCAAATGAAAGAAATAGACGAAAGTACAGGTTCATGGCGTACGCATTGGCATACCAAAAAAAACGGTAACCTATACCCAACTCATGGTTTAGGTCCAGTATCTCAATATATGAATATTAACCGTGGTGATCGTTTTGATTATGTGACTTCTGTAAGCTCTCCAGCACTTGGTCGTGCTGCTTATGCTAAGCGTGAATTCCCAGCAGATCACGAAAGAAATCAACTTGATTATATTGCAGGTGATATGAATACCAGTATCATCAAAACAGTAAAAGGTCGCAGCATAGTTGTGCAACATGATACGACAAGCCCTCGCCCTTATTCTCGTCACAACTTAATACAAGGTACAAATGGTACTTTTGCAGGTTTCCCTAACCGTATTGCAGTTGAAACACCACCGCCAGCCATTAAAGCAATTTATGAAAATGAATACACCAAGACATTAGCACAATGGGAAAAAGATGGCAGTAAAGGCCGTAAACCGAGAAAACCAAGTTTCCATGGTTGGGATCGTGATATGGAAAAATGGCGCGCACAATTTGATCATCCTATGTATGTTCGTATGGGTGAAGAAGCAAAACGTAATGGCGGACATGGCGGTATGGACTTCTTAATGTTATGGCGTATGGTGTACTGTTTACGTAATGGTGAGCCACTTGATCAAGACGTATACGACGCAGCCGCATGGTCAGCAATTTTCCCTCAAAGCGTAGCATCTGTTGAAGATCGCAGTAACTCAAAAAATATTCCAGACTTTAGCCGTGGTGCTTGGAAAACAGGTAAACCTTTAGGTATTGTTTCTTAAATTGAAAAATGTAATTTTGTTCTATTTTACACAGGCTCTGTTCCAGGTTATTAGTTCACAGCCTTTTAATAAAGAGTTTAAAGTAAAAGAGTAATTTTATTAATAGCGTGATAGAACAGAGCCTTTAAAAAGATTTATGTAGCCAAAGCCACAAAATTAACTTGTGGCTTTTTTAATTAAAAAATTTAGTAACATATTTAAAATTTTTGAGTGATTACTTTTGTGCTATGGGATGCTAAAAATTGGATACTTAATGAGCTTTAATATAGCAATTGATAAAGCAGTCAATTGCTATATTTCAAACCCAATTTATTTATGTTACGACGTACCAGTTACTAATGATTGCTGATATTCACGCCATAAACTCTCTATTGATTCTCCTGTAATTGATTCTACTGCTTTTTCAAAGCTCCAATTGTTCAAACTATTTGCTGACTGATTAAATTTATAAGCAAAATCATTGTTTTTATTTTCTTTTATCCAGTGTAGGAAAAAACCTGTATTGGTATAACCACCTAGCCAAGAATCTGATTGCTTAGGCTCTCTGGTTTTATGAAAACCGGCGTCAATTCTAATCAAGTCAGCAACGCCTTCGATAAATGCGTGTACATCTTCATCAGCACCATATTCTCTATTTTTCGGGAATAGCTGATAACCATGAGTTAACTCATGCCATAACACACCTAATAGTTCATACTTTACAGTGTCATCATCAGCATTTTTTAGTTTTTCGGTAATATACTTTGAGCTAAAAGCAATCACCATGTTAGTTTCATCACCTGAGCGGTACGCTAGGGTATCCATCCATTTTAACTGAAATTCAACTTGTTCAAACTCAGGGATCTGTGTGAAGTCTTTATAAAGTCGTTTCACTAATTGCTGTGTCACTTGATTAATTTGTTGGTCAAAATGAGGAAATAACTTAATTAACCTTTTATAACCCTCTGATTGCGTATCTTCATATGTCAAGACTACTTTAGGGGGTTTAAATCCATTCCAAGGTGATTTTTTGTCTAAGACTTTAATCACGTTTTTTTTAATTAATGTATCTGTGCCATGTTGATTTTCAGTGACGAGTTTTACATCATAACTTCCTGGTTGATTAAAGGTGACTAACACATTTTCACCACTAAATTTAATATCAGCACCTTCAACTGTCCAAAGGTGTTTTGTCGGTGTATTTTCACTGATACTCTTGATCGATATTGACTCACCTACACTCACTTTAGTTCTATCAAACTTAACTTTGGCAATTGGCAGTTTTGTTAGAGCATTAAGCGAAAAATCAGCTAATTGTAAATAGTGGTCACCATGTACAGTTTTACCTCGCTGCTGCATATCAAGTCTGAAGTATTTAAATCCTTTATCATTATCAATATCAAAAGTTGACGTTTGGCTTCTTTTGCTAAATATATGGCCATCAATCTTATCCAGTACCTGCCAACTTTTTTCATCATTAGAAGCCATTAACACCCATTCATGGGGATCGCGCATAGGGGCATCTGTAGCAGAAGTTAGCTGATATTGTTTAACAACTTGTGGCTGATTACTTTGATATTGCACCCATGCATGTGGCTGCTTTGAGAGGTATTTTGATTTTAGTGAATGGTCAAATAACTGAGCCAAACCTTCACCTGGGATCTCGTCAGGGAATTGTGAACTATAATCTCCTTTATCAAGGGGAAGTTTTTTTAACACAGTCGGCGTTTCATCTCGATTCAACTGCCCACACCCTAAAAATATAAGTGGTAAAATAGCACTTAATAATATTTGTTTATTCATGATTATCTCTAAAAAAAGTACAAGGTGTAATCCAACACACCTTGTACTGGGCTTATACTTTGCTCACTAAAACAGTAAGGTTTTAGCTCAAGTATTTTCCTGGGGGGAACAATTAATCTTCGGCTAATAAAGCAACTTCACCGATTTGTAATAACACACCATTACCACCGCCAATTCCTTCACCAGTTCGTTTATTAGCGAATACGAAACGATAGAAACGATAGTCACTTTCATTATTAATATCAAAGACAAAAGTATCTAATTTATCATTTTCCTCTGGATAAGCATTACTATCGAGTTCTGCCCAAGTTTCATTATCATTTGAAGCCAGCAAATACCAGCCCGAAGGATTCCATTTCAAATGATCAGTTCCGACTGTAATGCTGTATTTAGCGATATGTGTCGGTTGTTCAAAATCAAATGTTACTGACGCGTCTGCTTTCGTTTCAACAGCAGGTAATTGCTCAGGCCACCATGCAGGTTGACTCAATACACAAATCAAAGGCGTATTAATATTATTATCACTAATATTGGTATACTGACCAATGCCAAAAGGCGCTAAGTCTACACCATCAAACGTAACAACGGCATTCATTGCGATATTACTATAACCTGCAACAGGTGTCGGGTAAGGCGGCGAAATACCTAAATCAGAGGTTAAATGTTGCTGGTAGGCAGCCCAAGCTTGCTCAATGCCATAATCTTCGCCAAAAATAGCTTTAAATGCGCCATCAAAACTCCAAGTTGGTAGCAATTTAGCCTGTTTATTAAACTCTTTAATAAAATCAATACCTAAGTTACCATTTTGAACCCATTCTAGGAAAAATGAAGTTTGCTCATAAGCATCATCATTCCAGCTATCTACCCACTTGATACCTGCTCTTCTGTGTTCATGAAAACCAGCTTGAATTCTTGAGTAATTCCCTAAGGCTTCTAAATAAGTATGGAACTCATCACCAGCTTGATAACTACCAGAATTAGGTGTGTTATTGTAGCCATGAGTCAGCTCATGCCATAACACTCCAAGCACTTCATCACGCAGGGCATCATCGCCTTGCTGTGCAATATTTGCTAAGTGGTTTAAATCAAACATTAAAATCATGTCTTTATCGGTACCACTCTTTGCAGCAGGGAAATCATATTCACCCGTTTCAAACTTGAGCGTTTCAAAAATGTTAATTTCGGTCACATTGTTAAACAGTACTTTTGCAACACCTAAAGAAATTTCATGTATTACGGCTTCTAAATCAGGCATAACACGCTCAAGTGCAGCTTGTCCTTCATGCTCAGGCAATTTTTTAACAAAACTAACCTGTGGTTTTGGAAATCCAGCCCAAGGGTTTTCAGGATCCCATACTCTGATCATGTCTTGTTTAACGAGCTCTGTACTGCCTTTATCATTAGTTGCAATAAGCGTTACTGATTTTGCTCCCAGAGAATCAAACCTCACTAATGGGTTTTGCTCTGTACTTGTCGCTGGAGTTCCACCTTCAAACGTCCACTGCCAACTTGTTGGATTAACAAGTGAGTCATCATGAAATATGACTATTTCATTCACTGTTGGCGTCATTACTGTGCTTGAAAATTCTGTTAGTGGCGCTTCTGCTTTAACAACTAATTCAAGCTCTGAAAACTGTAATATTCCAACACCTGGGGCGTGTGAAAGATTAAATCTAAACTGACTATATGCTGCAATATCTTCATCAACTTGATATTCATTTGTAACAAAGAAATTTGAAAAGTTTTCACTTGTACGTTCATCAATGGCTTGCCAAGTTACTCCATCATTTGAACCTTCAAGTGTCCAATCTGTTGGATCTCGCTCAGGTGCATCATTGGCTGAAGTTAATTTATAACCAGTGATTTTATAAGCTTTAGGTGTTGTCACAATCACTTGAACTGCATCTGAGAAAGTAAGAAACTTAGTCGCAGACGAACCATCTATTAAGTTAATCACTTGCTCACCACTCGGTACGTCCACTGCATCAATTGCTACAATATCAGTCCCAGTATCACCTACAACACCACGAAATGCGTTATCACCACCAGATGTTGCTACATTTGAAATAACCTCTTCATTTGAAACAAAACCTGAACCATCATTATTACATCCAATTAATGCAGTGCTCAAACATAACGCCACTGCAGATAATTTAAATTTATTCATGCTATTTACCTTTAAATCAATTCTAAATGGACGCTATTACTCATTTTGAGCAATAGCGAACGACTGCCTAAAATGAGTACGTATACCTTAAATTAAATTGACGACCTAACGTGTCGTAAGCACCCATACGATAGAATGGATAGCTAGAGAAGGTTTCATCTTGTGGTGGCATAGCATTAAATAAGTTAGTTATCGTTAAAACAACGCGACTTTCATCTGTGATTTGTTGTCCTAATGTCAGGTTATATCTGATCCAAGCAGGTAACTTTTTGCGCTCTGAATAATTTGCGTTATTCCATAACTTACCTTTATAGCTAGCAAGTAATGAAACCGCAGTGCCGTCTTTTTGCCAAGTCACAGATGCATTTGCCATAGTTCTAAAATCAAAGTTATTTTGATCTGAAATTAAATCAACTAACTCATCTTCTGCTCTGAGCTTTTCTTTTTTACCTAATGTACGAGTCAGATTAAATTTATAATCAAAGTCGCCATATTGGGTTGCAGCTAAACCTTTAAAACCTAAATCAACACCTGAATCACGTCTCTCTGCAGCATTGATATATCCTTCAGTAATTGTGTGTGGTACATAAGCTTCACCTGTAATCGTATTGCCTAACCTATCAATACCAACACCTGTTTCATCATAGCGTTGAATACGGGAAGCCATGTTGCTACACATTGCTGAGTTTTCATCATGCACACCTGTTTGACATTCGTAATCGAGTTGCATGATATATCCAGCGCCTAGCAACTGAATTTTATCTTTTATCACTATATTGTAGTAATCAACATTAAATGAAAAATACTCATTTAGTTCATATACTAACCCTGTTGTAAATGTCGTACCTGTTTCTTCTTTTAAACTTAAATCACCTTTAGATACACTTTCAAAATCAACTTGTATGCTTGGCTTTGTTGGATCTGCAGTGATATCTGCGTCAACACAGGTTTGCGTCAGTGCTTGAGTATCATAACCAGCCACAGCGCTTTCATTCGCTAAAGTTAAACATGCATCAGCAATAGTACGATCGTTCCCACTACCAAAATTACCACTAAACCCTTTATATAAAGCTGCCATATCCGGCCCTCGGAAAGTGGTACCGAAAGCACTTCGAATTACTAAATTTTCTGCTGGTCGATAAGTAAAACCAACTTGAGATGATGCAGCTCCACCGACATCTGATTTATCATCGTAATAGTCATAGCGCACCGCAGCTTCAACATCTAAATTATCAAGTACAGGAATTAAAAACTCAGCAGCAGCAGCATAGCGATTTCGGCTACCATCAGTGATCACTCCAGTTAAACCTGAAAACTCTTTATTAAGGACTCGTTCGTCAGGTACAGCTTTACTCCCCTCATCCATTAATTCTATATAAGCAGAAAATGCAACTGGCCCTGCTGGTAAATCAAATAAATCACCCGTTATATCTGCTGTGAATGTGTTGTTATAAGACTTACCTTCATAAACAACCCAATCAGCAATTTCAAATGCTTTTTCCTTATTTAGACCACCATACCATGTCTTATAATCTGGTCTATATACAGGTAAATCATTATGAGTACCTAGCTGTGGTCCTAAAATACTAGCAAATCCTGTATTAGTTGCATGTAAATATTGGTCATTAAAGTCATACACAGAACGGGAAAACCCTATCGAATAATCATAATCCGCTATCTCACCTTCTAAACCAAAGTTTAAAGAATACGAAGAATCATCGAATGTACGCCCATAACCATCATCTGTATACTCAGAATCCATCACTTTGCGCCACATTTGTTTTACAGCGCCACCATAACCGCCGTCTTTATTAGGTAAGTCTGGGTCCCAAAATTTATCGCCCATATAAAATAATGATCCGCGGGTACCTTGCTTTTGCTGTTGAATGTAAAACGCATTAGCAAATAAATTTATTTCATCGGTTAACTGATAATTACCATTAACATAAACACTGGCTGATTCATTTTTATTAATCATTTGATTTGAGACATTTTCGTCCCACCCACAACTGGCACCAATTGTTGTGGTGCCACGATCTACATAGTGCTGGACTGCCATAGAATGTGGATTTTCGCTAGTATTACAATATTCTTTTGCGTAGTTATTTACCGTTAAAGTGTCATCTGAACGCACAGTAATTGAGCGGTTTAGCTCAATTCTTGCATCAGAAGAAGGGTTATCCCAATCACTGTCATGATAAGGTCTATCACCCGAGACTAACCCGTCATTTGTTTTATACTCTGCGGCATAATCAACACTCCAATCGTTATCACTAAAACCACCTACAAAACTCAATGCTTTTGAATTATTAGTACCATAGGTATCCGTGCCACCTTGAAGTTCAACATAATGTCCTTCGATCCCTTTCTTAGTGACAATATTAATCACGCCGCCCATAGCTTCGGAACCGTAAATAGCCGATGCGCCGCCTGTTTGTATATCGATGCGTTGTACCATAGCTGTTGGGATCATATCTAAATTTACAAAGTTAGTTTGACCACCAAAAGGCATAGGATAATAGGCAAGTCGTTTGCCGTTTACTAAAATCAAGGTGTACTCTGGCCCCAAACCTCGAAGATTTAGCTCTTTAGCACCTGGGGTATAAGAGCCTGTATTTATCTCACCCAGTACAGCACCACCGGCAGCTGTTAAATTTGATAAAGCATCATAAACGTTGTTAAAACCATTTTTGATCATATCGTCAGATGTGATGGTTGTAACATTAATCACACCTTCAAGATCAGTTCTCTTAATTCTAGAGCCCGTGATCTCAACACGTTCAATTTCTTCATTATTTCTGATTTGCTCATCGGCACTGATATTAAAGTGCGTGATTGAAGAGCACATACACGTCACAGCAACAGCGACTTTTGAAAGCAAGTACTTTTTATTTTTTTGATAGCTCATTGAAATTCCCTAATTAATAACTGGAACGTTCCAATAAATTGTTAAATAAAAAAACCTCAAATTCATCCAAACAGTAAATCTAGTCTGCTGTGGATTATGTGATATGTTAGTTAACTTTTAATGGAACGTTCCAATTAAGCTTTATTATTAACATTAAGTCAACATGAAAATAAAAATTTTAGTTAATATTTAATCGACACTATAAAAAATTTTTAATCAATTCGGTATGAAATATGTATCTAGATAAGCGCTAATCAAAACCAAAGAACTGCATTGCGTTGAAATCCCCTAAAGGTCAGTTAAAGTTTAGAGTATAATTATCAGTTACTAAGGGGATATAGCATAATTGGTTATGCTAATTACGACTAACAAAAACATAAAGCGATTAAACTAAATCCTTAAAACGACCTTATACTATTAATTCAACGTGAGTTGATAGCTGATATAATATAACGATTTAATTTAGATGGTTTATTCACTCACTGGAAATTACAAAAACACGGAGCAAATAACTCCTACAACCAGATAGAAACAGAGACGCTATCGTTAAATTGGATAATTCCAGCTTTTACAGTATAAAAACCAATCAATTCCCCGGATTCTAAAAACATACTAATTATTTGTTTTTAAGCGTAAAAAATATAAAACCCATAAAATAAATATGGAACGTTCCAAATATAAATTGAAATTATTGCTCGGTACAGGCAAGCTAATACCACAATACTAAAAACCGATACAAGGCTAACCATGGATCAAGCTAACGCACACTATCGAGGCGCATTTTCGTTACTCACTTGTCTATTTTTTATTTGGGGTTTAATCACAACTATAAATGGTACGCTAGTGCCTTATTTTAAAGAAATTTTTGATTTAACTTTTTTTGAAGCAGGCTTAGTTGACTGGGCTTTTTTTATTTCATTTTTATTGATGTCAATTCCAAGTGCAAAAGTGATTGAACGTTATGGTTATAAAGTGTGTTTGTTATTCGGTATCGGTCTTTTATTTATAGGCTGCTTAGTTTTTTTACTTGCCTCTATTGTTGTCAGTTATCCTTTATTTTTATTCGCCTTATTTATCTTAGGCATTGGGATCACCCTATTACAAGTTGCAGCTAATCCATTTGTATCAGCATTAGGGCCAAATAAATATGCTTCAAGCCGACTAAATCTATCCCAAGCACTTAATTCATTAGGAAAGTTCTTAGCACCTCTCATTGGGGCATGGTTTATATTAGATGTTTCAGGTTTTAGCCCAGCTGAAAAGCTAGCGACAATTCAAACGCCATATATCATTATGGCGAGTATTTTATTAATTGCTTTACTGTGTCTTAAATTCACTCAACTTCCAGTAATAGCAAAAATTAGTCATCAAGATACGCAAACTGCTGATCATACTTTGAGATCCTTCTATCAATTATTAATCCAATACCCGCATTTAAAAAAAGGCGTAATCGCAATATTTATTTTAGTAGGTATTGAAGTCAGTGTCGTTCATTACGGCAATAGCTATATTATGGCACTTAGATTACCAGGCTATACTCTACAAAGTGCAAACACTTTGGTCTCGTATATATTAATCGGTGAGCTGTTGGGTCGATTTATTGGTGCTTTCTTACTAAATAAGTTTCCTCAGCTAAAATCTCATAATATGCTGACGGTAAATGCTTTAACTGGTATTGCATTATTGCTAGCTTCAATTATGACCCAAGGAAGCCTTTCCTTGTGGTGTTTTATTCTACTAGGTCTGTGTAATTCAATTATGTGGTCTAACATTTTCACCTTATCTTTAGTAAACATAGATAAAAATACAGCTAAAGCTTCTAGCCTATTAGTTACCGCCATTGTTGGCGGTGCATTTATCCCGCTAGTTGTGGGCTTGTGTGCAGACTATTACGGTATTAAGAATGGCTTTTATACCGTAATTGCATGTTATGCTTATATTGTTTATTTTGGTTTAAAAGGATATAAACCAGTTTTAAATTCAGAGGGAAATGACGCACCACAAAAGTTAGTTGCACAATAACTTACTTGGCTTTATTGCCTCGAAATCTTAATTTGAGCTTATTCTTCGTTTAGTGCAATGTCTACGTATAATCAGTAAATGATTATGTTTAAACATTGCACTCTTATAACTCACGATTTATGAAAAAATATGAGCCATTAAATATGTACAATATTTCATAGAAAGTTAGTCTATAAAAAATAAAATTAGCAACCTAAAAATACATAAAATTAAACCTAATAAGCCCTCATAATATAGTCCAACAGACGATTATTTAAAGCCTAGCCAGAGGGAATCATATTTATTATTTTGCCAGATTAAGATTTCCCAATGCATTCATTTCATTACTGATTTCAAAGCTAAATTTTCACAATTAGTCCGGTATGTCATTATCAAGTTTTTAGAGTTGAAAAATATATATTAAGTAAAGCTATGTCCTATTTAAACATATTACTTTTCACCTTTTTGATGAGCATATAAAGTCTCTTCAAAGTGGTTTTAACCGATTAACTGAACGTGAAATTATCGCTTAAATGAACGAAAGTATAAGTTCCTACCCAGAGTGTTTGAGGGTTTTCAATTCTAAGCATGTTATCGCAGTAATCCTCTTCCTTAAAAGATAACATAACAACACTAAACTATCGAATACAAATTTAGAACGTTCCAATAAAATGTTGACAACTTGTTAAATTAGTATTTAAATTAGGTGAATTGAGTGGAAAAATTAACCATGCACGCAGTTATAAAAGCAGTAGAGTCTAATTGCGTTTCCATATTAATAGCCTGTGTTAAGGATATAATCAGAAAATAAATAAAAGCATTAACAATGGAAGTTAATAACTTTTAAAATTAGGAATAAAAATGATATTTAACAACAAGTTAAAAGAGAAATGTAAAATTGCCACAATTGCTTTATTCATCACTGGTATACCTTTACAACTATTGGCTGCAAGTACAGTTTTAACCAATAAAAATGGAACGTTCCAATCATCTAGTGAAAATACGAGTGGTTCAGAGGTAACGACGAACCTATTTGATAACAATAACGATAGTAAATGGCTTGCATTAGACAATACAGCTTGGGTCAGCTATCAGTTTGATCAGCATGCAATTTTAAGTAGTTACAGTGTTACGTCAGCTAACGATGCACCGACACGCGATCCACAAGATTGGCGCTTGCAAGGGAGTAATGATGCCCTAAATTGGCAGGTTATAGACAGTCAAACAGCTCAGGTTTTTGATCAAAGATATCAAACAAAAACTTATATGATTTCAAATAGGGATAGTTTTTCACATTATCGATTAGATATTACGAAAAACAGCGGTGATAATCTTATTCAACTAGCCGAATTTGCATTATCAGGTGAATATCAAACAGATCCACCTCCAGTAGATAATAGCGAGATACTCACTCAAATTGATAATGGTACAGTCACTTTTTCAGAGCAAATTCATGCGGGTGAAGGTGCGACTAATCTATTTGATGGCAATTCTTATTCCAAATGGCTCGCACAAAATAATACAGCTTGGGTTGCTTATCAGTTTACTAAGCAAGCTCATGTCACACATTATACGCTTACTAGTGCAAATGACGTACCTGATAGAGACCCAAAGTCGTGGTTATTACAAGGTTCTAATGATGGTCAACAATGGACCACTTTAGATAGCCAATCGAATCAGGGATTTAATAATAGGTATGAAGTTAATCAATATACAGTTAACCAACCAGAGTCATTTAGCTTTTATCGCTTGAATATAACAGATAATCACGGTGCTAATTATACGCAACTGGCTGAAGTTGCACTTATAGGCACATTCACAAATACGCCACCACATTTAGAAGCCAGTTTTACTGCGCAACCAACAAATATTCATACCGGTGAACAAGTTCAATATCACGCGCCAGATAATATGGATAGTTACAGTTGGTATTTTGAAGGCGGTACGCCAAATCAAAGTTCAGCTCAAAGCCCAACAGTGAGCTATCATAATAGTGGTTACTTTGATGCAAGCTTAACGGTTCAACTAGCAAATCAATCAGATACATTATTAAAACCACAATTAGTTGTTGTTAGCGAACGTCCAAATAATAATGTTGATATTACAAGTGACTCGGGTGTCCTACTGAGTCAATATGGTTCATCAATCAGTGGAGAAGGGCTAAATGAGCTTACTGATGATGTTTTAACTACAAAGTATGTCGTGCAATCAGCATCATCTTGGATTGAGCATAAAGGCGACCAAAACTATATAGTAACAGGCTACAGCATTACATCCGCTAATGACGCTCCTCCAAGGGACCCTAAATACTGGACCTTAGAAGGCTCTAATGATGGTATAAATTACACTATAATTGATAACCGAGACAACCAAAATTGGACTAGCCGCACTGAAACTAGAGATTTCAATTTTATTAATGTAACACCTTATCGTTATCACAGATTTAATTTTACCAATCATGGTATTGATGAATGGGGCTATGATGTATTACAAATTGCAGAGCTTAAAATTCATGGCTATGGTACTGGCGGCCAATATCCTTCAGCTAAAATGCAATTTAAAAACCCAGTAGCAATCTCTCAAACAGTAACGTTTTCATCAACAGGGTCAAAAAATGCAGCTCAAGTATTATGGCAAGTTCAAGGACAAGCAGATAGCAATAAAGCTTCACCCAGTTATACATTCAATCAAGCAGGTAACTATGCTATATCGCTTACAGTAACAAATGCTGAAGGTGAGAAAGATATAACAACAGGTAGTATACGAGTAAAACAGCCGGTAGGTTCTGGTAATTTTGTAGCCCCAAATATCAATTTTGTTGATGATGATCCGACTCATCCGGGTTCAATCATTTTTAAACAAATGATCCCAGATCCTGTGGCATTTATTCAACAACACTCTGAGACACTTGCTCGATTGATTTATGATGATGTTACACCGCAATTAATTAACAACGTTGAAAATATTACTTACCGATTACACGATTATGATGGTATTTCAGGAAAAAGTGGTAAAACGCCTAATATTAATATTAGCTTGAGTAGTCGATATATTGCTGAAAAAGCGCAACAATTAGGTGGCGAAACTGCATCCATTTTAACAGAACTAAGAGGCGTACTTTACCATGAATTAACTCATGGCTATCAATGGGAACCTGTAGGAGCTGGCGGGTATGCTGGCGGGACTGAGTTTTATGGATTCATTGAAGGATTAGCTGACTATAACCGCTTAACGCTTGGTTTTCACCCTGAAGCAGTTGCAAACAAAGGCGGCAGTCATACTAGTGGCTATACAACTTCAGCATTTTTCTATGTTTGGCTTGGTGAGCAATACAATATAGAACGATTTGGTAGCAAACTTAACGAAACGGCAACCACCATTGCTCCTTGGACGTTAGAAAAAGCATTGCATCAAATCTTTATTAATGAAGGACTCAACCCGCAGTCTGTTAGCGAATTGTGGACACAATACCAAAACTCACTTTAACCCAGAAATAAAAAATCTTTGCAGGTATTTAACCGTCATAAAACGTTGAATACCTGCATATATAAACAAGGAATTAACATGTTCTCTTTTTTGTCTGCAAACAGTTTAATTTTAGTGCTATTGAGCACCTCTGTTTATGCACAAACACCACCTGATAACCCAGAACCAACCATTTTCCCCTCTCAATTACATCCTTTAATGTCTTATGCGCAGGGTGTACATGTCGCAAAACTTATTGCACCGCAATTCAAACGCCAACTTAATTTAGGCATAAAGCTAAATAAACAAGACTTTATTAAAGGTTTTAGTGACTATTTACTAGAAAAAAACCAATTACCCAACAACGAAGTTAAGTTATTAAGCCAACAAATGTATCATTTAATGCAAGTTAATCATTTAAAAAATAACGCAAAAATTGCGCTTGATAACTTAGATGAAGGGCAAGCTTTTTTACAAAAGAACAGAACTAATCCAAAAATAAAATTCACAGCTTCTGGGTTACAATATCAAATCAATACTACAGCAAAAGGTATGAAACCAAAGTTAAAAGATGTAGTCACACTACGCTTTAATGCATCACGTATTGATGGCAGTACGATCAGTTCAAGCGACGTCAAGAATAAACCTCTTAATATTACCGTGAATAAGCTATTTAAGGGCTTTCAGCAAGGTTTACAAATGATGTCTATAGGCGCTAATTACACTTTTTTCATCCCTAGCAAATTAGCTTATGGGATCACTGGGGATGTTAATTTAAATATAGGCCCAAATGAAGTGGTTATTTATCAAGTTGAGCTTCTTAATATCCAGCCAGCAACATCATAACCTTTAAGAGACTCATTATGAAAAATAGTTTATATGTCATTATTATGTTTATTACAACTTTGAGTTGGGCGCATCCTGGTGAGCATTATGTACCCAGACAAGCCGGCACTTTACTTGATGACGGAGAAATAATTACACAAACCCCTTATCTATTTGAATTTGAAACCTATAAGCAGTTTACGCAACATCAATACAGTTTGGGCATGAATAAACAGCAAATAGATCAATTACTTCCTTTTGATAAATTTACGCAATATCAAGCTAATCATACAGTTCAAGTAACCGAAATTATATACAGAAGTGCCGCCACAAATATTGCAGGACTTATATTCACCCCAAAAGGAAATACTTCCAAACTTTTACCCATTATTATTTATAATCACGATGGTTATTTACGTAATGCAAAAATTAGCTTTTCCGAAATCATTGAATTGTATCGTTTAGCTGAACAAGGGTATGTTGTAATGGCATCTTATTTTCGTGGAAATGGTAACAGTGATGGACGGGCTGATTTTACCTTAGGCGATGTTACTGACGCCTATAATTTAACGATGGTTGCAGCTAAAAACATTAAGCAAGCAAATATAGATAAAGTAGGTATATTAGGCTTAGGCAGAGGGGGCACTACGGCTTATCATATGGCATTTCATAATGATAGCTATGATGCGGCAATTATGATGGCGGCTCCGACAGATTACAGTACATCTCACCAACTTAATCATCTAGATAAACATGTTTTTCCGTATGCTGTGAGGCACTACAAGCAGGATAAAAAAGCGGCTTTAATTCGAATTTCACCACTTAAACAAATTCAACATTTAAATAGACAACTTCCTATATTATTACTTCATGGTACACAAGATAACCAAGTTTTAGTGTCTGACAGTTTAAATATGGCGACTGCTTTAAATAAGCAATCACAGGTTTATAGGATGGCTATATTTGAACAAACCAATCATACATTTGATACTCAAATTTTAAAGTTAAGATCGGAAATTGACTATTGGTTTAATAAGTATTTAAAAAGTGAGACTTAAAACTTTCAATATAAGCAACTTAATTAAACGCTTTATGGGTATCTAAATCAATGAAAAGTATGTTATGTTCTAGTAGATATAATTACGTCATGGATGAGTCTTGTGAATAAAAAGTCTTTATTAAAGCTAGTACTTATCGTTTCAATATTGATACCTGATTTAGTCTTTGTAAATAAACAAATGGATCAAGGCGTCGACTACCACAATAAATACCAGCCAATGCTAAATAATCTTGTATCTAAATACATTCCCGGTGCCGTGCTTTTGGTTGAATCAAAACACGGCAGGTTTATAGGTAGCGCAGGCTTTAAAGACTTGGAAAAAAAGCAGCCAATGACAACAGATATTGTGATGCCAAATGGTAGTGCTGGAAAAAAATTAACTGCGTTGCTGATTGCTTTGTTGGCAGAGGAAGGGATCGTTGATCTTGATGCACCGATAAGTAAATATCTTGATAAAGAATTACTTAGCCAAATCCAATATTCGAATAGAATGACGTTAAGGCAATTGTTAAATCACACGAGCGGTATTTTTGAATATAACGATGCGGGTGATTATGCGTTTTTTAAAGCGCAATATGCTCAACGGAATAAAGTTACAACTGACATTTTTCCATTACACTTTGCGTTGAACCAACCCGCAGACTTTGAACCAGGAGAAGGATATTCGTACTCGAACACAGGCTATGTACTTGCTGGAGTCATTTTAGAGCGCGTTTTAAAAGAACACCCTTCGAAGGCTATCAGAAAAAGAATTTTAGCACCATTGGAAATGACATCTAGCTACTCTAAAGGGGTTGAAAAACATCAACCAGAGCTGGCTTCGGGCTTTTTTATCAATGATGAAGATCATCTTTTTCCAACCCCGCTTAATGTGTGGATTGATACAAAAGACATTATTGGGACTACTGCAACGTCTGACGCACCTTTAGCATCAGATGTTAATGATATAGCGAAACTTCTAAGGACTATCGTACGCAAGAACAAGTACTTCAGCGAAAGGTTGAGAACCGAAATGATTGGTGAAAAGCACTTAGTTGAGTCTTGGGGACCACGTTTTTATCAGGGCTCTGACTTCTATTATGGGCTTGGTATCTGGGTTGAAAAAGTTAATGATAAGAAATTCTACCATCATGGCGGTACTGAATTTGGCTATTTTACGCAAAATATTTACATCCCAGATGGAGATATCAGTATTACTGCCTTTGCGAATTGCGGTGTAAACGACAAATGTGAAGAAGCATTTCAACATTTTACTTTTGAGGTATTAGACTCCTTTTTAAACGTTAGTAGGGACATATAACAAGTGCCTAAACTAAGGACGAAAAAACAGCAGGCTTGCGCTCATTCTTCGCTAATTTTAATCTGCTATTTAGCGCCGGTTAGGCAAGCGTTATATTCCAAGGAACGATCGGTGAAAGTATTCGCATTTTTAGTACTTATTTTTAGCTTTGCCCTAGAAGCTAAAGATATTATTTTTATAGGTTCACCTTATTCAGTTGTCGAAAGCAAAAATTCTTGTAATAACCTTGTTGAAAGTGGTATTTGCATGGATGTTGCTTTTGAGCTGAAGTATAACGTTGTTGAGTGGTTTAATACTTCCAACGAAACTGAAAAAATTGAATTTATTGGTTTTACTAATTATTCTGGTTTAGCTAAGTTCACATCTTTTCAATACGCCTTGATTCACCTAAAAAAGGTAAAAGGATATTATCTTTTTAAAGATGTTAAGCCTGTCGTGTAGTTGGGAGAGGAACACATACTTTGTATCGATAAACAATTACCATATTTAAAAAGTTGTACGCAAAAACAAGCGGTAAAAAATTATTTAGGCTCGTTGTAAACTGAAATATAACAAATAAAGTTAAGTGTCGCGTGGTCGACACCTCATCTTTGTGTTGAACAAGCCCGAGCTAAAGTCGTATGACTTATTTATAGTAAATAGTGATGATCATGTTTTTTATTTTCTGTAGCTTTCATTTATTTTAACCAAGTGAAAAATCTGGGGTCAGGTTTTGCCTTTTGACCTAGAGCTTATGACCGCAATGTCACAGAAGCAGCCATAAAGCCACACTTAAAATATTGTCATGAGCATAAGTCCAAACAGAAAAAAACGACATATCAATAGTAATAATTAATTTTAACTCCTATAAAAATACCTACTTAAACTAAACTACAGCATGAGTAGGTACCAGAGGAAAGACCAAGAATTAAAAGCTATATTTAGCCCTTAAGAAAAAACTGCTACCTAAAAATACTGCACTATAAGCACCAGAAGAATTAGTATTACCAGCTGTTAGCATGGTTCTTCTAGGCGCTTGATCAAATACATTATTGATACCCACTGAATAGGCAATATTATCTTTAGGACGATAATTCACATTAAGGTTTGAATAACTCCAACTATCAATTTTATATTGATAGTCCTCTGCTCTGCCTGGAGTAGTTGATTCACCAATAACATATGTGACCCAACCCGCCGATAAAGCTTCTTTTTGCCAATTAAGGCTGAAATTGAACTTATTCTTCGGTTGATGGCCACCTGAAGATGTATGTGTACCAATATAGTCTGTTACGCCACCATCAAAAATACTCACTTCATGTTTTAAACCATGATGCCAACTTAACTGAGTAGTAAAGCTACCGATATTATCAATCTCAAATTGATAATTTGCCTCTGTATCAATACCGCGATAGTGTGATGCATTTAAGTTTTCGTTGTAGTTATCAACACCTAATAGCACCCCTTGTAAAGGTCCTGATTTATAACGATTTATATCATCACAAAATGCCCCAGTTTCATTACATAACTCTATTTTTCTGACAGGTGAAAAAGTTGAAATGGTGTCTTCTAACTTAATGTCGTAATAATCAGCACTGATTGAGAAGTTTTCAAATGCAGTGGGTGTTAAAGCAAAACCAACTGTTTTAATGGTGGCAGTTTCTGGATCTAAATTAGGGTTACCACCTGCATTAATTCTTATTGAATCTAAGCCATCTCTAAATCCTGCAGCTGGTGCACCTGTCGCAATACAGCCTGAATCTTTAACAGGATCAAGCGCCCGTAACGGCTCATCGCCTTGGGTTTTACAAGGATCAATACCACTTGCAAATGAAGGTAGTTGCCCCGCAAACAGTTCTTGGATATTTGCAGCCCTAAATGCTTGGCTAGCCGTCGTTCTCAAAGTTAAATCATCATTAACAGCCCAAACTAATGACGCTTTTGAATTAGTTGTATTACCAGCACCAGTACTATAATTTGAATAACGACTTGCTACGTTTAATTCTAATGATTTCGCAAAATCATGCTCTGATAATACTGGTATATTAAGTTCAACATACACTTCTTCGACATGATACTTACCGCCTGTTGGACGACCATTGCCATCAGTTGTCATTGCATGAACCGCATTACTGTCAGTTTGCATACGCCCTTTTTGTTCCATATAAGACAAACCAGTCGCAATACTAAGGTCGCCTGCAGGCAACTCCATTAAAGTTCCAGTTACATCAAATGTCAGAGTTTGTACCGATGTAAAGCCAAACCTGAGATTGTCCCAATCACCCGATACATAAGCCATGGCTCTAGGATCTGCTTGTTCGTTTGGTCCAACAAATACATTTAAAGGGATACAAGTTGATTGAATAAACTTAATATCATCAGGCCCTGAACCACATCTCAATTCCCCTTCGGCATTAGTATGAGTGGGCCCCACAGCTTCTCTTACGCGGGCCCAATTAAATACACCACCTCGTTTTTCTTGGCTTTCAAAACGACCAAAATTAAATGCTGTTCCCCAGGACCAAGTTTCATTAAAATCGCCACTAAGCGCTAATACAAATCGATATTGGTTATTTGAGAAAGTACTTTCACGTGGGCCAAAATCATTCATACGCTTTGACCACTTAAAAATATCAAAAGCTTGACCATTGCTATCTTTAGGACCAAATTGTTGGTTGTAATAATTATCTTTAGAGATGGGAATATCATCATAACCACCAATCCAAGGAATAAGCGGCTGAGCGGCAGAGTTCGAGTTATTATTTCGATGCGAGTACATTACTTCAAAATCAAGCTTTACATCTTCAGAACCAAGTAATTCACCGAACTCATATACCCCTATAGTAGACATAGTGTATTTTTCTGTGGGCTGCTGTAGATAAGATTGTTCATGATAATTATACCTATCAGTATTAGAGAACTCATGAAATTCACCATATTCAGGGCCTTGGGTTAACCGCTTGCCTGTTTCAGGATCTGTTACTGCAGTCCAAGGTAGCCAATAGCTACCCCAAGGAGTTACTGAGCCATCATCTTCTAATCGGACAACCGATTTTGAAAAGTCAACTTGGCTTGAATAAATCGCTTCATCTTTAGTATAACTACCTGCAAACGTTACATTGCCTTTATCACCACTAATACCTGCAACAAACTCAATATTAGTTTTAGCGCCATCGCCATTTAAATTATCGCCATATGAAGCACTAACTTCAAAACCTTCATAGTCCTTTTTGGTAATAATGTTAACAACACCTGCAATCGCATCAGAGCCATAAATTGCTGAAGCCCCATCCATTAAGATCTCTACTTGATCGATAATCACAGTTGGAATAGCACTTAAATCAACGGCAGAATCAGCCCCCGAACCACCAGCAGGTAGCCTACGACCATTAATTAACACAAGTGTTCTTTGAGTACCTATGCCTCTTAAATCAAAACGTGTTACACCACTGCCATTTGCAGTCAGCGAGTTAGCAGAAGGTTGTGATACCACCATGGTTTGCAAAATATCACCAATATTTCGATACGGACTGGCTTCTATTGTTTTTTTATCAATTACTGTCACTGCAGAAGCTGATACTAAATTAGCGCGTGGTATACGAGAACCTGTCACAACTATCTTCTCATACGTTTCGGCTGTCTGGTCTATCTGGGTTGCATTAATATCGATAGCAGTAACAGCACTACACACCGCAATGGCCAAACTACACTTTTTAAAAATATAATTACTCATAGATTATCCCTTAATCAAAAATAGGAACGTTCCAATTTTAATTTAACCAAAATAGCTTGTTATTAACTATATGTTCTAAGTTGATCCTGTTCGTCGTTATATCTCACCTCGTTAGTTGATGAGATTAATGACAAACAAATCATTACAGTTAAACTAAATATCGATCGAACATCATTTATTATTGTCAATGGCAGCTCATCATTAAACTGCTCAATTATTAAACCATGAAATGGAACGTTCCAAAAGTAATTCATGTAAAAAATATTAGACTAAAATGTAACAACTTTTTTTCAAACACATTTAGAACCGTAATAGAAACAACTGGTAATACAAAATTTTTTATCTAAGCTTGGCTTAATAAGCTCTTCTAAATAAAATATTTTTTAGCTTAGTTGGGTAATAAAAATATTCACTCCCCCTAAACATTTATTAGGTTATTTAACTTGGTAAGTTTTTAACATGATCAATTAGCGGTAATAAGGAGAGGTTTTGAGTTAAACATGTAATTAAAATAAAACGCGGTTTAACTAGGCATGAATACACATACCTATATAAGTCTGATTTATTAATTGGTAAAAATTAAAATAGCCTAAAATACTTTTGACTAATTACTATAGAGTGTTTAGCTTGTTTCTCGTTCAATAAAATCAACATTAACTAAGACTTTATTTCGGTTACTGTCTTTGATATTACTTAAGATATGACACACTGCAATACCTATTTTGGTTGCGTCAACATGCACAGTAGACAATGCAGGAGACATTAATTTAGAATCTTCTAAATCATCAAACCCCACAATAGCGATATCTTTCTTTGGATTTTTACCAATTGAGCGCATATGCTCTATAGCACCATAAGCAATTACGTCATTAAAGCAGACAACAGCTTCAATATTTGGCTCTACTTCAAGTAATTCACCCATCGCTTTACGGCCACCATTACGATTAGTTTCAGATTGAATACATACTTTTTTAGAGAATTCGACATCAGCCAAAAGCATTGCTTCTGTAAATCCAGACAATCTCTGATGATAATCCGAAATTGACTCTAAACCGCCAATAAATGCGATTTTACGATAGCCTTTACCCAATAAGTGCTCTGTTGATAATTTAGTGCCTGAAAAGTTATCAGGTAAAACCGTAGCGACTTTAGCACCCGATATTTCACGCATGATATTAACAACTGGGAATCCTTGTTCCACTAATTTATTAGTCCAATCAGCAGTTGTTCCCGGAGCAGGACATATAATAAAAGCTGCCACATTATATTCTTTTAAGTTTCTGACAAGCTGTTGTTGCGTTTCTACATTTTCGCCACTATTTACTAGCATAGAAAACATACCCATTTTACGAATTTGTTCTTCTAAACCCACAGCAAGCTGTGCTGAATATGGATTTGTTAAATCATTAATGACAATAGCGACTAAATTAGAGCGACGACTCCGCAATGATGCAGCATCTCGGTTATACACATAACCTGTTTTTTCAATTGCTTTTTCTACTTTTAATTTAGCTTTATCGCTTACCTTTTCACTTTGAGTAAGCACTAAAGAAACTGTCGATTTAGATACGCCAGCCTCTCTGGCTACATCAAATACAGTGACACTTTTTGAGGTTGATTTTTCACTCATTAACACAGTTTCCTAGCTAAAAATGGTATGGCATAAACTAAAATTGATTGAATTATAACGAAGCACGCTGTATATTGATACAAATTGGAACGTTCCACAGTAAATAACTAATATTACAAAAGTGGAATTTGCATAATATGAAACAGCACTCTCTTTTAATGTATTGCAAGCCACATAAAAAAGTTCATGCTTTAAAAACGGTTATTATTTTAGGGTTATTACCTCCAACACTGACTAACCGAACCGTTGTTGAACACAATAGTCCGCTATGGATAGCGCTTTTCATTAATAAAAGTGGTGAAGCTTTTTACAATGCCCACAAAATCAATCCCAACATACTCCCCCATAAAGATACTCTAAATGGAGTCAAAGTTGTGTTTGTGATGTTAGATTCACTATATAAACAGAGGGTAAATTCCGTTTGAGGTTATCTACCTTCAATAAATAATTGATAAACTATTAACTCCCCAGTGTTAACTGGGCAAAGGAATTTCATGTCAAAAATAACACATGTAAAATTATTCGCTTTTGCCAGTACAATGACTTTGGCTGCTTGTTCTGACAGTCAAATGCGCAATACTGCACCTCAAGTTAAAAACGTTGATTCACAAAGTTCAAGTTGGGTAACTAACCCTGTCGATTTTGTCGACCCATTTATTGGCACGCAAGGTGTATATAATCATCGTCAAGCTTCAAATGTCGTACCTGGTGCTGTGCTGCCTCATGGCATGTTTAATTTTGGCCCTGAACATGCGTACACCCATGACTTGCTAGATGAAAGTGAAGGCATAAAAAAGCGGGTTATCACAGATCGGAGCCGTGTCCCTGTATCGCCTGGCGGCTACAATTATGACGCTAGTAGGATAAAAGGCTTTTCATTTACCCGTATATCAGGCACAGGTTGCTTAGGTGCCTCAGGTGATATCCCAGTTTTACCTTTTACAAAAGACATTACTCATTCTCCTGATAAAGATATGCTTGATGCATATTACAGTGCAGGCTTTACCCATGATGATGAAACCGCTATTCCTGGTTATTATCAAGTTAAAATGGATAATGGTGTCAATGTTGAATTAAGTACAACTCACAGAACGGGAATTGCCAAATTTAGTTTTGATAACCCTAAAAACGCTAAGCTTATTTTTAAAACTGCAGCTTCGCAATTAGGCAGTGGTGACGCCAAAACTCAAATAAACCCTAAAACAGGAGAGATCACAGGCTCAGTTACAAGTGGTAACTTTTGTGGTTATTTAGGCGAATATAATCGAAGAGATTACTATACCTTACATTTTGTAGCTCAGTTAGATGTCCCTATCTCAGACTCGGGTAGTTGGCAAAATGAAACAGTTAAGCACAACACAATTTCAAGCCAAGGGGGTACAGGTTATGGCGATAAAGGTATACCTAAACTAGGCAAAGGATCTGGAGTTTGGGTTGATTTAGATTTATCTAAACAACAAATTGCCACGATGAAAGTAGGTATTTCTTATACTAGCTTAGCCAATGCAAGAAAAAATTTAGCTCAAGAACAGCCCAAAGGAAGTACTTTTTCAACAATACGAAAAAATGGATACAACATATGGAATAATGCACTAGGTAAAGTCAAAATTGCATCAGATAACATCGAAAAATTAACAACATTTTATACTGCCCTATTTCATTCACAATTTCACCCTAATATTTTTAGTGACGTCAACGGCGAGTACTTAGGTTTCGATCAAAAAGTACATCAAATTGATAAAAATCAAGAAGCCCAATATGCTAACTTCTCAGGTTGGGATGTATACCGCTCACAGCTTCAGCTAGTAACTTTACTTAATCCCAAACGGGCTAGCGATATTGCCCAATCCCTGTATAACCAAGCACAGCAATATAATGGCGTATGGGATAGATGGACACATAACTCTGGTCCTACTGGGGTGATGAATGGAGATCCTTCAAGCATCGCTATTGCAAATTTTGTGGCTTTTGGTGCCACTGAATTTGATATAGAGGGGTCGTATGCATCTTTAATTACTGCAGCTAACACGCCAACTTCGTTAGATTTAAGTGATATAGGTTGTCCTGTTTTTTGCCGTGGTCAACACCCTTCTTTAGATCAGTGGTTAGATATTAAATATATTTCAGAACAATCAAATAGTTGGGAAGGCGCATCAGAAACTTTAGAACAAGCTTCTGCTGATTTTGCACTCTCACAATTAGCTCAGCGTTTGAATAAAACTGAAGATGCGATGAGTTTGCTTGAACGATCGGGATATTGGAAAAACCTATTTAATCCATCTGCCACGACAGAACAAGGCTATATTCAAGGCCGTAACAATGATGGTACCTTTAAAGAGAAGTTTGATGCAAATAATCCTCACTTATTTGTAGAAGGAAGTCCTGCACAATATTTATGGATGGTGCCATTTGATGGCGCAGGTTTAAATCATTTACTTGGTGGCGATGACATCATGACAGCACGCTTAGACAATCACTTTCATAAACCTGATGGTAGCTGGGTCTTGTTTAGAGATGAAGCCATTTATGCTGATGTATCAAACCAACCTTCGATAGCAACACCCTGGATGTATTTATTTACTGGCAATGCCCATAAAACACAAGACACTGTGCGTGCAACAATTGATTTACTTTGGAATAACACCAAAAAGGGGATCCCTGGACAGGATGATTTAGGCCAAATGTCCTCTTGGTATGTTTTCTCTGCACTAGGCTTATATCCTTTAACGCCAGGTAAGGCAGACTTAGTATTATCGAGTCCTATATTTGAACACGCTAAAATTGGTAATTTAACAATTAATGCACCTTCAACCTCACAAGCGAATCGATTTATTTCAAAATTGAAAATCAATGGTGTCCCGACTAATAAAAGTTGGATTAACGATGATTACATCAATCAAAAGGTCGAACTCGATTTTTCGCTATCAACAGAGCCTAACTTTAATTGGGGGCGCGCATTAATTAATCGACCACCATCTTATGCTACAACAAAAATGGCTATTAATAGAACGGCATCTGAAGGTATTAAGTAATGAAACCTATTGTTTGTTTTGGAGAGGCAATTATAGACTTCCTTAATACGAGTGAGCAAAATGAGGATTTACTTCAACTAAATAATTATCGCCAATATCCAGGTGGTGCGCCAGCAAATGCAGCGGTTGCTGTCGCAAAGCTTGGTGGTAATGCTTTTTTTGCAGGCCAAGTTGGTAATGATCCTTTTGGTACATTTTTAATTGATGCACTTAAACAGTATCAAGTACATACTGATTTTGTAATGCAACATGCAACTGCAAAAACAGCGTTAGCTTTTGTGATGCTCGATAATAGCGCTGAGCGCAGTTTTTCGTTTTATCGTCAACAAACGGCAGATATTTTAGTTACCCCAGAGCAAGTAAATGATGCCTGGTTTACCTCCCAAACAATTTTTCATATTTGTAGTAATACCCTGACTGATAATGATATTGCTCAAACCACTGAGTTTGCAGTAAATAAAGCCTTAACAGCACAGTGTGTTGTGAGCTTTGATGTCAATTTAAGACATAACTTATGGCAACATAAAAAAGCTGAACGACCGCGGATCAATCGATTAGTGATGCAGTCACATATCATAAAATTTTCTTTAGATGAATTGCACTATCTTGCAGATGATAAATGTGATCAATACATTACAGACTGCTTGTCTCAAAGATGTGAGTTATTACTGATAACCGACGGCAGTCAAGATATTAAATATTATACAAAAGGCTTGCGAGGTTGTATCTCGCCCCCTCAAGTCAATCCCATTGATACAACAGCAGGAGGGGATGGTTTTATTGGTGGTTTATTATTTGCCCTGGGTCAATCTGCACACTTGTCTGATTTACTTGAAAGCCAAACTTATCTTGAACATGTCATTGCATTTGCAAGTTTATGTGGCGCTTTTACAGTTACTAAACTCGGCGCATTTCCAGCCCTACCAAATAAAATAGATATTTTAAATCAATCAGAAAGCTTTATTGATATTTTTTCGGAGCAATAAATGAATTTTTACGATCGCAATTTTTTAATCGATCACTGCAAAGACATATTTACCTTTTATGATAATGGAGTCATTGATGATCAAGGAGGCTATTTTCAAAATTTTTATGATAATGGCGATGTTTTTGACACTAATTATAAGCAATTAGTCAGTAGCACTCGGATCGTGGTCAATTATGCGCTAGGTGCTGAAATACTCGATAAGCCTGAATATTTAAAGATTGCAAAACATGGTTTAGATTTTATCGAGCAATATCATTGGCAATCCGACACGCGAACTTATGCTTGGACACTTAACAATAATGAACCTGATGATATGACGCAACAAGCATATGGCTACGCATTTGTATTATTGGCGTACGCTGCAGCTAAAAAAGTAGGTTTAATTAGTGTTCAAGATAAGCTTGATGAATTATATCAACTTCTAGAACAACGCTTTTGGCAAGCTGAGTATGGTTTATACGCCGACACTTTATATCAAGATGACCACCTAAGTGAGTATCGAGGACAAAATGCCAACATGCACATATGTGAGGCGATGATATCAGCATATGAAGCAACACAAGATGATAAATTTTTAAAACGGGCACAGCTGATTGCTGCCAACATATGCCAGCGCCAAGCAGCTTTAACTAATGGACTTGTTTGGGAACACTTTACTGCCGATTTTCAAATTGATTGGCAATATAATAAACACGATCCAAAAAATTTATATCGACCATGGGGATTTCAACCTGGGCATCAAACTGAGTGGGCAAAATTATTACTTCAGTTAAACCGTTATGCTCCACAGCCATGGTTAATGTCGACTGCCCAAACATTGTTTAATATTGCTTACAATATTGCTTGGGATGATCAATATGGTGGCCTAATATATGGCTTTGATACCGATAATAATTATTGTGATGATGATAAATATTTTTGGGTTCAAGCAGAATCTATAGCAGCAGCAGCTCTCTTATATCAAGTTACTCAAGATCAAACTTATTTAGATAAATATCATCAACTTTGGCAGTATAGTTGGCAACATATGATTGATCATCAATTTGGGGCTTGGCTTAGAGTTTTAAAACGTAACAATGAAAAGTACTCAAATGAAAAGAGTACCGCAGGAGCGAAGTGTGATTACCACACTTTAGGTGCATGCTTTGAGGTGATTAAATATGGTATTTAGCAATAATTTATCAAACTGAATCTCATAGTACTCTTTCTCTGTAATGAATTAAGTTACAGATTAATTTTCAAATAGCTAAAGCCACAAACTTAACTTGTGGCTTCTTTAATGAAAAATGAAAAGGCTAGTATCACTACCTTTAATAATAACCGGCATAAATATTTAATCAAAGTTCTGATTTCTTTTAATATTATATTGAGTCAATTTTTTATATAAATAAGTACGATCTATCACTAATGACTTTGCAACATGAGTGATATTACCTTTATACTGTTTGAGTTTTTTGATTAATAACGCTCGCTCCGTATGATGCCGAAATTCTTTTAAACTCAGTTCATCATCTATTATATTTATAGTATTAGGTTTGCTGGATATCTCATCAGGAATATCTGAAATCAATAGTTTATCATCACCCATGATCAACATTCGCTCAATCGTATTAAGTAATTCTCTTACATTACCTGGCCAAGAATATTGACTTAAAATTGAATAACATTTTGGATCTATAGACTTATTGGCAAATCCATTTCGTTTACTTAAATAGCCAATAAAGTGATTAACGAGTAATGGAATATCTGATTGGCGCTCACGTAATGAAGGAGACTGTATTGGTATCACATTAATCCGATAAAACAAATCTTCTCTAAACTCGCCCTGTTGCACCTTGAGCTTTAAGTCTTTATGGCTCGCAGCTAATAATCTAACATCAACTTTTGTAATTTTATCTGAGCCTACTTTTTGAATTTCTTTGCTTTCTAACACTCTTAATAAACTTGCTTGAGAAGCTAACGGCATATCACCAATTTCATCTAAGAATAAGGTCCCCTTATGAGCCATTTCAAAGTAACCTTTTTTATGCTGTTCAGCACCTGTAAAAGCCCCTTTAACATGACCGAATAAAGCACTCTCGATTAAATTTTCAGGTATTGCTGAGCAATTTACTTTTACTAAATCTTTACTTGCTCTACGGCTTTGTTGATGAATACTTTGTGCAATCAATTCCTTCCCTGTACCACTTTCTCCAGAGATTAAAATTGCAGCATCTGTTTGGGCTACTTTATTAATACTTTTTCTCAATTGCTTCATAGATGAATGTTCGCCGAGCAACTGTTCATCTTGTTGAGCTTGCTCTAATGATTTAACTCTATTTTTTAAAAGAGAAAAATCAACGCAATTTTTTACTGTAATACTTAGCTTATCAGCATTAAAAGGCTTTTCTAAAAAATCAAAAGCCCCCAGCTTTAATGTTTGTGCTGCTTCATTTAAAGAGGCATTACCTGAGATAAATATGACTGGCATAACAAGGTTTTCACTGCGCATTTGTTTAAATAATTCAATGCCACATTGCTGACCTAAACGTATGTCTATAATTGCCATATCATAATCATGTGTTTGCATACTTTTTAGTGCCAATTGTGCATCACAAAAGTCTGAAACTATATAACCTTCAGGCAACAAACACGCTTTAATACTTCTACAAATATTAACTTCATCATCAATAACAATTATATGTTTATCAGTCATTTAATCTTTCACTTATCGGTAGATTTATTTTAAAAGCAGCACCTTTATCTAATGGTAAACATATAATGTCACCATTATGACTTAGTAGTATTTTTTTCACTATAGCTAAGCCTAACCCCATATTCTCAGCGCTTTTTTTGCTGCTATAATGCATTTTAAAGATATGTTTTTGAGTTTCATTATCAATTTTTACACCATCATTAAATAACACCATAGATATTTCAGCGCTATTTTCGCGCTTTAAGCTCATAGATATTTGAAGTGTGTCTTTGGTTGGATTAGCTTGAACTGCATTATTAATAATATTAATTAAACACTGATTAATTAATAAATGGTCCATTTTAACATTAATGTTTTTCACATCATTTTCGGTTAAAACCCTGAATTTAACCACAGGCCAACCATTTTGATGTTGCGTAATAAACCGCTCACAATATTCTGCGATATTAGCCTCTTTTAACACTGGCTCAGGTAGTTTAGCAAATTGACTAAAATGGCTTACCATCTCTTTTAATTTATAAACTTCTTCGCTCACAACTGAGGTCGTTTCGTTTAAATTCTCTTTAAAAGACTTAGGATCAGCATTCAAATAAACTCGACTCAAATTACTCACCATCATTTCTATTGGTGTCAGCGGGTTATTAATTTCATGAGCTAACTTACCTGCGATAGTTTGCCACTCATTAAAATGACTTAACGATTGTAGTTTTTCTGCCTTTTTTAAATCACTGCTTAACAGTGTTTTATATGAACGTGCAACGTTTTGGCTAAGCCAAACCGCTGCAACTAATGACACTATTAAAACCAATACAAACAGAACTAAATAATATGTGAGATAGGTATCTCTTAAAACTTGCTGTAATAAGCCCGGTTTCTCATAAACAATTAATTCATCAGATGTTTGTAAAAAGCGAGATTTATAAACCTCTGCGTTATCGGGATCCAATGTTTTAAGTAACTTCAAATCATCACGATAATTTTGCAATATCGTTTGGGTTTGCGGTTTCGTTATCATAGATGTGGCACTTTGCAGTACCTCATCTAGTAAAACATAAGAAGCCAATAACGGCAGTATAGACAAAGCCAAAATAGAGCCTATTAAATAGAGATTGATGCGCCTATTTTTCATTTATCAAACTCTGCTGTGTGATATCTAAGCTTACTTGTTCACTTCGCCAAAGGGCTGGAATTGCATCAGGATCCATATACTGATCTAAAATCTGATCAAATAACTTTTGAAACCTTGGCCTACCTATTGACGCATCAGCTAAACCAGCCTTTCTTTTAAGTACCCTTTTTCCTTTTTTAACCGTTACTTGGCCAATAGACATCAGCGGCGTATTATTAGAAGTGACAAGTATATTATTCTCATCACTGTCTGGTTCATAAGTATAGCCTTGGCTTGTTGCTATCCAGGCTCTTATCTTTTTTATACGCTCGGTTTTTACCGGGTTTACCAATACCATAGCTTTTAATTGATGCACCTCAGTAGAATCAATCTCTTTTAAGATATTGGCACTTGTAAAAGTTAAATTGTCTATAAAATCAACTAATAAAGTGCTATTTTCAAAAGATTTTTTTTGTACACCATCAGCATGACTTATATTCACATTATAAATTTCATCCCATAAATCATAAGTAATTTGGTAATTAACCGAAGTCAAAAAACGCTGCTGTCCATTTCGCGTTAACGATATGATTAAGCTTATATTATTTGGCAAACCACTATTAATATCACGTTCAATAATATTCTGTGGATATTGAATATTATTAACACTAAGATGCATTGCTTGATTTTTTATTCTTGGCTGAAGGTCAATAGCTAATACATTTGATGAAAACAATGTCAACCAACCCAATACTGGTAGCCAAATAGAAATAAATATATTCGACATACCTAGTTTTCCTCTTGGTGAACATAACCTAAAGATAAACGGTAAATCATAGTTTGAGTTTGATAAGTATAACCTGCATTAAAAGCGTAATTGGTAGTTCCAGTAAAACCATTATTCCATTTTCTTTCACCATAATGTACTGATGTATGCCAACCTGAATAAACACCACTGGTTTTATCTACTTGCGTAATATTGGTAAAACGCGCAAATAATTCGCCACTTTTTAAATAGTCTGAACTTGGTGCATATTCAAACTGTTCAATGCTAGTATCTATGCCTAAAGAAAGCACTAAATTGGTCGCTAAACTAAAGTTTTCTTTATAAGACATACCTAAGCTTTTTGAATGTGAGTTATAGTTAATCTTACTTAAAAAAGCGCTACCGCGAGTAGGAAATAACAAATCATCTTCACTATTCCAACCATAATCTAGGGTATATGAATTTTGAGGTCTGGCATTTGAGTTATATTCAATATTAAAGCTAACAAAAGAATGACTTGCAAAACGTCTACCCAGTGACATATCAATATTTTCGGAGAGATATTTTGAAGAGCCATTTCCCCTCTCCATACTGCCATCAAAATAATCTCTTTGTAATTTGAAATCTGTAAAATTATTTATTTTTCCGATACTTGTTCTAAAGTAATACCTAGCAGAACCAAATAAGTGAGGGTCGTAATACGCTAGTTTATAGTTATTATTTTCATCATCAAACTGCGTAATATCTCTAGAAGTGAAGTCAAGTTCTGGATATTGAGTTAAAGCCCAAAATTTTATTTGACTATCTGTAGTTATGCTATTTTTTCTATTCAAATAGCTTTTTTCAATTGAAAACGATAGCTCTTTACCTTGCCCTAAAAAGTTAAAATCAGTAATTTTTCCAGTCCAAATATGACCAGCGGTATCATTTATTGTGTTGCCACTAAAGCAATTGACTACTCTTTTAATAGAATAATAAGCACAGCTCCCATGTTTGTTCCTGTCCTTCTTTTTTTCATAACGATAACCCACATCATATTGAATATTGCTAGCTTCTGTTATATCAAAAACCACCACCACATAACCGCGCTGACTGCCTTTTTCTAAATGAATACGAGTACTTTTAAACTGAATCAAAGTGCCAAGTCGTAATTTAGCGTCTTCAATTTCATCTGGATTTAATACATCGCCTACATTTTGATAGTACTTTTTTGTAATAAAATCACAATCAGTTGTGTTATTTCCAGTACATTTAATATCATCAATAATTAACTTTGGCGACTCTGCTTCATTAGCTTGTGCCTGTTCGCTGTTAGAGGATATTGCAAGTAATAAAGATATTCCGACTAAGTATTTTAAAGCCAAAGTGCGCTTTTCCATTTTTTAAATTCCTATTTTTATTTAATTTCACTTTGGTTTTGCAAAGGTAATGCCAGTAGTGAAAAATATATTTAAATGGATTTAATTCATTGTTTTTTATTGATTTAATATATTTAATCCAAGGTGGGTAATGTGCCAGAAGTGTTGTCTAAAAACAACACTTTATTCTATTATTCTACAATTACAGTAATGTCACTTTGATAATATATGGTGTGCTTTAAATTAATCTAAATGCAAAGATAATAGCTGTTAGGTTTTAACTGAGGCTAAACGCGAAAATAGCATTTGTCGCTGTTTAGGTGAGAAAGTATAGTAATCAAAAACAATGCTTGCCCCTGATTTATTTTTAATTTTGATTTGTCTAAGTAAACGTCCAAAAATTGCACAATAAATAAATTCAAAACTAAATGACTCATGATTATAAAAAGAAACCGCATTAACGCCTATTAATGCGATTATAATCCCGATGAACTCAGGTATAAACTTTATTAAAAATGTACTGTGCTCTGCTTTGCTTAATCTTCAACATAATTTCTATCTGTAGTTTTTATAGTGAATCTTTATTTGATTTTATCCAATTTTTAACAGGCTTGATCCAGTCTGAAATTGGGCGATAAAATGCTCCATGTTCTAAACCTGTATTTATTTCAATTTCTCGAAATGATTTAACATTCACACTTTTTTCTTTTAATGCCAAACAGGTATTAGAACGATCGGTTTTTTCATAAATAGATAACACATTACCATATACTTTGATGTCGGTATGTTTATTAGATATTAAACGACCACACCCAGCTAAAATAATAGTATTAATTGCTAAATCTGATAGTTTGTCTGAAGTAAGCCCTGTTATAAAGGCACCTCTAGAAAAGCCCATTATTGTAATATTTTCAGCAGCAACACCTTGCTTTACCAGCTCTCTTACTTGAACACTCAACTTTTGAGCATATTTAAATGGATCAGTATTTTTTGGTCTATGAGCTGCAATAAGATGGTAATTGTCATCTAATAAAGCTTGTTTAATAGCAGGAAAGTCATATACCCCCCAGCCAAATTTAGTATTGATAGGTTTTGGGTTTGTACCTTCAACTATGTAACCATGAGAATAAAAAACATACTTTTCTGAAGCATTTATATTTTCGGGAAATGTTTCATAAATATTACCTGCAAGTATAGGGCTTGAAAACATGCCTGCAACTAACAACGGGACTATCGATTTAATCATTATTTTTATTACTCTTTTTTAACTGATAATAGCAAGTTCACTTTCAAACTATGTCATTTATATTGACCTGTTTAGCAATCTAAATATTACTTATAAGTGTTCATCAAATTAGATCTTACATCAACAACAACTCATGGAGAATTAAAAATCACTAACTAACTAATTTTGTTTGAAAAATACGTGATTATTTGGGCTACAACTTAATGATTTAAGTGCGAGATTTTAAAATTTCAGGTAATCTATTTATCGCTTTCATTAACAAAGCAGTCAAACTAGCTACAACACCAAACTGCCCTAACATCAATAAACCCAACTTAGGCCAAAAGTTTACTTCTTCAGTAAAAAGTGGATGCCAAATATAGATTAATGTTAAATTGCCAGGAAATAGATACACTTTATAGCCAGGTAAAGTTCCGCCCCATACATCCCATAAATTCCAACTAAGTGTAAATGCAATCAAACCTATAATAACAGCGATGATCCCAGCATACACCGACACCTTAAATGTAGCTGATTGCACTATGTGTTTTAATCTGTAATTCATATGACTTTACTACCCAGTATATTTTTATAAATTGATCTTTCTCATTTTTTCACTCGTATAGTTTGTTGTTCTGTTTTTAAAGTGAGTTGTTATGACATCAGATAAATTAACTATTTTTTACGACGGTGCTTGTCCTTTATGTTGTGCTGAAATGGACAAACTCAAGCGAGATGATATCAATCATCAAATACACCTTATCAATTTGCATAACAATGTTTTTGAAAAACAATACCAACATATAAACAAAATTTCTGCTATGAAGATCCTTCATGGAGAGTATCAAGGAAACATTTTAAAAGGGTTAGACGTTACTCATCGTGCTTGGACGATTGTAGGTAAAGGCTTTTACGTTGCGCCATTACAATGGCCTGTATTCAAGCAATTATTTCACTTATGTTATTTAGTTGTTGCGAAATACCGTCAACCTATTTCTAGCTTTATTCATAAATATTTTGGTGTTGGTTCAGCACATTGCGAAAAAGGAGTCTGTTATGACAACACTGATCATAGGCGCTAATAGTGAGATTGCCAAAGGTATCGCTATCAATGTCAATCAAACCAATGAGCGATTAATTATTATCTCTCGTAATATCGAATTTTATAATGACCCAGTATTTAAAGATATCACTATTATAGAAACCAGTAGTTACCACGAAAGTCATATAAAATCTGCAGTGAAAGAATTAAATGTTGATGTGCTTTCACGGGTATTTATCTGCCACGGATTACTCCATGATGACACCTCATACCCCGAAAAAAAGCTTTCTGAGTTTGACCCAACGAGTTTTTTGAATATTATAAATGCCAATACGCTTACTCCACTATTGTGGTTAAAACATTTAACAACGCAAATGAATCATAAAAATGAATGTAAATTTGTTTTTCTGAGTGCCCGTGTAGGCAGTATTACTGATAATAAATTAGGCGGATGGTATAGCTATCGCAGCTCTAAAGCGGCGCTTAATATGTTGCTTAAATCAGCTGCAATAGAACTTAAAAGGACGGTTAAAAATGTCAAGTTAATTGCTTTTCATCCAGGCACAACTGACTCGCCATTATCTAAACCTTTTCAAAAAAATGTGCCTAAAGGAAAGCTATTTACCCGAGACTTTGTCGCTAGTGCTTTAATTGATATTACCAACAAAGCACAACTAGACGGCGAGTTGAGTTTTGTTGATTGGCAAGGTGAAACAATTGATTGGTAGTAATAAAGGCTGATGTTACTGCCAGCCTATTTTCCATAAATTTTTATCTTTTAAATTTCGCCAGTCAATATCGTATTCATTTTGATTCATCACAGCCTGTATAACACATTCAATTATTTTTTGTTCTTCATCGAAAAGCACTTTAGTGATCACAAAGTGCTTTTCTTTGTTTTTAACTTGTGTGCTGGTCCATTTACTATGTAGTAAAGACTTAGGGCTTATTTTATTCATCGATGAAATCTCCAAATTCTACTTGATAAACATTTAAAGAAAAATCGGCATTGGTTTTATGAGTCACTAAAAAGCCAACTTGCGCTATTTCATTGGAGTAAATAGGTGGTGCCGAGGTGATAATACGACCTCTGAAACTGGCTTTAAAATCTGATAATTTCATTGTGTGAATTTGAACTTTATCTTTTTGAGTTGAAAAACTGGTTTTGTACGCAACGCGATAACCATTAATGTTTTTAATTAATCTGATTTGGTAGGTTTTTCCGTCACCTTTAGCTTTGATCCGCACAGCGTCATAGAATGATTGCATGCTATATGAGAAGTAAGCACTACTAAACCCACCATTATTCGCAGTCGAGATTTGACCAAAAAAGTGCAAGTTATCACTTTTAGCTGACACCTTACCACGAGATAAACCGCCCATAACACCGTCATTGATCACTTGCCAAGACTGATTATTTAAATAATCTAAATCAATTGTCTGATGTGTTTGTGCTTTAGCTTGACCGAGCATATTACACAGTAATCCTAATAAAATTATTTGGCTTCGCATATATTACCAGCCTTATGCATTATCACTTAATTCAAAACAACAAAGCGACACATATGTATCGCTTTTGTCATATATCAAGCTTGAGATTTATAATACGATAGAAACTACTTGGTTTGATGCCATTGCACCTGACATGCCACACATTTCATCATAAGCAGATTCTAATGTTAATTGTGCCGATGAAATATTGTGTTTACGTAAAACATCTTTCGCCGCTGATAAAGAAGCGCAAACTTGAATAGTACCCAATTGTGGCATTGCGCCAAAATTTCCGTCGTCATCTGTAATGCCAACCAAGTAATGGCTGCCATCAGAAATACCTAAAATTGTTGTTTGAGATGCCATATTTAATTCCTCGAATAGAAAAACTATATGGCAATACGAAGCAAAAACACATTTAGATTATTTTTTATCAAATTTTTACCTTTTGCGATTATATTAACTTCATCGAAGCCTTTAGGACCATGTTCATGTGTCCAAATATCGCCTGTTATAGGATGTTTAGCCATGCCTTGTGGGTTACGATGGCCATATGAGTAAATGGCAGACTTTGACATGCCATTTTTAGTAAAAGGATTATCCTCAGGAATACGACCGTCATCATGTAATCGATATACTTTACCTGCATCACGCTGCAAACTTTGAGGGTTGATGTCTCTTTGGCCTCACGGCAAGATCATGATAAATTGAACTTTTTACTTTAGTCACGAATAGGTAAAGCTCAAGGTCCTCTGGTCTTCAACGTTATGAGAAAGATAGGGATGGCATTGTTCAAGCAAGATGAGTCGAAACAAGCCAGTATGGCGGCCAAAAAGAAAATGGCAGGGCTAGACGATGAATATCACTCAACCCTGTTAGAGTCCGGGATTAAAATGCGCTTGCCGTGAGGTGAAGGAGTATTATATTACTTAAAGATTTGATCCCGTTTAATTTCATGCTGGATCAATTTTTTATGTAGATATGAACGATCTAATCCCAGTGATGCAGCCACTTTTGTGATGTTACCTTGATACTCTTTCAGCCGCTTTATGATCAATTCTCGTTCAACATAGCGCAAATGAGCTTTTAATGTGAGTTGATTACTTTCTGAGATTTGCTCTGTACTTGCATAGGCTATTTCATGAGGGAGGTCGGCACAAGTTAAGGTCTCACCGCCCATAATTAACATGCGCTCTATGGCATTATGTAATTCACGCACATTGCCAGGCCAATGATAGTCAGTCAACAGTGATAAACAGCTTGGCTCAATTGTTCTATTAGTCATACCATGGCGTTGGCTAATTTGGCGGACAAAATAATTAGCGAGTAGAGGAATGTCGCTTTGTCGCTCTCTTAAAGAAGGTGATTGTACAGGGATAACACTTAACCGGTAGTATAAGTCTTCTCTAAATTTTCCTGTATCGACTAGTGCTTTTAAGTTTTTATGGCTTGCAGCAAGTAAACGAATATCCACTTTAGTTACTTGATCAGAACCCACTTTTTGTACCTCTTTATATTCTAATGCGCGCAGTAAAGTTGCTTGCACTGATAAAGGAATGTCAGCAATTTCATCAAGAAATAACGTCCCTTGTTCAGCCATTTCAAAATACCCTTTTTTGTGTTTATCAGCGCCAGTAAAAGCTCCTTTGATATGACCAAATAAGGCACTTTCAAATAAGTTTTCTGGTATTGCTGAACAATTTACTTTTACGATACTCTGTGCCGCTCTTTGACTATTTTCATGGATCGCTTGTGCAATTAACTCTTTACCTGTACCACTTTCCCCTGTAATTAATACATTAACATTATTGTTAGCCACTTTTTTAATGGTGGTTTTAAGTGATTGAATCAGTTGATGTTCACCAATTAGCGCTTGTTCAGCCTGCGCTTGTTCAATCGCATTTAACTTTAAGTGCATTTGATGAAAGGCCATACAGTTATTCACGGTGACAATCAGTTTTTCCGCATAAAATGGTTTCTCTAAAAAGTCATAAGCGCCTAATTTTAATGTACGCGCAGCTTCGTCTAGTGAGGCATTCCCTGAAATAAAAATGGTAGGCAAATCAACTTTTTCTTGCTTCATTTGTTGATACAACTCGATACCATTTTTTTGTCCAAGACGAATATCGATAACGGCTAAATCAAAGTAATGGGTGTGCATTGCTTTTATCGCGGCACTAGCACAGGTATAAAAGGAGACATCGTAGCCTTCTGGAGTTAAACAGGCACTAAGACTTTTACAGATATTAATTTCGTCATCAATAACGATGATTCTTACTTGCCCCATGACTACCTTCTTTCATTAACTATGTTTTACTACTAAGTAATGGTAATAACAATTCAAATGCCGCGCCATCACTGCATGCAAGACATTGTATATCACCTTTGTGATCTAAAATTATTTTTCTGACAATTGCTAAGCCTAAGCCCATATTTTCACTTGAATCCGTTGACTTTTTAGAGCTGTAATAAAGCTTAAAAATGCTATCTCGCTCTTTTTCATTGATGAGTTTACCTCGATTAAATACCGTTAATTTTAACCAGTGATGTTGATTGACCATCTTTTTGATGGCTACAGAAAATGTCACATCTAATGGCTGACAATTTGGATTGGCTTGAATCGCATTATTAACAAGGTTTAGCAAACATTGGTTAAATAGGATAACATCGGCATCAATCAAAACGCCTCGTGATTGTTCAATATTATCAGCTACTTTCATATTGAAATTGACACTCTGCCAGGCTGGACTGTATTGTTGAATAAACTGATCAAGGTGACTCAATATATCTAGGCATTGAAAATCGGGTTCAGGTAACTTTGAAAATTTATTAAAGTGACTAACCATGTTTTTAAGTTTGTTAACTTCCTCTGAAACAACATTTTCAGTGTTATTTAAATTTTCGGCAAAACTATTCCTGTCTAATTTTTGATGTAGTCTTGATAAATTGCTCACCATCATTTGGATAGGTGTTAATGGGTTATTAATTTCATGAGCTAATTTCCCAGCGATTATTTGCCATTCATCAAAGTAGCTTAATGCTTGTATTTTCTTTTCTTTGGTAATGTTACTCGAT
Organism: Pseudoalteromonas sp. '520P1 No. 423'; assembly: GCF_001269985.1. Classification (NCBI taxonomy): domain Bacteria; kingdom Pseudomonadati; phylum Pseudomonadota; class Gammaproteobacteria; order Alteromonadales; family Pseudoalteromonadaceae; genus Pseudoalteromonas; species Pseudoalteromonas sp. '520P1 No. 423'. The sequence continues at coordinate 382,454 of NZ_BBZB01000002.1, read as the reverse complement.
ACCATCAGGCGGTATGACTTAGCCACTTTTCGACTTAAAAAAATAGCAGCAATAGTTGAGAAAATTAGCACTGTAACAAACAAAATGAGGTAATAAGTTAAGTAGGTATCGCTTATTACCTTTTTCACTAAATCTGGCTGTTGAAAAATTAACAATTGTTCAGAGACAGTATTAAATTTTTCTTTGTAATTGTCGGTTTCTTTGGGGTTAAGTTTTCTTAAGGTTTTCAAATCTTGCTGATAGTTTTTTAACATTTGAATCGTACTGGGTTTTACCACCAAAGAAGTTGCGCTGTCTAATATTTCATTTAACAATAAATAAGACGCTAGAAAAGGCAAAAGAGCGAGGGTCAAAATAGCAGTGATTAAATAATAACTGACAAGATTACTTTTCATTATTTACCTGCTGAAGCTTGATTTTTTTTGTTATAACTTTGCTTTTCCATAAAGAGATTATGTCGCTAGGCCCTGTGTATTGAGATAAAATTTTATCGAATAGCTTTTCAAATCTTGGTCTTGTGGTTGTATTTTTTCCGTGCATGATAGATTTCACTGCCTTTCCGTCAATGCTAATAATCCGGTTATAATGGCTACCTTCATTTACATGACTCATAGCGCCTTCACTGCCATCTTTATGTTCTTGGCTAGTGTTTATCCACGATTTGATTTTTTCAATACGCTTTTGTTCAACCGGGTTAACAAATACTTGCGCTTTGATGCGAAGGTTATTTGTTGCTTGTATTGCACTTAGGGGACACTTTATTTCTAGATTTTTCAAGATACGATATACTTCTTGAATATTAGTAATCCTCAATATGGCGGCTAAGCCATGATTGTCAACTTTTTCAATACGATAATATTCATCCCATAAGTCATAAGTGACGTTTAATGAATGAGCGCATCGGGTCAAAACTTCATCCTCTTTTTCAAAGCTAATAATGGAATGAAATTGGCTTTTTAAGCCACTATTTAGCTCCTTATTTAACAGTTCATTAGGGTAGTTAATATCAGTGATCTTTAGAGATAATTGGTGTGTTTCTTTGAGAACAGATAGTTCGATTGCGTCAGCAGCTAGGCTGGTGCCAATCAAGTAAACTGTTATTAGGCAAAGTAACTTGTACTGAGCAATAGAATGCTTATTGACTTTCATTTAGACCAACTTTGAGAAAAAATCGGTATATCATGCCCTCGGTTTGGTAGGTATAACCTGCATCAAACTCGATAATATGAAAGTCTTCACGCGAATTATTGTCATACCAATCTTGTTTTTTCTTGAAGCTTGTTCCTAACGACCAACCTGAGTACGCACCGGATTTTGCGTTTATCATTTTATGACGCGTATATTTAGCTATGAATCCAGCTTCTTTAATTTTTGAATAAAAGTGACTATTAGATTGTTTATAATAATCCGCATTAAGACCAAAAGAGATAGCACTATCGTCATCGATATTTACATGCGATAAATAAGATAACTGGTAGCGATGGCCGTCTTTAAGTGTTCTATAGCGAGTCGATAATTTATCACCATATATCGGAAATAAAGTATCATTTTCACTGTTAAACCCATAACTGAAGAAATAATTTTCATCGATTTTTTCATCCAAGTCACCCTCAATGCCCATTGAAAAATAAGAGTAACGTGCAAACCTTCTACCAAAAGAAAACCAACTTTGCTTATTCGATGGATAACTTTCGCGAGAGGTTTGGCTGGTATTATCGTCTTTTTCGGTATATTTAGATCGGTTCTTGGTTAATTGAATATACGCAGTAAAATAATAGTACGGTGAATTAAGTAAATGCGGATCATAGTAATCCAGAGATAGTGTATTGTGCAAAGTAATATAACGGGTAGACCAACTATCAGTATCTGCAGGTTCGATTAATGACTGTTTGAAATGATCTGCATCTTTATCATATTTGTAACCAGAAACACCAAGAGAAAGCTCTTTTCCTGAACCAAGGAAGTTAAAATTTGTTGCCTTTGCCGATATATATTGTTGCGTTTCAGATATACGATACTTATCTCTATCACATAAATTAATGAGTGCTGCTTTATTGTCTGGCACGGCGTCGCCAAAACAAGCATAAAAATCTTCTTTTGATTTTATTCGTTTTACGTCATAAGAGAGGTCGTATTGAAGATTACTCGCTTCTTCAATATCAAAAACTACGACCACATGACCGCGTTGTTTCCCTTTTTTTAAATAGACATTAATATCTCTAAATTGAATTAACGTACTCAAGCGCAACTTTGCATCAATTATTTCGGCTCTGTCAAGCTGGTTGCCAACATTCTGATAGTATTTATTTTTAATAAAACGACAATCAGTATGCTCGTTACCAGTACAAATAATATCATCAATAACCAGCGTTGTTTGATCAAACGACTCTAAGTACTCTTTTTCTGTCACACTTGCTACGTTATTTTGTGCTAAGCAATCAAATGTCAAATATGCAGACCATAACACCAACCAAAAGTACGTGTTTTTTTTCAAAAATCTATCCTAAAAAATAAGCTTTGCTTGAATCGTTTTTTTTAATTTTATCAGGCTCAGATATTACGATAAGTATCAAAGCCTGACAAGTGATTAAAATTCAATGACCTGGTATTACGTTAGAATGATTTTTTCTTAGTGCCACTAACTTTTGTTGAACCGATTTTTTCTAACATCAGATTTCTGATCACCATGAGCATCGCTAAAAACCAAATCGACATAACGCCACCATTACTTTTTTGCGGCAATGGCTCAGTCAATATAGGTTTTTTGATTGGGCTAGTATCTACTTTATCTTCAACAGGCCAAGGCAAGTCTATTTGTTCTGGTAAATCACATGCAAGCTCTTGTTTAACTACTATAGGCACATACCCTACTTCAAGTCCTTCTGGTGGTGTTACAATCAAGTTATCGTCAAAACTAACCAGATTACCTTTAGAGGGAGGGGCTAGGTACTCATCTGTACTTTTCCAGTGAGTATGCATTTTTTCAACCATAGTTTGTAATTTATATTTTTCATCCGCAGTTAAATTATATTTTTTTATGCTAGGTTGGTCAGTAAATTTATACCAATAATAGGTCACCTTCGAGCAATCATTAAGTGTCGCCGTATAAGGGCCACTTGCATAGTCAGTAAATAGCTCTTGACCAGCACTATCAACTTCATAAGCCTCTGGGTTTCTACTTGGTGCCGGTAGTTCTTCATTAATTAAATTAGTCTCGCTCGGTACTTGGTTTTCTTTGATTGCCAGTAATGCATTGCCTTGTTGTTTGAAGTATTTTGGGTATAACCCCATGCCATTTTCTGGTGGTGCATGCCACTGTAAACCAAAAGAGTTATCATCAAATATTGTAGGGGTTGCGATATCGTAAAATGCACTCGTGTACATATCATCGATGTGCAGACTATTGAAGGTATGTGATAACATCGGTTTGCGCATGCCGTTAGCATCAAATTGTGTTGGAGAAACCTGATCACTTTGCTGCCAATGGCTAAATTTATGAAATAAGGCATCTTTGCTGTATATCGTCAAATCTTGCATGATAGTGGACTGCCCATCGCTATTCATCGGATATTGAATTTGTGGTACCTTATAATATGTATCTCCTTTATTGTCTTGTTGTTTTAATGCCCGAGTCCAGCCAAACTCCATAGTACCAGAATCACCTAACATTAACGGCTGATTGTCTAATCCGAGCCCTTCGATTGCGCTGTACTCTTTTGATAATTCAGCCCATAAATCAGGTATCGAAAAAGCCACAGGGCCCTTAAAGTTTTGCGTGTTCACAAATAATGTCCAACTTAAGTTACCGACAGGTACTGTAGTGGTCAACTAAATTTGGCCACAGTTTTAGAATTTAACCAGAACCTTCGCTCTGATTCATTTGGACTTAAGCCTGCATTATAGTGATGAGGCCTGATCTCGCTGTAATAACCTATTACGTAATCAGTAATTGCACCTTTGGCTTCTTTAAAATCGATGTAACCCTTTTTCGGCTCCATTCAGTTTTAAAGCTCCTAAAAAACCTTTCCATTGGCGCATTATCCCAACAATTTCCTCGTCGACTCATACTTTGCTTTATTTGATATTTCCATACCCTCTGACGATACTTTAAGCTTGTGTAATGACAGCCTTGATCTGAGTGAAACATGATACCTTTAGGTTTTCCTCTGCTTTCATAAGCCATATCTAAAGCGGCTATTGTTAATTCACTATCTGGAGACAAGGAGATAGCCCAACCAATTGGCTTCCTTGCAAATAAATCAATTACAACGGCTAAATATGCCCACCTGTGACCAATCCAAACATAGGTCACATCACCACACCAATACTGATTGGGTTCAATTACATCAAACTGTCTGTTTAATAAATTGGGTATTGAAATATGCTCTTTCTTTGCTTTTTTGTACTTATGATTTGGCGGTTGAGAGCTAACCAGTCCTAATTTTTTCATAAATTTAGCCGCTCGATACCGACTTAAATTAAAACCACGATAAGATGCAATATCAGAGATAGTTCTGGCACCCGCAGAGCCATTACTTTCTTTATGTATTGCTTTGATTTCAATAGATAACCTTAAATCATCAGTTGATACTGATTTATCTCTGTTAACCCAATATTTATAACTACTGCGATGTGCGCCAAATACATCACATAATGTTTTAACTGGGTGACTATTGCTCTTATTGAGTTTCTCGATTATCGAGAATTGTTCAGAGAGTCCGACATCAATAGAGCTGTAGCCTTTTTTAATATATCCTTTTCTAATTCAATTCGCTGTATACGCTTTTTCAGTTCTCGAATTTCAATTTGTTCAGGCGTCATAGGTGATGCTGAAGGTGATTTTCCGCTTCGCTCAACCTTTAACTGGGCAACCCATTTACTCACAGTTGATTTACCCACATTCATAGCTTTTGCTGCTTCTTCTTGAGTGTAGCCTTGGTCAATTACTAACTGAGCTGTTTCAAGTTTGATCGCTGCAGAATATGTTACACGGTTTTTCTTTGTCATATGTCACCTAAATTGGTTATGAAATAATCATAACATTTCTTATTAGGTGGCCAAAACTACTGTACCACTACATCAGCTAGGTAGTTGATCGTGCGGGTGTTTTCTTTAATGAATTCATTTGAATAAATGGTGATATTTTATTAGGTAAGGGACTAGGTTTTAATTTATTTTTGAGTTAAATTTAATCTTATTTTTTAACGTGAGGTCTTATTATGGTGCCTAAAGTAACCTATTGCTGATATCATGTTAAATTCCCCCTTATTTTTTAACATGTGGTCTTATTATGGTGTCTGAATTAACCTATTGCTGACGTCATGTTAAATTTAATCTTATTTTTTAACATGTGGTCTTGTTATGGTGTCTGAAGTAACCTATTGCTGACGTCATGTTAAATTCCCCCTTACTTTTTAACATGTGGTCTTGTTATGGTGCCTAAAACGACCTATTATCGTTATAAAATTAAATGACTAAATGAATGTAACATGACTTGGAAACCTGAAATACCGTTCGATCTGCCGCCTTTGCCAGTGAATGGTGTTGAAACGATAAATATTCTTAAAAAATTGACGCCAGCAGCTAGGGAGCTTTCAGCCTTAAATCAAGTCGCAAGACTTTTATCCAATCAAAATCTTCTAATAAATTTGATACCAATACTGGAATCAAAGTCTAGCTCTGAAATAGAAAATATTGTTACAACAACAGACGCTTTGTTTCAACATGATTCAGACTCTTCTAACGCAGATCCAGCAACAAAAGAAGCCTTAAGATATAAGCGAGCCTTATTTGTTGGTTTTAATTCAATTACAAGCGAACAAGCAAGACCGCTTAATACTAGCACTGCAAAAGAAGTATGTAGTGAGCTGACAGATAGGAAAGTAGATGTTAGGAAGATTACGGGAACAGACCTGAGAAACCAAAGGACTGGAGAAATTATCTACACCCCGCCTGTAGGGGAGACAAACTTAAGAGACAAGCTTTCTAATTGGGAGCAATACATTCATGACCATGATGTTGACCCTCTTATTGCCTTGGCTATATCTCACTATCAGTTTGAGGCCATTCATCCGTTTTTGGACGGAAACGGTAGAACGGGGAGAATAGTTAACATACTGTTTTTAATTGAGAATGACTTGCTCTCCCAACCTATACTGTACTTAAGTCGATATATAGTTAAAAACAAAGAAAAATATTACGAACTATTGCTTAAAGTAACAAGCGAAGGCGATTGGGAGTCCTGGATATGTTTTATGCTAGATGCTATAAGGATCACAGCGCAATGGACTATAGACAAAGTGAACGCAATCGTTAATCTTCAGAAGTCTGCCGCTGAGCACATCAAAGAGAGCGCAGAAAATACATATTCACATGAGTTAGTAGAGGTTCTATTTGAAAAACCATATTTACGTTCTAGAGATATTGTTGATAGAGATATTTATAAATCTCGCCAAGCGGCCATGACTAACTTACATCGCTTGGTTAAACTAGGAATACTTGAGATTAAAAAATCAGGAAAAGAGACTCTATTTATTAACCAAAAGTTATTAGATTTGATGGCATATGACAGCAACGACTTTGAGTCATATTAAGTAGGTTTGATGAATTAAGCAGCCTTCGGCTTGGTTGCTCAATTCTGACTCCACTGTTTGGCGACTTGTAGTGGCGAAGGAACGAAATGCATTAGATTGTACACATAAAGGTATCATTCAATCTTATCTTTATTTATTAAGTCATAGAGTTTTTGTGCTTACTCAGTATCGCGTGTAAAACCTATGACAAAGCCCGACTTATTTTAACCACCTATACACATAATAGATATTATTGCGCCGTTTTACATTTGAAACACATTTGCGTTGCCTAAAACGGCCCATATTTTATGGGAATAAGTGAAAATGCTAGAAAAGTACAGAAACGAAAGTAAAGATAAATAAGACGTAAACGTCCGGCGATCTGCATCTAACAAATATTTACCAGTCTCGTTAAGTTATAACCAAATAACCTTTGGAGTAACTTATGAGAATTATGCGCAACCAAGAACAATGGCAATCTATCATTGAAGCCCAACAATCTAGTGGTTTAACCATTATTGATTATTGTCGCCAACATAAACTCTCACTTACTAGCTTTTATGCTCACCGTAAAAAACTAAATTTAACGCAATCTGGATTTATTCGCGCTAAAGTGACGCAACAAGTTGAGTTTGAAACACGCCAACCTGACAATATTAATCTCAGTGTTGGAAATGCAACGCTTACCTTTCCAAGTTCAATCCCAGCTTCATACCTTGCTCAACTATTACGAGAGTGTGCCCAATGAAAATGTTTGTTGATGTGCCGAAGGTGTTTTTACATCGTGATTTTGTTGATTTTAGAAAATCCATCAATGGACTCACTGGTATTGTGGAATATGAACTTGCTCGTGATGCTTATACTGGTGCGTTATTTGTATTTTGTACTAAAGCCAAAGATAAACTCAAAATTTTGTATTGGGATAAAACAGGTTTTGCATTGTGGTACAAACGACTTGAGAACCAAAAGTTCAAATGGCCTAGCAAAATATCGACTCAAGAATTCACATTGAGTTCAGAGCAGCTTCAATGGTTATTATCAGGATATGACGTACTTGGTCATGAGCCTCTACACTATCAATCACAGATCTAGTTAGATCAAAATAGCAGTCAATGATCGTGTACACAGCCTTTATATTATTTGAGTTTGAAAACAGATTAGACTTAAAATTCTTGCTAAACTGCGAGCATGAAAATTGATGCTAATTCACTGCCAGACGACCCAGAACAACTCAAGCGTATGTTGCTTGAGTTGCAGCAGATCGTTACCAAAAAAGATGAAATCATTCATAGCTTGCTTGAACGCTTTGAAGTAGCCAAACGAAAACAATACGGTAAAAGCTCTGAGCAATTACCTGGCTCAGGTGAAACCTTCAATGAAGCTGAAGAGGTTATTGATGAAGCGGATAAAGCTTTATTAGCCGAGTCAGAAATAAATAAAAGTAACGTAGTTAAGAGCAAACCAAAACGTAATCCACTACCAAAAAACTTACCTCGTAAAGTCGTCACTCTGGATTTATCTAGTGAAGAAAAAACCTGTGATTGCTGCCACAGTAAGCTACATCAAATCGGTGAAACGCGTAGTGAAAAGTTAGAGTTCGTACCAGCACATATTAAAGTGATAGAAACTGTTCGCCCAAAATATGCGTGCAAGCAGTGTGAAAAAATAGGCACCAAAAATCACATTAAGTTAGCACCTATGCCAACAAGCCCCATTCCAAAGGGTATTGCAACAGCGAGTTTGCTGAGCCAAATTATTAGCGCTAAATATCAATATGGCTTGCCATTATATCGACAAGAAAAAATGTTCAATGATTACGGTATTGAGCTGAGTCGTAAAACCATGTCTGATTGGATCATGCGTTGCGGGGAATTATTTGCTCCGTTGTATGAAAAATTAAAAAAGACCTTACTTAGCCAAGCTGTCATCCATGCAGATGAAACCCCCTTAAAAGTCATAAAAGAAGATAAAAGCATCAGTTACATGTGGGTGTATTGTTGTGGTACGGATAGTCCAACGAGTAACATGATACCGAATATCGTTTTGTTTGATTATCATAATAGCCGTGCCGCATCTTGTGTGGTTAATTATCTTGATGGCTATCAAGGTTACCTACAAGTTGACGGTTATAGCGCTTACGGTAAAACAGAAGCAAAAATAGCAGGTTGTATGGCACATGCACGTCGAAAATTTGTTGATGCAAAAACGGCGCAAGGGAAAAATAAAACAGGAAAAGCAGATGTTGCTTTAAACCTTATCGGAAAACTCTACGGCATTGAAGCTTCGCTAAAAGACAAAAGTGCTGGTGAAAAGCATCAAGTACGACAAAAAAAATCAAAAACGATTATCGATAAACTTCATGTCTGGGTAATTAATAATAAAGACAAAATCCCACCGAAATCAAAACTAGGTGAAGCACTTACTTATTGGCTTAATCAAGAGCATAAACTTGTCACTTACTTAGAAGATGGGCGCATTAATATTGATAATAATCGGGCCGAACGTGCAGTTAAGCCGTTTGTGATAGGTAGAAAAAATTGGCTATTCTCCAACACTGCAAAGGGAGCAAACGCAAGCGCCATGCTTTATAGCATTGTTGAAACGGCCAAAGCCAATAACTTGTTAGTTGATAGCTATTTGAATACTTGTTTAGATGAACTTGCCAAAAAGCCTGAGAGTATTGAGCACCTGCTACCTTGGAACATTAAACTAGGCTAGATGTATTTCCCCAGACGCTTACCCTTTAAGGGCAGTTATAGTACCAAGCTGGAATTGTTAGATATATACTCCTATCCACCTGAACCACCATTCCGATAGGTTGAGCCACAAAGTGTGATTATTGTGGGAGCAGTAAATTTGATGGTTTGGAGCAAGAGGATAAGTTGTCATTCACTCATTAAGAAAAAAGGTCATCGAAAGATGACCTTTTTTATAGTTCTATGATAAATACCAATCAAAAGTTATAAACGCCTGCATTGTTAATTGGATATTGTTATTCTTTCTTTTGATATTGAGTTAGGAAAAACATCAGAAAAGAAAAAGCTATGACAAAATATACAATACTATAGTTACTGTAATTATTTTTTCTATTTTGTAAGTATTTATCATATTTTAAAATCCATTTATCGTTTACTTGTAGAGACATTAATTCATTAGATATTGAATCTATATGTGAACTTACGACACTACCTTTCCCAACCATTTTTTTAATAAGATCACAACTTACAGTAACACCAACTCTTCCTGTTAATTTAGCACCATTTTCTTTAACAGTAATAGTTAAAGTATCACTTGTTTTTACATTGCGCTCACAAGCTAGGGCATCTATTGTATATGAAGCAAAGACTGTTCGTTCTTTTATATCCCTTATATATTTGTTAGGGTCGGAGTTAATGTGCTGATTTATCCCTAAGCATAAAAAAGTAACAAGACCTACTAAAGCAAATATTATTTTAATTTTCAATTACCACCTCCCAAATTATTTAGTGTATCAGCAGTAACTAATGTATCAGCTATGTCAAGACCTGTGCCTGTTCCTCTCACCAAGTTAACAGTTGGAATTCCAGCACCGCCAACTGCAAATGAAGCCGAATTAACTAGTATTCTCGCTGCATTGCCAGGGTTCTCAACAAAGGGAAAAGCCGCTCTAGCGTCAGGAGTTGATAAAAAGTCACCTACAAAAGCTTCCGTTGTAGTTATATTGTTCCCATTAGCTAATGCATGAGTTTGATCCACTCCCCATGCAGTGAGAGCCACTCCTCCAGGACAAAAAGCCCCTGTCATACATAGTTTTGCTCCTCCAATAACGGCTAGTCCTGCGGCGGTAGCCTTAATCGGGTTTTTCGCAACAATACTAGCTGTACTTGATATTTTCTCAGTTACTGCAATTGCACCATTTTCAGCCGAATCTTCTACTGAGCCAAAAAAGTTAGCAATTTTTTTACCTGCACTTCTCCACATATTACCCCATCGCTTAAAGGATTTAGAACCACCTATTTCATTAACAGTGAACTGAATGGCCGCAGTAACCGCACCATTAGCAAATTTTCCACCTGTCAGTTTTGACACTGTTCCTCCAGCAATAGCCTGTACCATTACTCTACCAATTGATTCGCTAGTATTGATTTTTCCAATACCTTTCATTATACCTGCGGTAAAAAACCCATGTCCAAAGTTACCCCCCTGCAAATCAGACATTACTCCTCCTGCCAAGGCATGAGCACCTACTTGTGCCATATCTCCAACACCATAAGCTTTAAATGAACCGCCAAGCCCACCAAATACAGCTCCTGATATAGCACCTTTTAAAGCTCCCTTCAAAGACCCTGTAGCAACAACCCCTCCAGCTGCACCAGCTATTGCCCCCGCAATCGCACCTATTGCGATTTGACTTCCAGCCAAGGCCTTGCCAGCTAACCATCCTGCGGCCCATCCCGATGCAGCCCCAGCCGTAACATATGTAGCAATAGCTGCTACAGCCACTCGCCAATACTTTTTAACAGCCTTCTTCAAACCACTAAAAAAATACCCACTCGGATCGGTATAGCTCATCGGGTTATTCAACACATAACTATAACGGTTATAACTCTGGCTATTCTTAGGTGCTTGAATAAACGGATCAGCCTGTAGGAATCGACCTAAGGTTGGATCGTAGATCCGACCGTTCATATGAACAATTACAATATAGAAATCAATGCCAACCTGCTATACCGCTGATAAATATTATTTTTTATAGTTATAAAAAAACCTAGTATTGCACTAGGTTTTCAATTTAATCTTGGTACGCTAAGAATTTAAATAACAGCTTCAATTCCATTTCTTTTTATTAATGATAATAGTCTAAGTGCTGCACCGTGTGGTTTTGACTTTCCTTGTTCCCATTTCTTTACACTTTCACTGCTCATATTTAATACAGTTGCAAGTACTCCCTGACTAATTCCTTCTTGTGTTCGGATTTCACGGATCTGTTCAGCCGAAAAATCTGCAAGCTTGGCTTCAGTTGTCAATATATCAATTTTACGCATGGTAAGCTGATCAATTGTTCCTGTCTTATTTAAACGTTGTGCCATACGATGCATTTTATCTAATCGATTATCCTTCATCTATAACCTCTCTTAATAGGCCTTCACCTATATCTATATTTATCTGTATATCACTGGCTAAAACTAAACTTCGACCGATAAGACGGTATGTTTCCAATAATTTATCAGGTATTTCCTTTCCCTTTTTTGGCACATCCGCTTTTCTCCAACCATCAATAAAAAATATTTATTCTCATTTACACTCCTCATAAGTGTAGTAAAGAATACCACACTTCAACAATAAAACTCAATTTCATAAATTACTCAATCTGTGCCCTTACCTGCCGGATGAGTCCTACTGTATACTTCTTTTAACTTTTTCTGGGCAACATGCGTGTATATCTGAGTGGTGGAAATACTTGCATGACCCAATATTTCTTGTACATAACGAATGTCAGCACCGTTATCTAGCATTAACGTTGCAGTGGAATGACGATATAAATTACATGCACCTCCTTTTCTGAACCCCGCGAGTTTTACATACTTAGAAGCCAGTTCAGACATTCTAGGAGGTAAAAAGGCTTTGCCATTGTTAGCAAGAAAAAGCGTTCCATCCCCGCCCGACACGACTAATTTTGGTCTTATCTACTTTTTAGCTAATTATTTTTATTCAGGATGAAGTTGAGTATTACACACGTAAATCTGACAATATTTAGGAAACTTGTTACAATACTTTTTTTTTGATTCTAGGTAGACAATGAATAACAGTAATGACCCACTACACGGTGTGAAACTTGAAGAGATTTTAACCAAACTGGAGAAAGAAATCGGTTGGGCTAAAATGGGTGAGTTACTTAATATCCGTTGTTTCATCAACAACCCGCGTATGAAATCAAGTTTAAAGTTTTTGCGTACAACTCCTTGGGCGCGAAGTAGAGTTGAAATTTTATACCTCAAAACATTTTGTAGTAAGCATAAAGAAACAGGGAAATTAATCAGAGCAATACTTGCTCAGAATTCGCAAGTAGCAGTAAAAAAATCTAAAGTAGCAGAAAAGACTTCCAATAAGCCAGATTCCTTTGTTTGGCAAACACCTAAAAATAAATAGATTTATGCTCAAGACGTTAGTGATTTAATTTACTAACGTTAACTGTCGCTAGCGAAAAAGAATATGATCGTCATATCTTTTTTACGAGATGTCATTTTATTCTCTAGCTAACCGTATTATCTTTTAACTAGAGTTGCCTAATCTATTAAACCATATTAATCGGAACTGGCCTTACTACTGCGCCTTTTATTTACAAAATAAAAAAGTAAAGTTATCACTATTGAAGATACTAGATATGCGGGAAAAGTTGTTTTTAGCATTAATAATGCACTATCAACTCTATGCTCTTCATGAAGAAATGGCGTAGCCTGTCATTTAAACGAAAAATTATAGATAGCAAAATTTATGATGAAAGTAACAACAGCTAGACTGAGATAAGTAATCAGTGTTTCCATAAGCGTCTATTTTACCTCTCAAAAACATATTTCTCGAGACTCATTAAAATCACTCACTCTATTACAAAGCTCAAATATGTTTCTTGTGAACATTGATGAGCTAGTTATTTCATCTTTATTCCATAGGCCTATATGGTCCTCACTTTGATTAGAGAGCGGTTCATTTAAAAGCCTGTAAAACTAATCAGTTTGAATTTAAGTACTGTTACAGGGGAAAATTTACAGGGGTTCAATTATTTTAACAATTTTATCTAGCACTTAAAGTTTCCACAAAAAATTTATTTGTGGAAACACCGTCTACTCCCTGTTAACTCACAACCATGCTTATAGCTGTAACCAATAATAATACTGAGAAGATTTTTTTGATTAAAGGAACCGGTAAAGAATGTGTTGCTTTGGCTCCTAATGGTGCGGTGAACCACGACGTGCAAACAATGCCTAATAGTGCCGGTAAATATACAAATCCAGCAAATCCGTCTTCTAAAGAAAAATGACTCATGCCTGAGCTGATGTAACCAATTGAGCCAAATAATGCGATAACGATACCGCAAGCAGAGGCACATCCTATGGCTTTTTTCATATCAAGTGAGAAAAACGTTAATAAAGGCACTAATACTGCACCACCACCTATGCCTATCATGGCAGATAACCCACCTGTAATAGTAGTAAAAAATGTTAATGCACCTTTGTTTGGCATTTTACGTTCAACAGATGAGTCGCTTTTGGTGCTGCTGTAAAACATCTTTATTGCAATGAGTGTCACGCTAACAGCAAACACTAAGCGAACAATATTTTCAGGTAATAGTGAGGCCATAAAACCACTTATAAGTGCACCAAGGGCTACACCTGTCATTACCCAAGGGGCTAAACCCCATGGTACATTGCCATTTTTATGATGAGCGATGGCTGAAGATGTTGATGTAAATAATATTGATGCTAATGATGTTGCAATTGCTACTATCACGATTTGCTCGGCCGGTAAAACCGCTAAGTAAAGTAAAATGCTACTTAAGATTGGAACAATCACTAATCCACCACCAATACCAAGCAGCCCAGCTAAAAAGCCAACACCACAGCCTAGCAACGCACAGTATATAATTAACATCAGTAGGTCATTCATTCAGATCATCTCTCTAATAATTTTGCCCGATATCATAGCAACTTACATGATAACTACTTAGCTTTTTGATAAAGATTAGCCTTGAATAATACTCATGTTTTATATGAAGAAAACACATGCTAGTACATTTCAGCTACATCCATCTAGACATCTTTACGTTTTATAAGTTGAAGTTTGAATCCGTTTTGTAACTCAATACGCGCTTTTGAATTTTTCTCACGTTTCATGTGAAATTAAACCGTTTTTATTCATCCATTGTTACACGTATAAATATAAACAGTTCTTAGACTTAAGCTTAAGCCATTAGGCACAATCAAAAAATCAGATTGAAAGGTCGATGAAGATTAAAAATAAACTTACGTTTTATAAAAGCGAATTGGACACCAACATCATGAATAAAGATTTCACATTTACAATAAAAAGCCTCAGCCTCGATGAAAACTATCATCCATCGGATAGCACGCGTATTACAACTAACTTTGCTAACTTGGCTAGAGGTGCAAGCCGTCAACAGAACTTACGTAATGCTTTAAATATGGTAAATAATAGCTTTAATGCGTTAGCTAATTGGGATAACCCTAAAGGCGATCGTTATTCTGTAGAACTTGAAATAATTTCTGTTGATATGGATATTGACGGTAGTGGTGAAACTTTCCCATCCATCGAAGTTTTGAAGACGAACATTGTTGATAATAAAACGAATGAACGTATTGAAGGCATTGTAGGTAATAACTTTTCGTCATATGTGCGTGATTATGATTTTAGTGTATTACTACTTGAGCATAATAAAAATCAAGCGCAATTTAGCATTCCAGATGACTTTGGTGTTTTACATGGCAAGTTATTTAAGTATTTTGTTAATTCAGATGCTTATAAACAGTATTTTAATAAGCCGCCAGTGATATGTTTGAGTGTTTCAGATAATAAAACATATCAACGTACTGAAAATCAACACCCTGTATTAGGTGTTGAATACTTGCCTAATGAATCTTCTTTGACTGAGCAATATTTCAAAAAAATGGGTTTGCAAGTGCGTTATTTCATGACACCTAACAGCGTTGCACCTTTAGCTTTTTATTTTTTTGGTGATCTACTAAACGATTACTCAAATCTAGAGTTGATCAGTACGATAAGTACGATGGGCACATTTCAAAGGATTTACCGACCTGAGATTTATAATGCTAATGCTGTTGCCGGAAAGTGCTACAAGCCTAACTTGAAGAACTTAGACCATTCACTTACTCAAATTGTTTATAACAGAGAAGAGCGTAGTCAGTTAGCAATAGCCCAAGGTAAGTTTGCAAAAGAGCACTTTATCAAACCATATCAAACAGTGCTTGACCAATGGTCTGCTAATTACACGCTTTAATTAATAAGGTATAACGGTATATATTATGAAAACATTATTACCAACTTCAACAGCCGGTAGTTTACCTAAACCGGTTTGGCTTGCACAACCAGAGACACTTTGGTCACCTTGGAAATTGCAAGGTGAAGAATTAATTACGGGCAAACAAGATGCATTGCGTTTGTCATTACAAGATCAGCAACAGACTGGTATTGATATTGTTAGTGATGGCGAGCAAACGCGTCAGCATTTTGTGACGACATTTATTGAACACCTCAATGGTGTTGATTTTGAAAAGCGTAAGACAATTAAAATTCGCGATCGTTATGATGCAAGTGTTCCAACAGTTGTAGGTCCTGTATCACGTCAAAAGCCAGTGTTTGTTGAAGATGCTAAATTTTTACGAAAGCAAACCAAGCAACCAATTAAATGGGCATTGCCAGGCCCTATGACGATGATAGATACGCTTTATGATGACCATTATAAAAGTCGCGAAAAACTCGCTTGGGAATTTGCTAAAATACTCAATCAAGAAGCCAAAGAGTTAGAGGCTGCTGGTGTTGATATTATTCAATTTGATGAGCCAGCGTTTAATGTATTTTTTGATGAGGTTAATGAGTGGGGCATTGCATGTTTAGAAAGAGCGATAGAAGGTCTTAAATGTGAAACGGCGGTACATATTTGTTATGGCTATGGCATTAAAGCCAATACAGATTGGAAAAAAACGTTAGGTTCTGAATGGCGACAATATGAAGAAGCTTTTCCTAAATTGCAAAAATCTAATATCGATATTATCTCGTTAGAGTGTCACAATTCACATGTACCAATTGATTTACTTGAACTTATTCGTGGTAAAAAAGTAATGGTAGGTGCTATTGATGTCGCAAGCGATATCATAGAAACACCAGAAGAAGTCGCGAATACGCTACGAGCAGCACTTAAGTATGTAGATGCTGATAAACTTTACCCTTGTACCAATTGCGGTATGGCACCTTTATCTCACGAAGTAGCAAGAGGTAAGCTCAATGCTTTAAGTGCCGGTGCTGAGATTGTTAGAAAAGAGCTTTTAGCTTAGGTTTGCCAGATCTTTGTTTTGTATTTTAACACATTTCAAAGATCACACCGCTAATATTATGAGTGCATTGATTTACCATAAGATTATATTTTATCTTGGATAGAATAATGAACCATCAACATTTATAAGACTGAACGAGAACCGTTTTATGAAAATAAATGTTTGTTATCGTTTTTTGATATCGAATTTCATAGGCAATCAATATATTCTTTAACCAATGATTTCTGATAAATGATAGGTTAAGGAAAGCTGGATAATGAATTTTAAAAAGAAAATATGGCTTCCCTGCGCTGTTATTGCTGCTTTTTTGATTTGGCTTAGCTACACAAATGATAATAATATCAATCCTCCTACAAAAGATTTAATTATTCCAGAAGAAATTGACGAACAAGAAATTATTGATGAGTTTAATATTCATCAAGCTGAACAACCACTTATTGAACAAGTTGTATATGAAGAATACATGCTAGAGCAAGATTATATTGAGCAAGATAACTTTAACCCTAGCTTATGTGATTTGACTCAATGGAAAGAATATCAAAAAGAAGCGCTACCAGAAGTCATAAATAACCTAAGTGATGAATATCAACCTTATAAAGTAGTTGTCAGCGAAGACTTCATTATTACAATATACTCTGCCAATATGACATCATATTTTGAAAAACAATTTACTTTATTAATGAAAGGCGTACTGGCCTCATATACAAATTATTTAAATATAGATCTGACTAATAAAATTCATCTACATATGATTATTTCACAAAATAGGCAATCGTATTTAATACAAGCTGGCATTGATGGCTTTAACCCTAGTCGTTCGCAAGGTGTGTATTTTGGTCAACGAAACCTTGCTTTTGTGAGTTATCACAATGAAGAACAAGCAATAAAAACCGCGATACATGAAGCTGTACACGCTATAAATTTACATTTAGTAGGCATTACATCTCGCTCTTTTAATGAAGGAACAGCAGAATTTTTTGAAGACATTTCCATGACAGATGAAAACCAATTTCGTGTATTAATTTCAAATAAAAAACTAGCAACAGAACCTTACTTATTTAGTTTAATAATAAAAGACGATGAGTGGAAAAACTTAGATATCCCCAAGCTTTATTATAGTAGCTGGGCATGGTTAAGTTTTATGATGATGGAGTTTGATGCAAAATCGACACTTCAACAATATATAACAAAAGAGCAAGAGAACTTGTGTCGTGCATTATCTGAAGAAGAAGTACTTTCTCTTTGGCGGGAAAGTTACATTCAATTCGAGTCTGACTTTTGGACTTGGTTAGATCTAGATTATTGATAGTAACTATCGGCATAACCCATTAATGATGTTATGCCTATAGTTAGTTAGTTAGTTAGTTAGTAATTAAATATTACTTTTCAACTTTTACAAGTGTGCCTAAATCAGTATGACCAAAAGGCTTGGCGTAAATTTCTAGGTTTGTTACTTGTGAGTAGCTTAATTTGTTGTCAGAGATTTCGATATTCATTGTGAAACCCACCTTTTTTGCATTTTTAGTCATATAGCTTGACTCTGCTACACCGTTAGCTGGCGCTGTAAGTGTCATTTTACTACCTGCTTTACCTTCAGCGACTACACATGTTGCACGTGGCACACAAAAGAGTTATGAACAGTTTTGTTTTATGCATCATAAATAAAGTAACCACGTTGATCATGAAACTTATTACCTGTGCTTTTTTTAAATACTTCTTGCTTGCAGTAAACAGCTGTTAAGTATTGGTCGCTTGCATTTGTCGTATCAGCTGCAACTTCAAATGTTATGGTTTCAAAATAAGCTTCAACTGCCGGGCCGCCCTTACCTGCTTTAGAACCTTCTTGACCAGGAGTCATATCAAAACCGCCTGTTGGCGCTGACTTACATGAACCAATCAGTGGTTTTAATGGACCTAGCTCTAATTGAGTTTGAACATTAAGTGATAGACATAATGCTAATAGAGGAATTGATGCTAATTTATTCATGATATTGCTCATTTGGTAATTTAATCGGCGCGCAGTATAGTGCACTGGTATTTGAATATATAAATGGCTTTAATTGATGTGTACCATCGATTAAATTGGATTGATTATTACAGTCTTAATAATAATGTAAATTATTGATAATTATTGCTGTTTTCTATGATTTTTTTGAGGCGGATGTTACTTTTTGTGTGCTGGTTTGTTATGTGATGACTATTTGGTTACAGATTACTCTTTTATAAATTTCCAAGTATCTGCACCATCAAACAAACGAATGTTAATCGATTCTAAAACCTCAATGTAATGGCGGTAAATAAAGTAATCATATTTAGTGATAAATATTTATTGAAATGAGTATTAAATATCTAAGTCTATATCGATTGAGCCATCTTTCCCTTTAAATATACGACCTAATATTCTGAATAACCAAAATATAAGCTCAACGGGAAACTCTATTATTAACTCAAGTACATCTAAAAACTGGCTTTCTTGCTCTCTTTGCCCACGCTTTTTACTTGGCCAAATCAAAAAAGCGGTCGCAAAAGTTAAAATTGCACCTAGAACATATTCCCATTGGTTCGTATCAAAAATTAAATATATTAATGTAATACCAAATATAAAAAATACAAGCGCTATCGCCTCCCTCATCACTTCCATGCTTATCTTCCTTAGGCTTTTTAACTTATCACTAATAACTTATATCTATGAAATAGTTACTGAATGATTTAGAGTTTAAGAATATACCTTATTTTATACGAATGGGTATATGGTTTTGATTATCTAGGTGGCAGGCCTTTTGATTACATGGCATAAAATAAACAAAGAGAACAAATGAACATTTCATTAATTGGTGATTCTATAAGAATGCACTCACAAGATTATACTGTTGAAAATTTACCAATAGATTGGTTTGTGAATTTTCCATTAGAAAACTGTGAGTCATCAAATAAAATTGTTACTCATATTTCAAAGTGGCTCTGCGAACCTTGTGACATTATTCATATCAATTGTGGTCTGCATGATATCAGATTTAATCAAGGTGCAAGTCAAAAGGTGTCTTCAATAACGCAATATCAAGCTAACTTAAAAATCATATTCGATTATTTATCTCGCTTAAATTGCAAAGTTATTTGGGCAACAAGCACGCCATTTAATGAGAATGTTCATAATCAACATAAAGAATCTAAACGCTATTTAGCTGATGTTATTGAATATAATCAAGTGTCTTGTAAGCTGGCTCGTGAATATGATTTTACCATAAATGATTTATATGAGCAGTTAACTGATATAGGTTACGACAATTTATTACTTGATGATGGATTACATTTTAATAAATCCGGTAACGCCTTAATTGGCCAGCTTGTTTCAGAATCTATTTGGGCGTGTAGCCGTTATAAATAAAATATTCAGATATAAATTTCTGTGATAGTTAAGCTTTAAAGGAGCTTTATCGTGTCTGCAATACAAATTAGCCGATTTTTATTAAGCTTTAGCTGGATTTATCATGGCCTTTTCCCTAAGTTAATTCATATCGCACCGCTTGAAAACCCATGACAGCGAGCATGGGTTTTGCTGATGAAACTTCTTACCTCATTACTAAATTAGCAGGTGTTGGCGAAATTATTTTTGGCCTCGTTATTTTCTTTTTTTATCAGTCTCGATTTATTTTACTTAGCAATATAAAACAGATTAACAATAAGTAAATTAAACACTAAGCTGTAATAAGAGTTCGAAATATACACATTAAAGGTGATGTTTTATTATGTTAGAGATGGCGGTAATTTATTTAGTCGCAGCAATCATTGCGGTACCCGTTGCAAAGCGCTTAGGTTTAGGTTCAGTTTTAGGCTATCTATTAGCGGGTATTTTAATAAGCCCTAACCTTTTAGGATTAGTGGGTGATCAAACCAGCGTAATGCATTTTGCTGAATTTGGTGTTGTTATGATGCTGTTTTTAGTTGGTTTAGAGCTACAGCCTGCAAGGCTTTGGAAGTTACGGCATTCCATTTTAGGTTTAGGTGGGTTACAGGTAACGCTGACAACAGGTATTATTTTTGCTGTTTGTTTTTATACATTAGATTTAGTTTGGCAAACATCTCTGGCTATCGGCCTTATGCTTGCCTTATCTTCTACCGCAATTGTTTTACAGACCTTGACTGAAAAAGGTTGGATCAAACAAGATGCCGGACAAAATTCATTTTCAGTTTTACTTTTTCAAGATATTGCGGTGATCCCTATTCTTGCGGTTGTACCTTTACTTGCTTTTAAAGACATTACAAAGAGTAGTACAGATAGCCATAATTTGATTGCACACTTGCCTATATATGGCCAAGTCACAGTGTCGCTTGTGGTGATCGCTTCTATTATATTGGCAGGAAAATATATCTCCGCGCCATTATTTCGTTACATTGCAGAAACCCGCTTAAGAGAAATTTTTACCATTACAGCATTATTCTTGGTCGTTGCAATCGCTTTAATAATGGAACGTATTGGTTTATCGCCAGCGCTTGGCACCTTTTTAGCTGGGGTGGTATTAGCCGAAAGTGAATTTAGGCATGAGCTAGAAGTTGATATAGAACCCTTTAAAGGGTTATTACTCGGACTATTTTTTATTACTGTAGGCGCATCAATCGACTTCCCGTTATTATTTGATAAATTTGCGTTTGTTTCTTTAGCTGTATGTGGACTGATTTTAATAAAAGCATGTGTTTTATTCTTACTTGCTAATATTTTTAAAATGAAATCAGATCAAAAGTTATTGTTTACTTTGGCGTTAGCACAAGGTGGGGAGTTTGCGTTTGTGCTCTTATCTCTTACAAGTGGATTGTTAGTTACAAGTCCTGAACAAACTAAGTTATTAACCTTAATCGTTGCAATATCTATGCTGTGTGCACCTTTAATTTTAATGATGTATGAAAAATCTTTATCAAGAACAACTAATAAGGCACCTGAATTTGATGCTGTAGAAAATATGGAACCTACTAAAAATGTGATCATTGCAGGTTATGGCCGTTTTGGCCAGATAGTTGGCAGACTGTTAACAGCGCAAGGTTATCATTTATCTATTTTAGACCATAGTCCAAGCCAAGTTGAATTATTAAGGCGGTTTGATAATAAAGTATTTTATGGCGATGCTGCACGCCAAGATTTACTTGAAGCCTCTGGTGCTAAAGAAGCCAAAATTATTGTTATTGCCATAGATGAGCCAGATAAAACTCTAGAAATTGTCGAGTTAGTTCATAAACATTATCCAAAACTTAAAATATTCGCTCGTGCTACTGATAGGCGCCATGCTTATGAACTCATGCATTTAGGCGTAACTTGCTTTAAACGTGAGACTTTTGATTCTGCAGTGAATTTAGGTATAGAAGCCTTAATGGTTTTAGGTAATGATAAAGCCGATGCAACTAGAGCCGGCAAAATATTCACAGAACATGATAATGAATCTTTGCGGATCTTAGCCGATGTATGGGGTGACGATAAAAGTTATGGCATAGCCGTAAAACAAAGAATGGAAGACTTAAAACAAGTGCTTGATAACGATAGAGCACAGCAAACTAAGCTGAACTCTTGCCAGCAACAATCAAAACAAAAACAATGATAATGTATATAAGGGTTTTATGACAGACGATAACAATACCTATAATTATAAGGTTTATTTTGATGCGCCAAGTGTTGAAGAATTTAATAAATTAAGAAATATCATAGGTTGGGGAGATATTGACTTTGATATGGCTCAAATGAGTTTAGATAATAGTCTTTTTCATGTAACCATAAGAGCTAATAAGCAACTGATAGCCATGGGTCGTATTGTTGGTGATGGCGCTATGTATTTTTATGTTCAAGATATAGTTGTTCATCCTGAATATCAAAAACGTGGTTTAGGGCATAAAGTAATGCAGTATATTGAAAGTTACTTATCTAGTACCACTAAAAAAGGCGCTACGATAGGTTTACTTTCAGCTAAAGGAAAAGAAGGCTTTTATGAGCGCTTTGGTTATATACAAAGGCCAAATGACATATTAGGTAATGGCATGTGTAAGTTTATTTAAATCCTATTGATGAGTGTAAAGGGGCTTAACAAAATTTGATTATGGGTTTTAAAAGCAGTTAAGAGCCTATTGCGGTCATTAGATTTTTTACTTTCCACAATGATTAAAAATAGAAACCGAACAGTCACTAAACTAGCGTTTATTGTTAATTTTTGTATGCTTTTCCATAAATTATTTCATAACATCAGAATCATCGCACGGTTTGATATTTTGTAGCGCACGCTTTGTCTTGTTGGTAAAAAATAAAAGCTGTAAAATGAGTTGCATACGGATATATGCTCCTAGATAACAGGCACATATAAATTACAAAGCGTGAAAGCACACTTTATTTAGTTAAAAATTTTAATTTATATTAAGAGGTCTAACCTGATAAGTGTGTGTGCCGTTTATACAAATGTTATACGGGGAAAAAGGTGTTGGTGAATATCGAAGTTAATTTGGTCAGCTCATTTACAGTAAATGGCAAAGGCGGAAATCCTGCAGGTGTTGTTTTGAATTCAGACAAGCTATCGGATGCTCAAAAATTGAAAATTTCACAAGCTGTAGGGTATTCAGAAACGGCTTTTGTTTCCAGTGATGATGAAGCTGATTATGAAGTTTCTTTCTTTACAACAACAGGCGAAGTTGACTTTTGTGGACACGCTACGCTAGCAACTTTTTCTACTTTGTACCAAAAGGGCATTCTAACAGCAGGCTCTTATGTTCAACGTACGAAGGTTGGAATGTTAACAGTGACCATCGAACCAAGTGGTAAGGTAATAATGGAGCAGCAATTACCTCAAAAATTAGATTGTTTTTCATACCAAGAAATTTCAAATGTTATTGGCATTAAAAGTAGTATACTAGAAAGCACTAAATTACCTATTGAAGTTATTTCAACAGGTCTACCTGATGTGATTATTCCTGTTCCTTATGGATATTTAGATATAATAAAACCAGATGACGAACTTATCGCTAACTTTTGTGAAAAGCATAAAGTTGTTGGTTTTCATGTTTTTGAACTTTGTGGTTCTGAAAGTAAACTTACAGCAAGCTGTCGTAATTTTGCTCCCTTGTTTGGTATCTCAGAAGAATCAGCTACGGGTAGCTCTAGTGGTGCTTTAGCGTGTTATCTTACAGAGCATTTAGCCTTGGGAAGTGACTATGTTTTTGAGCAAGGTAGAGTTATGGATTGTACCTCAATAATTACAGCATCTGTTAAATCTGATAACTCTACTTTAATCAATGTAAAAGTTGGTGGCTTTGCAAGTAATATTGGTACGGTGGTAATCCCCGTATAATCGGGTAGCCGGAGGTCTCTCACCTCCAGCCCCCATACCAGCCATCATGCGGGACCGCAATGGGCTGTTCATCCTCTGTAATGAATCTTGCAGCAATTAAGAACCTGATTCGCGCATAGCTTGTATTGCTTTAACGATAGGGTAATAACGCCACTGCTTAACTTGATGTTCAAGTTCGTTAACTAAGCGAGCTAAGCGTTTCATTCGTTCATCAATCGTATGTAGCATCTCTTGTAAAACAATATGCTGTGCGGGGTGAGGTAAGATTAACTCATTTAACCAGCGTAGATGTTTAAGGGATCAATTGGCAGTACCGTCATAACAGATATTATTTCTTAATAAAAAGCCTTTTAATTGGCAGCGAGCATGGTTTAAATCATTAGTTGCAGTTTGTCGTGCCCGAGATAAATCACGAACAGCTTCATCTTCAGCCTCAGGTACGTAAATGATTGGAATATCATTCATTTTAAGTAAGTGTGCTAATTTCATAGCATCTTTACGGTCGGTTTTAACTTTTTCACCTGGTTTTTTAGGTAAAAGAAAAGGTGCGACGACATAGCAACAATGACCAAGACTAGTCAATAATCGATAAATCCAATATCCACAAGGACCGACCTCGTAAACAAAATGAAGGGTCGCTTGTGGATATTTGGATTGGAAATCACGGGCCATTTTTATGACAGAAGATTTAGCACTAGAAATGCGACCATCATGTATCACGTGATTATCACGACCATCTAACTCATATGCGACTTCAAAAAATTCTTTATGAGTATCTAATCCAATGAAAACTATGCTAATGTTGTTATAACAATGGGATTAATTGTTAATCTTGAACTGTTAACTGATGAATTAATAAAATATTTCTGGCCATTGCATATTATTGCAATGGTGCTTGGGTTTATTATGATATTTAGCTTAATAAAAGATCATACATCTTTGGTTAAGTTATTTGATCCACTTTTGCCTAAGCAATCCTTTATTAAGTTTCTTGTTAAAGGTCTTGTCGCTATAGTTGTTCAGTTAGTTTTGTTATTAACAATTATGTCTCCGATGATTTATAGTTTTAGTGCCATACCAATATTTGCTCCAGAGAATACACCTTTTAAAGAAGGGGCAATATTTCAAGGTTTTATATTAATTTGGCTACTGTTTTTCTCAATGGAATTTTTATACTTTTGGCTAGTGAAAAGCTTAACTGAACATTTGGTGCAAAAGTATAGCTAACAAGAGACTATGGTGTGAATATCGCCATATCTTAGTCTATTTTTAGAGTCAACTGAATGTCCGCAATGTCGGAAATGAGCCATTAAAAAGATTAAACGACTTAACTCCCCTCTAAAACCTGATAATGTCTTTCTACATTACTTGTAACTTCCCCCCTTTTAGATTGCTTAACCCTTTGCTGATGAATTTCAAATGCGGCTTGGTTTATAAATTCTTCGTAAACATGGAATTTATTACGGTTGCTGTGATCTTAAGTTACTTTAAATACAAGGTTACCTGACTCATTTTTAGTTAATTTTATATGTGTTAACAGGGCTGTTTTTTACAGCTTCCAAATCTTCGTTAGGTACTATGACATAGCCTTTGAGTATGATTTTAGGCATGTGCTTTTCTCCAAATTAAAGGCTAGTTACTTTTGTATTTTTGTATATACCTTATTTATTATTTTCCATTGGCCATCATTTTTGATTAAAGTGAGATAATCAATATACATCCAAGTGCCCATATCCCAATGTGCCTTTACTAAAGCTGCATCATTTTCTATATCAATAGATATGATTTTAGTTGTATGTTTTCCTGGCTTATCGGTACTAAAAAAGCCAAGGAAAGTTTCCATATCATATCTTTGTAACTTACCATTTGAGTTACCTTGTACTAATGCGTCTGAATGAAAGGCTTTCGAAATCCTTTGTGAATCACCTAATACACTACCTTCAAGGTAGTTGTTAACCGTTTTCGTAATTGCTATTTTAGGTGTTTCATCATGGTGGCTGCCATGGGAAAGGCAATTAAAGCTAACAATAGATAATAATAAAAAGAGTAATTTCATTAAATAAATCTTGTATGGATTTTAGGGATTAATACCATAGCATAAAGAGAGATATTTGAACTAACTAATAAGTTTTAATTGGAACTTGCGAATAAAAGAGATTTTTAATCACTTCCATGTGATTGTTGAAATGGAAATTTCTATCAAATAATAAAGCGATCTAACTCTTTACGTAAGATGTTAGATTGATTAGATAAATCTTTACTCATTACCTGTGTTTGTGCAACTGACTCTTCTGATTGTTCTGCAACATCTCTGATTGAAACTACATGTTTATTAACTTCAGATGCGACTTGGCTTTGTTCTTCAATCGCAACAGCAATGGCGGTATTCATATCATTAATGCTTGAAACATCTTGATTAATTTCAGCCAATAAGTGCCCTGCTGAACTTGCTTGTTTTGCGCTTTCTTGTCCTTGTACTAAACACTCAGCCATAAGTATAACAATGGTTTTTGTTTTCTCTTGCAGTGTATTAATTATTTTTTCAATTTCTTGAGTTGAATCTTGGGTGCGACTGGCGAGTGTTCTTACCTCATCTGCAACAACAGCAAAACCACGGCCCTGCTCCCCTGCTCTAGCGGCCTCTATAGCGGCATTTAGTGCAAGTAAGTTAGTTTGATCAGCAATGCTACGGATCACATCTAACACGCTTGCTATGGTTTCACTATCTTTAGCAAGTTCTTGCACAGAAGTTTCTGAACTGTTTAATTTTTCGGATAAAACTTCAATTTGATGGATGGTTTGATCAACTGCACTTTTGCCATTTTCAGAGTTTTTAAAAGTGACCTTAGCTTTATTTGCGGCTTCATGTGTATTGTGTGCGATTTCTTCGACAGTACATGCCATTTGAGTTGCAGCAGATGCAACCATATCTGTCTCTTGTGTTTGAGAAGCGATACCTTGATTTGTGATCTCTATGGTATCCGCCAAATGTGCAGTTGTGCTATTTACAGAGCCAACAGATTGATCAACTTCTTTAACTAAGTTTCTAAAGTTGCTTATCATGGTGTTAAATGCTTGCGCCATTTCTGACAGTTCATCTTTTGTATTGGTATTAACTGTGATAGTTAGGTCATTATTTTCGGCTGCTTTTTCTATAAAAGCCTTGAATTTCGTGATCGCAGTTAAAATACTTTTACTATTTAACCAAGCAAAAGTGATTGAAATAATTAAAACTAAAATAAATAGCAGGTAGCCTAAAAATTTATTGTGTTGTGCATTATAAGTTATCGCCTGATCGCTGATTTTTATTAAATCAGTAAGTACACCATCTACTTGATGTACTAAGCTTCTCATTTCTTTTTGTAATCCACTATTTTGATTTAATCCTAAAATGGCTTGCTCATTAACTAAGTTTATAAATGCATCTTGATAATTTTCAAGACGTTCAACTATCTGATTTTTATCATAAGTCGTTAAGTTGCTACTTTTTACTTCCAGACTCATTTGCGCTAAGTTATTTTTAAAGCGATTAACGTACTTTTGATCTAAGCGAAGCATAAAGTCTTTTTCATTTCTTCTTAGTTGAAGCATTTGGGCTAATAATTGATAATTTTTAGAGCCTAAAATAGATTCAACTTGATGGACTTGCTCTCTTAATTTTCCATACAACCCATCTTTAGGATGTAAACCAATACGTTTTTGGGAAGTTACAATTTGATTAAAGTAATCATCATATTCATTCAATATCTTTTGTAATGCATCGATTTCGTTAATCGTAATATCTTTATTATTAAATGACTCTTTTAATGTCTTAATTCTCTGCTCTAAACTTGTAATTTTAGAACCAAATTTCTCTGTATATTTTAGATCTTTACGTAAGAAAAAGTCTTTTTCATTGCGCCTTAACTGTAAAAATGAAGATTCGATATCTCCAATTTGTTTAGTTACTTGTAAATCATCATGAAACGATGAAGAAGCAATAGATGCAAGTATTAACATGGCAAACATACTTACAACTAATATCGCTGTATTTAAAATTAACTTATGCTTTATTAACATAAAATTCCTTGAACATATTACGTACCGATAACGGGTGACCAATAAAGGCGCGATTGTATACTAACTGTCATTAAAGTGTAATATTTCTTTAATATTAAATGTTTAGTGATTTTATGCGACAAGCGTTTTTGGGGACGATTAAACTTTGTGTATTAATAAAGCGGAGGATGATTTTTTTCATAGTTAGTGCTTGCTTACTCACAAGGAGTGCAAGAATTTTATTGAGTAAATCCGAGTTGATTGAGGTAATTCTGATATACCATTTGAGAGTAATTTAGCTTGCTCCAATGGTTGTGCTACTTCTTTCTAGTGTTTACTACGCAATACAGCTTGTTTGTATTCACTGCCTAATAACAATATTGCTCTTTGATAAGAGACTACTGACTTTTCGTTTAGATCTGATATTGAATTAATTGTGTAATATTTTGATTTAAGTGAGATAGCGACATCTGAATATGCAAATACGGGTTGTGTTATACATCCTTGAATTTCTTTTTGAGTAAATATATTTGCTGCACCGTCTATGGTGTGAACATTGAGTTCTCGTACTAAGCGGGCATTAGAAAACATATAGCGATAGCTAATTTTTCTGTGTGGCAGATAAGTATATACACTATCAATTAAATCTTTAAAGAGTGCTGGCTTTCCTTGCTCTGAAAACAAAGGTTCAAAATTTCCAAGTGCGATTGTTAAGTCTTTTGCGTGAGTAGTTGCCGAAAAAAAGCATGTTGTAAGCGTAAAATAAGAAGCCAATTTAGTATTTTTTTCATTTTTCCCTGATCTAATACTAAATGCGTATTATTATCTATTCTGTCGTAATATCCGTAAATTTGTAATCTTTTTTTGATTAAAAGCTAAATATTAAAGAATTAATTGCATTTCATATGCGATAAGTTAAGGTTAAGAAAGTGTTATTTAATAGCATGTGAAGTTCATATAATACGTACCGTTTAGGCTGTAAGCAAAATAACGAAATGAAAAATAATAAAAACAAATGGCAATTGTCAACATATCAAACTCAAAGGCTTTCTGCGATCCCTAGCATGGCCAGTGCTGTGTCTAAAAAAATATCTTCTTTTATGTCTGCTCATCGAAAAATGGTTGATGAAGCAAGTACTTTTTTTACAACATATAAAACTGATTTATTAAAGCTCAAAAAATTAAAGAAAAACTTAGCAAATTATAGTGAGCAGATAGATATCATTAATGACTATAAAAAGGAACACGGTAAGTTACCACAAATCGTTAATCAAAATTCTACGGATAAATATCTCTCTCAGCTATACAAGTTAGAACAGCAATTAAAAGCAGAATATAAATTATTGCACTCTAAAATATTGCAAGAAAAAATCAATCGTTTTGAAGCATTAGACCACTTAACGGATAATATGCTTGATTTACTTAATAATCAGCGCACTTTTAGTCAATTTTTAGGCACTATTGTTTTATCTACACCGCTTCCTGATGAAGAGGTTCGTTGTATTAGAAATGAAAAATTTAAACCTATTTACATTGCTGGGTTAGTAGTTGCGTTATTTGAAGAGGTGAGGGTCACTCGAGATTTTAACAATGCATATCTAAATGAAACGATGCAAGATATGTTTGATAATAATACCGATAGTTTTATGGCATTGGAGCAAAATGGGCTATCAAATGAAGTGATGGCACAGTATAGAGAAGATGTTTTAAAACCAATTGCGAAGGCTGCATTATTACATTCTATAGGAAGTTACGCGCCAGAAGCACAAGAGATTTTTGCAGGTGATCGTTATCGAATGCTGAGTGTGAAAGAAAGATCTACACTCATTGAGACTGTAAGATTAAAATCAATTGATTATTTTAAATTAGGTATAGGGATCCCGCAAAGAAAAGCCAATACTCAAGAAGAAAAGCTCGAATACACACAATTTGAACAAAAAAAATTGTCTTTTATATTATCTTTTTTTGAAAAAGAAAATAATGATAATAGTGAATTGCATAAGCTGCTTCGCATTCCACTTATTTACTCTTCTTTTATGGTTTCAACTAAACCTGAGTTTAATTATAAAAAAATATATACCGCATATGATACTTTGAAAGAAAGTGCGATGAATAAACAAATAGATCCAATTTTTACTAACTTGTTTTTATCTATGGTCGGGTATTTTCCACTTGGAAGCGGAATTTATTTTATAAGCCAAGAAACACATATGATAGAAAAAGGCATTGTTTCTTCGTTATATCCAAAAAACCCTCATGAGCCTATTTGTAAACAAATAACCCGCCAACAAATAAAATCTATGAGCCAAAAAGAGGTGATAGTTTCACCTAATACGAATGTCTTTTTTGCTAAGACACGATTGAAATCGGAGTTTGAACCTGAATTTTATACCCTCAAATATAAAAATACTTATACTTGGAATGCAAATGAAGTCTGGGAAGTACAAATCCCTGCTTTAGAGTTTTGGCGAAAAGATGGTACTAGTAAAAATAATAATCAGTTAATTAATCGAATAACTTAACCTAATACCGATTCCGATAATAAAATGACCAGTTAATTAACGGAAATGGTATCGTTAGTTAGCAAGTTACCAAGGTAATACTTCACCATTTGAATGTCTAAATACGCCTGAAGCTTTCAATGTCAGTTCATCAATTAATTGTGTAATGCGAATTGCAGCAACATCAGCACTGATATCGCCATTATTGTTCACCATATCTGTTTGTACATAACCTGGATGGTAAATGCCAACCGCCACTTTATCTTGCTCTAAATCTTTAGCTAACGACATTCCTGCAGCATTGAGTGCCGCTTTTGACATTCTGCAACCTTTACTCAAATTGCATTTTGTAGATTTTAGGTGGGTGGGTGGGTTTAACTTGTTAATATATAGGCCATTAATCACTGGTTATATGTATTTATACCAAGGAATAAATATCTACAGTAGATATTTATTTAATCTTAATTAATTATAAGAATATGAACTTTTGTTACAATAAAATTGTAGATAAAAATATACGCTCAAAACATAACGATGCTAAAGTTGAAAACAGTTTTTTACGCTAATAATGTTATATTGCAATATTAGGGGGATAAGATTTTTATGATATCAGTGTATTCTAGCCGAAGATGATAAAATGTAATGTCCCGTAAATAAGCCTTTTACTAATACTTGTTTTTTTGTAATTACTGTACTCCCTGTACCGCTATAATGTGATAATACAACCGAAAATTAATAGTGTTTATCATCACTATTAAGCTTGAAATACGCCACTATAGTGACAATAAACACTATTACGTAAACAACCTATTCTGGCTGAAATCAACAATATATAACGGAAGTCACTTAGCAAAGGTTCTCTACTTGAAAATTAGCCAACCACTGAATTTGCGTACTGTCCTGTGTATTTAATTCCAATGCCCACATATCATTATTTGGGTGTGCAGGTGTAGGTAGAGGCTACAATTTAGATGTAAGAATAATCATAGCCTTTCTAATGGGTGTAATAACAACTCTCGAAGGTATTGTAATGGTACAATTCCATGAGGGTCTGCATAATGTGTTTTAATTAAATAGCGGTACTCAAGTCGGAAATATAGAATGCGTTTATTTGTTTTTACTTTTTCATGATGCAATTTACGGTAGCATGCAAATGCAGCATATAACGATGTAATTAAAACCCCAATTACAGCAGCGAGCATCCTTCCATCCATAGTTTAATCCATTAATTTAACTATCTTTTATCCTGAAACATTATAAATTTTAAAGTCTTAAATACATAAAAACAAATATCTAGATTGCAATCTTAGAATAATAACTATATTCTTTCAATCAAGGCGCTAGCCACACTTGCACGCGAGTGAAAAATAGCAACCATCATCGAAAGATTTAAAATTAGTGATTCATGTATTTTGTAAACATTACGCAGCTTGAGAAGTCAGCCGTAATCGCGTGTGGTATTGATTGCCAGTAGATTTCTGCCTCAAGCATATGGATATGTTTATAATGAATATTAAAACTTTAGTACACACTCTACATTCAGCATTACTTCAAGAAAGTCTTAAAACTAAGAAAGCCCACCTTTATGAACTTGTATCAGCTTATTATGGGTATGGAAGTTATGCTGCATTTCAAGCATGTAATGACCCATTAAAAAAAATAACACCACGAGAAAAAGAGCAGTCGCAAAAGCAAAGTTTTGAACGGGCATTAAACTTAAATTATAAAACTGCTACTGCATTAAAAATTACTCAATCTATTAGTGATCTGAATCACTCTTTCGAAAAGCCTGCCTTGGAAAACATAGCTTATTATTTAAAAAGCTTAAATGAAGCTATTTACTTTGATGAATTAGAGCAATTTAATGACGTTAAGGAAATAACACGACTTCACTCTGACTTTATCAACCAATTAAAGGTATTAATTAAGCAAGATTCAACTGATGCTATTTTGTGCGCTTTAGTGCTTTGTACTAGTGTGTTAAGTTTCTACGAAAGTGATTCTGATAATCGAGCTGGAGAATATTGGCATAATAAAAAGCTTTCTGGAGAGCAACTTTCATCATTTCAAAATACAATAGCCGACAATTTTAAAGCAATGAAATTATATAAAGTGTTCTTAAGTGAAATAACTCATGAAACAGAAAACTTTAAAACCTGTAACTTGAACAAACCTCAATCAATCAAACCTTTTATAGATATTTTCGGCTCCAATCATAACTCTAAATGGACAAGTATATTTCAAGAAT
The DNA here is from genome assembly GCF_001269985.1 of Pseudoalteromonas sp. '520P1 No. 423'. NCBI lineage: Bacteria > Pseudomonadati > Pseudomonadota > Gammaproteobacteria > Alteromonadales > Pseudoalteromonadaceae > Pseudoalteromonas > Pseudoalteromonas sp. '520P1 No. 423'. Next base: position 349,712 of record NZ_BBZB01000002.1, on the reverse strand, counting down.
CTCCCCATTTAGTGATTAAATCATTAGATTATTTATTTGAAAATGAACTTTTAAAACATTCAGCTGAATTTTATGATTTGTATACAAGCTGGTATGTTCTTACCTTATTAAATCATCCTTCAAAGGAATCTATTGCTTTTTATATGGATAATAGTGAATCATATTTTGATGTAGATGAATCAACACTTAATACTTCTATGTCTGATAACGAAAAGTGGTTTTGGTACTATTACGGACTACAAAACGGCTTCGATATTACTCAAGATGAACATATTGCAATTAATAGTTATACAGGTGAAGAGTGGGATGGATACGGGCCTCTAGAGGTCGGTGGCTATGATGGATTAAACTTACCCGAAATATCTGAAAAAGCTAAATTAAAAATGCAAAAATATGCCGATTCAGTTTCCTAAAACTGATGAAAGGGCTTCCCTATTTTAGCTTTAAATTATATTGCTACGAATTATCAATGCCTAGCAATTATGGGAAGTCCATGTTACTTATTTTAATGGTAGGTATAATAATAAAAATCATAAAATCTACTTTATTAATCTACAGTTTTGTTAATGTATATTTGATAAGTGGAAAAACTTCGTCTTTCACGCATATATAAAACATAAAATATTTATCAAAGCCTTTGATATAATGAGTGAATAAGCGTATTTTGGATAAATTAAAATCATAATATACGGATAAAGTACGTATTTAAACAGGGAATAAATGAGCCTATTGGCTGTTTTGCAGAAGAATAAAAAATATGTCATACAAGGTTAAAAAGCTACATAATGATGAGAAAGGGACTCACTACGGCATTTTTATTAAAGAGTTGCTTATTCATTATGTGTTTAGCAGAGGTCGAGCGCTCAAAATCGTAGAAGAACTACAGCAGGGAACTATTCTATCTGACATAATAGCAGTCGATATAGTTCGTGAAGAACAGGGAAAATTTGAAAAGTTACTAGAAGATGAACGAACAAAAACCAGAGAGTTGACTCGTAAACTAGCTGAAGCAAGCAAAAAGGTATCCAAATTAACACCACCTGCGTCTATGAAAACAAAAAGTGTAGTTTCTGTTTCAGCGAAGCCAGTACCTTCAATTTTACCTGAAGTTATAAAAGGCAAAGAATCTCTATTTATGCTCACTCATAATATGAATAAAACAGAAGCATCGGAGTTATTGGCTTTAATCTCAGAAGTAAAAAGTAAGGGTTTTAAATACAGTAAAGAGCTTTCTAGCTACATTTTAAAAAATCAGCTCAAAAGGAAGTATCCCAACATCTCTGGTGTTGTTAAAATGGAGAAATCAGGTGAACAATGGAGTTTTCCTGGTGGTTTTCCTAAAAAAATTTACGCCATAGTATGTAGCGAATTAGGCTTATCCGATCAGGGAACAACTGCAAAGGCTGTTGGATTTAAATCTTTCAAGAATATGGTGAAACTATCTTAAACATAGTTAACAAGAGGCTATGGCTTAAATCCCCCCTTCCCTTTGCAATTCTTTAGACTCGTTGAATGACCCTTTCGTCTGAATAGCTGACCTTTTCATAGCTAAAAACTGACGTGACATTTGTCAGTTTATATAAAGTTCCATTTTTGGATTAAAATCTGTCAAGTGAAATCTGGGAAGTCCAGCGTGGTGAAATACTAAAGATATTTAGTGATAGAAAACAGGCTAAAGAGAGTATTAAACATATATATAAATGAATCTTCTCTAATATCCACTAGACCAACTATTAACGGGGCTTTTTGTTTCCCCGATCTAAAGAAGACCTAATTTTATTTCTTTAGATACGGACGTAATTTGATCACACGTTATGCTAGTGAAATAAATTTAAAGGAAAAAACGTTTATGAACTTACCGAAAAATACCCCTACACAGTTTTGCAAAGCTTTTATAAAAAGAGAGCTTAAATATAATAAAGAGAAAGGAATATGGATGTCATACTGGCCTGTAATGGAAAGTATGATCAATCGAGCTGATGAGTTATCACTACCATTTCAAGAATTAATCGATAATTTTGGATATTCTGATAAGTTTGAGGGTGTTCCACCAAGTAATACTTATATTTGGCTAACTTTAGAGCTTATTTGGCATAGTTTCAATTTTAAAAAAGAAGATGTGATTCAAGTTAGAAATAAATATAAAGAGCTGAAAGAGTTAAAGAAAGACATAGTTATGTTGGCATCACAATTAGCTTCGAAACTTCAAAGGCAAGATGACTTATATGAATCTTCAGGTTTCTCTAAACCAGAGTACCAATTCCTTGATGACTTACTTGACCAAGCAAGTGAAGGTAACTACTTGTATGAGTCTCATGTTTCTGAAAAAATTAAATCTCTTACGTATCAGTACGATCTGAAATACTGGCCTAGTAGGTCTGACTTATTATCTGCAATTGCTGAGTTTGAAGAGGTGCAACCAAACCCTACTCATAGTGAGTATCCTGAACATGTTATCACTGGAAGGCAGTCAGATTTTAAAGACTTTGTTATTGCTTTTGACAATAGGTTTGATGAGCCTAACGGTTTACCAAGTGATTTCCGTTTTAGCCATAACGCTATGGCTGACATTATTAATGTCATACTTGATTTACCTGCTGACAATCTTGCGACAGATGATGCCGTCCGTAACGTGCGACACCGATATCAAAACAATAAGCATTGATTCAGGATATCTTGCATCATTCATGGGATTTTAAATTCTAAAGAATATTATGAAGAAGAGTTAGTGTGAAGATTTAAATTAGCTCTTTAAAACAAATGACCCATACCAGTTAGAATCGATTTCCAGGTCATAGTCTGATGCGGGTCTAGAGGTTTTAGATAATTTTAACTTTTCTTCATACGACAACTGAGCAGACTTCTGTGTCAAAGAAGCTCTGCTTTTAAAACTTTTTTTATTTACAGTTGTTTTATTTTTCATTTAGATTTTGAAGAACCGCTTTAGGTCTCTAACTCCAATATTATTAATACAGTATTGGTTAATATTCGTTTCTCTGCCAGTCGATGGTACGCGTTTCGCAATAGAATTTCCATTTTCAATCGCAATATACTTAATTGCACCGTTGAATTCTTTTGACCATCTCCTTTGGTTTCCGTTCAATTCAAACTGCCAATCAAACAGTTTTTCATCGATAGAAGACAGAGCGTTAGTAATTTCTAATACAGACGAAAATCGATCATCGGGTAATGGCTTTAAACATGTACTAATAGTTTGTTTAATCTTATCAGGGATATGTTCAGGGTATGCAGATCTATTAGGAAATGCCTCATTCCTTAAAGCATCCTGAAATCGAGGACGGTCTAAGTTACCAGCAACAACATAATTCATAAACTGCTGATTAAATGCTTCACTTCCAACACACATTCTATAAAGAGTTAAACCTACCTGATATACATCAAATGCGGTTGTATATTCATTCGCCGCAAAACACTCTGGAGGTAATTGTTTCACATACATCTGATTGGGTCTGGCTAACCCTAATGAATTAGTATGTTTAGCAAGCCCAAAATCAGAAAGAAGCGCTTCACTACGATGGCTTAATAATATATTGTCTGGTTTTATATCAAAGTGAATAAGCCCCTTAGAGTGGATATTGTGAAGTCCACTAACAAACTGACAAGTGAATCTTATTATTTCTCTTACGGTTAAAAAGCGCTGTCTCATTAATTGAGCTAACGAACCTTCAGGAAAATAAGGCATGGCTAAATATATGAAATCATTATCTTGGCAAGCATAGTTTATTGGCACAACATATGGATGAGAGCTTTTATATAGAGTCCTTGCTTCATTAAATAAAGCATCCGCATCAGCTACATTATTCTTAGGTACACGTTTGACGACAAGCTCTGCGTCTAGAGCTTGATCATAACTCCTGAATACTTGCGAGTTTCGTCCTTCTTGGCCGATTTCCTCTCTAAGCTCAAATTCGATCTCTGCAACAGTATTAATATTAAGCATTCATTGCTCCTATTGCAGTTAAAACTGCTTCCCTTTCTTTTTCAGACAACTCTTGCCAATTTTCAACGGCATCGTAATTTTCATTACCCTTTACCAAGGGCTTTATTCTGTTTCTATCTATATTGTTTTTAGCTGCGATAGTGCTTATCGCACCATAGTAATATTCATCTAAAACGCTACTTGAGAAAGCTTCTTGGATTACACCTTCAATTTGAACGCGCTCAATACTGATTGATCTAGCTGATGGTTCTGAAAGCCTGATTCCAGCTTTCTTAACTTCATACTCGCGAAGAACATCCAAAATATTACAACGTATATATTTAAGCCTCTCAGGAACTGTTAATGCGTTAGGTATTGCTATCTCTTCAATGTTTATTATTGAGTTTTCAACAGTATCAAAAATACTAAATGTAATTTCAGTAGGGGAAACTCTTATTCCTATAGTATTCAATCTTATCTCCTTATTTATAATTCCATTTTCCCAGCTTGCTCCACTTCCTCATGGTGTTTCTTCCAATCAGGGCAGTGGCTTGCAACTAGGTTCCAAAATTCTTTATTGTGCTTTTTTTCAACAGTGTGGCAAAGCTCGTGGATGATGATGTAATCAATAACGCTTCCTGAGAATTCCATTATTTTAGGATTAAACTCAATAACGTTATTCTCAGTACAGTTTCCCCATCTACTTTTAAGTTTTTTAATTTTATAGGTAAGTGCTTCTAAGCCCGTTTCTCTTTGCCAGTAACGGATTCTTGATCCTAATTTTTCAGATGCTTTTTTTGAATAAAATCGCTCTAGTTCAAGCTTAAAGTCTGTTAAAGGAATAGGCCCTTTTTTTGGTGATAGGATCGAAAATTTACTGTGATTAAAATTAATATCAACCCGCTTAATCGAATCATCATGAATTATTTCGCAATAATAAGAACGCCCGCGATATACAGCGCGACTTCCAGTTACTATCTCTTCTTTAATAGCTTGATTGACTTCAACAAGCTTTTGTTTAATCCATCTAGCACGGTGCTTTATGAGTTCTTTCTGTTGCTGCTCATCAACACCAGGGCCTCTAAGCAGCACAGCCTTATCACGTTCTACAGTGATATAATGACTTTTAAGTTTATTATCTAGTTTAAAGTACCATTCAATTTGAGTCGTACCATAGTCAAAAACAGGCATTCAAATATACCCTTTATGCGTCAACGTGATATAAGTTAGTGCTGCAAGAGTTACAACTAAATACAGATGTATTTGCAACTACTTTTCTATGAATTCTATTTGAATTACACGTTGAGCACTTTATTCCAAAATTCGTCTTGCAATGAGGGTTCTGTGCTAGGTATTGCTCTAGCGATAATGGGAAAGCACTTTTAACTTCTCCTCCTAAACTATTCATCATTTTGAAAATGGTATAGATAGCTCCACCTATTAGAAGAAACAATATCACTACCCCTAAAACTAACTCTATTTTCATTAATATTTATCCTATATCTCTAGTTATTCAGCATGATCTTGAATATTTCATTGGTATGCTGACGTGCCACAGTCATATCCCAACCTGCTAAGCCACGAAGTACACTGCGGACAGACTTCTTCATAGCGGCATGAATGTCGTCTTGTTTTTTCCAAAGGTTAGAAGCTAACACTTCTGCTAACTCTGCATCTTTAAAAATGCCTTTTGTCCATGCTTCTGCTTCGGCATCTTCTACTTGAGTTTTAAGGTAGTTGAATACGGCTATCTCACTTGCCGTTGTAAAACCAACATCTCCAGCTTTGGCATCTTTATCTCTAACTCTCTGAGAGAAAATATCAAGCTGCTCTAAAAATTGTGCTTGTTCAATTCTTCCTTCTTTTTCATCTTGGAGTAGCTTTTCTAATTCTTGCTCTAGATCACCAAAGAAACCAGGATCTTTGTTTTTACCTGTTTTGATGGTGTGCTTAAGTTGGTTTTTCATTACTAAAGCAGCGCTGCCTACGCCTTTTTGCTTTTTCAGTAAGTCCATATCAGCAGCATCAAGAATAGAGATCTCCCTATCTAGCAAGCTTTTCACTGGGCTAGCTTCAATGTGCTCGTCAAGTAGCTCTTTTAAAATGGCGGTTTCAGCTTCTGTTACACGCGCTTTATCAGCAAATTCAGGTAATTTTTGGCGAAGTGCTAATTTGATTTCGTTAAATACAGCAAAGTAAGGTTTATATGGAGCGCCTCTTTGATCGGGCAACACAATATCAAGCTTACTGTTAAATTCAGCTAAAGCCGCTAAAAAGTCTTCAACGATATCTAAGCGAGTATCAGGGTCTAAATATAGATCAGCATCTTCTTTGTACGCTTCGGCTTGTTTAACCAAGTTGTGTTTCTTTGGTAGAATATCTAGCACTTTTTGCATCGCAGCTTTTAGTTTTGGCAGCTCTGCTTCTACGTCTGTCCACACCTGTTCGCGTTTAACATCACCAGCAAATATTTTTAAAGCCTCATCAAGCGCTTCTACTATGCCGTAGTAGTCCATGATATAACCCGCTTTCTTGCCTTTACGCGTTCTATTAACACGCGCAATTGCTTGCAGTAAGGTATGTTCTTTAAGTGATTTATCTAAAAATAGTGTATTAACAATAGGTGCATCCCAGCCTGTTAATAGCATGTCTGAAACTATAATTAAGCCAATATTGTTTACTTTAGCTTTATCATCTTCTTTATTTTCTTTTTCATCACCATAAGGCAATTTAAACAGCTCATTAACTAGCGTAGAAATATCATCCGTTGGTACACAAACTGGAGTTTTTCCTTCTTTCATTTCACGCTTAACACGCTCTTCAATAGTTTCTAGTTTTTGTTTAAGCCCTTTTTTATCCGCTTTTTGTTGTTCACTAGCGCCTGTGCGCTTTTCAGTCATGCTATTGAGTGAAATAACAACGCGGCTTTCAAAAGTCGGCAGCCCACCTTTAACTCTTTCTTCCATTAAGGCATCAAGAGTGTCTTTGTATTTGATAGCCTGTTCACGGCCATCACACACTAGCATTCCTTTAAAGCCACGCGCTTTTACTGATGTTAAGAAGTGCTCAATTAAATGTTTAGCATTTTCAGTAATACGCTCTTTTGCACCACGACGCTTTTTCAGTAGCTGCTGTTTAAGTGCTTTTTTACGTTCTGGCGGCTCTTGACCAAACTTATCATCAAACTCTTTTTGTAAGTTGCCATCACTGAACCAATTACTCATGCCTTCTAAATATTTAATTGGCAATGTTGCACCGTCAGCCACAGCTTCATCAAGTCGGTAGGTATCAATGTAATCATCGCCACCAAATTCTTTTAGCGTGTTTTTATCGTCTTTTCCTAGTGGGGTGCCAGTAAAAGCGAGGAACTTAGCATTTGGTAAGCTTGCTCGCATAAATGCCGCTAAAAAGCCATATTGTGAACGATGCGCCTCATCAATCATAACGAAGAAATTGTGTTTAGTTGAGAGCACCTTAAAGTCTACTTGCTCTTCACTTACAGCTTTCCATTTTGCTTTTAACGGCTCACCATCATCGTCAAACTTACCAAGATTTTCGTTATTCTCTTTAATTATCCAATAACTTTCTCGACCTTTATCGTCTTTTCTTAAAACACGACGAACTCGTGATTTTAAAAGCTCAATACTGTCAGCGTGTTCTGTTTCTTGAGCAGCCTTAATAGGCTTACCATCGCGCTCTTGAAACTTTTGAACAGTGGAAGTAAATACCATGCCATAGTCATTACCAAGCAAGGTTTCCAAACCTGATACTGAGTTTGCTTTACTCGCGGTTATACCTGCTACATGGTCAATAGTATTAAATATTTGATTATCTAAGTCGGTTCTATCAGTAAGAATGAGAATACTAGGATTATCAAATCCTGAAGCTTCAGCTCTTAGCAATCTTGATAGCATGACCATAGTGAGCGATTTACCGCTACCTTGGGTATGCCAGATAGTTCCGCCTAGTTGTTCGCCTGGGTGTTTAGGGTCTTTACCATGTAACCTGTTTAAGGTTTTTTCAACAGCTCGCCATTGTTGATAACGAGGCAATTTTTTGATGACAGTGCCATCTTCCAATTCGTAAATAGGATAAAAACACACTAAGCGTAAAAAGCGTGAAGGTTCAAACAGCGCCCAAATAAGCTTGTCTTGCTCAGTAGGTGGTTTGCCTAATTTTTTCTCTATTTCATCCAGAATCTGCTTTTCTTCAGGGCGCTTGGGGTCGAACTTATAGGTTAAGTAAAATTGTTCTGGTGAATAGATAGCTCCGTATTTTGCCGCAGTGCGATTAATGGCCGCACACACCATATTAAAAGCAAAATGCGGCTTAAAGGTATTAATATAACCATCAATCTGTGCAATACCTTTCTCTAACTTAATACTGCTTTTTTTACATTCAATAACACCTAGTGGTATGCCGTTAATGAATAGCAATAGATCTGGCTTAAACGGATCATCATTAGCATTTTTGCCGACATATTGATCAACAACATGAAAGTCGTTTTCTGATGCTGATGTTTGCTCAATGAAGCGAATGCTTTTGGGATTACCATCTTTATCTTTGAGCTGAAGGTCGCTATGGAACAAGACTTTTAACCAAAATGCCTGATTAGCCAGCATTAAGTCAGAACTTTCATCAAACCAAATGTCTCGCAGTAGTTTTACGGCACGTTTTGTGCCACTGGCAACATCAGCCAACCAAGGGTTAAGCTTAAGTAAGCGCTCAGACAGCACCTCTTCTAATATGGGCGCATCCGTTCTATGCTCTTGCTTGATGCTTTTACCTGGTAAGTGGGTATAACCTAGCTTTACCAACCAAGCAATAGCAGGCTTTTCAACACCGATTAACTCAGGTTGGCTGTTATTGGCTTGTGACTCTTCTTGTTCCATATTAATGACCTTATCCTTTTAAACTAAGCTTTGAGAGCAACTTGTTTTTCTGTAACCTTATCCAGATTGACACGCCACTTGCCAGTAAGTAGCTTTTGCATTAAACCTTTTTTTAGGTTTTGTATTTCTTTAAATTGCTCTTCAAGTAACCGTGAACTTTTATCAAGTTGCTCAAACAAATCTATTATAAAAGCTTCTTCGCTTTCGCTTGGTATAGGTATCAGAATGTTCTCTAAATTTTTCCTAGATAAGCTAGGCACACCAGTAGCTTCATTTAGCTTACGTAAATCTAACTTACTCAGGTAAAGGTAGACCCACTTAGCTGAGCAATGTTTATGGTTAGATGTATAAAAAGTAGTATCAATACACCAGAAAGGCTTATCACTATATTGAACCTTATCTATTGTTCCTTTCCTGCCTAGAATTACACTTGATGTTTTGCACACCGATTGATTCGAGAAGCCAACTATTCCACCTGTTCCAAAAATAGGATTTTCTCCCACACCAGAATCCAAACCTTTTGGAGACTTACCATAATTTATTTCGGTTAAGTCACCTAATCTGATACATCTCCACTTTTTAGGTAATTTCCCTATTTTTGTGTCTTTGAATTCTGTATGCGAATGCCAGTTACCATTAATATCTTTAATTCCAACACCAATAGAAAATAGCTTTTGAATCAACCCCTTTCTCAGCTTCTGTGTGTGTTCGATTTTGCTATGTATAAGATCTATTTTTTGATTAACCGAAGAAAGTATATCTGCAACCTTTTCCTGCTCAACAAGAGGTGGAATAAGCACAGACATTTTAGCAATCATATCGAGGCGAACAGAATCTACAGAACCTTTGGCGCTCATGCGCATAACACGGCTGTAAAAATTATGCCTAAAGTATTCGTAAAAGTAGCGACCTAAGACATTCTTTTTAAAGTTGTGAATGTTATATACCCGTTGGTGATAATGAATTTTACCATTTACGTAATGATAAATTTTACCCACACCAACACCATCACCAGATGTAAGCACACCTTCACCATCAAACGTATAATTATTAACTCTTTCAATGGTATTTGAGCGAACATAAAAAGGGTATTTCCCGCCTTCCTCTTTATCTTGAGTGTCGCCAGAGCCTGTTTTTATATCTGCGATGTCTTCAATATTCGCAACAGTCCAACCCTCAGGAATATTTTCAATATTATTTCCCAACATGGCTGCTCTCCTCATTAAAGTTGATTGTAGACAAGTGTTGCTTTAATACTTTGTCCAGTTCAACGATTTCATCATCAATTAAGTCAAGGCTCTTTAAAACAGATTTAACGTTAATAATCTCTTCAGGTTCAGAGGTATCAATGTAGCGGCTAATGTTTAAATTAAAATCGTTTTGTTCAATCTCTTCCATTTCAACGACACGAAGGTATTTTTCAACTTCAACTTGTCTTAATAGTGCTTTAGTTTGATCTTGGGTTTGCTCACCTGCCTCAACCAATTGCTCAACGGCCTTGTTGAAGCTAGCAGTAATCGTTTCGATATCAGTATCAAGCAATTTATTTTGATTTTTACCTTCTTCAAAACTTTCACTGGCATCAATAAATACAACTTTATCTTTGAGTGCAGCAGGTTTACTTTTGTTGATTAAGATAATGGCCGCAGCTATACCTGTGTTGTAAAACAAACTTGTAGGCAAGCCAATAATGCCTTCAATTAAATCACCTATAAAATCATTAACGCCTTTAAGCATTCCTTTACGGATTTTACCGTCATCGCCTTCTCGGAATAACACACCGTGTGGTACAACTACACCCATGCGACCATCTTCTTTAAGGCTAGCAACCATGTGTTGTACAAAAGCAAAATCTGCTTTTTTACGAGGTGCAATGCCATAGCTAAAGCGACCATAGGGGTCTTTAAGCTCTTTATTGTATTTAGGCGCTACTTCTTTTACGTTACCGTTTTTATCGGTCTTAGTTTGTTTATTAGCTTCTAGTGGCGTCCACCAATCTAGCGCTGAAAATGGTGGGTTAGCAATAACGCGGTCAAATGAAAGTATACTATTACCATCTTTATGTTTAGGATCTACTAAGGTATCACCACGTTCAAGTTTGGCTTTCATGTTATGGAGGAATAAATTCAGTTTACCTATAGCCCAAGTACCAAGATTGCGCTCTTGCCCGTAAAGCACACAGTTTGGCTTGCCGTATAGCGTACCATTTGGTTTGTCAGCAATATGACGAGCACTTTCAACTAACATACCGCCACAACCAAATGTTGGATCGTAAATCTCATGTCCAGGTTGTGGATCAATTAATTTAACAATTAGCTCTACCACACCGTGTGGGGTATAGAACTCACCACCTTTTTTACCAGCATCATCTGCAAACTGAGCGATAAGATATTCATAAGCATCGCCTAACATATCCGCTTTGTATAAGTTGTTGTTACCTAGTTTATGCTTGTTGAAGTGTCGTAATAAACGTTGCAATAAGTCATTACTTAAACGTTCTTTATCACCAAATTTAATTGCTGTTAAAACACGTTCTAGGTCAGGATTTTGAGCTTCGATTTCTGCGAAAGCTTCATCAATGCTTTCACCTATATTTTCGGTCTTTTTAACTATTTTGTCCCAACGGGCATCTTCAGGTACAAATTCGTTAGCGTAATCTTCTTCTATGATTGCAATAGCTTCCTCTTTACTGCAGCCTTCTTTTTCCATTTCTTGATCGATGCGCTCAAGGAATACGTCGTTTAAGCGTTTTAAAAATATCAAACCAAAAATGTAATTTTTAAAATCAGAGCTATCGATACTACCGCGCATGATATCTGCGCTATCCCATAACCAGGTTTCTAATTTTTCTAAGGTTAATTTTTCATGTTGCGTCATTGTATTGTGTCCTTTTTATTTGGTTCCGTTACTAATTAATGAGAAGCAACATACTGTTGTTGCTTATACTACTAACTTATTGAAATTTATTCAGTAACGATGTTAACTTTTGTTGAGACTGCTCAAAGTTTGCTTGGCAGCTATTTAATTTTTTCAGCTCTTCAGTAATATCGAACTCTTCAACTTCAATATTTTTGATAATGTATTTAGAGATATTTAACTCATTGTTTTGATCTCTAATTTCAGGAATGAAGACTGCTTTGTAGCGTTGATCATCAGCTAATTTTCCGGATACCAAATTTGCAATCAAATTTGCATCATCTTCTGAGATTTCTACTCCTACTCTACTGGCAGTTCCTATTTCACTCGCATCTACGAAAACTACAGGTGAACCAGCAGATTTATTTTTATTAAGGATAAGTAAAACAGGAGAGATCCCAGAAAAGTCTAATATTGAAGCTGGTAACCCGATTACAGCTTCTAGTAATTCATTGTTGAGTAAATAATCACGAACTTTAGCATCATACCCCCCCCTGAATAAAACACCTTGTGGTAACAATATGTAACCCAATCCTTCCTCATTTAGGTTACTTAAAGCTTGTTGTAACCATAAACTATCGCCAGAATTAGCAGAAGCAACCTTACCCGTAGGTACTTCAATGAAAGGCAATTCAGTTAACAAACGGCGTTCATCTGCTCCAAACCTTAAAGAAAAAGGAGGCTCCATTACGACAAGATCAAACTTCTTTTCGTGGTTATAACTGGAATTAAATAAGGAATCACCATATTTCAGCTCAAATTGCTTATCCTCTAGTGTTAACAAACGGTAAGCAGTCACCCAAGTGGTGTAGCATCTTTCTTCTAAGAAAAGCATTTCAGCATTTAGTTCAGAAGCAATCCTTGCCAATCCACACGCCCCATCATAAAGAGACTTACTACTACAATCGCCAATCAAAGACGTAAAAACCCTCTCCATATTAAGATTTGATGAAAGTTCCCCTCTTTTTTTTCCCGCTGCTTTTGTGAACTCTCTCAATAGCTTGGCTAATAATTTAAAATTAGTTACCTCAGCAATTAACTGAATAGCGACACTGACAACCTTTGTATCTATTTTATAATGTTCTGGCGCAGCACATATTCTATCAGGGTGCACATTTTCCAATGATTGACCCGCATTAGTTAGGGCATCTAATTGCTTTGCTTGACCTGAATTTACAATTATTTGAAATGAGTCAGGGGCTTCTTTTGCAATAAAAGCAACATGAGAAAATAATTCAATGAGGTGTGAAACTTCCATTGAACCACGACATTGCTCCATTGCATTCCATAACTGTTTTTGTAAGTTTTCCATTATGTAGCCCCTCTCATTAGTTGACTGATACAAGCTGTGGCAACTTTCTTTTGCTGTGCCGCCAAGTTTATAGTTGATTGATAAGCCTGATTACTTGCATGGAACAACTCAGCGATCTCATGCTGCTTAGTTAGTGGAGGTAAATTAATCTCTAACTTTTTAATACTTGCTAGGCTTATGTTTTTAATTGATGCTCCAGTGCTAATAGCATCAAGTTTGCTTTGCCCTTCTGGAGAGTTAAAGTAAGCCACTATTACTTCACTAATCAGCTCAGCTTGATTTGGGCGTAATAAAATAAAATTGGCAGAAGCAATTACGTTGAGATTTGCTACTTTATCGGTTACGTAACCTGCTCGTATTGAGTTACCTTTTGCAAGTAGCACAACATCGCCTTCTTTTAATTGGAAACGTTGAACGTCTTTACCTTCTTTAATAGTTACTTTATTAAGTTGTTGCTCAACAATTTCACCATTCAGATTTAAAGAGCTTCCTGTTAATAGGTAAGCTGTATTTTCATCCTGCTGATCACTCTTTTCAAAAAGAGCATTTGTTGCACCTGTTGTTAATTCCTTACATAGCACCTCGATAGTTTTCATTATTACCTCCATTCGTTTTTGTAGTACGATTAAGATTGTTAGGGGTATATTAGACTATTATTATAATTTTATGCAAGTAGTATTTTGAAATTTATTAGTTCGTATTGTCAGTACGAATTTCGATTTGAGTTTTCTTGATTGTTTATCTTGCTGTTTTTTAAGGAATTGTGTGTTTATCATGGAATATCATTTTTTATCATGAAAATATCAATTTTATTTTTATCATCCTCCCATAAGATTCTAATAGGCAATCAACTAGGAGAAAATAATGTCTAATCAAAATAATAACCACAAAGCTAATCAAGCAAATAATAATAAAGGCACTTCAGGAAATAACCCTGCTAATGCTAAAGTACATGGAAATAGAGGTAAGCAAATGAATCCAAACCAGAAGAAATAGATGGTAATGGAGAAGCAGGTGGATAATCACCTGCTTCATTTTAAGGATAATTATGGAAGCAGCAAATCCCAAAAAGAGTAAGCGGAAATTTAAACAGACTAAACAGTTAGTAAGACTGGCGCTAAATGATGGTTGGTCACAGGCTGAAATTGCTGATGCCTGTAGAACGCAGCAATCTGTTGTAAGTGCATGGAGTAAAGGAACAAAACTTGGGACTGAGGAAGCGCTTAAGCCATTACTTGAGGTTTACGGTCATAAATTACGACGAAACTCATTTCGAGTTTATTGGTGCATTGATCCAGAAACTAAAACAAAGACTTTTCATAAAGTGGAAGGAAAGGTTGTTTTAAACCAAATATTTTATGATCCTAGAAGATCAGGGTACAAACTAATTAAAAAGATCCCCAAGCAAAAACTTGTAGTTCATCATCAAGGTGCAAACAAGTTTAGAATTATTTATCAGAGCCGCCTAGCATTTAAAAACTCCAATGTAGAGCTGGAATCAATGGTTGAAGATGCTATATGGGGTTCAACTATTTCTGAACAGTATGGATTATCTGAATTGTTAAGCATTATTGATAGCTATGCAGAAAAATCCTTAGCTGAATATCCAAGTGACGCGAATATTTTACCATTCATTGCTAGACAGGCTTTGCTAAATCATGGCTTTGCAGTTGAAGGGGTTGTTGAATACCCTGCTGTTTGGTAAGTTTAACGAACCCAAATAGGAAGTTGGCACCTTAACGCCAAAACATGTGGGTAACCACAGCCGTTTGAAGTACCATTATTGGTAAGCCCTGTGACTAGCCAGTTCGCTACCGCAGCGCTATTCAAACAATTTTAGGAGCACATTGTTATTGCTTTGAATTAAGCTAGGCCAAAGGCACTGCTGATCAGCCGAAACATAATATGTGATACGGGATAGGGTGGGTAAAAAAGCCAGCCGTCACTTTTGTGGCCGCTGGCTTTTTGTTTAATTTGTCTGATTAATAAAGTGAATTAGTGTGATTACCAAGGGAAACTGTCGGTCTAATTACCGAGCGACTTTGTCGTAAGTAGCATATCAGCCAGTTACTAAACTGGCTATTGTTTATGCTGACTTTTGTAAGGATTGTGATTTTTCAACTCTCAACGCAGTGGTATTCATATTATTTCTTAGCCATACACTGCGCACTCCATTTGGGCTGATATCAATGCCAAGCGCTTCAGTCAGCTTCATGGCGACTTTCTGCTGACCAAGGTGAGGATGTTCGATTGAGAATTGAACAACCGCCTTTTCGATTGCCATATCCACACAGTTTTTATGCCGTATATTAGGCGTTTCTTGCCGCTTTAATGCATCTGTTCCTCCTTGTTTAACCAGCTTTAGGTGGCGATAAATAGTGTCTCGGGAGACGCCACTTTGGCGTGATGCCTCACTCACATTACCCAGCTTTTCAACCAAGGCTAATACCTCTAACTTCTTCTGTATTTCCAAGTCTTCTGCTGCGAGTTTACTCGGCTCGCTGACCTCTGATACCTTGAGTTTTCGCCCAGCAAAGTGAGCAGTAAAGCCATTCTTGCTGGTTTTTCTTATTTCGATTTTTTGATTGGAAATTGAGTGCTTAAGCGGTGAATCTATTAGATAAAACTTATTGCCATAACTAAATGTATGGTCGTTTCGTATTTTTCGGTGCTCTTTAATCACACAGATATCATCAAGGTTGGTGTGCTTGTTTAGTGCTGTGAACTCCGATGCTTGATGTTTGGATTTTACTTGAATCTGAGATTGCCAAAATTGCGGAATAAACACATGTTTAAGATAAGCATTAGCACTTGCTAAGTCTTTGATGTTATTAAGTCTAAACTCTGGCACCAAGCGGTCTTGGAAGGTATCGAAAGCACGTTCAATCCGCCCTTTACCTTGTGGAGAGTTAGCAAAAATAATTTCAATTCCCAACTCCTCACAAGCCCGTTGCATTTGTGAGAAGTTACAGCGTTTAGGGCCTCCGAAGATACCTGCTCTATCCACATAAAGCGTTTTGAATACTCCTTTTGTTTCAATGCAATCTCGCATAACTTTCAAGCAACCCGCTGTGGTTTCAGATGGGAAAAGCTCGGCATGAACTTCACTGGTAGCATCATCAATTATCGCAATTAAGCAATGCTTTTTATCACCAAACCATAGATGAGGACTGCCATCCATTTGCATCATTAAGCCAGGCGCTTCCATGCGCTCTCTGCGCTTACGTATTGTACCTCTCCTACGTTTGGCACGCTTTACATGATGAATATCATGGGCCCAACCACGTAGCGTCTCACGCTTTACACTAATGTTTTCATTTACTTCTAGCAGCTCAGTTAAGTGAAGTAAATTCAAATCAAAATATTTTTCTTTGATTAAAGCCTGTACTGCTTTTTTAATTGAAGTAGGCGTTTTATTCGGTGGCGACTTACCACTATTACCATGCACAGCGAACTGGATACCGCTTTCCTGATAACCTTTAACGTAACGTTCAATGGTGCGTCGAGATTTACTGAGTAGCTTAGCTGCATTGCCAATTGTTATTCGGCCTTCAACCACTTTAGCAATAATATCAACGGTGAGTTGAGTTTTTGAGTCCATCACAATCATCCTCAACATGCCTCTAGTATTCAAAAAAATAACTCTAACAGACATGATCAAAAAGAGACCGACAGTTTCCCTTGGTAATTAGCTAATGCGACAAAATCGCTTGGTAATTAAGATACGACAAAGTCGCTTGGTGTTAACATAATAAAGTGAATTAGTTGTCACCCAATCTTACAAACTTTAATCAGGAAATTTAACCAAATCTGATAGCTTAGTTGAATGCTACGTCTGGTTTTTCCCACTAAGTAGTCGCTAGAAAACTACTGTTTTTCATAATCACACAGTCAGCTCTATAATTGAAAGCTGACCAAAAAAATATTAACGATTTAATTATCAAATTTTAGAGATTATAAAACTATAGAGACAAAAAAAGCGAATTTCCCCCCTTAATTATGAGTTAAAAGGTTTATTATCGTTACGATGTTTATTTTTGTGTTGACTTCTAAGAAGTTCGCTAAGACTTGACTCTTCAGCAGCCAATTCAGGTGAATCTTGTTCTCTAGGATCATGATGAATTTCCGTTGGTTCATCTTTAGTGCCTTTCTTCCCCGTCTCTTCACATTTGGATTCTAACCCTATAAGTTTCCTAGTTTTTCGATAATCTCGTTTGGCCTTTTTTGATTTAGATTTGACAGTCTCAGAGGCCACTACTCTTTCATCTATAAGTTCTTTGTTGTTGTTTACTTCTTCAACCTTTTCTTCAAATGACCTTGCCTTTTGACGAACATTTGAGTCGGTATCCCTTAATTTAGGATCATTCCATTTCACCACTGATGAGAGTTTGATTAATCTTTGATGGTTATAATCAATTACAGTACCTTCAGGGCTATCCACTATCAACTCATTAACTTCTGAAGGGGTTATTGGGGTATGTTTACTAATTTCATTAGCTTCAACAAACATATTGCTATTTGTGATTTTTGTATCAGTATAAATCTGAAAAAAAACAGGCCCATCAGAAGAGGTCGATATAGCTTTTTGGGTTTCAGGAAGGAATTTACCTTTCAGCCTTTCATTACTCATTATTATCTTCGCTATTTGATTGATTCACAACTTGCTCGTATGTCAATCTACCTACTTCACTAAGCAGTTTCTGGGTTACTTGTGTTTTGATTAATGCAGAACGTGGCCTAGGTTGTTCGCCATACGTTTGTAAGAATTCTTTCGTTTTAGAGATGCTAATGGAATGCTTACCATTAAACTCTGCTACATCTTCTTTATCAGATTCAGCAAGTAATTTTCTAAAAGGCTTTCGATCAGTACCCAATGATGAAACTAATGATTCGACATCGATATACGGTGTATGTGTCTTCTTTGCATGATCTATTTCAGTAAATGAATTCTCTACTAACGCTTTATTGTTGTTAGTCAGGGCTTGGTCTAGATCTGGTGAAACTTTAAACTGTTCAACTTCAATGAAATGAGATAACGACTTCCTCTCTGTGGGTAAATTGGAGCTGGTCATAGCATACTCCAATTAAAACGTGATCTTGTTGTAGAGATCTTTGAGTCTATCAAATGCCTCAGCTGATTTGGGTTCATTGGGATTTTTATCAGGATGAACCTTGTTTGAAAGACTTTTATACCACTTTTTAGCTACCTCTGGGTTTTCATACATTTCTGAGGTGATACCAAGTTGTTGATTACGAAGCTTTCCATCGACTTCTAGCAGCAAAAATAAAATGCGATCACGGTCTGACTTGAAATAATCAATTTCATCGTTACTTTGCGTTTCTGTAATTTCTGGTTCAATGTCTAGCGCATCAAGCTCTGTGCATCGTTTTTGCATAGTTTTCAATGAGAGATAGAGTTTAATGATTATTATTACTAGAACAGCAATAATTAATATAACTTCCACGAGTTTAGCTCCTTGAATACGGCACTTTAAGAGTCTTGGATGTTTAGTATGAATATTCTTTATACCAGAAACGAAGTTCTTTGCATAGTGTGATGATTGTTAAATAAAACGGAAAATCTACCTTGCTTATCGCGTAATGTATTGATACAAAATGATTTTCTATAAAGTTAGCAGTCATAAACCAGGCTTTATGATTATTAAACCTCTTAACTTTCTAAGCTAAGGTCAGCAGTGTGGCAATATTTAATCTATCAGTTTGTACGATTAGGTCAAAGCTAATTCAGCTAAGAAACAATATGAATACCACGGCATTAAGAGTTGAAAAATCACAATCCTTACAAAAGTCATCATAAACAATAGCCAGTTTATCAACTGGCTGATATGCTGTTTACGACAAAGTCGCTCGGTAATTAGACCGACAGTTTCCCTTGGTAATCACATCACTATAAATAAAGATCTCTACAAATAAAGAGATAGAACTAAAAATTAGTAAACAACAGTACCTAATCCAAATTGATCACTTCTAAGATCTATGTCGTCCAATCTTATATATTGCTCTATCTCTTCCCTTTGCCTGATGATAGCCTTCCAGATACAATTTATTGAGATATTACCTGTTATCGCAATAGTGCGCCTGCCATACATATGCCTTCCAGAATATGCAATAAGTTCAACAGAAGGGTCTGTTTCAATTAAATCTTTCTTTACAACTGTTGCAATTGTTATATCCATTGTAATCCGTAATTGAGTTATTAAATTCAATTACATTTTGAACGGTATTTTTACTTGGGGCAATTTCCTTATACTTTTTTGGAAATCAGCTTCTACCATGAGTTTTAGATATTTTATGGTTAGGACGTACTTAAAACATCGCACCAGCCAAATTTGAATTAATTGTTTTACGAGTGCCTTCTTCTACAAGTAGATAAAATGTATTTGCGGTTTCAAAAATGCAGTTGTGGTGAAACTTTAAAAGCAATGACGTGCGAACCCAGTCACCCTCATTAAATCGGCCAATTTGATCATCAATGACATAATCGGCTTTGATAACACAAGAGGATTGCCCTGCACTGGTAAACAGCTCAGTAAGTTTTTCCCCAAGGTCTAAATCCCACCATTGCCAATGTTTTACGACACATACATATTTATCTGAGTTTAATGAGTTGCAAACAGTAATATAATGCTAAACTTGCTTAGCTTTACACCCTGCTTCTAACTTATCGCCCTTTGCAGTAAAGTCATGTATTAAATCTCCTAGGGTTCCTTTATAATCTGTCATTTTAAAATACGTGTGTACTGTGATTGGCTAAACTTGCCATTGATTGCTCTGATATTATTAAATGTTCAAACCCTTCTATTTCCAGCTCTCTATGATTAAACTCACCAAAAATATTCATAATATTGTTATTTGATTTTATGTAACTTTGGTTATCAGTAAGGTCAAGTTCATCTAGAGTGTCAGTCACTTTAATTTCAGTATCCGCAAGCTTAATTTTCGGCTTATCGGTAAGCTGTTCAATTGGGTTGGCTGGAGTATCGATTTCTTCAGGTTCAGTTATTTCTTCTACAGTTATAACTTCATCCATTTGTGCAAATTTGACAGGAGCTAACCCGTCGGGAATATCTTGCGCTATACGATAGGCATAATCGACTAATTTAGGCTCAGCTGGCATAAACAAGAAAGCCTCTTGATTCAATGAATCTGTTACTCTTAGGGTACGACCTAATACTTGACGGAAATACATTTCTGTTTTTATATTTGAGAGATAACAACATACTTGCAATCGAGGTATGTTAGTTCCTTCGGCAATCATTCCTACGCTAATTACCCATTTGTCCTGGCTATAACGAAATGAAGTAATCAGGTTATTTGGATTTTCTTCTTCGCTGGTTACAACTACAGCAGTTTCTCCAAGGATTTGCTTTAATATGAGTTGGACTTGCCATGCATGAACAATAGATGACGCAACAATTAATCCACCTGCACTGTGGTTGATTTGGCGCAACTCAGTAAGTTTTGTATTGGCTTTTGTTATTAGTTGCTCAATAACTATTTCATTTGTGACGATCTCAGAATAGGGGATAATGGACTGTGATAAAAGATCTAAAAAGCTACTAAAGTGACTACTTTCATCCCCTTCAACAACTGTTATTTGATCATTATCTAGCGCAATAACCTGAGGAATACGACATACATTGTCATGAATTGCATCTTTCAATCCGTATGTATAATCACATTGAATTTGCTTTGATGAGTTACAGTAATCAGCAAGTACAATAGGTAGCGCATCTGATCGCCAAGGAGTGCCTGTTAATGCAATTGTATAAGTAGCAGAGTCTTTAATTTTACTAATTATTGCTTCACCCCAAGCGTTAGCATCTTGAGCATTTGAGCCTGCACAGTGATGGATTTCATCAAAAATAACAAATACACGATACCTATCAAAAAGTCTCCATACTGTTTTATCAAGTGTACTTAATCCTTGGTATGTATATGAATTTCCCATAGCACCTATGGCACCATCAAAATGATCATCAAATTGCTCACTGAGTGCAAAGCTAAAATCATGGGCAACAATTGATGAAGGTGAAAAACACAGTACAAGGTCAATTTTATTCTGGTCATATAATTTCTTAGCAAGCACTGACGCCATAATTGTTTTACCTGCGCCAGGTGTTGCTAATGCTAAAAAATGTTTTTTTAAATTATCGTACTTAGAAATTGCTGCATTGATACATGCAGACTGCCAATTTCGTAGTTTCATTTTTAAGTCTCTTTGTTTGATTTCATTAGTTCATTTAAAACAGCGATTTTTCCTTTTAAAATATGATTGTTTTCTTGAACAGTCATATAGCGTTGTTTTAAAGGTGCATGTAGTTCAGGGTAAATGTCTTTAAGCGCGACATATTCTTTAATAGCGCCTAAGCCTTCAAGAAGCTCAGTATTGTATTGATTCAAACGAGTTGTTAATGTTTGAGAGTAGCTAAGCCTATTAGTTACAGCCGAATTCCCCACCTCATCCGAACTCACTACATTATTAAAATAGTCATATTCGAACAAGTCGGTTTTAGAATAACGAGTCAGCCCTTTCTTTTTAGTTGTGCTTTTTGTCAGCCAGCCTTTTTTCACCAGTTTTAAAAGCTCTTCATAAACAAAGCGACGAACTGAAGCAGGATTTAATTGCTCATCCTTTTTCACTGCAATATATGCCGTTTTGATCTCAACCGCAGAAAACAGATCTATATTCTGCAATGCAATTATTGAGCTTATCACCTTATCTACCATAACCATCTATCCAATATCGTTTAAACGCAACAAAATGTTGCCTACAAGCAACATTTTGTTGATTATAAGCTATACATTAAAGAATTCCAACGTGGGAAGATATATCAATTTACCTTTAGAGAAATTGATATTGAAATCCAACGAGTTAGCCAAATTATTTGGTCGTAACATTAAAGCTGCGAGAGCTAAAAGAGATATTAACCAAGAGAGATTATGCGAATTAGCTGATATTGATCGTAGCTACTTAAGCAGGATTGAGAATGGGAATTGTAAGGTTGCACTTGAAAAAGTATATGAAATTGCCTTGGCGCTCGATTGCTCACTTACAGATATTTTGCCTTCATTAAATGAAGTAAAGAACAAATAAACTGTATTTATCCGCTTCCCCTTACATATGGATACTAACAAACCATCTAATTAAATCACCTAACCTAAAGAGTGTATTGAATATATGCTCCTTCATTAACTTTGTCACATAGCAGAACACAATTACAGTGAATGATTCTGGAATTTGTTAACACATGTAATGCCAAATTGGAAAGAAGTTAAAACTAAGGTTAATGACATGGCGGGGTTGTATTTGAATGAGTGATGTAGCTTTCTGATTTATATATCGTTATCATCTCCCCGCAAAAAATTAAAGTGGCTAGTTAGTGCTGTGTTTCTGTATCTTTAAATAGCCATTATTAACAATAATAATATTTAAAATAAAAATAATGAGGTTTCAAAGGATGTCTAAATGTTATGTTTCATTACTATTTATATTGACATTAGTTATTTCTGGGTGTGCGAGCAAAGCTGAATACGATATTCCTGTAGAGCGGTTATTTCACTTGACCACAAAAAATATGTATCCCAAAGGGGATATGTGCGTAGCGGCCTTTAATTATAAAGGAGTGTCATTATTATATACTGGGCGATACACTGCAATATATTCACACAAGAACAACTTGTTATTTACGGGAATCAGAATTCCTTACAGGAAATTATCTTCTGAAAAATGTGATTTTATGCCGCAAAGGGCTTCACGGAGTGATTCACAAGTATATGTATATAAAATATATAGTGAAGAGCACCAACGTTATTTCTCTAATTTGAAAGAGTTTTCAGCAGCTACATCTATCGATTCAATAGATTTTACCAAGCAATTCATAAACTCGACAAGTGCTTCATTGACTTATTGGGGAGCGGATCCTTATGCTGGAAGATATTTGAGTAAACGAACTGAATCTGAAGGATATATTGATAGATTTGATATTGATACCTCAGATTTAGACTGGTTAATTGATAATATTATTGATGGTAAAATTAATGGTAAACAGTGGCCTGAAATAATAGCTATGAGAGAAAAGAAGGTTGAGAAGTATTTTAATCGTGCCGAGAAAATAGCGATGGCAAAGGCAAGCTTTCAAGAAGAGCAAAAGCAGTTCCTCGAAATCATAAACTCACAAAATAAATATAATTGGGATACGCAAAAATCAAAAGACCCTTTAGTAAAAGGTGATAGCGTATGTAATATGGCAAATCACATGGGGTTTATTGAAGAAATCTCCGGCGATAGGTTAAAGGTCTTGTGGGTTGCTAAAGTGAAAAATGAGAATGAAGGGTTTTGGTTTGGAAAGATGCCTTTTTATAACATGAGCGAATCTGCTCTAGGGAAGTTTAGTTTCAATTATGAAAAGCTAAATGATTTTAGATGGGTTGCCAATCAAGCTGTTTCTCATTGCGAATTCAATATTTAAACGAGAACACTCTATGTGTACTAGCTCAAAATCTAGCTAGTACACTTAAATTACAAAATGTTCCAGATTAGTATCAATCTAAGGTAACTTGACTGTAAATAGAGGCATTGTTTATTAAGGTGGTTGTCGCCTCAAATAACCATATGGTAAAAACAAGTCGAGACTAATACATTTTAAGAACTTTAAATAGCTAGCTTAATATTTAGCGCACAGAATTTGAACCCCCTAGTTCAACACAACTATGTGTCAAATAGTTCGGCCACTTTGAACCCTATCACCTCAGAGCTTTCTTCAAACGCTTTTTGGACATTATGATATTGTGATCCTAGGACATCATAAATCGATAGTAAAACATAATAATACTGATATCATTTTGTGGCTCCTAATAAGGTTTAGCTTTAAAAATTGGTGAAAATCCAGAATGAATACTCTCGCATGAAGGTGGTCGCTTAATAGCATTGTTGTATTGCTCATTAGAGCCAATAATTATGCATAGCTTTTTAGTTCTTGTTAACGCAGTATAGATGGCGCTTCTTTCAAGGTATGGACTATCCATTAAGATAGCGCATTCATCATACTCACTCCCCTGAGATTTATGAATTGTAATAAGGTAGGCAAGTTGTAACCCTATTTCCCAGCAATCCTCTCTCGTTAATACTTTAGCTTCGTTAACATCATCAAATAAAACATGGCAACAGGTATTTCCGTTTATATATTCAATAGATAATACGGTGCCAGTCATACCATTGTAGATGCCTTTGTCATGAGCATTTTTAGTGGCAAGTACAGGGTCTTTAGTTTGAAGAGTTATTGTTCCATAGCGCATGCTCATTTCATCTGTACTGGGTGGATTAAGCACCGACTGTACCAAAGGATTTAAAGTTGAAGTTGAAGACATATATTTTTTCGAAGCGTAGCTTGTTAGTACCATGCAATTAAACGTATTTCTAAGCTGACAAATCGCACTGGTGTAATCAACGACATCAGGCATTAAATAAACACCCTCGGTCTCCCCTTGATAAGCGGGTAGTTCATGGGGAATGCCATTTCTTATTTTCATCGCGCACTCATGTAGTGCTGAGCCTTCAACTTGCCGATGTACCTCTGTAAGTTTTACATGAGGAGCTTTTGACTCCACGAGCTTATGCCAGAACAAGCCAAAACCAATCGGCGGTAACTGTGCGGTGTCGCCTACAAGAAGGATTCGAAGTGGCTCCTCTTTAAACTCTTTGAGTAATGAGCAGATTAATGAAATATCGACCATAGAAATCTCATCAATTATTAGTAAAGGATCTGATTTAATATCAACTCTGAAGCTGCTTTTTGTTTTCAACTTATTAAGCATATTATGAATTGTACTAGTTCTTCGCCCTATAGACTGGCTAGCCCTGTTAGCTGCTTTACCTGCCAACGCTGCAACATGCACTTCACTCCCCATTTCATGAGACATATCAACAATCGCCTTGAGAACAGCTGTTTTTCCAGTTCCACCATAGCCACTGAGCAAGGAAACTCGATTAGTGAGCGCCATTTCTATCGCCTGACATTGTTTTTCTACAAGACGCCAACCATTATTCATTTCATGCTCTGTATTGTATTGTTCTATACGAACAGGCAACTCACTTATGGGAGTTAAAAGGGAGTCGGGAATAGGAGTTTCATGTAACTGAGTTAATCTGCTTTCAACATAGTGCTCGATAAAAGCAAGTGATATGGTTTGAAGATAGGTTTGTGAATTCCGCTCTAATACACAGATGGCCTTCGACTTCAGTGCACTTGAAATAGCTTCTTCTGGTGATTTATTACTGCCAATTTCAGCTAAATATGTTGCCAGTTTTTTTACAGCTTGGCTAAGCAGTGTCATAGTGTGACCTTTTTGTAAGCCTTGATATAGCGTAAATTCAACGCAACCAATTAAGGCTCTGTCATCATCTGATGAGATCTTAAGCTTGTTAGCTACAGTGGCAATTAACTTAAGCGTTTTTAGCTTACTGTTACTCAATGCGACCAGTGAAAATGGATTACTCTTCAGACGCTCAACGGTATTATATTTACAAAGCCTTACGATTTTTTTCGCTAATTCACTTCTTAAGTTATGTTCAACTAAAAAAGTCGCCAGCTCTGTTTCATTCTTTAATTCAAGCCATTCACAGCAGAGTCGTTGAGATTGAACTTCATTAATTCTTGCGTCAGAAATTGTTTTCCAATCCCCTTTATTTAAAAGTTTAATCAGTTCAGGCGCTCCAATATCTTCAACTAACTTTTCGGCTCCCTTTTTTCCAAAATTAAAACCTCTAAATTTAGGGTGTACGGTTAGAAATTTAACAACATAACTATCATCAGGTAAGGCATTGATAGTTGCATCCTTGACTACGACGACATTGCCATACTTTTCGTAGTAATGTGAGTCACCTCTAACAAACCAAAATTCGCCAATATATGGGTTTCGAGCTATCACAGAATGCTTTACTCTAAAACGAATTGACTGTTTTTGCCCTTGATAAATACCCATGAAAACACATCCACCTATAGGGCCAGGGTATACATTTGTTACCTCAACAAGTTGTTCAAATTTCACAATGAAAACCTTCTACCCGATTCAAGCATATATGTCAGTGATTCTTCTTGTTCATCAGATTTATTCTTGAGCTGTCTATTTTCTTTTTGTAGTTTTAATATTTGCTCTTGCAAGCCATCAATTTTTTCTTGGGCAATAGCAAGATCTTTGCGATATCTATTTAACTCTGAAGATGTGACGGTAAGTTTTTTTTCCATCATATGCTCAATAGATTGCCCTTTAGAAACTTCGGTGCCGATCCTTAATACATCTTTTTTTAAACAAGGTGTTATTGATGCTGAGGTTAAAGCTCTTGTAGGTATACCGCATAGGACAGCTAATCTCTTGTAATCTAAATTTCCAAATTCATCTATAGGAAACTTCTTGCCTACCTTTGCCCAACTATTAATTTCTATTTGATACTTCTCTTTATTGGAAAGTGTTAATTGAAAAACATCGGGAAACACTGTCTTTGCTTCAATTGCAAACTCATCAAATACCGTGATCACAGCCGGATTGTCAGTTTTTAACGATTTCAGGCCAACATCAGCAGCTTTAGAAACTTTTCCTTTGCTTAACACACCTTGATATACACAATATCCACATTCCTTAAACTTTTCCCAATCATTTTCTTTTACAAGAGCAATCCATTCTTTAAGATTGTTAAGGTTCTTTTCTGCATCTTTTTGACTCATAGCACTTACTTTTTTAGCTAATTAATTACTTTACTCGTTTTAAGTTATCGCTTAATAAGTCGTTATTTATAACTACCAAAACCGTCCTCTATAACCCCTTCAGTTAATGTGGACACAATTCCCTCAATATACGAGTTTTCATCTTTTATTCGAACATGGGATTCAGGGAAATAACCGTATAACTTAAATAATTGACCTGATGCGTCATAAGCTTGGAGCTGAGCCATATGTCCATCGAGAAATGGAGTTATTCCGATGCAATTAGAATTAGTTTCAACTGTTAGTTTTTTCTCTAGCCACTCGTTTTCACAAGTGAATTTAACAATAAAACGTTTATCATGTGTCTCGCCGATGATTTCATAATTGCAGTTTTTGTTAGCACTTAACTTAGCCAATAACGACGCATTAAATTCACGAATTGCATAGTCTTGATCTGAAAAAACTTCTTGTGGTTCTCTAGTCAATATCTCTTCGACTGTAATACCATTGTCTGCGTAAATGATTGCTTTTTGTTTATTGTCCATGAACATTCCTTATCTCAATTTTGTAAACTTAAGCTCGACGTTAATGATAGAAACGGCAAAGTCAATAGTGTTAATACTATTAAACATTTTACTTAGAAACCTTCGATTTGTTTTCTGCAACTTTGATTAATGTTGGGGACTTTTCATTGTTGAAAAGACGTTGTTGGAGACTCATTATTTCAGCTTGCAACTTTTCATTAGAGTATTTGATCTCAGCTAACTCTTTCATTAAAGCCGATTTTTCTACTTTTAACTTTTCAATTTCTGCATGGGCATCCGCTTGAGAAATAAGTAATTCACTATTTATCAGTCTATCTAGCTCAACTTGAGTCTTTGCAAGATATTCATCTTTATACTCTTCAAGCTCACTCTTGATCATACTCTTGGTTTTTCTTACTGTTGATTTTCTTCTTTTACTTTTTTGTTCGCCAAAAAGATTTTCTAATTCTTCGTTTTTCAACTCCATTAATTCTACGATTTTTGTATGGTTTTTTAATCCAGAACGACCTGTTAGAAAAGGAGTTTCTCTACAAATCTGAGCTTGTGATAAACGGATATCACTCGCCTTAGTGAAAGTATTAGTCTGAATTTTTTCTGCGGCGTCATCGAACAATTTAATCACTACATCGTACATGACCCTTGTTTTATCAGGCTTATTGCTTTGCTCCACCCAGGCTGGATATTGCTTAGCTTCAGATATGTTTTCTTGTTTAATTTCCGGCTTTTTTTTATCGAATTGAGCAAAAAAATAATTGTCACTCATCATACACCTCAGTCTAAACTATTGCCTATTTGCATTTTAGTTAAATTCTTACCTTGCT
The DNA here is from genome assembly GCF_001269985.1 of Pseudoalteromonas sp. '520P1 No. 423'. Taxonomy (NCBI): domain Bacteria; kingdom Pseudomonadati; phylum Pseudomonadota; class Gammaproteobacteria; order Alteromonadales; family Pseudoalteromonadaceae; genus Pseudoalteromonas; species Pseudoalteromonas sp. '520P1 No. 423'. The sequence continues at coordinate 321,562 of NZ_BBZB01000002.1, read as the reverse complement.
GAGCTGCAAGTTGCTGTTCTAAAATAGTATTACTTTTACTTATGAATGCCTGAATATATTTATAGTTCTTTAATGATACACGCTGTATCCCCACAACCTGGCAAACTTTGGCCTGTGATAAAGTTATTTCACTTGTTTTAGCGAAAGTATTAGCCTCAATTTTTGCTGCTGCTTCATCAAATAATTTAATGACCACATCGTATATACTCCGTGTTAATTCAGGCTTATTACCTTGATTCACCCAGGCAGGATATTGCTTCATGGCCTCTTGAACGCCTATGTGTTTACTTTTCATGCTATTCCCCTAATTCAGCTTGTAGTTTTTCTATGTTTTTAACCATAGCTTTAGCCTCGGCTACGATAGGGAAGCTTGCAATAATTTCGCTACTTGCAGTATCTTGCCATCGTGCTTTATTTGTTTTCAAATTATTTTCATGTGACTTACTATTTACACCAAAATTACCACAACCGTGACAAAGCTTGGAGTTTGCAGAGCCAGTTCTAACTACGTTATCCCTCACTCCGCATTTGGCTGCCTTAATGTTATCATTTAATACAAAACATATACCGTATGAATGAAATGTCATCGAATGAACGCTTTTATATATATCCTGATGAAACTGAGCCAGTTCCTCTAAAGAAAGCATTTCTATATTCAGACCATTTAATAACTTCTCAGCTAATGTTCTCACTTTTTTTATCGCAGGCCCAACCCACTTATCATTTGGGTCATTAATTAAAATCCTTTTAACTACATTTTGAACGTATTCCTGTTTAACATGAATAATTTCTTCTTCATTAAGTCTATTACGTGAATAAGTTTGAGTATGATGATCGTGGTGTCGATATTCTTGCTTTATTGCGCTTTCAATATCACCATCAAATTTTCGTAATGCAAAAGCCATTTTAAGGTGCCTCAAGTTATGAGGTTTTATATGAGGAAAAGTTTCAGCTACAGAATGATGCGTTCTTACAACAAACTGTTGATAGTATTCTTGAAGTCTTCTTCTCAATGTTGATTTACTTACGCTAGATTTTGCATTTTTAGGGAGTGTTGCTTGCATCCAAGAGGTTGTATAAGTTGGTGCAAATAGCTGCACTCCAGCTTTCTCTTTGTCTACCCAAGAAAGCTTGGTAAGCAATTCAAAAACTTCAATTCCTATAGGGGATAAGCCTCTTTTAGCTATGATTCCGCCGCCTGTTTTAATTATTTTTGATTTAAATATCGCATCTTTTGTCCATATCCCATTAACATCTAAATACTCAATGGCTTCTATCCAGTTAGCACAAACGCTGTGACACTCACTAATCCGCATTCCCGTCACAGCAAGTAAAATCGTTAAGCATGCGCCTTCGATTTCACTCAGGTAATTATTAATTTCATTTTGAGATTTAAAAGGAAAATCTGTAATGTTCGGTTCAATATTATGAAGCCTATTAACAAAATCCTGCCGTTGTTTATCGTATTTACTGTGTGCGCTCACACCTGATAGCGGGTTTATTTTTGCAGTTATTAAGAATTCAGCAATGTTTGATCTGAAAATTGATTTCGGAGAACTTTCACTTCCGCACAACATTGTTCTTGAAAGCTTTTCATCTCTGAAAGCATCAAAGTAACATTGCAATAGTTGACACTTTTTACTGCGGATCAGTTTAATTGCATCAGCTAGAAGTAGCGTACCTACACTCATAGGCACCATATCATAGCTCCCACCACGCTCCCATTGTGAGTACGTAATATCAAACTTTTTGCAAATTGGTGTCATTGCTTGCTGCAATATATTCTCTGGAATAATAAATGATATTCCATCTTGCTCATATTGTTTGGCATAACTCGTTTTAATGGCCCCAACCAGTCTCCTCATTATTGAAACTGACAACAAGGAACCCTCATTCACAACAGAACTCTGTATGCAGTTAACTAAGTCTTTTGTAGTCCAGTTTTTTAACGATTTTTTTTCTAGAGGTTGTTCCTTTAAATATGTAAGTAACTTTTTGATCCCATCTAATCTAGATTTAACTGTAGCATGTGGGAAACGTAAAGTTCCTAGCTTATCCTCATAAGGAAACTCTTCTAGTATTAATTTTTGCGCCCAAAGCCTTTCAATTTCATTCATAGAGCGAAACCACAAAGATATCTCCTTGCTATCAGCCAAATTAATAATTACCCACTCCTCTTGGCCTAGCTGGTTTTTTACCGTAAACGGTGCTTTTATATCTTTAGGTAAATGTTCAATAATGTCATTAGTGGAACTTTTAAATTTTGCCATGAAAAATCCTAAAATAATGGCGGATAAGGAATGCTATATTGCTCAGAAAGCTCTTTAGCTTGTTGCTGAATTTCAGTAGAAAAACGTTCAAATAAAATAGACCATTGAGCATGTTCAAATATATGTTTTAAAACCTGTTCCTCTTCGTGGTTCTGTTCGATACTCTCAAGCTCAGACTCCATATGTAGGATATAACTCCACAGCATCCATGCAGACTTTTTGTCATTAATAATTTTTATACCTGTATTTTTCTCATTTTTATCTTTTATTCCACCAAAAATGGTTACATCATAACTTTCAGGGGAAGCAGCAACTTCATTAATAAATTTGATTACATCATCAACAGTGAACCCACTTGGATCATGTAACGTCCGTTGTACTTCTTCGACGCTCATAATATGACAAGAATGTAGAATGCTAATAGCCTCTTCAACCATTTTATTAGCGACTTGGACATTACTTTTAATGCCGTTTTGTATCCGCTCTTTGGCAATTCCGGCTTCCCTGTATTTAATTACTTCCTCTTCAGAATGGGCTGATTCTTTGGAATTTTCCTTGTCGGTCATGTCTTGACCTTCATTAAAAATGATTCGACTTTGACGAACTGCATCAGGACTTATGGTAATCTCACTAACATCATTATTTTTATCTTTACAAAAAACAAAATGCTTAATTTGTTGAGTCAATAGCCATTGAAACGCTCCCTGCCCATTGAGTTCACTGTGGTATTTTAATTCAACTTCATATTTTTGATATGTACTTCGTATTAGGCTTTCATTTGCACATAGAAAGCTTAAAGGAAAAAGTGCAGCTGTACTGAAACCATTAAGATATGTTTTATGAAACCACTTGCCGATATTGGCTTTGAGATACGGCTGAGCTTCAATCATATCTGCAAGCCAATTGCTATAAATTGAAAAAAGTGGGTCGCCACTTTTATATGTTATGGTTTCATGATTTTTCCCTGGCCTTTTTACATGAGCACCTTTGCCGCGTTCCTTATGATGTCTTATCTTAGCTTCATTTATTTCGTCATCTTCAACCATTTCAGAAGTTAATATTTGTAAAGTTGTATTTCGTTTTAATCGCTTAAAATCGTTTAATTTGAGTCGAATTTGATTTGACCTTTGAATGCAGTCAGAACCCAATAGCCAATTCATTACAAGCCGTTCAGATTTGGTTGGCACAATCATATCCGCAAGACTGATATTTGATGGGATCGTTATGTTTCTTAAGCCTGAAAATGACTCTAATGAAATGGGTATAATTACTTTTTTACTTTTCCCCCCTTTCTCAGCATAGGCTTTACCATATGTAATTTGCTTTGAAACACGCTTTACAATGCTATCAATACTACTGTGTGATGTTGTTACAACATCTAAAAAAATTTTAGCGTCATCTTGAGTAAACCCTAATGGTTCTAGCCACAATAATCGATTTTTTAAAATGTCTGATGCATTATCATTTTTAATGTATTCAAGCTCATCTTCAGTAGGCAACAATGCTTCATAAATTTTTGCATATATACAACTTGCATCTGTGAAATCGGCTTGGCTAGGTTGTTTGCCTTTATCTTTATATGCTCGACTAAACATAGCACTCACAGGTCTACTTTCTATCGACCAAGTACCATCATTTAGACGATCTAGTAGCACATCATATATAGTCTTTTCATCATCCAGTTTTATTTCACGAAGAAACTTTCTTCTTTGACGCATGTTATCCAGATACCAATGGGCAAACCAACGCAAGCTACTGATAAGTTGAGAATCAGTATAAGGACATTCAATTTTTTCTCCTGTTGTATAGTCAATAGGAAAAAGTTGAGATAAGGCTACTTTAGGAGTGTTATCGTCTGACTTGACGTCTGGGTTAACTGCTTTTTTTATATATGGAAGTAAGGTATCGCCACCATTAATGTTATATTCTCCTTTGTGAACATTTATAGTTGACGCCCATTTAATTGGAGCCATTAGGTCAAGTTGATAATTTCTAATAGTGGTAGCGCCCTTCCCCTCATGTGAATAGTGCTGCAAAAATTGGCTAATAACTGAGTGTGGTAAATCCCCATTTAATGTAGATATCATTTCACTCCACTTTACTTTTTTGCTTTCCTTATCCTCAATATTCTTTTTTTCACATTGAGAGTCACGCGTCAGAAGAAAAGAAAAAAAGCGGTTATACAAGTTTATATGTTTATCTTTAGTTGTATCACCAATTTCTTTAAATCTATCAGAATAGCAAAAAGCTATTATTGATTGGCAAAACAAAGACTTTTTGAAAGGAGTTGGAATCTCAAGTGTTTTTCTTAAGGTTTCATCATCAGAGGTGGATAATAGATTTAAATTGAATATGACTTTATCTTGATACTGAACTAATGAAATTGTTGGCTCTGCCATGTATTGTGATAATGAACCATAATTTATCTCTTCAGTCATTATCTTGGCCTTTTTGTAATTTTTTTCTCCTATCTAGCCTTACCATACGCATTTCTTCTGACTTTTTCACATCGCCGTTTATGAGGTAGGAAACTTCGATATAAATTTCAGTAGTAGAAAAGGACTCATGCCCTAACCTATCTTGTATTAATCGCTTATGAATTTTATTTTTTATGCACCAGAGGGCTAGATTAGTAGCGTAACTATGTCTTAGTTTTTGAAAACTTTTGCCATTAACTTCAGGGTGATTAAAATTATGCATAGCATCATAAAAAATATTAGTGCCGTGTTTAGCTGACAATTTCTTACCACCTTTTGAACAAAAAAGATGCTTACTGCGAGCGTAAACATCTTGATGATTGTCCATCAAGCTAAAAATACGCTCTGCCATGCATGGCTTAATTAATACATTTCGTTCCTTGCCACCACCGTTACCTTTCCCAATGACTTTCCATTTAATTTCTTCTCCGAATTTCCATGTCAACCGAGCTGACTTTAATTTTTTTATAGAAAAGTTATTGGCCCTAGTTAGCTCTTCAGTACGCAAGCCCATTTCATAACCTATTCGCATAGCCAACTTATCACGTTCAACTTCAAAGTTGGATTCGACTTCAAGGTGCTCTAATAGTTGTTCAAATAATTCTTTAGGAATGTAACAGTTGTGTATACGGTCTGCCTCATCAACGGTTTCTTGTGCTACTTTTTTGTAGTTAAAAGACAGGTTGTTTGCTTCACTAAATCCAAGTTTTATAGATGTTTTAACTAATCTAAGCAAAACATTACGAACGGCTTCCATTCTTGACTCAGAGGTCTGTTTACCATCACTTTTTTGAAATGGTAGGCTTTTCATATAATAGGCTTGCATGAAGCCTTGAGTTTCATTGGTTGTTAAGTTTTGTATGCTTGCACCATGCTGTCTGATCGTGCGAAAAAACGTTTCAATAATTTGTGCATATGACTTTCGTGTAGACCTCTCCCATGTTTTTTTCCGTTCAGGATCATCACATACTTGGGCATATAAAATTGTTGGGGTTATATCTATTTCCCCATTGCTTTGGAAAAAAGCCCAATAATAAGATTGGATGCCATTTCTTGTAATCAGGAACTCTCTTTTTGAACTCAAACCAACTTTTCTCCAGCGAAGCTTTGTAGATAATATAGCGCATAAAAAAACATCTACAAGTTTTATTTGTTAGTGTAGGTAGAGGAAAATAGCCATATCTTCCGCCTGAACCATTATCAGCAATAGAACCCATTCGTGATGTAATTAATGCAATTTTACTGCCCGAAGTTAAATTATTTAATAATGACTGACATACTTTAAGTGGCGCAACAGCATTTACTTGAAATTGCTCATAAATAGTATCTAAATTTAAGTTATCTAAGCTTTCATCTCTTAAAATACCGGCGTTATTAATAAGTACATCTATCATTTGTGCGCCAATAGCATCACACATAGATTGTATTCCTGATTCTGTTGCTACATCGACGTTTTCAACGATTTCAACATTTTCATTTGCTAGCGCATTGAGCTTAGCTGAAGACTGTCGACATAAGGCAATAACTTTGCTGCCTTGGTTAGCGTAAATACTTACCATAGCCAGGCCTATTCCACGATTTGCGCCTGTGATCACAACCGTTTTTACTGCTTTCATATTACCTTTCCCTATCAGTTTTTATTCTTAAGTTTATAAATATATTGGTATTAAATATAAAAATACAATTCATCGATGTCATTTTTGTTGCTTTATGGTTAATTTATTTTTTTTGTATTTCTTCTAGTTGTTTTATTGAGTCTAAAAATTTACTTTCTATAAAGTCTTTTTCTTTTATTATATGGGCAGAGCGCGCATTAGCATCATTTAATTCTTGCTCTAATTTTACTACTTTCTTCTTTAATACATCTGATTGTGGCGCCTTGTTATTTCCCGCAAGCATTTTATTTTTTTGTTTTAAAGTTTCAAGCTCTTTTCCTTGCATTATAAGCTTACTTTTATAGTCACTCGCAGCTTCAATTAATTGTTGCTGCTGTGCTTTATATTTTTCTGCTTGAGCAATGAGCGCTTCATTATGTTCTGCATCTAATTTTTGTTGCTGTGCATCAATTAAAAACTGCTCTTTCTCTTTTTGTAATGATTCAACGTGATCATATTGTGAATACAGTTTACTTTTTGTGTGTTCTATTCGCTTTTTACTTGTTACTAGTTCTCCTTTTAGCTTTTTTATTAAAGCTCTAGATTTATGTAACTGCGATTCTAATTGTCTAATTTTCCCGTCGCTGTCTGGACTTGAACTATTTGCATGTAATAACTTTAATTGATTTTCAAGAATTTCGTGAACATTCATAAGTTCATTTAAAGTCGTGGTATGCTTATTTACTGAGGCGAGCTCATCATTAAGTGATTGCTGATAAATAGGCAAATATTCATCTTTACCTAAATGCGTTGATAGACGATTTACTGATTGAGAGACGCATCTGAATTCTCGAAACATGAAAAATAAAATCAAAAACCAACTTGTGATCACGACTAATCCAACATCAATCGCTAAGATTTCCATTACTCTTTCTGGCAACATATGATTCTCCAGTTAAAGATAATATTTTAAGCTGTTAATTTATATAGGTTATATTCTAGAAATAAGTCAGGTAACTTGCTGTTGAGTATAGCTGCAATTGAAATTACTGCCTATACTCAAATATTAATTCTATTAAATATACCTTTTTTATTAAAGCAGGATTTTATGAAAATATTAATTGTTGATGATAGTTTAGCAATGCAAGCAATTGTTAAACGTGGTTTAGAAAAGTTTGGTTATAAAACTTTAGATATAAAACAATCATCAGGTGCACTGGAAGCATTGGATATTATTGATGAATGGAAACCTGAAATAGTACTGTCTGATTGGCATATGCCAGAAGTGTCTGGTTTAGAATTATTAAAGGAAATAATAAAAAGAGAGTTACCAATTCAAACTGGATTTGTAACAACTGTAAATGATGAAGACTTGATATCTCAAGCGATTGAATGTGGAGCATGTTTTGTTTTAAGCAAACCATTTGAAGACGAAGAATTGCATAAATTGATTTTACCTTTAGTTCAAGGCGCCAATGAAAGTCAGAGGCTACTTAATGACGAAACAGATGAATTGGCAGCAAGTAGTGATCTTGTTTTGCCAAAATTAAGTCAATTAGAAAAGGTAATACATCGTTTTTTGAGTGAAAAAGTTTATTTAAAAGAAGCTGCCATACAAAAGTTTTCAATAGAGAAAAAAATACCAACTGTTTTGGCGTTATTTGAAGATGTTGAGAGTCAAAAGATCCGTGCTTTGGCTATTTTAGATCTTTATGCCGCCTGTACTTTAGGTGGCATCAAATGCGATATGCCCAAAGCGCAGATTATGAAAATGATCACTGATAAAATGTTGACTAAAAAGATGTTAGATAGCTGTGAAAGTGTTATGTCTGATTGTGCTTTTGCATTCTTAGATCGCAAAACACGTAAAAATTTAAGACTAAAAAGTGTCAGTTTTACTTCTCAAAGTTTCCCTAAATTAGAGGTGTTATTTCAAAAACCGGCTTCTCAAAGAGTTGATATTCAATGTGACTCAGACGGTTTCGACACAAGTTATATAACAGTATTAAGTTCGTAAATTATATTTATTTAAATATTTCCTTTGGCATTTTATGTCATTTTTATTTAATTAAATAACGATATAAAACAGTTTTCTAGAATTTTTTGCCAATGAATTTATGGATAGTTCTACCAAGTTATTTTAAAGTTCCTCTGAATATTTTTAAATGCTCTGTCAACCATCCTGTTATTTAAGCGTTTTAAACAGTAGTAGTTGAAATCAATTCGATAAGACACTTATTGTAATTACGGCATTTATGGATCAAAATTGTAATCGAAACATTAATTTATATGGACATCACGCTATTCCTTTAATGGCAGATAATTCTGAACCAATACAAAAAGTTGCCGAGCTTACTATGGAGGCTTTTTTAATGGATATTGAAAAAAGAGCATATCATATGGCTTTCTTTGCGTGTGGTACCCATGCTGATGCACTAGATTTATTGCAAGATAGCATGATTAAATTGGTGACTAATTATAAAGAGAGGCCATCAAATGAATGGAAGCCACTGTTTTATAAAATATTACAAAACAGAATTAGAGATTGGCACCGACATCAAAAGGTGAGAAATTTAGTCTTTTTCTGGAAATCGAATATCTTAGATGATGAAACTGAAGTTTTTTCATCACAAGTTGATTATTCAAATCAATTAGCAACCCCTGATAAAGAATTTGAAAAATCAGCGCAACAAACAGCAGCGCTAACACATTTAAAACAATTATCTGCTAAGCAGCAGCAATGTTTTATATTACGTAGCTGGGAGGGCCTTTCAGTGGCTCATACAGCAGAAGCAATGGGGTGCTCTCAAGGGAGTGTTAAAACACATTACTCTCGTGCTGTAACAAAATTAAAATCGTTAATGGAAGAAGATCATGACATCACCTTCTAAAGAAAATCAAAATGATAAAGCGGCTAAAGCACTGAATCAGGCGTTAGATGCTTCGGTTAAGAACTTATCTGCAAGTGTTGTAGCTGATTTAGAAAAAGCACGTAATACTGCTTTAATGAAAAGCGCTGTAGGTAGCGAGAAAACATCAATTTTTACGTTATTGAACCTGATTTTTAATAATATGATGTTTAAAGTGGCGGCGCCAATAGCTGCTGTTATTTTAATATCTTTAACAACTATTAATCAGCCTAAGTCAATTGTGCCTGAAATACCTCTAGCTATGATGAGTGTTCAGGTTCCAACTGAAGATTTAATGTTATTAGAAGAATTAGAGTTTATAACTTGGCTGGCTGAAAATGAACAAAACGCACTGTTATAGCATATTATTTGTTATGAGCTTTACAGCACATACAGAGCCTAAAAAGCCAGAGAAAGTGCCTGATATGGCTTTTTTTGAATTCTTAGCTGATATGGTTGAAGTAGATGGCGAATTGGTTGGGCCACTAGATTTAAAATTGAATTCAGCCAATGTTTTATCAAATACATCGAGTAATAAAGTTAAATTAAAGTTAGATAAAAATGAAACCAATAAAACAGATGTTAAAAATTCTAAAAAAAATACTTTGGAGGATAAAAGTGATGGCTAAACTAATCTTTGTTACTTTTTACTTATTTATTTTTATGCCCCAAGTTAATGCACTTGAGTGGAATAAGTTAGACGCTGAGCAGCAAAATGTTTTAAAACAATTTTCATCTAATTGGGGCCAATTACCAGCGGATAAACAAGAAAAACTACAACTGGGTGCAACTCGTTGGATTGAAATGGATGCACAAAAAAGAACAGAAGTATTAAATAAGTTTGATAACTGGCAAAAGCTTGATCCGCAAAAGCAAACAAAGTTAAAACAGCAATTTGATAAATTCAGACAAATACCAGCTCAAAAACAGCAAAAATTAAGAAATGTTCACAAAAAATTTCAACAATTACCACAAGAAAAGCAACGTAAATTAATGGAAAAATTTAATAAGCGTAATATGAAAAAAATGAACAAAAAAACACAAGGTAAAATGAGACAAAAAAATAGAGGGCACTAATGCCCTATATTGCTTTATTAAATTGTTAAAATATATAACCTAAACTGATTGACCAGGTATAAGCATCGTAATCACTTGCAATATTTATCGAGGTATCAATATCCACCGACCATGCATCATCAATATCGTAAGAAGCATAAAGTGCAAATTGACCATAACTATCATCGCCAGAAATTGAATTTAGTGCTGCGGAGTTAGTTGTAACATTTCTTGGAGATCCATTTTTCCTTGTATTTACATTCCTGCCATTACGAGATATTAAGGCCGAGTCACCTGATACGAGATAATTCCATGTTAAAAGCCCGCCTAGCATAAGACCAGTCTCATTTTCTAAGGGGATATAATAAGCAGCAGACAAGCTTGAACTGATACTCGATGAATTTCCTGAACTTTTCTCTGTTGTGACTTTTGGAGGAACACCTTCATCTTGCTTCGTTTTCACTTGGTATTTATCGAAATCCCAATCACTATATAAACCGCTAATTAAAAGACCGTAAAACCAATCATTTTTAGCAAACCCATAACCAATTGAGCCGCCAAAAGACGAAGAATCAATGTTTTCATTTTTTATGTTTTGCTTTCGTTTAAGACCTGATATTTTCGTATCTACTTCAGATTGGCTGTAATTTGTAGAAAATGACCAGTTATCTAAATAATAGCTTAAGCTTGCACCAGCTGTTGAAAGCGTTACATCTGTATTAACCCTGTTGTCAAAGTTCTTATCATCTTGCCAATTTTGATAATTCAATCCCATACTGAAATCATCAGTTAAGTTGGTAGAAAAAGAAATTGCATTGCCTACTGGAGTGAGAGTGACAGTTTCATCTTGCAATTGGACTTGGTATCCTTGCTGACCATAGCTGATATCAATACTTGCGGCATTTGCATGATTAGGTATGGCTAGTAAAAAGAATGACAGAATCGTGAAGGTATATTTAGTTGTTATTAGACACTGCAAAACAAGCCTTATATATTAAAATAGAAGTATATGTTCTCAGTGTAACTAAAATTAAGGAAATAATGTGGCCAAATGAGAAATAATAATTAAAGTGTAGCTATTAATGTAAAAAAGCAGCTCTGAGCTGCTTTGGTGAATTACAAATATTGATAAGGGGTATTAGCTTCTAATCTTCGTCAGTTAATTCTTGAACGCATTGACGAATCGCTTTTTTAGTGGCTTTATTAGATTCAGATGCTGCTGTGAATTCATCTAAATTTACTGAGCTGCTATCGTCAGTATCCATGATCTCAAAAACAGATGTCGCTTTAGTTTCCATCGCTGTTTGTAGCTCAGATAAATCAATTGTTCCATTTGCATCAGCATCGATAGTATTAAACTTCTCTTCCTTAGATACAAAGTTATCAGCTGATGGTACGATTATATTATCATCACCTGTCTCTGCTTTTAAATCACTGACACATAAAACGATTTCATCGGCTATTACTGACAAATCAATCGCGTTACCATGCCTGCCTTGGCTAAATTCTTCTAGAGATAAAACGCTATCTTGATCTGTATCTTTTCTGGTTAATTTTTTTTCTGCTTTAACAGTGGCAGGATCTGTCATTTCAGCTAACGTGATTTCACCACTTTGATCAACATCTATACGATTGAATTTTTGTTCTGCACTATATCCAAGTTTGCCTTGCTTACCACCTTTTCGTTGTTTCTCGGCTAATACTTGTGGCGCAGATAAAGCCGCTGTTACTGAAATTAAACCTGTTAGTACTGCGATATTGAGCTTTTTAGTTATTTTAGTCATTTGGAACTCCGTAGGGGGTTATAAGTGATTTCAAATATTAAAACGCATCTAATGCAGTTTGGTTGACAACAGATAGTTAATTATTTCCATTTTATTTTTAAGTAACTAAATTAACTCGAAAATATGGTTGTTTGATTTTGTATTACACTGTCTATTGCTTTATTAACGACTTGATCAGCAGAGTTTGCCATAAACAAACCACTTTTAGTGAAATCGGCGATCCAACCATAATGTGTACCTTCAACGGTAAAGTCATGCGCTTTGGTTCTTAATTGTTCTAGGTTTTGTGCGAAGTGGTTTTCTAAAGGTTGTGTATGAAGAGGATCTTCTGTGGGCCAGTGATTAATCCCTGCGCCAAAATTGTATACCTGAGATACACAGCTTTTAAAGGAGGTTGAATGTAATTCAATGCTTCCTGCACTGATACACCAATGAGACTCGGCATATTTAATTTCAACGCCACTATGATGTATACGAATTCTTTCTAACATTTCTAATATTGTAATTTCAGACATATATTTCCTTATATAGCCTTATTGCATTAATACTATTCTGGTCCAATAATCGGTAATTTATAACTTATTTTGTAATCCTTTGCAATTCTTTGTAGTGGCAGCCCAATTTTGACATTTTTTAGACTTTCAATTGAATAAACTACCAGCAACTTAATAAAAGAGCAATTTATTTATGAAATTTCAAAAAACATTTTTAGCAGGCTGTAGCAGCGATGATGACGATTCAAGTAAAAACCCTATTGTGCCTGAGCCTGCATCACTAAAATTAGTTGTACCAGCTGAAGGTAAGTCAATGGTGGAAGATTTTCCACTTGCTATGTAACAGGTGACAACATATTAAATCGTTATAACAGAGCGCAAGATGAATTAGTGACTTGGCAAGTATCTGAAGATAGCGCATTTACCGAACTCGCAATTGTTCAATAAAGTGAAGAGCAAGTATGGCTAAACGATCAAAGTGCACATCAATTGGTGATTTATAATGCTGTTGATGAATCTTCTCAAGTAATTGCTTTAGAAGGTGAAAGTTATAGCTACTCAGATTTAGGTTATGATGTCTCAGCGCAAGAGTATTATTTAGTACCAGATCAAAATGATGAAGATGCGATAGATGAACTTATTATTTTAAACTCTGATTTCTCCCTTAAAGAAAGATATGACATCACGTATTCGGGTGAAACAGAGGGAAGCATTTTTGAATATGATGCCCAAGATGTTCAATACCATCAAGGTAATGTATATGTATTATCAGAAAAATTTACTAAATTAATTAAGCTTAATTTAGTTGGCGAGATTGTAGCCGTATATGACTTAGATCATGAAGATGTGTCAGATCCCAGCGATATCGCGTTAAAAGACGGTCAAGTTTATGTACTAGGAGATCATGAGAATGATGAACCAGTACCACCACTTTCAGTATTTGATATTGTTGAGTATGATTAGCTCAGAACATTAAATTCCGATGGAATATAGAGTATGGATGCTCTATTTATTCAGTTAAATTAGGCATATCTAAAGTGATTTTAGTTCGAGTATCAAGCTGCAATTCTTGCTTCAAATTACCCCAATATTTTTCTATTAATTTATCTAAAAACCTGATTTTTCGGCTTTGCTTAATGCTTTCTCTAACACTTCAGCCAGTTGATGATTATCTTTTTTTACATAAATATAACTATCATTTTGATAGCATAGTAATAAATTTTGTTCGATTTTAAGGTTTGGATGCTGTTTAGCTTCAGCTAAAATTTCATTAATGCCACGTGAGAAATAGTCTATGTGTCTTTTGCCACTGGATAACATAGTATAAATTTTTTGCCTATCACCTAGGAACTCAAAATATGGTAAATTATTATGATGCCAAATATCAATATCAAACCAGCTATCACCAAATGCACCCACTAAATTTCTTTTGCGAAAGTCCTCTATATTAGTGATGTTTTCAAATGCATGTTGATTTTTATTTTTAATAAATAATATTCTTTGTGCTATGAGCCCATTACTTAAACCAATATTTACACGCGTAAAACTCTTGTCTCTTAATGGTGTTTTTAAACGCCAGATTAAGGAGAGTTTATTTTCATTTAAATCTTTTTTCTGTCTTCACGTATTAGAGATACCAAGATCGTTAAAAGTGACCAAGTAACCTTCACCTTCTAGGGATCGTTTTATGAGTTCAATATAATAATTGCGGTTTTCATGATTACGACTTGAAATATTGACTGTAATCTCTTTTTGTAAGTTTACTTGTTCTGAAAAAGCTGCAGTATGGCTGAAGAATAGCCATAAGAAGGTAACACTAAAGCAACTATAACGTGCAATTCTTAAATTCATAAAAGGCAAACCTATAATGGAATTTATCTCATATAATTTCCATTATAGTAAGGAATTGCCTTTTATCGTTTTAATATTGATTTACTGACCCCAAGGGTTATCTGGTGTTGAGTTTCTTCGACGCGCCACTTTCGATTTTTTCTCTTGTAATCTTTGTGCATCATCAAGACTTAAGTTTGCAGGACCTCTGGCTTTATGATGTGATGGCACAATACGATCTCTTGGAGGGAGCTGGAATTGTTCATCATCTGCTTTTGGATAGCCTAAAAGCTTATACATGTAAAAAGATTCTATTTTCTCTTTAGCCCACTCGGTTTTACGTAAAAACTTTAAGCTAGATGCAATGCTAGGATTCTTTTTAAAACAATTAATTTGCAAATAAGCATGCATAATTTCCCAACCAAAATGATCAACAAGCTCATTTAATATTGTTTCTAATTTAACACCCTGTAGCGGATTGTTTTGATAAATTTCTTTTGAGTCCATACGGTTCTCTAGTTAAGCTTTTAATGTGTCTAAGTATGGATTATAAATTTACTCTAAGCCTATGGGTAGCATTAATTATAAGTTTAATGGTAATTTTATTATGAATCGGGCACCGCCTAGCCAACTTGGTTCGTAACGTAATTCACCACAATGTAATTTTGTAATTTGCTTGGCTAAAGATAAACCTAAACCATAGCCTTGATGGTTACTATCAACTTGGTAAAAAGGGTCAAATATTTTATTTAATTGAGAGTCGTTTATTCCAGGACCATTATCATCAATATATACAAATACGTTTTCTTCATAAGTTGATACTGAAACTTCAATAAGTGAGTCACCATACTTAATTGCATTATGTATTAAATTTTTAATGACGCGGCGTATTAAATTTTTATCCGCTGTTATTAAAGTATTAACTGAAGCGTCATGCTTAAAGCTAATACTTTGATTTGTATTAGGTAATAAATCACCTATGACATCTGTGATGACATTGTTAAGTTCAAAGTTTTGAAACTTAATAGTTAATTCAGCACGTTCAGCTTGCGCATATTGCAATAATTCATCTACAAGGTCTTGTAGATTAAATAAGTCCTCTTCAATACCTGAAATATACTTTTGTTGCTTAGGCGTAGCATTAGCATCAAGCAGCTCTAATTGCATTTGCATTTTAAAAATTGGGGTTCTTAATTCATGGGCTATATTATGGCTAAGCTGTTTATGGCTTGAGAGTAAACTTTCGATTTTTGAAGCCATTGTGTTAAACCTTAAGTTGAGATTACCAAAGGCTAAATTAGCTGAAATAGGCGCTCTTACGCTAAAGTTTCCTTCGCCGAACTTTTCGGTTGCTTGTTCTAAATATTTTAGTTTGTTACCTAAAAACTTCATCCAAATAAATGACATGGCAGCCAATAATGCCAGCATTAAACATATAGTGGCATATTCAATCATGATATCCACTTTAACGAGATCATGCTGCTCATTTTCTGATATTGAAAAATACTGTTTTGGCTTAAAAGCCCAAAAGTAAGCAAGATCATTATCATCAACCCAAACCTTTTGTTTCTTTAGATTACTTTGTACAAAGTTAGGTATTTTATTGTATTCAATTTCAGTAATGATGATTTGATTAAGTTCTGCAATTCTTAATAGCTTTTTATTAATGTGTTGCTTGGAAATATAAGGAGTTAGTTGCTCGAGTAATTCTATCTCAGCTTCGAAATTTTTAGCTTCAATTATATTATCTACATCTATTAATAAATATGTATTAACCCAATGAGCTGCAAATACAAAGAAAATAATTGTGGCTATCAGTGCGCTGTATAATGAAAAAAAGAGTCTTTTCATTTAATTAGACCAATAATCAGGAACAAACATATAACCTTTATTTCTAACAGTAATAATTCCTTTTGGTCGATTAGAGTCGTCTTTTAGTTTTTTGCGTATTTGGGCTATCTTATTATCGATAATGCGGTTTGTGCCATCATACTCTAAGCCTGTGAATGATTTTTGTAATTGCTCTCGGCTTAAGGCTGTATCTGGCTGTGATACTAGCTGCCATAACAATGCGAATTCTGAAGGTGTTAAAAGTACAAGTTGATCATCTAAGGTACATGACTTAAGTGCATTATTTACCGTTAAACTTCCTAAGGTAATTTCTTTGCTATTATCACTGTTTATTCTTTTGACTGTTCTTCTTAATAGCATTCTGATCCTAGCTAATAGCACTCTAGGTTGAATCGGCTTTTGTACAAAGTCGTCTACTCCTAGCTCTAATGCTGCGACTTGATCTATATCATCGCCACTTGCCGTTAGCATCAAAATAACACCTTGGTATTTATTTCTGATCTCTCTACAGATAGTTAAGCCATCAATTTTTGGTAACCTTAAGTCTAAAATGACTAAATCAGGTTGTCTTACTATAATACTATCGGCCGCATCATCACCACTTGTAATCACAGTAGTTTCAAAATCAAACTCAGTAAAATAGTCATTTAATAAGCTAGCGAGTTTTAAATCATCTTCAACGATAAAAATGCTTTGATTCATTATAAATATAACTCTGTAGGAATATATTGATAAGTTTAACTTAAGTGTTCTAAAAGGTACTATTTCAAATAGTACCTTTCTTTAATTAATCAGTTATTAATTGATATTTATTTAACTCTGCTTCAGACATAATATGCACATTATCAAAAGAAGCCGCATTAATAGTGTAAAAATAAAATTCAGGACCAAGTTCGTTACCTAGTAATTCTCTGAAAAATGTAAGTTGTGCGCCGTGACCTGGGTGGTCTTTACCTAATTTGTTGGCAGGTTTTCCCGCTGTACAACACCAAGAATGTACGCCTAATTTACCACCCGTTTCATATTTTCTTTTAAAACCAGACACAAATAAATCAACGCCGCCTGAATATGCTTCACCGTCACTGGGCATATAAGTAGTCAACTGAGCATTTCGGATTGAACGTCCTGTATGCATGTTAATAGCATCATTTACAGAGCCATCAATGCTGATGAATTTGATTGTTTTAATACTTGGGTTTTGGTTAATTAATTCATTGATTTGGACATAAGTTTTAGAGCCCAGAGTACCGCTTAAGTAAGCCATATCATCTTGTATCATTAACTCGCTATTACCACCAGAAATAAGAGATTCATTAAATGTTAAGCTTACATTAAATAAACCGCTTGATTGTGCGTCAATTAAGTCCCCAGTATAAACAAAATTTTCATCTTGCTCAGTGATAGAGAGATTTGATGCAGAATAACTCGCTGTAACAGAATTCTCTAAATCATTAATATTTGTTGCTTCTAATACAGTTAATGAATTGATAGGCGCTTCTTTGTCAAAATCAAAACCTATATAAACAATACCTAATTCAAACTTAGCTAAAATGATATTCTCATCCATATCAAAATCAATCAAAGATATGCTGTAATCAGTGCCTTTAAATTCAAGGTTAAGTGCTTGTTGCTGCGATTTATAGTTTTCAATATAGGCTGGCACATCACTTGGCTTAATATGATGTACTTCTGCGATTTCAACTTCTTTCTTTTTATCAGAGCCTCCACTATTACAGCCAACAGTGGCTATTAAACTAACAAATATCAAAGGGAATAATTTTTTCATGACAATACCTAAGTTTACAAACTGTATTAAAGAAGTGTCATTATGATTTGGTAAAAGTGTAGTCGGTAGGCTCAGTAAGTATGGGAATGTAACGAAAATCGTTACAATTGTAATGTGTTAATGCCAATTATCAGGCACAAAAAGATACCCCTGGCTGCGAACTGTGATAATTTTACTAGATAAAGAGCCGCTATCACCGAGTTTTTTTCTTAAATTCGCTATTTTAGTATCTACTGTACGATCCATACCACATACTCAATACCTCGAGTTGCTTTAAAAATAAAGTCTCGGGAAAGAACTTCTTCAGCATGAACGACCTAACATGGGAATTGGTGGTATAACCCCAATTCAAAAACGTAAACTAACACAGAGAAAAGCGTCTACTTTTGAACTCTATTAAAAATGGGGGGATTACCCTAGTAATAGTAATAAATCATATTCACTTGTCGTTAGCTGCATTTTTTCATCATTTAATGTGACCAGCCGTTTTTTAGTGAAAATAGATAACTTACCAAAATGTAAATCAGATACCGAATGCACTTCATCTGATGATGATTGTTCATTTGTGTTGGATATCATAGTTAATTTTCTTAATTGTATTCATAATCTAAAACTTAAATTGGTTTATTAAAAATTCATTTACTTGGCCAACTCAATATAAACCTAGCACCGCCGATAGGTGATTCATCTATTGATACGCTACCACCATGTCTAATAGCGATTTGTTTTACGATTGCCAAGCCTAATCCATAACTACCAGTTTCGCGGGTTCTACTATCATCTAGGCGCTTGAATGGTTGAAATATATCAACTCTGCTCTCATGAGGTATACTAGGTCCATTATCATCGATAAATATACTTGTCAGTTTTCTATGATGTTTAATATGTATATTGACAGTATCTTGTGTATATTTTTGAGCATTTGTTAATAAATTACCGATAGCCCGTTCTAAATTTTTAGGTTCAAAGGGTACTAAATCATATTTTGTTGATTGTTGCTGATAATTAATCTTCACTTGACTATTAAAGTGTCGAGATCGGATCACATTATTAATGCAGGTGTTTAATGAGTTTTGTTGTAATTGAGTTGCGATAGGATCTCTATCAAATTTAGCAAAAGTGAGTAACTCATCAACTAGATCAGATAATTCATTGAGATCATCTAAAATACCAAACATATATTCTTGGCGTTGTTTGTTTTCTTGTTCGTTATACAGCATATCGAGTTGGAAGCGGATCCGCGCCATAGGTGTTCTTAGTTCATGTGCAACTGCATTAGTTAAGTTTTTGTGGCCTTGAACTAGTAATTCAATTTGAGTCGCCATTAAATTAAACGAATGATTTAGCTTCCCTACCCTATGCCTTCCTTTTTGTGATACTCGAACAGAAAGGTTTCCTTAACCTAATTCTATCGCTGCTTTATCTAAGCGTTTTAATTTTGTGTGGAATAATAATACCCATAAAAAGATCCCTAAAGCTAAAAATGGATAATAACCACTTTCATACCAATACTGATATTCAGTGAGCGGTTCGTAGGTATCCACAGGGCCAATTCGTACAACTAAATCAGAGTCTTGAAATCGATAATATAGCAAGTCGTTATATTCATCTGCGAAATAAATTGAATCATGGTCAAAAAACTTAGGATCAAAATAAATATTATTTATGTTAAACATTTTTAGTGCGTATTAGATTGGCGAGGAAAATTTTCGATTGCTTTATCAAACGCCTGTTCATCAAGAGACTTATGTAAATTCTCCATAAGGTAAAATGCGCCAATATAATCATTCGTTTTATCAATGACTATCATGTCACTTAACCAAGTTTCAACACTCATATCTGCGACAAAGCTATAAGCACTGATCAAACAAAATAGAACGACATAAAAACTAATAAATAATCGCGTCATAGAAGGTTATTTAAAATTCAAAAAATAAATACCCGCAGAATAACCTGTATTTTTTTATCTTTAGCAGAGTTTTGTCTTGATTTGAAAAAGGGACTAACAATTTAAGACAATTTCTCAACGGAATTTAAAACTGTCTTAAGTCATTATTATCTCACTAAAAAACAGTTATTAATAAACTGACAAGGATGATAAATATAAAAGGTAAAAATTTCGCTTTTGATGCAATAAAATGGTCACTTTTAGCGGGTTCTATTGCTTTAATGAGTGCTTGTAATGACTCTGATAGTAAAAATAAAAAACCGCTTATACCAGAGATTGAAAAAACAGAAATAGGAATTTGGAGTGCGCCTGCTTATGGTTGGGTATTTGATATACAAGATAATGGTTATAAATTTTATCAAATAACCTCACAATATTGCCATGAGTTCAAGCTTGATGAATCGATTTTATCTTATAAATTATCTTATGATAGTTTAATAAAGAGCATTGCGCTGTCTGATGATAAAGATAGTTTTATATCAATAATCGGTGGCATAAAAATACCAGGAGTTCAAATGGCTCGTGAATTATCATTACCAAATAACTGTATTGATAATGTATTAAAGCAGCAAGGTGATGAAGGTTATGTTTTTAATCCAGAACAAGACTTTGAAATATTTTGGCAAAACTATAAAGAGTATTATGCTTTTTTTCATATCAAAAATGTAAATTGGGATGAAACTTATCAAACTTATGTTACCCAAGTCACAGCTACAACATCACTGGAGGAATTATTTGAGATTTTTTCTCAAATGATTGCACCATTAAAAGACTTTCACGTGGGGATCGAAAATGAAGAAATTGATGAAGAGTTTAGTGTATCTCGAAAATTGGAGATACATGATATTACATTAGCTGAATATCTAGAAATGAATGATTTAGATGACATTGATACTCAAGCACAGTTATTTGATTTTTTTATTATTAAGAACAGCAAATAGAAATTGAGATGGACATTATTGGCAGTTATTTAGTGCAAGATGCTGATGTGAAATTTAATGAAACAGAGACTTTAATTTGATCAAAAACAGATGAGAACTTTGGTTACTTATATATTGAATCTATGGAATTATCTGAAATTATTGAACTAGGTGAAACCCAAACTGACAAATTGGCTGTATTAGATCTGCAATTGGCTGAAATTTTTTCTATTGCTATGAGGGCTAGAGATAACTCTGCTTTAATTGGCCAATCAACGGGGGGTGGCCTGTCTGATATCTTACCTAAATCTTTGCCTCACGGTTTGCAATATAGTATTTCTAATGAATTTTATATTAGTCATGATGGTCTAGAGTTTGAAGGCACGGGAGTCCCTGTTTCGATTGAAAAAGCATTTTTACTTTAGAGCAACGTACACAAGAAAAAGATTTGATAATTGAAGCCGCGATTGAATGGCTTCAGAGTCAAAGTTAATAATTTTAGGGCGCTAACTTTATTAGCGCCTTTTATTTTATAACTGTAAAGGGGCTTTACTGCTATCAGATATTTATTTTGTTTCAAAAAGGTACTATTTAATCTGACTTTGTATCGGCATCATTAAACCGATAGCAATTGTCATTTTTTAAAAGGAAATTAACATGGCAAGTATCTCCAAAATAATAACCTCACAACCCTCTTTAAATAACCTTTCAAAAGATAAACTGGTTCAGTCAATTAAAATATCAAGAGACGTTCCTGTAAACTTAGTAGCGATAGCCTCAGCTATAGATAAATTAATTACTAGCGGCATAGTGAAAGAGCTATTCTTGGAGTCTAATTATGGTGAACAGGAGTATAAAGGTTGGATCAAACTCAGAGATGACTGGCTTAATCAAAATAATTAAAAGTAGGGACCTACTGGTAGTTAGCCAATCTAATTTTCTTAGTATTTAAATAGCTTTTGATTTGAGGTATAAAACAATGTATAAAATGTAATCAAACAATAATTATAATATAGAGACTGTTATGTATCGAACTTTAATAGTATTAAGTGCATTATTTTTATGTTCATGCCCCTCTGTGACTGTTGGTAACGGCCAGAGTAAGGTGATAATTAAATCAGAAAAACCTTTATGTAATTTGAAAAAAATAGATGATAACTGCCGATTAAATACTGACTATGCAAGGCAAAGTTATTATTTATAAATTTTAAAGTAGTAACTATTTTTATAACCACTTCCGTTTCTGGCTAGAATTAAATATTCACTGGGTTATAGTTGCCTTAAGAGTAATTTAATTGAAGCTTAAATGTTAAACCCGCCTTTAAATAGTAAGATTTGCCAAAAAGCGAGAATGTCACGAGATCCGCGTTTTGATGGTAAATTTTTTACTGCAGTAAAAACCACAAAAATATATTGCCGCACAATTTGTCCTGCTTCTCCACCGAAAGAAGAAAATGTGATTTACTTTGCTACGGCGATAGAAGCTGCTTCGGCGGGTTTTCGTCCGTGTTTACGTTGCCGACCAGATAGCGCGCCGGGCTCTCCGGCTTGGAAAGGTGTTAGCACAACGTTAAGTCGCGCTATTAAGCTAATTGATGAGGGTGCATTACAAAACGGGACGCTGCAGGCATTAGCTGAACGTTTAGGTATAAGTGATCGATATTTAAGAGATCTTTTTAATAAACATCTAGGCACATCTCCTAAATCATATACTTTATATCAGCAGTGTTTATTTGCAAAACAATTATTACATCAAACAAAGTTGCCGATCACAGAAGTTGCACTTGCCAGTGGGTTTTCGAGTATTAGGCGTTTTAACGATTGTTTTATATCACAGTTAAATTTGACGCCTTCACAAATGCGAAAGTCTAGTACCGAAAAATCAAGTGAGCTTGCTCTTAAGTTGTATTATCGCCCACCATACGATAGTAATTTTATGCTTTCCTTTTTTAAAAAACGCAGTATTGAAGCGCTTGAATGGGGAGATGACAACTCTTATGGGCGCACCTTTGAGTTCAATGGTACTCAGGGGCGTTTTACTGCAAAACATATCAAAGATAAAAATAGATTTGATGTGATAATTGATTTGAATGATATAAAACACCTTAAAGCGATAGTGAATAATATTAGACGCATTTTAGACTTAGACGTTGATTTGGATTCAGTTGAACAAAACCTTAAAGAGAGTTTTGATGGTCAGTTACCTATCAATACAGGTGTGCGATTACCGGGTGTTTGGAGTATGTTTGAAGCTGGTATTAGAGCTGTTTTAGGACAACAAATTTCTGTCGTTGCAGCTAAAAATCTTGTTACGATTTTAGTTGCTAATTTAGGTGTTGCTATAGGCGATAAGTTTTTATTTCCAACACCGCAAGCTATTGCCAATAGTGATTTGAATTTTTTAAAAATACCTGGCTCACGAAAACAAACACTCAACAATTTAGCTAATCACTTTTTAGTGAACAGCGAACCCGAAGCGCCTCATAATTGGTTAAAATTAAAAGGGATCGGGCCTTGGACTACAGATTATGCTTGTATGCGAGGTTTAAGTGATCCTGATATATTTTTAGGTGGTGACTTAGGTGTAAAAAAAGCCATCGGCAATGCAAACTATAAATTTGAGCCAGAGCAAGCCTCACCTTGGGGTAGTTATTTAACTTTTCAATTGTGGAGTCAGTTATAATGTTTACTGATTATATGAATAGCCCTTTAGGCTTAATAGAAATAAAAGCGTCTGATATTGGCATCACTCAGGTTATTTTTTGCGGTGATGATTTAAAAACATCAACGAACAGCAATGAAACAACAGATGCTTGTAAGCTGCAATTAATAGAGTATTTTAATGGCGAAAGAAAAATATTTAATTTACCACTAGATCAGCAAGGCACACAATTTCAAGAATCTATCTGGCACTGTTTAGTGGATATCCCATTTGGCCAAACTATGTCTTATGGTGACATTGCACATAAAATCAATAATCCAAAATCTGTGAGGGCTGTTGGTGGTGCAAATGGTCGTAACCCTATTAGTATTATCGTGCCCTGCCACCGCGTAATAGGTGCTTCAGGTACTTTAACGGGATATGCTGGCGGTATAGAGCGAAAATTATGGTTACTAAAACACGAAGGCATCGCAGTTAAAAACTCTAAAGAAAATGCCAAGCTGGATATCAATAACGTGCTTAGTTTAAGGCAAGATAAAACGCAGTTTTTGAAATAAAGTGTTGTATCTTAAGGCTTCTGCTTTAATTATTTTAACTTTCTAAAACAGAATATTTAATTTGATTACTTATTTTTTTAATAAGACCATGCAGGTTTAACTTTCATTAGCACTGCATTAGCGGGTAAAACTAGCTGTTTAGTTAATCCTGTTTTTAAAGATATATCTCCAACTTTAGCGGTATATCAATAATTAGGTCCCCAACTAGTTTTTAATTTATGCTCAAAAATAATTGGGGGATCTAACTTATCAATACTTTTAATAAACTGTGTGGCATCAACTGTTTTAGATTCATTTAGCTCTTTAATCGCGTAGTAAATGAATACCAAAGCGATAAATATCAAAAATTCCATTTCTTATTTCTTTTAGCGCCTAATCTATAAGGCTATTGATTTTAAAATAATATTTAGTGTTCATAAATCCGACATTCCGTAGCATTTTTAGGAATAAATTTCTTGATAGATGCTGTCATGCAATTAATGATAATACTGTTCCTCTCCTCCACATTGAGGACTAATTGTTGCTCACCACTGATTGTTAATACATCAATTCCTTGAAAGCAAAAGAACACCCCGTGAGCAGTTGGATTTTGGCACGGTTTGTATTTTAAGTTGGTAAAATATACTGACTGAGCCTTTAACTCTCTTCTGATCTTATGCTCCAATGCGGCATAAACCATTAAGCAATACGTCATTACCATCAGTAGTGCTTCAATCCTTTCTGGCTTTTTCAAATAAAGAGACGCGGTTAAAAAGTCAGGACTCTTTAGGGCTCTAAAGCCCTTTTCTACACTTTGTTGTGATTTATAAAGGCTAAGCATTTTCTCTATCGTTAGTGTTTCACTCAAGTCATTGGTTGCTAACATAAACATGCCTTTTTACTGCAATCGCTGCTCCCGATTTTTTAACGACCAATATAACAGCCCTGTTATTTGATATTCATAACTATCGGGTTGTTGATTTAGTTTGGGACGGGCACTTTGTTTAAATACAGCGTGTTTGAGTATTTCACTGTCACTTTTTCCAACCTCACGATAGGATTTTAACCATGTTTTTAATGCCTTATCCGCATCTAATGCACAAGAAAAACGTTGACGACTAAGTATTTTGAATGATTTGAGGGCCGCGTTTAATTCTTTTTCCATACGTTTATCTAGCGTATGTTGCTCTCGTTTTTTCGCTTGTTCACTTTTAATTAATAACCAGCGTTGCTTAACTTCGCCATAATTTGACTCAAGCCATGCTGCGCTATAACCGTTATCAAGCGGCTTAAAGTCGAGGGTATGCTGCTGAGCTATTGCGTGTTTACTTGTTTTAACTTTTGTGGGGCACGAGAAATAAATAACTGCTTCTGTTCGTCAAGTGATTGAATTGTTTCAGCTCTGGGCGATGGTCTCGACTGTAACCTCGAACTAGTTTTACTGCTTTACTGTCGTTGTCATGCTCATAATTACCATCAACATGAATACTTGTCGAGTCTAAATTAATGCCCTCGCAAGGAAGCTCTATGAGACAAAATAAATGACCAAGGAAAAGCCATGGCTAGCCATATAGTGCCTTTAGCTTCTTTGTGTGCACTACCGTATAAATCGCCTTGCCATCCTGATACTAAAAATCGTTGTATATGCTCTCCCCATAAAAAATACTCTAAAAATCCAGGTGTTTTCATTTCGGCTAAAATATACCAAGGTAAAGAAAAAGCTAAAAATAAAGTGATCCCACTAAGCCAAGGCAGTGTTTTTTAAGGCTTGTATAAAACACTTCTGACAGATACTCCAAATTACTAAAGGTATACCAACAATAACCACTACCACAGGGCCTTTTGCTAACATACCTATGGCTAAAGCAATGAAAAATAAGTTACCGTAAAATGCTTTTTCACCATATTTAAATGCTTGCCAATAGCTACTCATAGCTAAGGTGATTAAAAGCGTTAATACTGCATCTGTCATAACCATGCATAAACTGGAGGTTTGCCCCAAAAAGGGATGTTGTAATCAATTTGTGGGGTGATCCAATCTCGCGTTTCAAGCATGATACGGGCAATTTCACCATATCTGGCTTCTGTTGTATCGTATAAGGGGTATGCTCCTAGGGATGCGAGTCTAAAGGCGATAAAGGCTATAATTAAACCGATGGCAGATTTAGCTAAAATGCTGAGTGACTAATCCATATTCAGCCTCCTGATGTTTTGCTTTAGTGCTATGGCTATCCATAACTAAATATAATGGTCGTCCTTTTGACTCACAAAAATGCACCCGATATATTCGCCTAATACGCCAATCGCAATAAGTTGTACTCCGCCTAGCCATAATTACATTACCATCATTGATGAGTAGCCAGCAACGGGGTCGCCCAAAGTTAAAGTTTTAAACATAACAAATACACTATATAAAAACGCACCCATTGAGATGCTAGCACCTCACCAAGTGGCTATTTTGAGTGGTTTAACACTAAATGAGGTAATGCCAGATAAACCCAGCTTAACTAATTGAAGAAATGACCATTTGGTTTCACCAGCAACACGTTCTGGGCGTTCAAATTCAAGGTTAGTTTGCTTAAAACCAGGTCAAGCCATAATGTCTTTCATATAGCGATTACGTTCAGGCAATTTTTTTATATGATCGATAACGCAGCGGCTTAGCAATCTAAAATCACCCACATCTTTTTTAATGGGCACATCTGAAAGGGCTACAAGTAAACGATAATAAATATGTGCTGATGCTGTTTTAAAACGAGACTCGCCTAAACGCTCTGTACGTTTCATATTAACGATATCAAAACCTTCGCGCCATTTAGCTAACATTTGAGGGATAAGAGATGGTGGATCTTGCAAATCGGCATCAAGTAAAATAACTGATTCACCCTCTACCAAATCAAGCCCTGCTGTCATAGCGGCTTCTTTGCCAAAATTTAGGCTCAAATTTATGCGTTTTATATTAACTATATCAGATTTCAAATACTCTAGAAGTGACCAACTATCATCAGTGCTGTCATCATTTACATACAGTAGCTCAATATTCTCATCTGGCAGACTTGCGGCGACTTGACATACTTCATGATGAAAAGTTGTCAGCATTTCAGATTCATTATAAACAGGCACTAAAATACTTAAAGTGATGTTTTTATATGCCTTCTTTTTTGAAATAACTGTTTAGGTGCACTAATTAATGGCATTGTCATTCTCATGTATTAATTCAATATGGCTAAGATACACAAGGTAAGGTCTATAAAATGTCATCAATAGAAATGACATTTTATAGACACCAGTTAGAGCATACTTATTTCTAACAAGATAGAGGTTGAGTATGTTTGAGTTTTTGCGTTTTTCAGCTGTAGGAATAATGGGTTTTATTGCTGATACAAGTAGTTTTTATATATTATTGAATGTGTTTGATTTTGTTTGATTTTATGGGGAATACAAATAGAGATCTCGTTTGTATTAGGAGTATTAACTGTCATGAGAATTAATTATTTAGGTATAAAGTTTGGCGTATTTAAATCGACGCAATAGCACTTGATAATATTAGTGTAGAAATTAGAGACCTTTCACGTTTTAAATAAAACAATCGTAAATAAAAGCTGAATATAGACAGATAAAGGCTTAAAATAGTCATATTAGGACTGATGTTGTTCAGTTTGTTGTTATAGGAACCCATAAATGGCCAGTAAGATCACCTACAAATATAAGAATGTTACAAAAGAAATCAGTTTTGCATATGACAAATTTCATAATATGCATGAAGCTGTTGCTGCTGAAGAAGGCATAGATTTAACACATTATTTGAAAATGGTGCAAGCAATTGAAATGACCTCAAAAGGCTCTTCAGCAGTGAGAAATTACCGCGATGCAGAATTCATTAAAATGGGCTTTAGTGATCTGTATTTCATTAAAGGCGACCCAAAAGCAGAATAAACACTAAAAAGGGGTCGGAGTTAATTAAAAATTCGGGCCTCAAGCTACGCTAAATTTCACGTTAAATCCCCCTATATATTTGTAAGATATATCTCAAATTCACCTTAGCTAGATGCCTTTTAATTATATAAATATTCTCATCTAAAATTGTTATATACTTAAATTAATTGAATTTTTTATTAAAAAATTCATTATTACATTCTTATTGCGATAAAATAGGTACTTTTAAAATCTATGGTCTATTCTAAAATCTAGTTAATTAATTTGGTTTTCAAGGAAGAGAGCTATGGAATTTAATCAGCAAGATGTATTTTTAGGGCAGTCAAAGTCTTCGTCAGAAAAAATTACACAGTACAAAGCATGTTTGGATGAGTTTTCTACTTTAGGTTATGATGATCCTTACCTACAAGAAATTAGGTTAGAAATGTCTATTATGCTAAAAAGACAGGCTGTTGAATAGTTCCAACAGCAAATTTTTAATGTCCTAAGTTATTACTATGTGCATAAATACGCTGTATTGTTTTTCACTGTTACCTTGAATTCTTGATTTGCTAAAATAATAAATGACTCGCCGGTTTTAAAAATACTCAGCTCTACTTCACTTGGTAAGGTTACAATTAATTGGCCGCTGACTATTGCCATTACTTCTTTTTGAGAAGTACCAAAAACATAATCCCCAGCTGCAATTACGCCTACTGTCGAATTTAGCTTATCGCCCTTAAAGCAATAGATTTAACTTTGCCTTCAAAATACTCATTTACATCAAACATACTCATTCCCAAGTTTATTTTTCATTAAAATATGACTGGAAGGTTAAGTGAAATGCATTAAAGGATAAAGTGAATAATTTTAAATTAGTCACTGAAATAAAGAGGCACTTGTTAAATTAAAATTTAATTCACTCCGACCCCTTTTTCAGCTTTACGAAATAGTGACATTCTGCGAGTATGAATTGTGACTACCAAAAACATGAATATACAAATGAACTTAAGAGTTAGCCTCATTAATTTTTAGTACAAAGGATAAGTATCATGTCAACAGAACAACCGCCATATGCCCAATTTCCGGGTTCAGTAATAGCTCAACCTCCTTGTAGAATGATAAATGCCAATATGTATGGCTTTTTTATTAAGGGCGATTTAAATAAAATTCAAACCTACTTAGATGAAACTGTAGGTTTAGTACCCGGTTATACTTTTAAAGCAATCAGTCAATATTGCATGTTAACTTTCACTGATATTGAAAATATTAAACCCACCACTGAACCTTGGGCGAGCCAAGGTTATTTTCAAGAAACAGATGTCATAATCTGGTTGCCTGTTGCAAAAATGCAGGGCGATAAAGTAAATCATATTTATTGGTATCCTGCTTTTATTTGTGTCAATAATGTTTATGCACTCATAAATGGGCGTGAAACATGGGGATTTAATAAATACTTATGTGATTATAAAATGCCAGATATTGGTGGTAGTCCAGACTTTTTTTCAATGACGGTGGATGCATTTAAAACATTTTCACCAGATACCAAAATGTCTCCATGCGAGTTATTTAATGTAAAAATGGTGGCACAAGATACAGAAAGCCCCATAGAAAATTTTGTTGATTTAATTGAAGAAGGTATGTCTTTATTAGAAAATGAAATTGATTTTTTTGATTTGGATTTTTCAGTCTATAAACAACTATTAAGTGGATTTATTAATCCGCAAATTGATCAGCTATTATTTAAACAACTGCCTGATGGCTCTGCAACCAATGCAGTGTATCAAGATGTATTGCACTCCCCTTCAGTCATTAAAAAGTTTCATACTGGAAAACTTTATTTCCATGAATTTGAATTTACGTTAAATCAGGTAGATATGTTTCCACTATCGGACATGTTTGGTATAGAGGTGGGAAGCCAAAGGCCTTTATTACCTTTTAATATTCTATTCGATTTTAACCAAGAAGCGGCGATGAGCCTTTAAAGTAAAGGATTATAAAATGACACAAGAAAAAATAGCGATTTTAGGCGGTGGTGTATCGGCCATGACAGCTGCATTTTATTTAACTGAGCAAGAAAATTGGCAAGATAAATACGATATTACTGTTTATCAAATGGGATGGCGTATTGGTGGTAAGGGCGCAAGTGGTCGAAATGTTGATTATGCGCAAAGAATTGAAGAGCATGGCTTACATATATGGTTTGGTTTTTACGATAATGCATTTAGCACGATTCAAAAGGCCTATGGCGCATTAAATCGCCCAGATGGTGCCCCACTGCAAACTTGGCAAGATGCGTTTAAACAGCATAGCTCAATTGTGTTGCAAGAATACATCGAAGATAAATGGCAAACTTGGCCAATAGAGTTCCCCACGAATGATTTAGTGCCTGGTCAAATTGATGATGAACTGGATATCTGGGATTTATTTCGCACTGCTTATATGTGGATCAAACATTTTGTATCTGAGTTACGCAATGAAGCAGCAGAGCATAAATTATCAGAAAGAGATGACGATGATGATGAGTCTTGGCTTGAAAGAATGGCTAATTTTATATCGGTAGAAAGCCAAGAGCTTGTGGATGATGTAAAATATTCACTTGAACATTTAGAAACTTTTTTAAAACAGTTACCAACAAAATTACAAGATAGAAATTCAGACGATCATAACGCAATTAAATTTTTACTAAAAAGATTAAGACGTTGGATCATATCAGAGTTTTATGAACTTTTAGATGAAAACGATAAAATCAGACGTTTATTTATATCTGCTGATTTAGGGTTAACAATATTGATTGGCATGATTGAAGACGATGTTTTTAAACATGGTTTTAATGTCATCAATAATTCGGATTACAAACAATGGTTACGTGAACACGGCGCTAATGAAAAATATACCGTAAATTCAGCACCTGTAAGAGGTTTTTACGATTTAGTTTTTGCATATGAAGATGGCAATTATGATAAACCTAACATTGAAGCGGGCACTATAATACGCTGCATGATGCGCATTGCACTCAATTATAAAGGTGCCATTATGTGGAAAATGCAAGCAGGTATGGGTGACACCATTTTCACACCATTTTATCAGGCGCTGCAAGATAGAGGCGTTAAATTTGAATACTTTAATAAAGTAGAAAGCATCACAGCTCAAGGTAATACTGTTGATACCATACAGATCACCCAACAAGTTGCTTTAAAAGAGGGCGTTACTGATTATAACCCTTTAGTTAACGTGCCAGTTAAAGGTTATGAATTAGAATTAGCATGTTGGCCAGATAGACCTAACTACAATCAAATTAATGATGAACAAGCTGATTTACTACAACAAAACAATATTAATTTAGAATCTTTTTGGACTAATTGGCCCCAAGTTTATAAAACATATTTTGGCCAAGACTTACCACAAAAAACACTTAAAAATGGCATTGATTTTGATAAGGTTATTTTTGGTATCTCGGTAGGTTCTTTACCATTTATTTGCGCTGACTTATTAGATAAAAGCCCCGATTTAAAAACCATGAGTGATAAAGTGAAAACTGTGGTTACTCAGGCCTATCAGGTATGGAATGATAAAACATTAGATGAATTAGGTTGGCAATATACCCCTAATAATGGTGAAGAGCCAGTTTTGAGTGGTTTTGTTGAACCATTTGATACTTGGGCTTCAATGGATCAGTTACTTGATAAAGAAACTTGGCCGACTTCACTTGAACCTAAAAATGTTGCTTATTTTTGCAGTGTGTTGCCTGTAAGTAATTTCCCTCCAAAAACGGAACATGAGTTTGCTGTGCAATGTAAGTTGGAAGTTAAAAATAATGCCATTGGTAATTTAAAAAACTCAATATATAACCTTTGGACAGACGTGGCTCAACCTGGTGAGTTTGATTGGTCAATTTTGATCGACCCTGAAAATCAAGTGGGTGAAAATAGATTTAATAGCCAATTCTGGCGCGCGAATATAGATCCATCTGAGCGTTATGTGATGTCAGTTGTTAATAGTAGTCAATATCGATTAGCAACAGATAAAACAGGCTTTAATAACTTTTATATAACAGGTGATTGGATCCAAACAGGATTAAATGCCGGATGTGTGGAGGCTGCTACGATGGCAGGTATGCAAACATCAAGATCTATTTGTGGTTATCCTGAACATATTTCTGGCGAAAAAGACTTTTAAGTCTATATTTATTGTGTAAGAATTTTAAAGCCTTACACAATAAATATATAGGCATCTTAGAGATTTAAGATGAAATAAGCATATGATTGTAATATCCTCAAACTTGTATATTAATAGGAAAAGGTTATAGTTCAGTCATTTTTATTTAAGCGAGGGATCCCGTGAAAAAAACTTCTCTTATTATTTTTTCTTCTTCCTTTTTATTTCCACAAGCTTTTGCTGATGATCGCGATAAAGATACGGAAATTATCGAGGTAAAGGCACAAAAACGCCCGCAAAATATTAATGATGTTGCTATTTCAATTACAATCCTCGACGGTAAATCTCTTTCAGATCAAAATATAAAAGATACTACTGCTTTATCTGGCCAAGTTGCTAATTTTAAAATCACTCAAAATGCAGCTGAAGGGACACCACCTGCAATTAATATCCGTGGGGTAGGTAGCATGGATTACAATACGTCAACCACATCACCTGTGGGGGTTTATGTCGATAACGTTGCAGGCGGTTCAGCAAATTCTCAATTAGTGAATTTATATGATATTGAGTCTATTGAAATTCTAAAAGGCCCTCAAGGGACTTTATTTGGCCGTAATACTACCGGTGGCGCTGTATTAATTAATACAAAACGACCTGAAAGTGACTTTTCAGGTTACATGTCGTTAGGCTTAGCCCAAAAAGATCATATTAAATTTGAAGGCGCGGTTAATTTACCCATTAGTGAAAATGTATATACGCGTTTAGCGGTTAATCATCAAGAGTATGACTACTCAATCACTAATTTATATGAGGGCGCGCCAGAGGCTAAAATGCAGCAAACTCATGGCAGATTGTCTGTTTTAGCCAATTTTGACAAACTAGAAGTCTTTGGCAAAATACATGTTGAAAAATGGGATGGTACAGTTCAGCCTGTCGGAACTATTGGTGTTTATACTGAAGCCGGAATAGAAGATCCAATATCATGTACAGCTAATAAAGCTAACTCAGCTAAATGTTCGGATAAATTTGGTTTTAACGATGGCTCAAATGACTTTTATGATGTATCAGTTAATAATGATATTAATAATAATAGCCCGCATAAAACAGATAGCTGGGGTGCAGATGTTAATCTGAATTATCAATTAACTGATAATAGCTATGTGGTGAGTATCAATAGTTTTAATAAACTTGACCGTATTCATTTTTTTAATAGTGATGGTAGTCCAGCATCATTAGCGGAAGGAGGTCAAAATGTTTATACGGATGTTTATTCTCAGGAATTACGTTATCACTTAGAACTAGATAAAGCATATATTATTGCTGGCGGCTTTTATTTAGATGAGTCACTAACGCAAGATAACTTTTTAGATTTATTTAGGGGTTGGCGCGGTGTTGAAACACGTTTTAGCAATGCTGCTACCTTCTTTTACGATAATGAAATTAATACCCAAGTATCAGCTATTTTTGCCCATATAGATTATAACTTTAACGATCAAACCACCCTATCAACAGGACTGAGATACACGGAAGAAAAAATTGATTATCGGGCCGTTGGCACCATTAATGTGCCATTATCCCTAGACGATCAAATGGGGCTCACTGTCCCTCGCTGGAATGAACTGGGTCAGATAGAAGATGATAATATATCAGGTAAAATATCCATTAATCATAAATTTAATTCAAATTTAACTGCATTTATGAGCTATTCTCGTGGCTATAAAAGTGGTGGTTATAATGGCGCGATTATCACTTCTCAAGAAGAGGCTCAGCGTAATGACTATGGCGCTGAAACATTAGATGCTATTGAGCTTGGAGCAAGAATCCATTGGGATGAAGATAATGCTTATCTTTATTTAGCAGCCTTTAATTATGATTACCAAGATCAGCAAGTTTTTATGAATCAAGCTGCTATTTCACCAAATGCGCCTCCTATTCAGTTATTAGATAACGTGGGTGAATCCAACCTATATGGAGCAGAAGCGGAACTTAAGTGGCAATTAACGTCGCAGTTTAACATTCAGCTGGGCATAGGTTATTTACCAGAGGCCAACCTAGAACAGTTTGTGAATGCTAAAGGTGAAACCATTCGTGATAATCGTCTGCCTTTTACTTCTAAGTGGAACGTGAATGGTTTTATTGATTATGTTTTGCCGGTGAATGAGGGGGAAGTGATTTTTCAGCTTAATTTTGATCATCAATCAGACTTTTATTTTGATCAAAACCAAAATCCTTATGCTTCTCAGGATGACTATACCCTATTTAATGCGCGTATCGCCTATGAAATGGATGATTGGAGTGTAGCTGCATGGGGGAAGAATATAACTAATGAAGAATATAGTAATTTAAAATTTGATTTGGTTGGCCTATTAGGCATGTTGCAAGACTTTAAAGGTGAATCTCGTCAACTTGGTGTTGATATTAGTTATTCTTTTTAATTGTTTATATTGAGTTTTAAATGCTTTAGCTTGTATATTAGATCTTGTTTGTCACTATTTCTTATGGAATTTAAGTTTTTGGGTAAATTATTTAATTATATAGCGGTCATATCATGTTTTTTTTATGTTTTTGCAAATACTGCTTTTGCAAACGACCGACTGCTACCTACACTTTCATTGAGTGGTATTTCAAACAAAGATATTAGTAAACAGGTCTCTTATTATAAATTTGATGGCGCTCAGCTACCCGCTACAGAAAATCAAATCCCCTTATGGTTAACCTCTCTCAAACCGCATGACTCAACAAACATTTTTGGAGACAGATATATCGCTGTTTTTTCAGTTGAAAATAATACCAAAAATACTGATTGGTTTATTTACCCCTATGGTTCTGTAGTCGAAAAAATCGAAATTCACGCTTATCAAAATCAAAGACATACAAAGGATACAACGGGGTATAACCACAATAACAAATTAAATTTTCACTATGGTAATAAAGTTTTAATTGCACCTAATAGTATTAGTACCGTTATTGTGTTATTCCAAAGCGATTTTTTCTTTGCACCCATTAAACTGATTATTTCCCCTGAAGCACAAGCAAAATCATCAATGGAATTAGAGAATATTATTTTATTATTATGTTTAGGAGTTGCTTTAGCATTAAGCATATATAACTTATTTATTTTTATTGGCAGTGGTGAGCGCATGTATTTATTTTATGCACTTGCTACATTTTGTTATATGTGGGGCTGGGTTCATGTATTTGGTGTTTTAGAGCTAATAACGCAAAATACCTATCCTGGTTTGTTAATGCCGCCATTTTTACTTGGTGCATTATGTACTGCATATTTTGCAATCGACTTTTTAAACTTAAAAGGCAATTATCCTAAGCTTACATTCACTCTATACGTTATCGCTCTTTTTTCATTACTGTCTACACCAGTTGCCTTTTTTAATCCGAGTTTAGGTTTATTGTTAGCATCTGTGGGAACAGGCTTAATTTTAACGATAGGACTCATTGCGGGCATTATTTGTTGGCGAAATGGCTATGGTCCCGCTAAATATTTTGTATTTGCATTTTTAGCTATGGTTATTCCAAATATGGTTGGCAATATGATTAACCTTGGGATCTTATCTGGGGTTAATCTCAATATTTATTTACTTGGTTTAATGGGCAATACCCTTGATAGCTTATTACTGGCATTTGCATTAGCTGAAAAAGTAAAAATGACAAATGCTGACAATGTAGACTTAACACAAAACTTAGAAAAAAAAGTATTACAACGTACCCAAGAATTAAAAAAAGCCACTGAAAAAGCAGAAAAAGCGACCAATGCAAAATCAGACTTTTTAGCTAAAATGAGTCATGAAATAAGAACTCCGATGAATGCGGTGATAGGATTAAGTAGGCTGACATTAAAAACAACTTTAGATGCAAAACAAAAAGATTATGTTGATAAAATATTGGATTCAGGTGAATCATTATTAGGCTTAATTAATGATATTTTAGATTTTTCTAAAATCGAAGCCGGAAAGTTAACCATAGAAAATAAACCATTTGAAGTGCATAAATTGTTAAGGCGATCTGTCAATCTAAGTGCCATAAATGCGCATGCAAAAGGATTAGAGTTAATCACTGATATAGACCCTAATATCCCTTCTGTCATGATAGGTGATCCGTTAAGGCTTCAGCAAATTATCGTGAATTTAGTCAATAATGCGGTGAAATTCACGCAAACAGGTGCGGTTTGCATCAAAATGGAACTTAAATATGAGTTTGATTCAAAAATAACATTATTATGCTCTGTGATAGATACTGGTATTGGCATGGATCAAGCGCAACAAAACCGTATGTTTCAGACCTTTTCACAAGCTGATGAATCTATCACTCGAAAATATGGCGGTACAGGTTTAGGTTTGGCGATTTGTAAGCAGTTATGTGAGTTAATGGGCGGTGAAATAGGTTTACAAAGTGAGCTTGGAGATGGCTCAACTTTTTATTTTACCTTCGAAGTTCAAAAGTGTGAACAAAAATCAGTGATACAAACGATTGATAAAGCTGCGGTTACAAAATTAAAAGTATT
Organism: Pseudoalteromonas sp. '520P1 No. 423'; assembly: GCF_001269985.1. Lineage (NCBI taxonomy): Bacteria > Pseudomonadati > Pseudomonadota > Gammaproteobacteria > Alteromonadales > Pseudoalteromonadaceae > Pseudoalteromonas > Pseudoalteromonas sp. '520P1 No. 423'. Next base: position 284,852 of record NZ_BBZB01000002.1, on the reverse strand, counting down.
AGTTGTAGATGATATGAGTTTAGCACGAACAGTAATTATAGAACTGCTCGCTAAATTAGGAATACAAGCTGATCAGATTGATAATGGTTTAGATGCCATAAAGTTAGTTGAAGAAAAAATAAAACTTAATAAACCCTACGATTTGGTCTTTATGGATTGGCGAATGCCACAAATGGATGGCATTGAAACAGCACGATTAATTCATGAAAATAGTGAAGGTAAACTACCACATATATTAATGGTATCGGCTTATGATAAAGAAGAAATTAATACTCAGTTAGATGGTACTATTATTAAACAGTTTATAGAGAAACCAATAAATCAATCATCGCTTGTTGATGCAATCACCAATGTTGTGATTAGTGATGAAGTGGATTATGTTGATAGCAATTGCGAATCGGAGTTTATTCCAAATTTTTCTTCATCACATATATTATTAGTTGAAGATAATGCGATTAACCGTCAGGTTGCGCTAGGGTTTTTAAGCGATACTCAAGTTGAGGTCGATATCGCTGAAAATGGGCGCATTGCATTAGAAAAGCTGGCTATATGCGAATATGATTTAGTCCTTATGGATATTCAAATGCCTGAAATGGATGGACTTACTGCGATGGGGGAAATCAAAAAGAACCCTAAACTTGCAAACTTACCTGTTATAGCAATGACAGCACACGCGATGCCTGCTGATGTAGTTAGCAGTAAACAAGCGGGTATGTTATCGCATATCAGCAAACCGATTGACCCTGATAATTTATTTAATACTTTAGCCAATTATTTAGATGTAGTAGATGTGTCCTCAGCTAGTCAAGCGCCTTGTATTGATGATTTTGAAAATACGTCTGGCAGTCAAAATGCCACTTTAAAAAGGTTAAATCTCATAAGCGCAATTGATTTACATCAAGCCATTAATAATATGAATGGACGCATTGAGCTATATTTAAGTTTAATAAAAGATTTTATTAAAGATCAGCATGGCAGTACTGAACATTTAGATGATTTATTTAATAGTAAAAAATTGAATGAAATTTACTTAGTTGTCCATTCATTAAAATCGAACTCTGCATATTTAGGTGCATATGAGCTATCTCAAGCGTGTGAAAGATTAGAAACATCTTTAGGAAAAGGCATATGGGAGCCTAACTATTTAGCTATTGTGAAACATCAACTATCAAATTTATTAAAAGAAATATCAAATGTGTTTGATGAGCCGATTGTAACAAGCTGTGTTTTTTCAGTTGATAAATTAAAGCAAGAATTAGAGAAAACGGTCGTTTTATTACGTTCTTCAGACTTTAATGTTGAAGCACAATTATTTAACTTAAAAGAATTTTGTAAAAGTACAGATTATGAGCAAGATATTATTAATATTATTGAGTATGTTGATGATATTGAATTTGAAAATGCAACGCAAACAACACTTGAATTAATAACTCAGCTTGATGTGGTGTTTAATGAATAATAAACAAAAAGTCTTGATCATTGATGATGAGAAAACTAATCTTAAAATATTAAGTGGCATACTTAAAGATGAGGTGGAAGTCATTTTAGCAAAAGACGGTGAAACCGGTTTTTTCAAGGCTAAAGAATTATTACCAGATTTGATTTTACTCGATGTGATCATGCCTAAATTAACTGGTTTTGAGGTCATTGAAAAATTAAAAAATGAAGCCTCAACAAGTAATATTCCCGTTATTTTTGTTACTGGTCAATTAGATGTTCAGCAAGAAGAAAAAGGACTGGAGTTAGGTGCCTGCGATTATATTCAAAAACCATTTCATGTAGAGATATTAAAAGCCAGAGTAAGATTACATTTACGCATGGCAAAACAGCGAGATTTATTAGAAAAACGGGCAAATATAGACTCATTAACCTCAGTTGCAAACAGACGTTTATATGATCAAACTTTTGATTCATTATGGGGTAAGGCGATTAAACAGCGACAGATTTTTTCTTTAGTTGTGATCGATATTGATGATTTCAAAAAATATAATGATTTTTTTGGCCATGCAGCAGGTGATCGTGCCTTGGAAAAAGTGGCTTCAGCAATCGCTGAAAACTTATCAAGTTCAAATGATTTTTTAGCACGCTATGGTGGGGAAGAATTTGTCGCCTTATTACCAAATACATTAGCATGTGACGCAATTAAAAACATGAATACATGTTTAGAAGCGGTTGCAAATTTAAAAATTAATCATGACCCCTCAGCAGAGCATGAATTTTTAACGGTAAGTTTAGGTGGCGTAAGTTATTTACCAATCGTTGAAAGTTGTCAGGATACCTTGTTTAAAATTGCTGATGATATGTTATTTAAAGCAAAATCAAATGGTAAGAATCAAGTCGTTTGGCAAGATAGCGTAAAGGGAAGCTAATTTCATGGAATGTATATTATAAAATGACTAAAGCTAAAATTTTACTTGTAGATGATGAAAAAGCTAATTTGAAAGTTTTAAGCGCCCTTTTAAAAAATGACTTTAAAATTAGCATGGCTGTTAGCGGCCAACAAGCCATAGATAAAAGCCTTGCTTTAAAGCCAGATCTTATTCTACTTGATGTTATGATGCCGAAAATGGATGGTTTTGAAACCATTAAAAAACTGAAATCTATTCCTGCAACATCTCAGATCCCTGTTATTTTTATCACGGGGTTAAACTCGTCAGAAAAAGAAAAGTTAGGGCTTACATTAGGCGCTGTTGATTACATTTATAAGCCGTTTAATTCTGAAGTTGTAAAAGCGCGTGTTGCAACACAATTAGAAATTATAAGACAAAGAAAAGAATTGCAGCTGTTGTCTCAAGAATTAGCCCATGCCAGTGAAATTAAAAGCCGATTTTTGGCTAATATGAGTCATGAGATCCGCACACCTTTAACGGCTGTTATAGGGTATGCTGAATCTATTTTGGCGGGTGAAATTGATGCACAAGAGCAATTTAATGCGATTTCAATTATAAATAATAGTGGTCAGCATTTATTATCACTTTTAAATGATATTTTGGATATATCAAAAGTAGAAGCAGATAAATTAGATGTTGAACTATTACCTACTGAGTTATTTAAACTTATAGAAGAAGTAAAGTTATTAGTTGGCGATAAAGCTTTGCAAAAAGGCATTGAATTTAGCATTAATTATCAATTTCCTCTACCAACAAAATTAATAACAGATCCAACTAGACTAAAACAGATATTAATTAATTTACTCAACAATGCAATTAAGTTTACGCAGCAGGGATTTGTGCATTTAAACATAATAAATAAATCTCCCCTATTAGAGTTTTCTATTGAGGATTCTGGTATCGGCATTAATAAACATGATTTATGCAAATTATTCGTTGCATTTTCGCAATTAAATAATACAAGTCAGGAGAGTGTCAGTGGTACAGGTTTAGGGTTGCATATCTCAAAGTATTTATCCCAAAAGCTGGGAGGCAGTATCAGTGTTTCAAGCGAAGAAGGAAAAGGCAGTTGTTTTACTGTCACAATCGCACTCAATGAAACACAAGATTGTACTTGGTTAAAAACAGATACCGAAGTTAATACTGTACTTGAAAGCCCTTGTAGTGCAATTAAACCGGAGAACAAACTTAAAGGTCATATTTTATTGGCTGAAGATGATAAAGGTCTTAGAGAGCTATTCACGCTTATATTAACTAAATTGGGCTTAACTGTTACAACAGTTGAAGATGGTGAAAAACTTGTTGATGCCGCACTTATAAATGAGTTTGATCTGATTTTAAGTGATATACATATGCCTAATATGGGCGGGATAGAAGCGATGAATTTAGTAAAAGCAACTGGATGTGATACGCCTTTTGTAGCATTAACTGCCAATGCGATGACGCATGAAATTTCACAATATATAGAAGCGGGTTTTAGTGAGTACCTATCAAAACCGATACAAAGAGAGAAATTAGTACAAGTTATCAATCAATATTTAAATATTAGCTCAAGCATTGATGAAATAGATATTCCACAAAGTCACTTAAGCCAATTAAAAAATGACTTTTTACACGCCCTGCCATGTGATATTAAAAATATAAAAAATGCTTATAAGCAGCAAGATTGGTGCAAACTTAAATTTTTTGCACATAGCTTAAATGGCACTTCGGCTGTTTTTGAGTTTGAAGAAATTACGCTTTTAGCAGCAGAGCTTGAAAAAGGGTTACAAACAGGAGAGTTCCCAACAAATAGGGTACAAATGCAGGTAATAATTGAGAATTTATTTTCCACTTCTAACACCCTGATACAAAGTAAACTGCCTTTATCTTAAATTTACTTTGTAAAGGGGGTTTACATGATCTTTAAAATGCTGCTCATATGCTTCTAATTGAGCATAATTCCCATGAAAAACATCAGTAAAATAAACTGAACTATTTAAATTGTCTGTTACCATGCAAAAACTCAATCGGTGTTTTTATTTAGCGTATTTGCGTAAGTAGGAAATGAGCAGCTTATCAATAAAGTGAATAAATTTTTATTTTTTATTAATAACTGCTTAAAAATATACCAAATGCAGATTTTAAATAGTTTATTTTACTATGATGGCATTGTGGTAAATATTTTGTACATCTTCAGCGTTATCTAATAAAGTCATTAACTTCTCAAATAAAGGCAGATCATCACCAGATATTTCAGTATCCGTTTGAGGTATGAATGTAATTTCATCAACATCAAATTGAATGCCTTCAAATGATTCGATTAATGTGGTTTTAGTTTTAAAGTATTCAGTGTGAGGGACAAATACTGATACCTTGCCCGCTTCTACTTCAACATCAGTTACATCTACATCAGCCATCATTAAGGCTTCTAATATAACTTCGTCATCATCCCCTGAAAATCCAAATACGGCATGATGATCAAACATATGAGCAACAGTACCTGGACCACCGAGTTTAGATTTTGACTTGGTGAAGGCGTTTCTTACATCTTGGAATGTACGTTTTGGATTATCAGTTAAACAATCAACAATTACCATCATGCCACCAGGCCCAAAACCTTCATAGCGCGCAGGTGCGTAGTCTTCACCTGCTCCGCCGGTAGATTTATCAAGTGCTTTTTGAATTACATGAGCGGGAACCTGATCTTTTTTTGCTTTTTCGATTAGTTGCTGCAAACTTATGTTAGCAATGGGATCGGCTCCGCCACTTTTCGCACATGCGTATATGGCTTTACCATATTTAGAATTAACTTTACTTTTAGCCGCTGCAGTTTTTTCCATTGAAACTTGGCGTACAACAAATGCTCTGCCCATCTCATCACTCTTAATCAAAATCAATATATAAATTCATTCTAACAATTACTGAGTGTGAGAGCTAGAATCTGATTTTAAAATTTGTAGCTTAAGCCTTTAATATTTCTAATTCCAACTCAATTTAACATAATCTGTAATTTATGTTTAAATCAAATATTTAAAAGCGATAACTCGTAGATAAAATCCAAAAATCACCAACGCCATCTTGATTTGAATAACCAAAACCTGCGCTCACTTCTAGTTGAGTGGTGAAATAATACTGAGTCGATAAATCAATATAAGTACCGTTTCGTTCTTTGGTATTATGGCTAATACCTAAAGATAATAAAGTAAAATCAGAGGGGTAATATGTCAGTGTTGCGGACTGATATTCTAAAAAATCTTCATCTTCAATTGCGGTTGAATATTCAAAAGCGATAGTTTGTTCATCATTTAAAGGGAAAAGCTTTCTAGCTGTAAATAAAATAAATTCATTCCAAACAGTACCATTCGAAAAACTGGTGCTAGCAGATATCCTTAAATAATTATCAAGATAATGACCAGTTGTAAATGACAGATCTTGAAAACTATTCCCTTTTTCAAAATTGGTATTAACTTCTATATAAGTATTGTCATTAATAAATTGTGTTCGACCTAGATTAGCAACTGTTGAATCAATTTTATCAAACGATATCCCCGCTAAATACCAAGATGATGTTTTATTTAAATAAGCGGTTTCAGCCTGTGGTCCTTTGTTGGTAATTTTTTTATCAAAATATTCTATTGTTGCACCATATATAGTGATATCGGGTGAATGTTTGAGGCTTTGTAATGCAATACCTAGATTTACTTCAGTTTGATAATTAGCAAAAGAGTAAGGAGATAAAACTATGGCTGCTTGCAAAAGTGCTGATTTCACGAGATGTTCCAGTGTACCTAATATGTCGGTATTGTAGAGTGATATATACTTAAATTCAAAAGCTAAAGTGTATAAAAATGTTTAGGAAGATAGGGTGTGTTTCCTAAACATTTAATTATGCATAATTGTGTGTATTACTCGAAGTTATTTCGCTTAAAACTGTGTTTGTAGCTAAGTATCTTCACCGCTAAATGTTAAAGTTTTAACTTTGCCTTTGCCCTCAACATTCACCATATTAACTTGTGCAGGCCATAAATCACGTAAAGCGCCATGTGACATACGTGAACCTTTAGCTGAATCAAGAATGGTTATTTCTTGGTAACCCCAAAAAAATTAACCGTCAAGCTGATGCCCAACAGGTTTTAATGCCAGTTTTTTATTGCTCAAGGTTTCGAGTTTAAACTGCTTATCAACATAATCTGCAAAGGTATTTTGCGTTTCTTTATCTGAAATTAAATCAGCGTGATTATGTCTACCAGGCGATTTAGTAAATAAGTGACTCACGGCATGTTCTGCATCATGTAAATAAAAGCGATGCATCACTTCAATGTTATTGGTTCTATCATTTAATAACACAGTTGTTACAGCGGCTTTAAGTTGATGAGCACTTGCGGCGCTCGTCAAAATAAAAGATATTAAAGGGAGGAGTAATTTTCTCATTTTTTATCCTCAGTTACTGGTTTATCTTTTTTATCTTCGTCTTTTTTCAGTTCAGTTTTGATATCTTGCATAATATCACGATAAACTTTGCCATCTCTTTTCTTCGATTTGTAAGCTTCGATACGTGAAGGAATGATGCGACGGGGGTAATGGTTATTCTCTACATCGACATCAGCTGTTAGCCATGAAGGGTCAATGCTGATGCTTTTAAGCTCTTTATTTTTATCTGTTACGATAAGTTTTTGCACGTTTTTAGGTGAACTACGCCAAACTTCTGCAGGAATATACTTATCTTCTACTGTGCCATTAGTGTAAGTTAACTGTAGCAATATAGGCATAACTAAGCCGCCTAATTTGAAAACTCAAGCACATAGTAGTTTTTATCTTCTTTTACAGCACGCTCAAATGTTTTACGTTCCCAAGGTTTTAAGCCTTTAAGGAATTTATTATAAGAATTACGCTCTTTATTTGTTACTGTGAAGCGGTCATTATCGTCGTAAAAATCGGAAACATCTTGGTTGTTATCGACCCATAATTTACGGCCTTCGGCTTTATTACGTTCAACAAACTGTGATAGCGGCTTATTAAGCTCTGTTTCGCGTAATCGGCCATAATCAATATCTGGATTTTTAGTATCTAAACGTAACTTGTATACGCGATCAATTGAAATATCAACATGAACTGTACTGTACTGTAGAACCAACCACGCCAGAACCAATCTAAATCAACACCTGAGGCTTCTTCCATTGTTCTAAAGAAATCTGATGGCGTAGGACGCTTATATTTCCATCTTTGTGCATATTCTTTAAATGCAAAATCAAATAATTCACGACCTAAAATGACTTCTCGTAAAACATTTAAAGCCACAGCAGGTTTAGCATAAGCGTTGCGACCAAAGTTTAAAATGCTATCAGATTGCGTCATGATAGGTACTTGGCGCTCAGATTTCATATAAGGAACGATATCTTGTGCTTCAACGCCCCAAGGAATCGTTGACTCCCATTCACGACCCGCAATACCATCTAAAAAGCTATTTAAACCTTCATTCATCGAAGTCCATTGTCTTTCGTCAGAATTGACGATCATAGGAAAATAAATATGGCCAACTTCATGGATCACTACACCGATTAAAAAGCGTTTTTCGGCTTGAGTATAAGTGCGCTTACCATCGTCTTGTAATTCTGTTCTTGGGCCATTAAAAGTGATCATGGGATATTCCATGCAACCGACAGGTCCGTTTACTGATAGAGCCACTGGGTATGGGTAATCAAATGAGAATCTTGAATACACTTCCATCGTATTTACGATAGATTCAATTGAATATTTTTTCCATAAATCTCCGCCATCTACAGGGAAAAATGACATCGCCATTACTAGAGGTTGATCAGCAGGCACTATTAGTTCAACATCATAGTTACCAAACTCTAAAGTAAACTCACCACTGCCTAAAAATGCTTTATTAGTCCAAGCTTCATAATCAGTATAAGCCGCTAAACTTGGGAACCACTGCGCTAATAAAAAGATGTCATTGCCATCTTTTTCAAAGTGCTCATAACCAGCACGAGCGCCAACAGCATCTTCTTCTGCAATGTTAAATGCAAAACCCATTGAGAATTTAGTTGTTTTGCCCGGTTTTAATGGTTCTTTAAGATCAATACGCATTAAAGTGCCGACAACGGTGGCTTTTAATGTATTGCCTGAGTTGTCTTTTATCTTAGCAATTTGGTAGCCCATTTCGGTATCATCAAGAAATTGATGACGACGTAATGTATTTAGGCTGATTTTTGCTTTGCCTTTATCTGGACCTGATTGTAATTTTGTTTTTACTGTAGAGGTAAGCTCAGCGATTGAATCGCTTTTAAATATATTTTAGTCAAGCTGTAACCAAAGGTACTTTAAAGTATCAGGTGAGTTATTTTTATATGTGATACTTTGATGCGCAGTAAGACGGCGTTTTTCTTTATCTAAAGATGCTTTAATTTTGTAATCTACCTTTTGTTGCCAATATTGCGCGCCAGCTTAGCCTGCTGCATTTCTATAAACATTAGGTGTTGGAAGTTCTTGGACTAGTTGACGAAACTTATCTTCAAAGTCGCCTTTTGTTTGATTGATTACCGAGGCATTAACACTGATGTTTAATGGCAGCATAATTGCAGCTGCAATTAGTGTTAGTTTATTGCTCCTAACGTTCCTGATATAAGTTTTTACTTTTTATGAATTTGCTTATTCTCCAAACTATCACTTAAAAAGCAATTTTTAAGCGACAAAGATCACTTTTATACGATGAATCCTTATAAAATATGTTCAGGTTTTATTCAGGGGTATACATTTATTCTATGAGTGAAAATTAAACGTAGTTTAAGGTGGTGTTATGTATTTTTATATTATTAAAAAAGATGCAATATAATTGCTCTCAAAAACCAGTAATATAGTTAAATCGTCATTAAGTATTATGCTATCGTTGGCTGTTTTAGGGATAACTATTTTCATAATAAAAAATGTAAAGGGGGTTTACATCCATAGCTAGTATTTTTGAATAAATCGTCTTTTTATAATTTATTTCCTATTTATCGTTATACATCCATAGCTAGAATTTTTGAATAAATCGTCTTTTTATAATTTATTTCCTATTTATCGTTATTAATAGTTGAAATTACCCCCTAAATATCATTAAAATGCCACACTTTTTACAGGGATATGTATAAGAATAAAATAAAATAAAATGAATGATTTTGTTCATTTATAAAAATAGCAAAAAGTGGTGTACTTATGGATTTTTATATCCTGAAAAAAAATAACGAATTAACAGCCATTCCCGCAGAAGAAAGTAAATGCAAAGAGTATTTAAATTCCGGCTATAGCTATGTTAATAAAGTTGCGGCTTGCACTGAAAAATCGGCAGTTAAAAAGCAATTAAGTGAAAAAAATCGTTTTACTCCGGTATTTATTAGCATTGCAATAATATTAATCGCTGTGAGTGTGTTTTATTTTAGTCGGTGAAAACACACTGCTAAACATATAACTGTCAATATTTGAGTTAGTATAAAACTGTTTTTTACTAACTCAGTCAAGTTAGAAACATTTAATCTTTTAATATAAACTTCGATTTTAAGTGAAACTCTAATTAAACCTAGTTTCGCATACGTTATTCCTATTATATTCAGCATCTAATAAGTATTTTAAGATATAATAGCTTATTTTAGTGGATATGCTTTTCTCTTCCCTCTATATACAAGCTCGTATTAGAACACAAAATTAAAAATACTTAGTAAAAATTTGATCTGAGTAAATATGAAAAATGATTACTACGCATTTTAGTTTTTTGTTTGATACAAATCATAGCGGTATTCCTTAAAGCTCTTACACTGAACACTGACCGTATTTAGATAAGGTTAGGATGATTATGAGCGTGCGCATTTATCAATCAGCTTTAGAAGCTGTATCTATCATTGAAAGCAACGAAATAATTTGGACCCATTCAATGGCTGCAACACCTAGGGTTTTATTTGAAGCTTTGGCGGTTCATGCTAAAACGAAAATTAATTTAACACTATTGCAATTGCATACAGAACGTAGTGAAGCGTTAAGTGATAAAAGTCTTTAAGGTCACTTACGTCATAGATGTTATTTTAGAAGTGCACCTACCCGTTCATTATTAGCTTCAGATTGCGCTGATTATGTGCCAATTTTCTTGTCAGAAGTGCCTAAACTGTTTCGCAGTGACTAACAAGAACTTGATACTGCAATTATTCAAGTCTCTCCTCCTGATAAACATGGTATGTGTACTATGGGGGTTGCTGTTGAAGCAACTAATACCGCTTGTCAGGTAGCAAAAAAAATTGCTCATATAAATCCTAAAATGCCAAGAACTCATGGAGACTTTTTTATTGTGTACGACAGGTTTCATAGTGTGTATTGGCAAGATGATGATTTGCCTATTCATACAATGGTAACACAAGATGAAATAACACAAACAATAGGCAAAAATGTTGCTCGGCTAATAAATGATGGTGACCGTTTACAAATCGGCATAGGTGCGATTCCAGATGCTGTTTTGGCGTGTTTATACGATAGAAAAGACTTAGGAATTCATACAGAGATGTTTTCTGACGGAGTATTAGAGCTAGTTGAATCTGGCGCAATCAATAATAAACTAAAAAAAGTTCACCTAAGTAAAATTGTAACTGGCTTTGCTTTAGACTCTCAGCGTTTATATGATTTTGTAGATGATAATCGACAAGTTGTATTTTTAGATATCGAATATGTATACGATACTTCGATTATTCGTCGTAATGATAATGTCGCTGCAATTAATAACGCTCTTCAAGTCAATATAACAGGGCAGGTCTGTGCTGATTCTATTGGTACCCATATATACTCTGGTGTTGGTGGTCAAATGGACTTTATTCGTGGGGCAGGACTTTCAAAAGGAGGAAAAGCTGTGATTGTATTACCTTCAACATCGAGTAAATGTGCAATTTCCCGCATTGTGCCAACTTTGAGTAATGGTGCAGGTGTGGTAACGACTCGCCCTTATGTTCAATATATAGTGACAGAATATGGTATTGCAAGCTTATGAGGTAAAAGCCTTAGTGATCGTGCACAAGCATTGATAGAGATAGCACATCCCGATTTTAGAGAGCAATTAAAATAGCCGGTTAAGGAACTATGGGAGTTTACTGTATAGTTACAGTGCGTTTTATTACTAACTTGAAATTAGTAATAAAAGATATGAATGATGACTTAGAAGTCGACTATAATGTGATTTTTTGTAAACCCCCTTTACATTAATTTAGTTCAGTGACCAACCTCTAAGTTTTTTATATCTGACACCATTATTAGTGCTTTTAGAATGGTAAAGCACAACATTAGTGAATTGAATTCTGATGCTAGGGGAGTCCACGATATTTGGATATATAGAAATTTTTCGAGCAACAGTGATATGAGGTGTGTACTCTAACTGGTTTAGGTCGGTTTCAGTGCAGCACACCATTTCATTTAGATTTTGTACTAAATTTAATAAAGTGTGAGGCGTTTTTTCGGCTTCAAATAAAGTACTTTTGTTTTTTTGAAATAGCCAATTTCAGTAAAAGATAAGTGAATCTTCCTATCTTTTAAATGGTTTAATTTTGCAATTAACTCTTGTGCTATCTCTAATTCTGTATTGGCTAAAAAACATAAAGTAAGATGTAGGTTGTAGGTTGCCGGTGAACACAGGAGCGGATAGTTCAGGTAAGGCCTATTCACGCCAGAAATAATCTTTTCATTATTTTTAAGCTTTCATACATTAATAATGGCTAATTATAGTTTAAAGCTGTTATTTTTTGGAAGTCGTCTACCTTTATTTCATAATAAACCGCTTCAATATCACCAAGAGGGTCCTTATGCGTATATGTTTTGATGTATTTCATACCGAGTTTTGTCATTATTTTTATTGAAGCTAAGTTACCCTCTAATGCGGTAGCTGAAATTTTACTCACACTCTTGGTTTGGCTAACCGCTATAGCAATGCTTTTTGCTGCTTCTGTAGCGTAACCTTTTCCCCAAGTGATTTTTTTAAAACGCCAGCCAAGTTCTAGGTTATCTAATTGTGAATTATCACTAAAAAAGTCGACAGGTCTTACTAATACCCAACCAATAAATTCATTGGTATCTGTGGTTGTGACTTTCCACTGTCCCCAGCCTAATTTTTCGTTTGTATAACTTTTCATTCGTGGAATATAAATATTTAATACATCTTCCATTGAGGTCATATTGCCGCCATTAATATAGCGCATGACTTCGGGGTCTTGGTCTAATTCAAAAAATAAATGTGCATCTTGATCTGTCATCAGTTCAAATTGTAAACGTTCAGAATTAGTTATTTTCATTTTTGATCTTTTGACCTTATTAGATGAGCTAATAAATATACTAAATTTTTTTAAGCAATTCTTTATTTTTATTACTTTAAATAAATATCTTTTCTTGAGTTAATTTAAGGTGAATTTTGATTTTTAAATTATACTCAAAGTTAGCTTCATCATGAGGGGCTATTATGAGGTTTCGTATGGATGATTATAAAACATTACCATCAGGCCCGGAAAGGCGGCATTCAGGTTTTCCTTCAAGTAACTTATTATGGTGTAAATTGAATGATGCATAAAAATCGGCTGTATCGGCATTGCATAGTTATGGTTATTTACATTTCATGGTAAAAAACCTTCCCAATTGTGTGCTGGGGCTTGGGTAATAAAATGCTGACATCTTTGAATATATATTTGAGTGACAGGGTCTTGATGTAATAATAATGCTTGTTCAAAAACTTTTCTGGCCTCAATAAATTTTTTATATTTATCTAAACCATCATGAAAATATGTAACCACTTCCATTTTATAGTTGAAATGAGGATCATTATAAACGTCTTCAATAATGACGCTTTTAGCTGTTTTAAAAACATGACCCGCAATGCCAACATCGTCAGATATACGGCTCTCTTTTTTTAACCCTTGTGCGAATAGAGTAAATAACTCGTTATGCTGACTATTATGTAAAAATCGAACTTCTTTCTAAATCACTTTCACGAGAAGCGATATTTGCTAAAGCGGAAAAACTTGAACTAAGGTTTCTTGTTGTGCAATTTGGCGGTTAATTTTAAATATACGTTCAAGGAAACTCGATTTCATAATTTGATCTGTAACTCTAAGTTACATTATTTTTTAATAGAAGGTTTAATTGTTGGATTGTTTGCTTTAATTGGTGCTGCTCTTTATTTATTACTTTGCTGTTGAGAGTCATTGTGAACATTTATTTGTAGCTGGATTTCATCTCATAAGTTTTGCACTGTGCTTTGAAGTTTCAGGTTTTATTGGGTTAAATTAATATTACTTTGTGGATGTTTTGCTTATGATCACTTGATTTAATTTCCAGTTTGTCACGTAAGTTTTGTATTGCTTGTTGTAATTAAAGGTTTTCTTGGTTTAAGTCGAATTTTTCTTTTTGAATGTCTTGTTCTCGAATACTGGCTGGTAGTTCTAATTGATCTCGTAAAGTACTAATGGTTGCTTTAAATTCATTTATTTAATAATAGAATAAATGAATTTACCTAATTGATTTGTATTTAAAGCTTTAAAATATGTGAGGTTGTTAATTTTTATCGATACCATATTCTTTTAGCTTATTGGCGATTGCTGTATGGGAGACCCCTAGTTTTTTAGCGAGTTTTCTGGTACTGGGATAAATAGGATAAAGTTGACGAATTAAATCAGCTTGAAATTTTTTGGTCGCCTCTTCTAATGTATCGCTAAATGCTTCTAGGCTGGTTTTTGGCGCAAGAATATCTGAAGGTAAATTCAGCATTTGTGGTGTTAATTCAGTGGAGCCATCTACCATGCTGATAGCTTGAAATATAATGTTTTTTAACTCTTTTACATTACCTGGCCAGTCATAAGCTTGCAATTTATCAAGGCTTTTTTTCGATAAGGTAAATTCAGTTTCACCTTGCTTATCAGAGTATTGCTGTAAAAAGTATTTAGCTAATATTAAAATATCTTCTTTGCTTTTTCTTAAAGGTGGAATACTTAATGAGCAAGTATTTATTTGGAATAATAGATCTTGTCTGAATTTTCCGGCTTTCATTAATTTAACTAAACTTTTTTTATTTGAACAAATAATTCTGACATCAAACTTTTTATCTGGATTATTATTCAATGTGGCTGTTTTAATTAAGTTTATTAAACTAATTTGCATCTCATTGGTGAGTTCTGATATTTCATCTAAATAGACTGTGCCAAAGTTAGATTGTTCAAATACACTGACAATTTTCTTTTCTTTACAGCCAAATAAAATATCATTTAGGTGGCTTTTTTCTAGTGTTGCACATGAAATTGAAGTGAACTTATTATTTTTTCTATTACTTGCATCGTGACATGCCTTTGCTATGCGTCTTCTGCCTGTACCTACTTCTCCCATAATTAGAATAGGTTCTTCTAGTAGTGCAACTTTTTTGGCTTGTAATAAAGTGCGCTTAATCGCAGAGCTTTGTGAACGGATAGTTTCAAATCCGGCCATGATACTATTGGTTGATTTATTTTTTGGTTGTTTTGTTGAGTCGGTTTGCAATATATTAATTTGCTTGCTTAATCTTGAAGATGATTTAAGTAAAACAATACCGCCAGAAAGCGTTTTAATATCTAGATTTTCTGTAATATAAATTGGTAAAATTTCAGCTAAATAGTTTATACCATCTACTTGTACTCTTACCGTCTGATTTATGCCTTTTAGATCATCAAACCAGTTTATAAATGAAAAACCTTGAAGCCACTGATTGAGGGTTTCATTCTCAATCTTTTCTTTTGAAATATTTATTAATGTCAGGGCTGCTTCATTGGTTCTAGTTACTTTACCTTTTAAATCAATGAAAAAAACGGGATCAGGTAAAGAGTTAAGTGCATAATGCTCTGTTTCTAAAGGCATATTTTTCACACTTCTAACATCAAGTACATGATCAAGTTTACGTATTTCGGGCATTAAATTTTTAAACCGTTCAAATTCTAATTCAGGAAAATGCACATGAATAATACCATTACTATTGGCTTCAACTGCATAGAGATTCAAATCATAATTTTCTAGAATTTCGAGTAACTTTCGTGCTATTCCGGTTTTATTCTCACAAAGAATTTCAAGACGCATAACTCTACTCTTTAATTGACGGTTAGTATTTAATTGACGGTTTGCCCTTTACGTAAACGTAAGGATGAAGGTTAGTTTAAAACTAAAGTGATATTATTGGCAAGTAAGATTTACGTCTAGATAGACTTGTTTCTAGACAAAAACATTATAGAAGTTTAATCTTATCAGAAATTTACATAGAGCTATTACAAATGCAAAAGCCATATTCTCAAGCCTGCGACAACAATAAATCATATATTCTTAATATTCTCAAAGATGCATTTAGTACTCACTCTAACGTTTTAGAAGTTGGCTCGGGAACAGGTCAACATGCAGTGCATTTTGCTAAAAGTTTAACGCATTTAATATGGCAAACTAGTGACTTAATAGAGAATCATCAAGGTATTAACCTTTGCATTGATGATGAGCCTTCTGATAATTTAAAGCGTCCGTTAACGCTTGATTTTTCCAAGCCTTGGCCTGTTGAAATAGTTGATGGTATTTTTACAGCGAATACTTTGCATATAGTCAGCGAGGCCTTAGTGGTATCATTTTTTAAAGGGGTAGGGCGACACTTAGAAAATAATGGCACTTTGTGTATTTATGGTCCTTTTAAATATAATGGTGAATTTACAAGTCCTAGTAATGCACAGTTTGATTTATGGCTTAAAAATATAGACTCAAATCGAGGCATAAGAGATATAGAAAGTATTTTATCTTTAGCTAAAAAAGAAGGACTTTTATTGATTAATGACTTTGATATGCCAGCAAATAATCAACTTTTAGTATTTAAAAAATCATTTTAATCGTCTTTTTTATAAGGTGATAAAGCTTGGCACTCTTTAAAATATTGTTGCATATGTTGTGTTTCTCTTTGTAAAAAGTCATCGATAGCTAATGCAAAGTCAGAATGAATAATTTTGTGGTTTGAGTAAGTAAATACAGGCTCAAACCCTCTTGCGATTTTATGCTCGCCTTGCGCACCAGAGTGAAAGCATTTTAGTTTGTGTTTAATGCAGTACTCTATGCCTTGATAATAACACAGCTCAAAATGTAAAAAATCACATGGCTCATTTGCTCCCCAATAGCGCCCATAAAGTATATCGTCTGATTTTAAACTCAAAGTAGCCGCGATTAATTCATTAGATTTTGTTGCTGTCATGATAATTAAGTCATTAGCTAAGTGCTCCTTTAATAAAGTAAAAAACTCTATATTTAGATAACCTAGATGACCTGAGCGTTTTAAGTAAGTGCGTTGATAAAATTCAATAAATTGTTTAATCAAGTTATCACTAATGTCATCACCGCTTAGCCACTCAATTTGAATATCTTGAGACAGTACTTTTTGTCGCTCCTTTTTTATATTTTTACGCTTTCTAGCATTTAGTGAAGTTAAAAAACCATTAAAATCAGAGTAGCTATTATTAAACCATTGAAATTGTACTCCGATCCTAGGCATGATTTTTTGCTGCTTTAATAAGTTTGATGTTGTTTGATCACAAAAGTTAATATGCCAGCCAGACCAAAGGTTATTGTGTGCAACTTGGTTTAGTGTAGTGCAAATAAATCGATATAAAGCGATAGTATCCCTTTCTTTATGGGCAATACGTAATCCTTGGATTGGTGAAAATGGTATTGCATTTATCCATTTAGGATAATAATTTAAACCATTATTTTGATACGCTTCAGCCCATGACCAGTCAAATATATACTCTCCATAAGAGTGACTTTTTAAATAACCAGGCACAATGGCAACTAAGGAGTGTGCTCTATAAATTAAAAAGTGATGCGCAATCCAGCCTGTTTTTTCACTTGCCGATAAACTTGATTCGCAAGCATCAATAAAAGCGTGTTTGGTGAATGGGTTATCATCAAAAAATGCATCCCAAATAGATGCATTAATGTCATTAATATGATTTAAAACTTTATAGTAATACATTAATCTTTTTTGTTCTTTGTTGGCCAAGTAATTGAAATCATAGCACCGTGTGGAACAACATTGGAGACTTTTAATTGACCTTTGTGGTTGCGTGTTATGCTATCGCATAGTGATAAACCTATACCTGAGCCTGTTGATTTAGTGGTATAAAAAGGCGTTAAAACATTATCTAGATTTGCAAACCCAGGGCCATTATCAGTGATTTCTATTACTTGATTTTGTTGTTGGTTATATAAGGTGATAGATACTTCACATATGTCTTTTAAGCATGATTCTTGCGCATTTTTTAAAAGATTAATCAGTATTTGAGAAACTTGATTTTCATCGCCATAACATAAAGCCGCACCTTTATAGTGAACGTTAAGCGGCGCTCTGATCATGCTTTTAGCTTCGTCTAAAATATCTATAAAATTAAACCAAGTGCAATGTGGGACTGGTAATTGCGCTAATTGAGAGTACTGACCAATAAAAGCAAGCAGACGTTCACTTCTATTTTTTATTCTATCAAGTACCATTCTGGTTTGGCTTTCGTTAAGTTGCTCATTACATAATAAAGTATCAGCCATTGATGCCATTGGGGTGAGTGAATTTCTTAACTCATGAGAAAGTACCCTTACTAAGTTCTTTTGTGTGGTCGTTTGGTTTTCATTAAGTAATTGAGAAATATCTATGGCAGAAAACAGCCAATGTTTTTGAGATTGGTTTAGGTAAGTTATGCTTTGTTTTTGCCATTTTTTGTCAAATTGATTATGACTAAACTGCCCATGTTCAAATTTAAAACCTAAACTTGATGCTGATGAGCCATTTAGCATAGGTTGTTGAATTTGCTCGTTCATCGCGCTATTGCGATAAATTAGGTTTAAATTTTGATCAAATACACATACAGGAATTGGCCAAGAATCTAATATATGGCTCAGTAAGCTCTCAACCGTATCATTTTGTGTATTGTTTTTAAGCTTGGTTTGAGCCAAAACTTCAATCTCTTGTTGTAGCTCTAGTAATAAGTTATTTTTATTTTGTTTTTTGTATTTTAAATTATGTTCCCCTTCTTTTAAAACTTGGGTATAGGTCGTCAACTGCATAATGGATTGACACCAAAACTGATAATATTTATTAGCACAGAAAATTAATGGATACATTAATAAAAATATTAAGGTGCTGATCGCTAATATACTCCAATTAAGGCTGTATGTGAGTGCCGTAACTAAAGAGGTTATGATTAAAATAATGCTTGTTAGCCCAGTGATGAGCCACTTTTCATGACTCATATTTGATGCCAAACTTTTCTAATCTGCGATATAACGCATTACGAGAAATTTCTAATAGCTTTGCAGCTTCAATTACTTGGCCAGAGCTTACCGATAACGCTTTTTCGATTAACTGTCGTTCTGCTTGCTCTAGTGGCTGAAGAGTTATGTCAGAGCCTTGGCTATTCGTATTTTCTAAAAGTAATGCTTGGACAGCAATTTCTTCACTTGTCGATAATAAAACAGCACGTTCAATCGCATGACTTAGCTCTCGAATATTGCCTGGCCAAGTATGTTGTTTCAGTTTTCTAAGCGCGTCAGATGAAAGACTTAACTTTGCTTTACGATACTTAGTACAAAACTGATCTATAAAAGTATCAGCTAAAGGTTTTATATCTTCTAACCTTTCTCTTAAAGGTGGCAAAGTGATCACTAAAGTATTTAATCTGTATAATAAATCCTGACGAAATAATCCTTCATTTACCAGTTTTGATAAGTCGGCATTAGTGGCGCTGATCAGTCTTGAATTAGTATTTTGTGTTTGGCTTGAGCCTAATACTTCATATTCACCGGTTTCTAAAACCCGTAATAACTTAGGTTGTAAGTTAAAAGGTAAGGAACCGATTTCATCAAAAAATAAAGTGCCTTGATCTGCTAATTGAAAACGGCCAATGCGATTTTGTTTAGCATCGGTAAATGCGCCTTTTTGGTGACCAAATAATTCACTTTCAAATAAATTCTCAGGTATAGCCGCCATATTAACCGAAATTAAAGGTTTATCTTGTCTGGATGAAAATTGGTGAATACGTTTAGCTAATTGAGATTTACCTGTGCCATTTTCACCTAATATTAAAATATTGGCGTCTGTTGGTGCTATTTGTTCAATGAGTTGTTCAATTTGCTTCATGGCATGAGATTGGCAAACCCAGGTTTGATGTTTATTGCTTTGTTTTTCACTTAAAAGTGTTTGATAGCCTTGGTGTTCTTGTTTTATTTTTTTAAAGCTTAGCTGCTGATTTATACTGTTGAGTAACTTTTCTTTATTCCAAGGTTTTTCTACAAAATCAGATGCGCCTTGTTTTAAGCCATTTACTGCCAACTCTACATTTGCCCATGCTGTCATTAAAATAACCGGTATATCGTTATTTTTTAATTGCGCTAATATTTCTAAGCCTTCTTGGCCACTTGTGGTATCGCGGCTGAAATTCATATCTAGCAAAATGAGATCAGGGTTTTGTCTGTTGGTTTGGGTGATCACTTCTTTAGCATTAGCAGCTTCAATGGTTTTAAAACCTTCAGAGGATAATAATAATGTTAACGCTAATCTGATATCTTCATCATCATCAGCCAGTAATATTGTTGCTTGATTATTTTTATTAGGTATTTGTTGCAAACTAAGCTCCGTGTTTATTATTCTTTATGCATAATCAAATATCGACTTAAAATTATCTTTCTCGTTTTATCTTGAAAAACTAGAATGAGCAATAAAAAAGATTCCCGATAAAAAGACTACGAGAATGACTGTTTGTTTATATTTATTATAATATAGGCAACTTATAAGTTGCCTTAGTCTAACTTAATTAACCTAAGGTTTGGATAATTGTTTTTTCTATTCTTCTCTTAATGCTTTCATTGGATCTGAGCTTATCACTCGCCAAGCCGGAATAGATACAGATAAAAGTACTATGATGATCAAACCTATATCTAAGCCCGTCATAGCTAACCAATTAAACTCTGGTAGCAATGTGAGGCTTGCTTGTAAGTATTGATAACCAAAAACAGAAATGATAAATCCTAAGCCTAAACCTAAACCTAACATCCAAATCGCATCTTTTAGAATAAAGCTTAATAAACGCATTTGTTTAGCGCCTGTTGCCATACGTACAGCTAATTCGTATTTCTTTTGATTAGTTGTCATTTGAGTTAATCCTGCAATGCCTATGGCTGCTAAGAACAAAGTTAAACCTGTCATGGTTAATACTACCCAAAGGCTTAATCGATCACTTAAAGTTTGCTCATCCCAACGATCTTTTAATGAAGTCACTTGAAGGTTAGTTAACATAGGATATTGCTTTGTAATTTGAGCTTGAATTTGTTCAGCTTTCATACTTTGACCTGAAGGCAGATTCACTGTAAAAGCAAAACTCCCACCTATATTAAATTGACTGAAATAAACTCTAGGTGTAAGGATCGGTGTTGTCCGACCTACTTGGCTTTGAATAGCGCCCACAACCGCATTTATGGTCGATTTAACCTGTTCACCTTTATCATCTTCTATGCCCAAATTGATCGATTTTCCAATGATTTCTTGAAAGCTTAAATTTGGGTACAATTCATTAGCCATAATAGTATCTATTACAACACCGCTGTCGTTATTATCAATTTGTGCTTGGGTTAAATTAGTTCCTGCTAAAATAGGAATATTAAACGCCTTAAAATATCCAACTGATAAATAGCTAGGCTGAAATAAGATGCGTTTATTAGGTTCATTTTCTGGGCTGTAAGCCATAAGAATAAACATATCTGTTAGAGGTGCGGCTGTTGGGATCACAACTTCACTGTTTGTTACATTAGCTTCAATAATTTTGCTTATATTTTGGTTTACTTTTTGCGCTTCACTACCCTGATACTTCATGGGATTTGCTATTTTTTTCGCCCATTGGGGATCAGATACTGACATTGATACTTCATAATGATTACCTAATTCAAAACCTAAATCACGATAAACAGCGTCATAACTTTGCGAGGCGAGCATCATTGAAGCGGTTAACAATAATGAGGCAACAGTTAATTGAATTACCATTAATGTGCGGCTTAGCCAGTGATTCGATTGTGCTTGTATACCTTTACCACTGCTATTTAAATTAGTCGCAAGAGCTTGCTTATTGATATCAATTAACGCGAATGCGCTAAAGAGTATGCTCAGTAAAATAATGATCGCAAATGCAGCTGCTACTGTTGCATTATTAACTGTTATTTCGTTAATCATGGGAAGGTTGTTATTAGTAATATGAGGTAAGCTTTTTATAATCCAACCTGTCACTAAAAGCCCTGATATTGTAGCTAAAATAAAACTAGGTAAATTTTCTAGTAATACTAATAGCCTCAACTTTAATAAGCTTGAACCTAAACTTAATTGTATTGCAAACTCTTTATTGCGGGTTTGATAGTGCGCAATAAATAAGTTCAGTAAGTTTAATGTCGCCATAAGGAGTAAACCTATTACTGCTGCAAATAAAGCATATATTAAGTTTTTACTTGAACCCAATAAGTGGTTTCTATAACTATCTGTAATGACCTCTACTGGGCTGCTATTGATAAATCCTAAGTAGCCTTGCAGTTGTTCTTCAGGTGTATTATTTGTTATGTACTGTGTGCGCCATTGGATTGCTTCTTCTTTTGAAGGTGGCTTGATATTGGGGTTTTTAGCTTTTAATAATAATGCTTTTATATCATCTCTTACAGCACTTTCTTCAGTTTTTCCTAGCAAACTAGTAAGCTTAGAAATAAACCAAATTTGCTCCTGAGCGATAACACTATTATCTGGCGCATCCATTAAATCTTCTAAGATCCCTGCTATGATATAACTTTTATTATTATGCGTTATTTGTTTACCTATCGCCGAGTCATTACCTGAAAATGCGTGTTGCCATAAAGAGTTTGAGATCCAAACATATTCATCTGGCGCATCTAATGTGACATCTTGTCCTTTAAGTAATTGGGTACCTAATACATTTAAAATAGTATCAGAGGCTGAGAATTGTGTAGTGGAATATGTTACATTATCAATGCTGACAGCTGTTTCATTATTAGATGAAATACCCGCCCAAGTGCCTAAATGTTTATAAGTTTCATTAAAATCAGCTAAACGACGTAAATTCCAATATGAAATACTCATATCTTTACTAAATTGCATCTGAAATTGAAATGTTTGAATATTATCTTCGTTATTTACGCCTTTAAGAGGTTTTAAAAATAGCGTTGATGAAATCGCTATAACACTTAATACTGCGCCTAAAGTAAGACCTAAAGTTACAATAAGCGGAATACTTAGCCTTGGCAGTGAAAAAACTCTAGCGATCCCTGTGATAAATGCTTTTTGGTATAAACTCATGCAACCCCCTGAACACTTTGAGCAGCGAATTGTTCAGTGATAATTTGACCGTCTAACAATTGTATTTCGCGGCTAGCACAGCGTGAATAACGGCTATCATGGGTTACCATTACAATAGTTGAACCTGCTTTATTTAATTGCTCTAATAGCAACATAACCTGATCACCATTTTTACTATCTAAGTTACCTGTGGGTTCATCTACTAAGATGAGATCAGGCCTACCAACTAAGGCTCTGGCGATGGCGATACGCTGTTGTTGACCACCTGAAAGCTGGTTAGGTCGGTAGTTTTTACGATGTAGCATATCGACTTGATCTAATACTGCTTCTACACGGGTTTTTATTTCAGCTTTTTTTACATTTCTATGTTCAAGTGGCAAAGCGATGTTTTCAAATACAGTTAAATTATCAATTAAATTAAATGACTGAAATACGTAACCTATATGTTCATTTCTTATTTGTGTTCTTTGATCAATTTTGAGGTTTGCAGTATCAATTTGGGCAATTTGATAACAGCCTTCACTTGCACTATCCATTAGACCCATAATAGATAATAAAGTTGATTTACCACAGCCTGAAGGTCCTGTGATAGCCACAAACTCTCCTTGCATAATTTCAAGAGAGACACCTTGCAAGGCGTGAGTTTCTATTTGTTGGCCATCATAACGCTTATGGATATTACTCATAGAGACAACTTGTTTCATAATATATTCCTTATAATTTTTTTATCCAAATCATTGTAAAGGGCCTTTACGTTTTGGCATTTTACATTGATTTGGGTGGATATGGTTAATCTAATAATGCTAATTGTTTGAACTGGCTATATTTACTTAAATCTGAACTGACAATTTTATCACCAGCGTTTAAGCCTTTGGTGACAACTAAATTTCCTTGAGATATATCACCAAAAGTAACTTCTCTCTTTTGCAACATATGGTTTTGTGTTTGTATAAATACATTGAGTTTACTGTTTGGGCGCATTCCTGATGCTTGTTGGGTAAATACGGCATCTTTTTGATGTTTTATAAATACTTGTGCTGATATTGTTAAGGCGGGGCGTGCATTTGTTGTTAATTCACTATCAAGAATTGCTTCCGCCAGTACAGAGCCATTTTTTACAACACTTTCGATGCGAGAAATATGCGCTTGAATTAAACCTTTTTGCGTATCTAATATTACAGGTGCATTAATATCTATTTGATCAGCTTGATGTTGCGGCAAACGTAATCTGGCGATGAGTGCTTTATTGCTACCTACTTTTGCAAGTGATTCACCTAGTTGAACACTTTGACCTAACTCTATTTCTAGGTTTTGTAAGGAACCTGTGATCCCCGCCTTAACTTTCATATCTTCAAGTTGCTGTTCTAATAAACTCACTTGTGAGGTTTGTTGTTCAATAGTGATATCTTTTTGAGTGAGCTGGTAACTCTGCATCTCTATAAATTGCTGGTACTTCTCTTTTTCGAACTTTAATCGTTTATTTTGTTGTTCCAGGGCCAGTTGTGCACGTTGTAATTCAATTTGTGAGGCAACACCTAATTTTAATAGCTTTTGATTAACTGAAAGTTCTAGTTGTGCTTTTTCAATTTCTGCTTGAATATCTGCAATATTACTTTGGTAGTTTAATCTTTCATTTTGTTGTTCGTATTTAAAAGCCTCACGTTCTGCTTTTTGTTGTGCTAATAACCCTTTAGATTCACTTACTTCTTGGTTTAATTTAGGGTTGAACAAATGAAGTATGACAGTTTCTGGTGTTACTTGAGTACCTGGGCGTACCAGTATTTGAGATACTTTTCCCAGTGCAGGCGCTGTTAATAGGCGCTCTTTTGCTGAAATTAACTCACCATAGGCGTTGGCGTATATATCTATAGGTCCAGTTTGTACATTTTGAAAACTCACATTTTCTTTTGGTATGGATTTTACCGACTTACTGCTAACTGCATAAGCGGCATAACATAATAAAGAAATAAACAGGCTGATTAATATGTCTTTCTTCCAAGGTTTGTTTTGTGTTAATTCTATTTTCATTGTTGAGGACACATATTATTTAATAACTTAAATTCTTTATTGGAATTACTGTGCCAGCTTTATTTTTGTTTATTTATCAGTACTTTAAGTTTTATAGGGGAATTAGTTAAGTGATTTCTGTTCGGTTTTGAGTAAGCTGTGTTCGTTTTTTAAAAAAACAGTTTTATAAAGTGCTTAAGGTATTTATAGCTTTAGTAGATCAACTTATTAGCTTAATCTTATTTTAAGAAAAGAAGTGGACATTTTTATTTATATTTATGATTTACTCTGTGATATCAATGCTGCTAAATGGGTAAATATGACTAATTGTTAAATCATAATTTGAACAAATTAATAAAATTCATCTATTAATGGAAAATATAGCGCACAATTAAATAATCTATTAGGTACTATAGCGCTAAGGGGCAAGTTTCTTAAACTTAATTTCAGATTGGTACATGTATTGAGTTTGAGTATTTATAAATAAAATTTCAAAAGGTTATTAAATGAAAAGTTTTGAAGTAAATTTTGATGGATTAGTTGGCCCTACTCATAATTATGCCGGTTTATCTGAGGGAAATGTGGCTTCATTAAAAAGTGCTTATGATAGTTCAAGCCCTAAAAGCGCTGCTAAACAAGGTTTAGCTAAAATGAAAGCTTTACATGATTTAGGACTAACGCAAGGGGTTTTAGCGCCACAAGAAAGACCAGATATGTATACTTTGAGGCGTCTAGGGTTTAAAGGTAAAGATTCACAAGTTTTAGCCCAAGCTTATAAGGAGGCACCGAATGTTTTAGCTGCGTGTTATTCGGCTTCGAGTATGTGGACTGCAAATGCTGCAACCGTTTCTCCATCATCGGATACCAGTAATAAAAAAGTACATTTCACTCCTGCTAACTTAACCAATAAGTTTCACCGATCATTAGAGCCAGAAACAACCGGCAATATTTTAAAAGCAATCTTTGCAAATGATGAATACTTTGAACATCATATGCATTTGAATGACAGTGACCATTTTGGCGATGAAGGTGCTGCTAATCATACGCGTTTATGTGATGAGTACGCAGATAACGGGGTCGAGATTTTTTCCTTTGGTCGTTATGCATTTAACGCTAATATGCCTAAACCACAAAAGTTTGCTGCAAGGCAGACGATAGAAGCCAGCCGCGCAGTTGCTAGGTTACATGGTTTATCTGATGATAAAACTGTATTTGTACAACAAAACCCTGATGTGATAGATGCGGGCGTATTTCATAATGATGTGATTGCTGTCGGGAATCAAAACGTACTGTTTTATCATGAGAAAGCTTTTTTAAATACTGAGTTATTTATTAAGGAAGTGGACCAAAAATTAAGCTCACAAGAACTACATTTTATTGAAGTACCTAGCAATGAAGTGAGTGTGCAAGATGCAGTAAATACCTATTTGTTTAATACGCAAATAGTCACCTTACCTGATTCATCTATGGCGATTATTGCGCCTAAGCATTGTGAAAATAATCAAAATGTTAAATCGTATTTAGATCGTTTAATTACAAAAAATACACCAATCAAACAGGTTAAATACTTTGATGTGAATGAAAGTATGAAAAATGGCGGTGGGCCTGCCTGTTTACGTTTAAGAGTCACATTAAGTGAACAAGAGTTAGCTGCTGTAAATCCTGCGTGTATCCTGTCTGATAATTTATATAAACGTTTAAATACTTGGGTAGATAGTCATTATAGAGATGTAATAAAACCTGAAGACTTACAAGATCCTCAGTTATTAGTTGAATCAAGAACTGCATTAGATGAATTAACTGATATCTTAAACTTAGGATCGGTTTATAAGTTTCAGAAAGTATAGAATTAAGACATTAAAAAAGGGTTACTCATATATTATGAGTAACCCTTTTTTGTTTGTATACCTAAAACAAATTTACAGTTTTTTCACACCCATATTGTATAAAGTGAAACCATAAATATCAGCATATTGCTCAATGGTTTTACTTGTAGGAGTACCTGCGCCATGGCCTGCATTAGTTTCAATGCGGATCAGGGTAGGGTTAGTGCCTACTTGTTTTGCTTGTAGCTCAGCTGCAAATTTAAATGAGTGAGCAGGTACTACACGGTCATCATGATCACCCGTTGTTACCATAGTTGCAGGATATTGCACGCCAGGTTTTACATTATGGACAGGAGAATAAGCTTTTAAGTAATTAAACATTTCTTTACTTTGCTCAGCTGTACCATAGTCGTAAGCCCAACCGGCACCTGCAGTGAAAGTATGGTATCTCAACATATCTAATACACCAACGGCAGGTAGTGCAACTTTAAATAGTTCAGGGCGTTGCGTCATAACCGCACCAACAAGTAAACCACCGTTTGAGCCACCATTTACTGCCAGTTTAGGGCTTGAAGTATATTTTTTGTCGATTAAGAATTCAGCTGCTGAAATAAAATCATCAAAAACATTTTGTTTTTGTAGTTGAGTTCCCGCTTTATGCCACTCTTTACCGTATTCACCACCGCCACGTAAATTGGCAACAGCATAAATACCGCCTTGCTCTAACCAAGCTGCTCGTGTTGGGCTAAATCTTGGTGTTAGGCTGACATTAAAACCACCGTACGCATAAAGAATTGTTGGGTTTGAGCCATCTAATTCAATGCCTTTTTTATGGGTAATGATCATAGGTACTTTTGTACCATCTTTAGATTTATAAAATACTTGTTTAGACTCGTATTGTTCGCTATCAAATTTAGCATTTGATTTGCGGTATACTTTACTTTCTCCTTTTGATGCATCAAAAGTGAAAGTGGTACCTGGTGTTTTGTAGTTAGTGAAAGAGTAATATAAAGTTGCATCATCATCTTTACCGCTAAAACCTCTTGCAGTACCGACACCAGGAAGTGCTATTTCACGTATCTCTTTACCTGATTTATCAAACTGTTTTACTTTAGAAATTGCATCAACCATGTACTTAGCAAAAATATAGCCGCCACCAGTAGAAACACTTAATACATTTTTTGTTTCAGGGATCAGGTCTTCCCAGTATTCTGGGCTAGGATCAGCTGCATCAACGGTAACTACTTTTTTGTTTGGTGCATTTAAGTTAGTCACTAAAAATAGTTTGCTGCCTATATTATCTAAAACATGCGTATCTGAATCTGTATTATTTAAAATTGTAACAAGTTCACTGTTAGCCTTAGTTAAATCTTTAATAAATAGTTTATTACCCGATGTTGAAACAGATGCTGATACTAATAAATATTTATCATCTTCAGTAACATACCCGCCAATATAACGATGTTTTTCGCTATCTGTGCCACCAAATACCAACTGGTCATCTTTTTGAGCTGTACCTAGCTTATGAAAATACAATTTATGTTGATCTGTTTTAGCAGATAGTTCGCTACCTTTTGGTTTGTCGTAGCTTGAGTAATAAAAACCTTCATTACCAATCCAAGATATATCACTGAATTTAACATCAATAAGCGTTTCTTCTATTTGTTTTTTAGATTCAACGTCTATGATGATTACTTTGCGCCAATCACTGCCACCTTCAGAAATTTGATAAGCAGCAAGAGAACCATCTTTAGAAAAGCTTAAACCTGCAAGTGATGTGGTGCCATCTTCACTGAATTTATTTGGGTCTAAAAATACTTCAGCTTCACCATCCTCTTTTTGGCGGTAAACTACATATTGGTTTTGTAATCCGTCATTTTTATAAAAGTAGGTGTAGTTACCTTCTTTAAATGGTGCACCTACTTTTTCGTAATCCATTAAGTTTTTAAGGCTTGCTTTTAGTTCATCGCGATATGGAATTTGTGAAAGGTAATCTGCGGTTACTTTATTTTGCGCTTTTACCCAATCAGCAGTTTCTTCGCTCATATCATCTTCTAACCAGCGATATGGATCTGCTATTTTAGTATTGAAATAAGTATCTACAACATCACCCTTTTTAGTTTCTGGATAGGTAATTGCTGCAACTTGGCTTTTTACATTCTTTACTTCAGCCTCTGTGGTATTTTTATTTTCTACTTCTTGTGAACCACATGCTGTCAGTGCCATTAATACAGCACATGTGAGCGCTTTTTTAATCATCGAACTTTTCCCTAGTAGCTTTATTTGAACCGGTTAAACTATAGTGAAACAAAGTGAAAGTCTAGTATTTGTCGATGAAGTGAATTAGTCTTAATATCAGTGTCTTATATAAGCTTTTATGACTTTTTTTATATCCATTTACAATCATTTACTTCTAAGATCTACTTTTAAACTTTAATTTAGCCTTAATTGAGCAACTTGTTCCGAAATACTTGCTTTGACTAGCTCACGTAACCAAAGGTTTTTGGCATTTTGGTCGTTTCTGGTCTCCCATAGAATTTCTAAGTTAAAGTCGTTTACTGCTATGGGTGGGGTGCCATAAGTGAGTTCATTGGAAAATAGATCCATTTTTGCGACTAACTCGGGTACGACACATAATAAATTTCTTCCTTTTAACAAATGCCGTAAGGTTAAAAAGTTACGGGAAGTGACTTTTACGTGTCTGTGATGATTATGTTTTGCCAATTGCGCATCTATGGGCGATGCCATCTGACCATTAGAACTAGTTAAAGCATGAGGAATATCACAATATTGTTTTAGTGATATAGGTGTTGTGATCCCTGTTGCATATTTGTCAAATAAACATACATGTTTTTCTGTATAAACATGACTTCGATTAAAGTTTTTGAGTGTTTTATTGATACTAGCTAGCATTAAATCTAGGTGGTGTTCTTTAAAAACCGATTCAAAATTACTTTTATCGACATGATAAAAACAAATCTGGCTTTTAGGTGAATATTTGGAGATTACATCAAATAATACAGGAGCAAATAATAATTCGGCATAATCTGTTAAGCCAATTTTAAAAGTGCTGGTAAAGTCAATTGGCTCAAAAGAGCTTGAGTTTAAAACTTGTTTAGAAATTTGATTTAAAATGCCAGAGATCACAGGTGCGAGATCAAGCGCTTTTTGGCTAGCAAGCATTGAATGACCTTGACGCTCAAATAAAGGATCATCTAATAAATCACGTAAACGAGATAAGCTATGACTCATAGCTGATTGACTTATATGGAGTGTGTTTGCCGCTTTTGAAACACTTTTTTCTTCCATTAAGGCATTAAAAACAACAAGTAGGTTGAGATCTATGGCACGCCAGCTAACTTCTTTCATAAAATTATTACAATCAAAAAATCATATATTAATTGTATTCATAGTTTTAATTAACACAATCAATTTGAATCATAAGTGTGGTTTTATTATCTTATTTTTATTAATTGTAAAAATAGATTGGAAACATGTTCGAAATTTTTTCTAAGTTTTTTATTTTAGGCTGTATGAGTTTTGGTGGACCCGCTGCACATATTGGCTACTTTAGACAAGCTTTTGTTGAAAAGCATCAATGGTTAAGTGATAAAGATTATGGTCAATTTGTGGCTTTAAGCCAATTTTTGCCTGGACCAGGCTCTAGCCAAGTGGGGTTTTCTATTGGTTATCACAGAGCTGGATTACCAGGGGCGATAGCCGCTTTTTTAGGTTTTACGTTACCTTCAGTTTTTGTCATGTTAGCAATCGCTTATATGAGTCAAAGTTTTTCTGATAATACCTTTTTTGAAGGTATGATCCATGGCTTAAAATTACTCGCCGTAATTGTTGTAGCTGACGCAGTTTGGGGCATGTTTAATAATTTTTGTAAGAACAAAACCTCAGTTTTCTTGTTTGCCTTTACCGCAATGGCGTTGTTAATTATTCCTTCTCTTTATACACAAATGTGTGTGCTTATTTTTGCAGCTTACATTGGTAAGCTTTATTTAAGCAAAGAAGATAACATCAGCTCAAATACACACGCTAAAATACAATTAAGCTGGCTACCCCTTGTGATTTTTATAGGTTTATTGATTGGTTTGCCAGTATTGTCGCATTTGAACGCACATACGCAGCTTTTCGCTGACTTTTTTCAAGCTGGTAGTTTAGTCTTTGGTGGCGGACATGTTGTATTACCACTATTAGAAGGGCTAGTGGGAGAACAGCTAAGCCAAGACGCATTTTTAACTGCTTATGCCACAGCACAAGCTGTGCCTGGACCTATGTTTACCTTAGCCACCTTTTTAGGTTTTGAGTTATTACCCAGCTCTCCAATTTTAGGTGCATTATTAGCGACTTTAGCTATTTTTTTACCTGGCTTTTTATTGATATTAATTGTTTTAAAAAATTGGCAGGCTTTAGCAAGTAATGCCAGTATTTCTGGAGCGATGAATGGGGTCAATGCTGCTGTTGTAGGTCTATTATTGTCAGCTCTATATCAGCCTGTTTTTCAAAGCGCTGTGATCAATAATATAGATATGGCTTTGGTAGTATTGGGTATCTATCTATTAAAATCATTGAAATTACCAATACTTGCCTTAGTTAGTTTGTTTTCATTATTAGGCGTTGCATCAGTATACTTATCATCAGGCATGAGTTAAATTCATGGTTTTTAGTCTAAATTAGAATTTTTATTCATGCTTCTAAGTCACTAAAATACTTTCATTAATTTAATTTAGGTACAATTATGAAAGATTTAGCAAAAAGTATATTAGATAGCAACACTAACCAACTGGCACCAGTTATTTTAAGGCTTGTTTTAGGTGTAATTTTTATTGGTCATGGCTGGGGGAAACTCTTTGGTGAAGGCAATCCAGCTGGTTTTGCTGGATGGCTAGGCAGCATGGGGTTAGAGCCTAGTTATTTATTGGCTATTGCAGCTGGGCTTGCTGAAACATTAGGCGGCGCATTACTGATTATTGGTTTATTGACACGTGTGGCGGCGAGTAGTTTAGTCATTGTAATGCTAGTGGCAATCGGTTTTGTACATTTGGATGCTGGCATGTTTGGTAAAGGGGGTTATGAATTTCAATTATTACTTTTAGCAGGTGTTGTGAATATATTAATTCAAGGTGCCGGCAAGCTCTCTGTTGATGAAATGATTTATAAAAAGTTATAAACTCATTGAGATAATTTCTCATTGAATGTATTTCTATAATTTAAGGCATCACTTTTGAATAACTATAAGTTGTTACCAGCACTTATATCTTTACTACATACACGTAACTTGACCGAGTCTGCAAAGGCTTTAAATGTGACGCAATCAGCTATGAGTAAAACTTTATCTCAAATTCGTGATGCCTTTCATGATCCCATTTTAATTCGTGAAGCTAATCATTTTGTGCTGACACAAAGGGGTGAAGAATTAAAAACACAGTTACCTAGTATTATTCAAACATTAGATAATTTGTATTTACCAAAAACGTTAGATTTAATCCAATGTAAACGTAAGTTTAAATTAGCTTCGAGTGATTATGTTTCACAGTTTATTTTACCTCAGATCAGTGCTCAAATGGTAAAAAGTGCGCCAGATATCAGTATTGAATATCAACTATGGCAAAAAAATTGGTTAACTGAGCTTTCTCACAAATCTTTGGATTTGGTATCAACTATTATTGATACTGTACCTGAAAATCTTTATGGCAAAAAAATGGCTGAAGATGAATTGGTGATCGTGATGCGAAATTCAGATCCAAAAGTGGAAAGCCCCTTTACAATAAAGGATTATACGCAAGCAAAACATATTGTTATAAGTGGTGGGGGTGACAAAGATAGCCCTGTTGACTCTGCTTTAGCTGAACTTGGTAAAAAGAGAAACGTATTTGCTTCAGTACCATTTTTTCAGTCTGCAATAGAATTACTATTGCAGACTGATACGATTTTAACCACACCTTTGCATATCGCCGCAGATTTTTCTCAGCTACATGATTTACAGATTAAACCTTTACCATTAGATATAAAGCCTCATGAATATTATATTTTATGGCATGCAAAAAATAATTTAGATCCTGAGCATAAATGGTTTAGAGAAATATGTTATCAAGCATGTAAATCCCATTTAGAAAAAACCATTAGTTATGGTTTAAAAGTGCTCAAAAAATAGTTTATTCACTTTGGTAGTTTATTGAGATACCAAATGATCTACCTGGTTGGAAGTCTGCATCTTCATCTGCTGTACCATAATATAATTTATCTAATAGATTGTTAGCACTGAGGCTGAGATTAAATTGATCACTTAAATGGTAGCGCCATTTTAAATCCCATAACAAAACACTATTTAATGCTTGTTCACCGTCTGCAATGTCAGATTTTTCTTTTCTATATGAAATGTTACTTAAAATACTTGCGCGGTTTAAAAACCATTGGCTATTAAGTGTCCATTTTGTAGGAAGTAAATCTGCTAAGGTTTGTCCGTCACTATCTGTGCCTATTTGTTTTTGATATGAGACTTGGTGAGTGAAGTTATCAGTTACTTGGAATTCGTAACTGAGTTCAAAACCTTTAATGCGTGCTTCATCAATATTTTGATAACTTCTCAAATCACTATTTACGCGATACCTTTGAATATAATTATCTAAGTTTTGTAAATACGTACTTAATGATAAATTGCTGTTCTCAAAGTGGTAGTTCAGATCAATAGCATAGCTTTTACTGGTTTCAGGTTTTAAGTCTTTATTACCTAATGTGGTTCCTCTCGGTGTTTCGCCATTAAAGTACAGCTCAGATAAAGTTGGAAATCTAAAGCCTGTGCCATATTCAGCATGAATATCAAATTGATCTGATACTAAGTAGCTTGTAGATAAACTTGAGTTTAATTTACTAGCATGGCGAGCGGTATGTGTGATTTGATTTGTTTGTTTGATACTATCGTATCTTAAACCAGCCATAAATTTAAAATCATCGTATTGCCAATGTTCATCAATAAATAAACCAAAATTATCTTGGTTACCATCTAATAAGTTTTTTTCAAAAGTTAAAGTATGAGACAAATCATATTCTTGCTCTGAGATTTTAACGCCTCTTCTACCAACCCATTCTATGCCGTATCGTCCTTTTCCTGTATGAAGGTTGTGGTGGCTGTAAAATAAGCTGCCAATGGTATGCGCTTGATAAAAAGTTTTATTTGTTCTTGAGCTAATGCGATCTACTTGGCTCTCCCAGTTTTGATAATGATGGTACAGTTTTACTAGCCATAGATCTTGATAGCTCAATTGAAATTGACTGAGGCTATGGATTTCACTTGGATAAATCGTAACTTTCTTATCTGGGAAGTTTGATGAACTTTTACCTATATCTGTTGTTTCACTGATCAAAAAGCTGGTTTGAGTATTAAAATCACTAAAATCGGTTTGATATTTAATTAAACCTGCTGCTTGTTCAAATTCGGTATGCAGCTCTTTACCATTTGCTGCTTGGCTATTTTTAGCTTTTCGATAAGCAGCGCCAGCTTGTATTGCATCGTTGCCATTAGATATTGAAATGTCACTTTGATCCCCATTGGTTTGTTGTGACATCGATACATTTAACTCTTGAGGAGTGATACTTGAAAGACTAATGACACCACCCATAGCATCTGAGCCATATAAGGTAGAACTTGCGCCTTTTTGAACGATTGCATCTGACAATAAGTTCGTTGGAATAAAAGAGACTGAATTACCCGCTCTTCTATCTGTAATAATAGGAATACCATCGACTTCTGTTCTGATCCTAGCTTTGCTCAATCCTCGTATACTGTAGCTTTGCATCAATCCACCTTGCCCGTTCATGCTGACCCCTGGGATTTGGTTGAGCCAATCAGCGATGCTTCTATCTAAACTAATTTGCTGTTCTGAATTAAGCGTTTGG
Source organism: Pseudoalteromonas sp. '520P1 No. 423' (assembly GCF_001269985.1). Classification (NCBI taxonomy): domain Bacteria; kingdom Pseudomonadati; phylum Pseudomonadota; class Gammaproteobacteria; order Alteromonadales; family Pseudoalteromonadaceae; genus Pseudoalteromonas; species Pseudoalteromonas sp. '520P1 No. 423'. The sequence goes on along the minus strand of NZ_BBZB01000002.1, from coordinate 250,365 downwards.
ACATTATTGGATGTGACAGGCGTTGAGTTAAGTAAGTTCCGACTAATATTGACTTGGATACGTTCAACTTTTGGCGTATCTAAAGCAGGTTGAACGATATTGGTTAATAAAATAAAGCTAGGAAAAAGTATCATATTTAATAGTAACTTATATAGATAGAAGCATTGTTAATTCGCAGAACATTATACGGTTTGTTTTAAAATTTTATATAAGTTGTGATATTTAAGTTAACTAGCCGAATGCTTGAGTTTTGTAGTTATATTTTCTTTCAAATCAGTGGTTTGATTGTTATTTTAGGTTTCATTTCAATTCTAACTTTTTACATACGTTTACAAAGTTATCAATTTATTGTTAGCTTGCTGTCGAAAAAAAGGATACAAATGCTTTCGGTTTATTTTACTAAAAACTAAAATAGAACTTTAATTCTATATTTTTATAGGGTTTTTAGTTCAGGTAATAACAATTAACTATAAGATAAAAAGGGAACACTATGGGACGTTTCATGTCTAAAACTTTAGTTGCTACTGGTGTATTGCTTGCAATTGGTGGATATATGTACCAATCAAGCCAGTCTGTTGATGAGAGTCAACTGCAATTACCGGATAGATTTCAAGCCAAATTAGAAAAAAAACTTATTCATAAGGCGAAATATGGTAAGCCAAGTGAAGCTGCAGAGTTTTTTAACGCTAAAAGAATGCCAATAGGCATGAAACAGTTACCAGTTGAAAAGTATGATATTGCACGCGCATATATGCAAAAACAGCCACATTATGATTTAGCGGCGCAATCTTTTGTACAACCACAGGAAAATGGGCTATACGCATCAAGTGTAAACGCTAGTGATACGGTTGATCGTTGGGAGCAATTAGGTCCAGGTAATGTAGGTGGTAGAACTCGTGCTCTTTTATTTCACCCAACAACACCAGATACTATGTACACAGCAGGTGTTTCAGGCGGTGTTTGGAAAACAACCGATGCAGGTGAAAACTGGCAACCACTTGATGATTTAATGACGCATTTAGCTGTTACTACATTAAATTTTGAACCAGGTAATCCTGATATTATTTATGCAGGTACTGGTGAAGGTTTCCGCTACACAGGTATTATGCGAGGCAATGGTATTTTTGTTTCATCAGATGCGGGAACGAGCTGGAATTCGATAGCATCTACAGTAAACAACCCTGATTTTCACTTCATCTACCGTATTGTAGTTAGTCATAACAATCCAAAAACTATGTATGTAGCTAGTAATGGTGGTTTATTTAAAACAGATAACGCGGGTGGTGATTGGACTAAATTAATTGATGCCGCAGATTTCTCTGTACAAGCAGGTGATCGTACTTTCCCTGTTGGTTGTTTAGATATTGAATTACGTACAGATAAAGAGGTAGATTACTTAGTTGCTGCATGTGGTAACCATACTGCACCTAGCCAAGTACTTGTTTCTAAAGATGCAGGTGCAACTTGGACTACAACAATTGATTCATTAGTTGAAGGCAATGAAGATTTTGGTCGTATCGAAGTGGCATTATCACCATCTAACCAAGATTCTGTTTACGCGTTAGCGGTTGATGTGAATACTAATGCACTTCATTCATTATTTAGATCTATGGATGGGGGCGATACTTGGACTAAACAGGTTGGTAGAGATACAGCACCAGAAGAAGCGCCAATAGCAAGAAGTATGCTTGGTTATACTTATGGTGATGGTGTGGTTAATCAGCAGTGTTGGGGCGGCTCATCTAAAATAGGTACAGGGCAAGGTTGGTATGATTTAACATTAGCTGTAGATCCAAGTGACGCAGAAAGAGTTTGGGTAGGCGGTGTTGACGTTTTACGTTCAGATAATGGCGGTAAAAACTTTGGTATTGCTAGCCAATGGTGGTTAGATCCAAGTCATGAGCGTTATATCCATGCTGATAACCATATTATTGTATTCCATCCAGATTATAATGGCACAACTAATAAAACCATGTACATAGGTAATGATGGTGGTGTTCAGCGTACTTTAGATGCACAAGGTAATGTGTTTGCTGTGGTATCTGATATGTGTCACTTAATGTACTCAACTTGGTATAATGATGACTCAATTGGTTACGCACAAGAAGAATATATTAAATTTGAAAACATGAATAATGGCTATGCTGTTACACAATTCTATCATGGTGGAGCGGCAAGTGATGGTAGTAAATATGCTGCAGGTTCACAAGATAACGGTACTCAAATGGGCACGGTTGAAGGCGGTCAAACTTGGGTTGAAATCCGTGGTGGAGACGGTGGTTATACATCAATCGATCCTACAAACTCAGATATTATTTACTCTTCTTATGTTTATAACTCATTACAAGTAAGTTATGACTCAGGTGCGAGTTGGAATAATGCAAGTGTTAACTTTGGTGAGCATGAACCAGATAACGGCTTTAGATTTATCACGCCACACTTACTAGATAATAATAACCCAGATAGATTATGGACAGGTGGTAATTACATTTGGAGAACAAATGATAAGGGCCAAACTTGGGACCGTGCATCTGACTCTATGCCTGAAGGTAGCAGTATCACAGCTTTTGGTATTGCTAATGGTGATTCGGATAATGTATTAGTAGGTACATCTCGTGGTTTTATTGTTCATAATAAAGCTGCGGGTGAGACACAAAGTGATACCCAATGGCATCCATCTCAGCCAGTGCTAGGTAATGTATCTTCTGTGACATTTGACCCTAATAATAGCCAAATTGCGTATGCGACATACTCAACATTTGGTGTTAATCATGTGTGGAAATCTGAAAATAGTGGTGTGACTTGGAAAGCCATTGATAATTTAGGTGCCGATAATGGTATTCCTGATATCCCAGTACATACAATTGTTGTCGATCCATCAGATAGCAAAAGATTATATGTAGGTACAGATCTCGGTCTATTTGTATCATTTGATGGTGGTGATAATTGGGTTGTTGAAAATACAGATTTTGCAAATGTTATGACAGAGCACTTAACAATTGTAGATAACCAATTATATGCATTTACTCATGGCCGTGGTGTATTTAGAGTACAACTTGGCAAATTGCCTCAAGTCCAGTTAAAAGGCGCTGAACTAGAAGTTGACGAAGATGTGACGTTTGCATTGTCGCAATCATTAATCAGTGAAGATATTGCCGATGATGAATCAGTGACTCACGTATATGTAGAGTCATTACCAAGCAAAGGAGAGTTTACATTAGCAGATGAGGCAGTGACAAAAGGGCAACATATTGCTTTAGCTGATTTTGATAATGTGAGATATACACCAGAATCAAACTATTTTGGTACTGATGAGTTCTTCCTACGTGGTAGTGATGGTGAACAACACAATACAACTAAAGGGCGTTTTGAATTTGATATTAAATCAGTTAACGACGCACCTGAGTTTAGTGTTAGCCAATCTAGCTTAACATTAGAGCAAGACTTCTCAACAGCTGCATCAGTAACTGTATCAGCAAGTGAAGTGCCTGAAAATGAGCAAAACCAAGTAGTTAGCTATTCTATTTACCCTGAAACTTCAAGTTTAGTTAATGTTGCTTTTAATAATGAAACTGGCGCACTAAGCTTAAGCGCAATAAAGGGTGAACATGGCAGCATCACATTTACGGTTGTTGCTGATGATGGCCAAGCTGAAAATGACACTGTGAGCAAAAATATCAATGTAACAGTAGAGAAAAAGAAAAGTAGCGGTGGTACTTTTGGTTTCATACTGCTTGCATTAGCGGGTCTTTTTGGTCGTAGATTCAAAAAGTAATTAAGCAATTAATTTAGCTTACTTATTTACAAATTAATTAGCCTAGGGACGCCTAGGCTAATTTTTAAGGAAGGTAATATGGTAAAACATAGTTTGATATTTTTAGCCTTGTTAGCTATGAGTGGCTGTCAGGAAGAAACGAGCTCTACAGGAAATAATGCATTAAATGAGGAAACATCAATAGAGAAAATAAACACAACGGGTACATTACACTTAATTGCAAATCGCGCTATGTGTCCTGGGCAAATCCTAGATACATCTGAGCAGATGAAAAAGCATTGTAATTTTACACAAATACAGCAATCTTTTAATATTTATGATAAAAAAGAAAAGCTAATACAAGTCGTAAAAACCAAAAGTGAAGGTGAGCTTGCTATTAATTTACCAGAAGGTGAATATGTGATTAAAAACCTGCCAACCCCAGTTACACCTTTAAAAGAGACACGCGTCACCCTAGAGGCGGGTAAAACACAAAATTTAGAAATTAATTTATTTGCATCTGTGCCGCAGAATATGCCTTTCAATAATTGATATTATTTTAAGGTATGAAATAAAGTGATAGCTGAAATTAAAATTTTAGATTTATATTCATGTGAAATGTTAGTTACAATATTTCATATTATTTAAAGGGGATATAAAGTATGGAATTAGCAGCATGGTTATCACTGGCCTCTATTTGTGTTTTAGGCGCTATGACACCGGGACCGAGTTTGATGGTAGTTTTAAAACATACTATGTCAGGTGGGCGTCTTAATGGTTTTGTTGTCAGTATTGCACATGGTGCAGGAATAGCTTTATATGCCGTATTAACCATATTAGGTATGGCGCTTATTATTAAAGAAACGCCTTGGCTATTTAATATCATAAAATATGCGGGAGCAGTTTTTTTACTTTGGCTAGCATTTAAAGCTTTAACTTCAAACTCATCTTTAAGTAGTTTAAAACAAGAAACCTCTACGGTTACGTTAAAACAAAGTGCCTTTGAAGGTTTTATGATAGCTTTTTTAAACCCTAAAATTGCCATTTTTTTTATAGCATTATTCAGTCAATTCATTGAGGCTGGTGCTGGTTTTGGTCAAAAAATCATTATGGTGAGTACGGTAGGGGGAATAGATACACTTTGGTATTGTTTAATTGCTTTAGTTTTATCTAAATCTAGTGTACTCGAAAAGCTTAGAGAAAATGTTCATATCATAGATAAAATTACAGGCATCGCCTTGATAGGCGTTACAGCAAGAGTTTTGATGTAACTTAAATTTCTTCATATTAATTTTAAAAAAGCGCAATTTATATCTGTTATGTAAATTGCGCTTTTTTATGGATTGCTGTTTGTTTACTGATTTCTTTAAGCCCTGTTAAAAGAAAATTTTATATAAAGGGTTTAATAAATCGTATTAACTAAATTGCTCAGTTAAGACTTTATATAAATGATGCAGCTCAATAGGTTTATCAATGCGGGCATTAAATCCTAATTGTTCAAAATTATTAATATCATCTTGTATTTTATGTTCAGCCACAGCAACGATGGGCATGATAAAGTTTTGCTCTCTAATTGCTTTACAGGCATCTATTCCATTCATCGATGGAAGTTGAGTATTCATCATAATTAAATCAGTTTTTTTATCTTTTAAATAATCAAGGGCTTCATGTCCGTTCGTAACTAAAGAGACATTGGCTTTAGTTGCTTCAAGCATCGTTTTTAAAATGACTTGGCTTACAGCTTCGTTTTCTACTAGTAATATATGTTTATTATCATAATGATGTACAACTTCTTGGGTATGTAAATGCATTTCTTGAAAGTTTTTATCTTGTTTTATTAAAGGCAAGATCACTAAAAAGCAGGAGCCATCACATTAATGTGTAGTGAGTTTTATTCCTTGATCTATATGGATAAACAGGCTCGCAGCTTTTTCTTTACTCATGCCTGCGCCTGTTAGGGTAATTTTAATGGATTTGCGATTAGTACTAGAATCAATAATATGAATATCAATATTACCGTCTTGAGTATAATTTAATGAGTTCAAGATTAAGTTTAATACAATTTGCCTGATCCTAATAGGATCTACTAACCAGCCATTTTAAAAGTTGCTTGAGTAATATATTGATCATTTAATTTTTTCTTTTTTACTTCATGCTGCATATCATTAATTAAAGTTTACAATAGCCGTTTAAGACTAAAAACTGACTCTTCAATAAAAAGCTTATCACCTTCAATTTTAAAAAATTCAATAATATCGTCTATAGTGCAAATTAATGATTTTGAGGAAAATAAAGCTTGTTCAATTAATTTGTTACTTGATTCAGAGCTAGACTCATGGCTTAAAATTTGTAAAACACCATATATACTATTCATTGGGCTTTTTATTTCATGGCCCATATATTCAATAAATTTGCTTTTCGCAATTTTGATGGATTCAGTTTCGAATCTGGCTTTATCAAGTTCCTCTATGGTGCGGTTTTCAAAATAAATGTTTTTAATCACTCCAATAAAAAGTTGTTGATCGGCTACTGAGATTTCAGCTAATGTAATATCAATGGGGAATTTACTTTGATTTTTATGTAACCCCTCTAAGTTACTTCTCTTTTTAATAACAATAGGTTTTTTATTAGCATTAAAACCTCTTACATAGCTGTCATGCTCTAAACTCAGCTCTGTTGGCATTAAATTAAAATGCTTAGGCGCAGCAGAGGTGTGTAATTGGATAATTAAAGTTTGTTTAAAATACCAAGAAATTAAAACGATAAAACCAAGTAAGCTTTCAGTTATCGCAAAGACTTTGCTTGAGGGGTAAACTAAGTGCTTCATTTTTTGTTATTCATTATTATCCTAAAATAATCCGAAATACAAAAAGTAAAACTTTTTTAAACTATATTTAAAAAAATCAGAATGAAACTATTGGAAAACTATCAGTCCTAAGGTAAAAATGATTTTTGTTTCTATAATTAAATAAATTTAAAAATAATAAGTGGATTGGACTATGGCTTTACCTATGCTCATGAGTTACGACGAATGGAAAGAACAAACTTATGCTGGGAGACTCTCAGCGAGAAGCCAGTTATTAAAGGATGTTGATGACGCTATCCGAAACTATCATATTGATAAATCAGAAGACACTTTAGAAGATCTAAAAGTTAAATTTGGTTTATGGTGCCAGTCAAAGGAAGATTTCCGCTTATCTATTAGAAATACCAAATCAGAAGCACCTTGGAAGCTACATTTACAATTATTTTTTGGCCAAAAAACAGATACGCAATCATTACGCGAATTAGCCATGATGAAAGAAGCACAGAAAGAAATCTGTATGCAAATTTTTCGTGGTTGTAATATGAAGTTTAAAAGCAAATTAAAAACGGCTAAAGATTTTGCTAATGACGTAAAAGATTTATTAGAGCAGCTCGGATTTAAAGGCTTTAGTGTACCTAGCATGGTTGCAGAGATCATTGCTAAAGTAAAATCTGGTGTCACCCAAGCGGTTAAATATGTGTCAGGAAAAACGACTTTAGACGGGATCATAGCGAATGTCGTTAATTTTGTTTTAAATCTAATTAAATCACTGCAAATTACAGTTATGGAATTTATAGATATGCTAAAAGCAGAGATCTATAAATTATTAGAAAACTTGTTAATGCACCTGATCCCTTTGGCAAGTACAGCTGAATTTATCGTTGAATTTGCACCTAAAGTTTATGCCTTAGTCAAAAAGCAAATGAAAATTAGACAAACTAGAATTGCCAAGTATTTCTTTGCGCAGGGTGATCCAAAAGCTGCAGTTAATAGTTTAAAACATGCGCTGCAATCTGAGCGTAATGCTATGGCGGTTGATTTAGCTGCTGATTTAGCATCGGCTGCAACAGATGCATTCGCACCTGTAGGATCACAAGCCGTAAAGTGGGCTAATGACTTTAGAAAAACCCTTACGAGCATTATTAAAACTGTACAGCATTGCAAAGAAATAAGAAAAGTTAATCAATTATTTAAACGCTTATATGTATCAACATTTGATTTAGAAATATTTAAAACAAGCCCTTTATTAGCATGTTATGTCATTAGTACGTGTACGCAAAGTCAGCTTGTATCTATGCTTCCTGGTAATGCATATAGTTTTTCTACTTGGATTAATTACACAAAGCGAGTAATAGAAGATCATATAAAACCTATGCAGGAAGAAGCAAGGCGTTTAATGGATGAACATCCATGTGAAGTCGAGGGCATAGGTGATGCCTTACGAGAAGACGCAGATCAACTCAGAGAAGCAATTTTAAAACATAAAGCGTTAACTAAAGGTTATTTGGGCGATATTCACAGAGCTGCACATTTAAGTGAAATTAGACGTTTTGATAAATCAAATTTACAAGAAACCGTTACTAAAGTAGGTTCAGGTAAAGGTGTTTTAGATGATATTACCTGGTTTAATAAATCAAAATTAAGTCAAACCGATATGCATCAAGAAGATCATATTGCACAAATGAAGCAATTTGAAATGTCTTTAAAAAGTATTAATAATCAAATATTGACCAAAACTTGGCTCAATGAACAAGCCTTTAATCGCACTATGATAGGCGATAAAGTGATAGGCTTATCTAAATGGAAAAAGCTTAGTTGGGTGACTTTTGGTCGCCGTCATGAATTTACACAAGCGATTGATAAAGGGCTGACAAATTACAGTCAAATATTTCAAACCAGTAAATCAAAATATGCTGTGGTGATCACTAAGTCTCATTTAGCATCTTGCTTAAAAGATATAACAAATAGAATTGAATATATATCTAATAAAATACTTAAACCATTACATCACTGGTTAGATCCTAACAACAAAGTACATCAAACATCCAAACGACTCAAAGCCATGCAGCAGTTAAGGGTATTGATAGATAATGAAATATCCCAACTTAGCTTATTACATAGCCAATACTCGAGTAAAAAACATCAAGCACAGCTTCTTTATGGGTAATTTTTACCTGATAGCTTGACTGAATACACTTGAGTGTTAAATTGATCACAGCTCGTAATATAAGTGAGACTAATATGCCATTAAATACTAAACAAGCTTACAGTCCTGTTGAGGCTGAAGAAATAAAAATTCAGCAAGCAATTGTAAAAAAAATAAAGCTGCTGTAATGGCCAAAATTAACTTACAAGGTCGTATGTCGCAAGGATTTCGTTTAGTTAACAATCAAACTTATGAACAAAAACTGCAAAAATTAAAAGCTAAAATTGCATCTAATGAATATGCAAATGATGCAAATAGAAATCAAGATGTGTCTATGTTGAATATCATGACGCAAAAAGGCACTTTATCAAATTATTTAGATGCTAATACGAGTAATAAACTCGCTAATAAGACCTGAGACTTTAAAGCTAGAAATCAGATAGCCAATACACAGTTGAAGAGGAAACAATTATTTTTGATGTTTCAAAGTACCTTTGAAGCACAATAAGAATTAAAAGAGTATGCTGTTCATGTATGTAAAGGTGCAGTTAAACAGCCCTCTGGTGCCTATTTTGGAGTAAAAGATTTTCATGGTGCTTTAGATAAAATAACCAACCGTAAACGTAATTACAATATTGGTGATTTAAAAGATACAGCAAGAATGACCATTATCTTTGACTCTATGGAAGATATGGTTGCAGCTAAAGCTATGATTTCTTTAACCAAAGAGTTTATTGAATTAAAGCATTTTCGCTATGAAAGATAGATATGATACAGGGCAAGGTGATAACGCTAAATATAACTGTGGTGCCACTGATGCGGGTTATAAAGATATTAAGTTTTTCTTAAAAATGAGTAATGGTCATATTGGTGAGTTACAACTTAATACTAAAAATATGATGGTGGCTAAAAAGAATGGTCATATTATTTATGATGTATTACGTGATGGCGGTGCTTTAAATAAACCATGTACTATCACCAATAAAGAAGTTATCGCTAAAGTCAGCAGAAACATGAGCGAAAAATGGTTTAACTTTGTTAAAACTCGTGTACCAAAAGCTTTAGTTGAATTAGAAAAAATAAAAAATAGTTAAAGATTAAATGATAATGTTGAGCGGGGTAATCACTCACTCGTTGTCAGCTTAGCGGAAATAAAATCCTTATCTACCGTTAGCTTGCTGATTTATGAACAAGGCGATAACGCCAGAGTATTATTAGATTAAATAACCCAGAACGACTTGAGGTTAATCCTCAAAAATTGAAATTATAAGGAAAGTGTGTGGCTTATCAATTTGAAAATAGAGGGTTATATTTTACAGATTCAAATAACAATACTCACTTGGGTCATAAGCTGGTTATTAATGAAAGTTTATCAACTGCGTTTTTGATCCAAGGTGTATTAGTAAGCAGTAATTTTTCAGCAGATGATCAACTAGGTCAACCTATTACATGTCACTGGAATGAAGTTGCCGATAATAAACAAAAAGAAAAGCGTGTATTTAATGGCTATTTAACTGAAGTTCAGTTACTTGAAAGTCAAAGTGATCATGGCTACCAGCATTATAAAGTCGTACTAAGACCTTGGTTATGGTTACTTACTTTTCGTAAAAATTATCGTGTTTTTCAGCAAAAAACCTTATCTGATATTTTATCTGAAGTATTTGATGATGCTGGTTTTTCAGGAAACTATACTTTAGGCACATTACCTTCAGATGAGCGTAATTATTGTGTGCAATATAATGAAACTGATTTTGACTTTGTGCAAAGGTTATTAGCTGAGCAGGGAATTCATTATTATTTTAATCATACAAGTAATAGCCATCAGTTAAATCTGCAAGACCCAGACTCACCTTATGAAGATGCAATCATTGCTAAATTAGATTACAAAGCAAGCCGTACTGGCGAGCAAATGTTGGTTACGCAATGGCAGCCAAAGCTTAAGCTTCATGGCGCTGCAATAAGCAGTGTTAATTATGATTATGAAAGCACTCAAGTTGTTGATAGTGGTGATTCTAGCTCTTCTCATACTATCGCAAATACGCAAAAACTGACTCAATATGAATTTGGGGCCAACTCAGTTAAAGGTGATATGAGTGATTTAAGCAGTAAAGTGGTTAAAAAACGACTAAATCAAGTGCAAAGTGATTTCAGTTTGGTTGAAGCCAAAAGCATTGTTGAAGATTTAACATTAGCAACGCAATTTACACTGTCAGCACATCCTGATAGTAGCCAACTTGGCGATTATGCCATAGAAGAAATTATTCATACTATCGAAGCTGCTGAGCAATCAGTGAGTTATTCAAATCAATTTATATGCCGTCCAATAAAAAGCCCAAGTTATCCTAAATTTATTCCAAAACCGGTGATCAATGGTTTGCAAACCGCAATTGTAATTGGTGGTGATGTTGGTCAACCTCAGCATGATGTAAGTGGTCGTATTAAAGTGCAATTCCATTGGGATAAAGTAGGTGGTGATAGCCCTAGTTGTTGGATCCGCGTAGCACAAACAATGGCAAGCTCTGGTTTAGGTATACAGTTTATCCCTAGAGTGGGCGATGAAGTGTTAGTGAGCTTTGTCAATAATGACCCCGATCAACCTTTGGTTATTGGCAGTGTTTATAATAGTAAAAACCCACCGCCATATAATGAACTCAACAGTACACAAAGCGGGATTAAAACTCAGCTGGGTGAAACTGCAAATGAAATTCGTTTCGATGATAAAAAAGATAATGAACAGATATATTTTCATGCTGCAAAAGATCATGTTATTGAAATCGAAAATGACTTTAAACAAACTGTGACTAATGAGTTTTCTAGCACCACAGAAAAAGCCATTACAGTAACGGGTAACGATAATTATGCTTTAACGATTAAAGAAACCTTAGCTGAAAAAGCCAAGCAAATTACCATGGAAGCTGATGATAAAATCACTTTAACAGTAGGTAGTAACTCCATTGAACTAAGCACAAGTGGTATTGCTATTAAATGTGATAAGTTATCGATTGATTCAACTGGTGATGTTCAAGTTAACGGCGCTAATATAAAGCTCAATAGCAATGCTGAAACTAAAATCAGTGCTGGCAGTAATTTTAAAGCCAGTGCAAATGCTAATGCTGAAATGTCGGGTAATGCAGGTGTTACTGTCAGTACATCAGCCCAAGCTAAAGTTACAGGTAGTGCAGGAGCAGAGCTTAGTTCATCAGCTATGACTAAAGTATCATCTTCAGGTATTACCCAAGTTTCAGGCTCTTTAGTACAGGTAAATTAATGTATAAAAAAATTCCAAATCAAACTATCGCATCTATATTAGTGAGATATGAATTAAGCGATGATGCGAAACCACTGCTGCTAGATAAAATGACACCGATAGAAGCTATTGCAACATTAAATGAAGCAAAATTATTTAATGATACGGTGCAATTTATTTCTCATGCTTTACCTATGGTTGATGCAATTAACTGGGCAAGCATTGTTATGGAACTTCGTGAAAATGAATGGGATGATACTCAAATTCATGCCATTAATAGCGCCCGTAATTGGTTAAAACAACCTAATGAAACACATAGAGTGCGAGCAAACCAATTAGCTGATAGAGTTGGCTTAGAGTCAGCACCATCATGGGTTGCAAAAGCTGTTTTTTGGTCTGGAACTGGCTCTATTGTTGCACCTGAATTACCCGCAGTGATGCCGCCTGCATTTTTATATGGTCATGCAGTATCAGCAGCCATAACAGTTGCAGCAGCAGTGCCGCAATGGCAGGAAGGTGAAATGGGGTATGAGCAGTTTTACATTAAAGCGATTCAGCTAGGCATAGATATTGCCAATGGTAAAAGTGCGAAAACCGCACTTCTCAAAATTAAAGAGGAAAGCTAATGGGGCAACCTGCAGCAAGAATGACGGATATGCATGTATGTCCGATGCAAACACCAGCAGTACCACCCATTCCTCATGTTGGAGGACCAATAATTGGTCCTGGTGCTCCCACGGTTTTAATTGGTAGTTTACCTGCTGCTGTAATGGGGGATAGCGCAACTTGTGTTGGCCCGCCTGACAGTTTAGTTATGGGCAGTGCCACAGTATTAATTGGCGGAAAACCAGCCATTAGAATGGGTGATACCTCAGCTCATGGTGGGTCAATCGTAGCGGGTATGCCAACGGTACTAATCGGTTAAGATAGATGATCACAATATTCAGCAAAATTGCCAATAGTCACTTCACTAACATATTTATGGCGCTATGTTTAATGTGCACCAGTGGTTATCAAATTTATGGTCAAATACAAAGTGACACACATCAACTCGGTGCGCATCATGGTGTTGCGATTTATGGGCTTATTTTATTAATAAAAGAATTTTTAAGTATGGTACAAACAACTGACAAAGCCATAAAACATATTAAGGCTGAAAAATCATAATTTAATCCTTGATTACAAAGTAACCTATGAGAGTTACACTTAATTACAGTGTTTCTGTATTAATACGAATATTCTTAAAGGGAAATATCTACCAAATTAAAGGATTAACAAAGTGAACAAAAATTTAACGCTTGGTTTAGTTATTTTATTAACCTGTATTGGTTGTAATAGTGATACCAATGACCAACAGAAAATGCTTGATGATAATCAAGCTAAATGGGAATCGCTTAATATAACAGATTACACTTTCACTCAAAGAAGAAGTTGTTTTTGCGTTCCAGAAGTTGTTCAACCTACAGTACTTTTAATAAAAGATAATCAAACTGTTTTATCTTATACCGAACAAGATGCAGAGATTGTAGATAAACAGTATCGCTCAAGTTTTTTAACAGTGAATGAACTCTTTAGTAAAGTGAATAGTTTAATTGATAACAGCGAATCATTAACCGTTGAATACCATTCTAAATATGGCTATCCCACTTTAATTAGCGTTGATATTGATAAACAAATTGCAGATGATGAGTTTAGTATTGATAGTGGTGATTTTGTTGATAATACTGATGTCGTGTGCCCTGAAATATTCTATCCCTCATTTACCCTCAACATCATTGATAATGATACACAAGCACCACTTAATTGCGATGTATATGGGCGTTTTCAATTTGAAGATAAAGAAGCTGAAGAATTTAACCTGGATACAAGTAATCAATGTGATCCTGCAACGGCAATAGATATAGGTGCTGATTTTGGTATCGCTAACTTAACTGTTGAATCAGAGGGTTATAATATGAAAGAAATAGAAAATATCCATATTATTGCCGACCAGTGTCACATTAAAACTCAGAATCTAAATATATCTTTAACAGCTAAATAAAAGCCTAATTGTTAACATTTATAATGTATTTAATTTTTTGAGATTATTAAATTATAGTAACTCATCATATCTGGTCTGTCAGTTTTAACTTTTAAGGAGTTAATCTGACAGGCAGCTCAGAGCGAGAAGTGGAAGTTGTAAAAACTACCTCAGAAGCTAATTTAACTTGCGTTACTCAGCTAGTTGCTAGTCATATGAGCAGAATTAATGTTTTACTTTAAGAGCAATCTTCAGGCTTTCATCAAACAACTGATTTAAACCTTTCTTGAGTTACTTGCGTCTCAAGGTGCATAATTATATAAAAATTGTATTTTTTAAAAGCAAGATCGATTTGCTATACAATACCACGTGCTAAATTTTTACATTAGGGACAATTTTGATGTTTACTCGTTTTTCGTACTTTTGTACCATTCTATCCATAGTTACCACCTCGTTTTCGACATTAGCTTCAGATGTTTTAGATTGTGTTATGGAGAAATATAGTCAGCCAAATAGCCCATTTACGGGTTTACCTAATCCTGCCGAGCAGGGCGAACATAAATACAAAGTAATGAACTATGGCGAACGACAATTTTTATTTGCTATATCAAAACCTGATGTAATTGCTCCAAATGTAAGCTTACCTAGCTTTCTTTCCAACTATTCACGCAACCAAGGATATGAGGACAATGCATACCATAAATTTAAAAGTAGTAATTTACCTTTGGAGGCTAAAGTTTGGCTTCCGTTGGGAGCCCAACCATTACCGTTAGTATTATTAGTCCATGGAAATTCTGCTCCAGGGTTTGATTATCTAGGTAAATTACTCGCCAGCCGAGGGCACTTTGTTGTGCAGTAAATCAAACTTATTTGAATGATTTATGGGGAGAAAATGGTGCCCGTGGTTGGATACTGCTTGAACATATTAAACTGCTGCAAAAATGGAATACTGAGCAAGGTCACGCTTTTTATAACAAACTAGATTTAGAGAATATCGCTTTAATAGGGATGTCCAGAGGAGGGGAGGCTGTTGCTTTAGCTGCATCATTTAATCAATGGGAGACCTTACCAAATAGTAGTGAATCAACAGGGTTTGGTTTTAACATTAAATCAATTGTCGCATTAGCCCCAATGGACGGTCAATATCAACATGCTGATGGTAGAAATATCCTGAAAAATGTTAACTATCTAGTGTTACAAGGAGGCCATGATGCGGATGTTTATCAGTTTCTTGGTAGCCAACAATGGCATCGAACTCACTTCGATGATGATAAAAACTACTTAAAGCAGTCCATTTATATCTATCGTGCTAATCACATAAACTTTAATCAAGATATGTCTGATGATTTCCATTGGGGAAGCAGTAAAGATTTTTATTCTAAGCTATTAACACCCAAACAACAGGAGAATTTAACTAAAGTGTATGTTTCTGCTTTTTTGGAAGCCACATTGACGAAAACAAAAGAGTATCGAAAAATTTTTAGACAACCTGTGGCTGGTGAGTTTGATCTTCCTGATGATATTTATATCAGTCGCCATATGGCATCTGATTTCAAAGTTATAGAAGACTTTGAAAATATAGCTAAAAAGGAAAGTACCGTTAAAGCCCTATCCAATAAAACGTTAACAAAAGTGCCAATCAGTATAGACTCAGAGCGCCTAAGAAACGGAACTAAAACTTCTAATAATGTATTAAAGGTTCAACTTAAGAAACAAGTTGAAACACGGTTGAGCATTAAGCTTTCAGAAGCTGAGCTGTTACATCAAAATCGTAAAGGAAAATCCTACCTAAGTTTCTCACTGGCTCGAGCCGATTCAGGAGAAAACGAAGGATGTGGATCATACAATTTGTTATCTGATACTAGGGTAGAGTTACTTGATAAGTCTGGTGTAATATTTAAAAAAAGTTTGAACGCATCTGGCAGTGTCTCCCCTTTATTAATTTCTGACTTCTCTGAATTGGAAAAAGGTGATATAAAATATGCGCCGACAGAGCCAGTATTGCAAACCTTTACGCTCCCTATTGAATTGAATAAGCCAATCAGTGCCGAAAGCGAATTAGAGCTTGTTTTGATTTTTGCATCGAAGCGAGATATATCTATCATCTTGGATGATATTGGGATAACTAGTTCTATATAACTCATCAGCTTTCTTTTAAAGAAGCTAGTCATTAACGCATTAGGAAAGTTAGCTTGTCTTAAGGTAAGGCTTAAAATCGTTCTTAACGGCGGCTTAGGCACTTTACGGAAGTAACCCACTAAATTAAATCTTGCCAACCGAGTGATGAGCACATTAGGCCTGTTATCGAATTTGATAACTCAAGTTAAGGCTTATTCAATTAAACCATTAAAACTCAACGCTATTATTTTACTAAATTGTTGCTATGGATTAGATTATAGAGATCCGAATTAGAAGTGATTATTTTAAAAGGAAATATTTACCTCTAGGGGTCGTCTTTTTTATAAGGAGCAATTTACACATGTTTAAACATGTCTCTGTTTTATCTACTTTGATTATTTCTTTATTATTGCCATTCCAGTCATTTTCAGCTGATCAAGCCAATAACAAATTGGTAAATTATGATGATATTTTCAACTTAGAATATGCTGCATCGCCACAGGTTAGCCCAAATGGTGACTATGTAATTTATGAACGCCGCTCTATGGATATTATGACCGATGGTAGTAGAGTAAATTTATGGCAGGTGAATATTGATGGTACGCAGCATAAGCCCGTTTTTTCGGGTAAAGCGAGTTACCGTATGCCACGATTTTCACCTGATGGTAAACGGTTAGCTTATTTATCGTCTTATGAAGGCGATAATCAACTTTATATTTTATGGCTTGAATCAGGTAAAACGGCTAGGGTGACTAATTTGCAAAGCGCTCCGAGTGATATCTCTTGGTCTCCAGATGGAAAAACGATTGCTTTTTCAATGTTTAAACCAGGTAAATCAACAAGTCTTTTTAAAGATATGCCTAAAAAACCAAAAGGCGCAAATTGGGCGGGTACAGCAAAATATATAGATCAAATGTCATATCGCAGTGACGGCGCGGGTTTTAATAAACCTGGTTTTAGGCATATTTATGTTGTGCCAGCGCTTGGTGGTACTGCAAGACAAGTCACATCTGGTGATTATCATCATGGTGGTGTAATCAATTGGTCAAAAGACAGTAAAAATATCATTATTGATGGTGACCGTCATGACGATTGGCAAGATAGACCAATTGAATCTGATATTTATCAAGTGAATGTCAATACAGGAAATATCACGACTTTAGTGAAACGTGATGGGCCTGATAATCGCCCATTGATCAGTCCTAATGGTAAAAAAATTGCTTATTTGAGTTTTGAAGATAAAAAGCTATCTAGCCAAAATACCCAACTATACGTTATGGATAGTAATGGTAAAAATGCTAAAAACCTGACACCAGACTTAGATCGCAGTGTGAGTAATGTGCATTAGGCTCAAAATGGCAAAGGTTTATATTTTTCTTATGATGATCATGGTCAAAGCTATGTGGGTTACGTTGACTTAAAAGGTAAATTAAAAAGAAAATTAGTGGCAACGGGTGGCCAATCACTCGGTCGTCCTTATACATCTGGCGATTTTACAGTTGCAGATAATCGTTCGTTAGTATTTACAATCGCAGATAATCAAAGACCTGCAGATTTAGCTGTGATTAATAAAAAGGGTAAGATCACCCAATTAACGCAATTAAATGAAGATATATTTGGGCACAAAACGTTAGCAAAAGTTGAAGCTTTGACTGTAAAGTCGAGTGTAGATAATCGTGATATCGAGGCTTGGATTGCATTACCGCCTGGTTTTGATGCAACTAAGAAATACCCAATGATCATAGAAATACACGGCGGACCGCATGCTGCATATGGACCAAATTATAGTACTGAAGTACAACTAATGGCCGCTAAAGGCTATGTTGTTGTTTGGGCTAATCCAAGAGGCAGTACTTCATACGGTGCTGAGTTTGCTAATACAATCCACCATAATTATCCTTCAGAAGATTATAATGATTTGATGGATGTGGTTGATGGCGTAATTGGCAAAGGTTATGTTGATGAAGACCAATTATTTGTAACTGGTGGCTCAGGTGGTGGTACTTTAACAGCTTGGATTGTCGGTAAAACGAATCGCTTTAAAGCTGCTGTTGTGGCAAAACCAGTGATTAATTGGATGAGCTTTAGTTTAACTGCTGATGGCTATTCTTATTTTACTAAATACTGGATGCCAGGCATGCCTTGGGATCACGCTGATCATTTATGGAAACACTCGCCATTATCTTTAGTAGGCAATGTTAAAACGCCGACTATGTTATTAACAGGTGAAGTGGACTACCGCACACCTATGAGTGAAACAGAGCAATATTATCAAGCGCTTAAATTACAAAATGTCGATGCTGCTATGGTACGTATTCCTAAAGCTGCTCATGGTATTGCTGCAAGACCAAGTAACTTAATTCAAAAGGTTGGTAATATTTTGGCATGGTTTGAAAAATATAAAACAACTGAAAAATAACTAAGAATTAGATTCAACTTTTAAATAAAAATCCTCAAACATGGCTTGTTTGGGGATTTTTTATTTTAATTATGACTCGATTTACTTATCTGAAACTCAGGTTAACTATGCCTCAATAGAATGACAGCGCTTAATTTCTTCTATTAATGCATTGGCGAGTGGTGAAGCTGTATTATTTTTTGATGAAATTAAAACCACTGGAATTTGATAAGAGTATTTTTCCGGCAAAATCGTTTTAAACATGCCTTTATCTACCCAAAAATTGGCGTAGTGATCGGGCAGGTAGCCAATAAATTCCCCAGATAAAATTAAATGCGCGATGCCTTCATCATGATAGGCTATGGCACTATTTTGATAGTTTAAACCATCATTTCTGGTTTCTTTATCGCGCATATAGTTACTACTGATCACTTCTGCTTTTTTTAATAGCTTATTAACTTCAGAAGGTTTGCAATCAAATAACGGATGGCCCACACCACAGTATAAATAGTTATTTTCATTTCGTAATGGGAAATAATCTAATCCACGAAGATGATGCCTACTGACGCCAATACCCACTAATGAGCGGCCATTAACAACCGATGTTTCAACTTCTCGCGCTTCACATACATTAATATCAAATTGAATATTATCGCTTTTTGCTTTTAAGGCAGCGATTGTACGTCCAACACCACAACGTGGATCGCTGACCATAGTATCAATAGTGGCGATAGTTACACGGCCAGATAGCACGTTTTTAGAGCTGGCTACTGTGGTAGTAAATGCCTCACATTGTTGTAATAACTCTAAAGAAGCTTGATAGGTAACTCTGCCTGGCTCTGTGAGTTCAAAACCACTTCTGCCACGCTTACACAGTTTAATACCTAATCGTACTTCTAAATCAGATAAATGAGAGCTAATTGTTGAACGCCCTATATTTAAACGGGACTCAGCAGCAGATAATCCGCCACATTCAACAATAGCGACAAATATTCTTAATAAACGTAGATCGACATCATGAACTTGCACGTATAACTTCTCTTTTATATAAGTTTGATAAAACCGGAATGAATTACGATTATTATGCATTTGTAAAACATCATGAGCAAGCTAAAATGTATCTATTGAAAGCACAGTGTGTGTATAAAAATAAATGGTACTTAGGAGTATAAGATGACATTTAAATATGGTGTTGATCGCCTTAATCTTGATATTGTAAATGGTATTGCCGATGGCAGTATCAAAGCGCAGCTGAGCCAAGAAGCGTTAGATAAAATTAATACAAGTCGCCAAAGAGTTGAAAAAATGGCTGCTTCTGATGAAGCTGTATACGGTATTAATACTGGTTTTGGTCCATTATGTGATACGCAAATCTCACCTGAAGATACTAATTTATTACAAAAGAATTTACTTATTACTCATGCTGTAGGTGTGGGTGAGCCAATTGCTAAATCAATATCAAAATTGATGCTTATCACTAAAGTTCACGCTTTAAGCCAAGGCTTTTCGGGTATTCGTTTAGAAACTGTTGAAAGAATGTTGGCGTTTATCGAACTTGATCTTATCCCAGTAGTACCAGAGCAAGGTTCAGTTGGTGCATCAGGCGATTTAGCACCATTATCTCATTTATTTTTACCATTATTAGGTGAAGGTGAATTTTGGCAAGATGGTAAAACAGTGTCAGCAGCTAAGTTACTTAAAGAAAACAACTTAGAGCCAATGGAGCTTCATGCGAAAGAAGGTCTAGCGTTAATTAACGGTACACAATTTATACTGTCTCATGGTATTACTGCTTTAACTAAAATGCGTTATTTATTAGATCTTGCTGATATGGCAGGTGCAATGAGCATCGAAGGTATGCAAGGTAGTGAGTCTCCGTTTAGAGATGAATTACATCAAACACGTGCATTTAGAGGTAACCTAGAAGTTGCAGCACGTATGAGAACTTTCTTTAAAGACTCACAAAACATGGCAGATCATGAAGAATGTGACCGTGTTCAAGACCCTTATTCATTAAGATGTATTCCACAAGTACATGGTGCATCACGTAATGCGTATTACCATCTAGAAGAGCTAGTTGAAATTGAAATGAACTCTGTAACTGATAACCCAATTGTTATTAGTAGTGAAGAAGCGATTTCAGGTGGTAGTTTCCACGGCCAACCACTAGCTATGGTACTTGATTATGCATCAATTGCGGCTGCAGAATTAGGTAATATTTCAGACAGACGCTGTTACCTATTATTAGAAGGTTTACACGGCTTACCAAGATTATTAACGACTGCAGGTGGTTTAAACTCAGGCATGATGATCCCACAATACGCAACAGCGGCCTTGGTAACAGAAAACAAATCACTTTGTTTCCCACCATCAGCTGATAGTGTACCAACATCTATGGGTCAAGAAGATCATGTATCTATGGGTAGTATCTCTGGTCGTAAATTAAACCAGATTTTAGGCAACTTAGAAAAAATATTTGCAATCGAATTAATGTATGCAGCACAAGCTGTTGAATTTAGACGCCCTAATAAGTGTTCAGATATTATTGAGAAAAACTTACAAGTTATCCGCGCTAAAGTCGCTAAACTTGAAGAAGATAGACTATTAAAGCCTGATATCGATGCAATGATTAAATTAGTTAAATCTCAAGCGTTTACAGTTAGCTTTGACCAATAAATTAGGGGTACATTTACCATGAGTACAAAAATGAATTTTCAAGAAGAAATAAAACAAGGGATCCCAAGCGTATTACCACAAGCAAAGGCATACCCTGCAGATGCTAATCGCGCGCCTAAACGTAAAGATATTTTATCTGCTGATGAAAAACAGCTAGCAGTTAGAAATGCATTACGTTATTTCCCAAAAGAGTGGCATCAAGAACTCGCAACTGAGTTTGCTCAAGAGCTTAAAGATTTCGGTCGAATTTATATGTACCGTTTTAAGCCTAGCTATGATTTAAAAGCGCGTTCAGTTTCTGACTATCCAGCACAATGTGAGCAAGCAGCTGCAATCATGCTAATGGTTGATAACAACCTAGATCCAGCTGTTGCACAACACCCAGAAGAGTTAATTACTTATGGTGGTAATGGTGCAGTATTTCAAAACTGGGCACAGTACTTATTAGCAATGAAATACTTAAGTGAAATGCAAAGTGATCAAACTTTACATATTTACTCTGGTCATCCTATGGGTTTATTTCCATCTTCTAAAGATGCACCACGTGTTGTTGTAACTAACGGCATGATGATCCCTAATTACTCGAAGCCAGATGATTGGGAAAAATTCAATGCATTAGGTGTAACTCAGTTCGGTCAAATGACTGCAGGTTCATTTATGTATATCGGTCCACAAGGTATTGTTCACGGCACGACAATTACAGTGATGAATGCATTCCGTAAAGTATTAAATAAAGGCGAAAGCTCTAAAGGTAAGATATTCCTAACAGCTGGCCTTGGCGGCATGAGTGGCGCGCAACCTAAAGCGGGTAACATTGCTAACTGTATTACAGTATGTGCTGAGGTAAATGCGCATGCTGCAACTAAGCGTCATCAGCAAGGTTGGGTTGATGAATTAATTGATAACATGGATGAATTAATCGCCCGTGTTCAAGAAGCACAAGCAAATGAAGAAGTTGTTTCAATTGCCTACATAGGCAACATTGTTGATGTATGGGAAAGCTTCTATGAAAAAGAGATTTTCATTCACTTAGGTTCAGATCAAACGTCACTTCATAATCCTTGGTCAGGCGGTTATTACCCAGTAGACATTAGCTATGAAGAATCAAACCGTTTAATTCGTGAAGAGCCAGAAGTATTTAAAGTTAAAGTACAAGAAACGCTTAAACGACATGCTGATGCAGTTAATAAACACACAGCTAAAGGTACTTACTTCTTCGATTATGGTAATGCATTCTTACTTGAAGCATCACGTGCCGGTGGCGATGTGATGGCTGAAAATGGCATAGATTTTAAATATCCTTCTTATGTTCAAGATATTTTAGGTCCTATGTGTTTTGATTATGGTTTTGGACCATTTCGTTGGGTATGTGCTTCTGGAAAACCTGAAGACTTAGATAAAACTGATGCGATTGCTGCGCGTGTTCTTAAAAAGATCATGCAAGAGTCGCCTGAAGAAATTCAACAACAAATGCAAGATAACATCACTTGGATCGAAGACGCTAAACAAAATAAATTAGTTGTTGGCTCACAAGCGCGTATTCTGTATGCAGATGCGCAAGGCAGAATGGAAATCGCAAAAGCATTTAACGATGCAATTAATAGCGGCGAAATTGGTCCTGTAGTGCTTGGTCGTGATCACCATGATGTAAGTGGTACAGATTCACCATTCCGTGAAACATCAAATATTTATGATGGTAGCCGCTTTACAGCAGATATGGCTATTCATAATGTTATTGGTGATAGCTTCCGTGGCGCTACTTGGGTTTCTATCCATAATGGCGGTGGCGTAGGCTGGGGTGAAGTAACTAACGGTGGTTTTGGTATGTTACTTGACGGTACTGATGACGCAGAACGTAGACTTAAATCTATGTTATTGTTTGATGTAAATAACGGTATTGCACGTCGTAGCTGGGCACGTAATGAAGAAGCTAATTTTGCGATAAAACGTGAAATGGCAAGAACGCCTAAGCTAAAAGTAACATTAGCAAACAATGTTGATGACGATATTTTAAATAACTTATCACTGTAGTTTACTAGCGTAGCTAGTCACTAAAAACTTGTTAAAAGAAAGCTATTCCATATTGTGGAATAGCTTTTATTTTTGAATAGATTGAACAGTCTTTTGTTTAATCGATTACTTTCGTAATTCTTCCATATCTGCAATCAGCTCTTCTAGCTTTTTAAATTGGCGACCGTAAATAATATTTAAATCAAAACGGTACAAAGCTTCAGCGAATCTAGCAACAATTAAGGTCACTATAATTAAACCAATTAACAAATAATAAGGCAGCCCTAAGATGATAATATCAGTAGGAAACGCTTCCAGAAGTTGTGCAATCAGTCTCGACCCATCTTCACTCACTATCCCTTGAACCGCTAAGCCAATAAATAACAAGGGATAAAACACTTTATAATACTGAGCGTATGCAGCCATAGAACTGTTTAACCAGTTATTAAAATTCATAATATAGTCATAACTGCTTTGCCCTTTAGATAAGTTCACAGATTTGTTTAACTCTCTTTTAGCAATAAACATCAATGGCAGCATCAAACAAAAAAGATATATTCCTAAAAATGGTAACCCGTTAATGCTCATCATAATGAGCACAAATATGCTGCCTAAAACAATCGCTTTTAAATTTTGAGAGAACATATTTCTTAACTTATCTACAATATTTTGAGACTTGCGATCGTATAGGTTATTAATTTTTGGCGCTGTTAGGCTTGGCTCATTAACAAAGCCATTTTTCCATATTGTTTCGATAGATTTTGTCATGAGTTAATCCTTTTTGTTCATAATAGTATTGAGTTTGTCTTTTATTCGGGTGATGCGAACACCAATGTTATTGGTATTACTTCCTATGATTTCGGCTATTTCTTGATATGACTTTTCTTCAAGGTAAAGCAAAATTACTGCTCTATCGGTTTCAGATAAATGTTTAATCGCACTGTATAGTTCGTTAATTTCATCACTGACAAATGCTTTACTATCGTCTATTGCTTCTTCTGGTAATGTATCTGAAATGATTTCTCTGCTGCCACTTTTACGACGTTTTAAATAAGTCAGACATACATTAAGTGAAATACGGTATATCCAAGTTGACCATTCACTTTGTTGATTAAAATTATCTTTACTACGCCATATTTGCAGACAGACCTCTTGATAATAATCTTCAAAATCCTCTTGGCTATTCGTATAAGCACGACAAATTTTTATAATAATGCCCGCAAAAGGCAGTATCGATAGCTGATAAAAGTCACTTCCCATTTAAATTTGATAATCCATTTTATTATTATGCTTAAGTTAGTGGCACGAGGGAAAGGTTTATTACATTCATAATGAAATTATTTTAATTTTTCTGCAAGTGTGAGGTTTTATAAGAAGGTTAGGTTATAGTTTTTTGGTTAGTGTTAGATGATAATTTTAATAAATTCATTGGTGGTATGTGTCTTGAAAACACTATTTAGGTAATAGCTTATATTGTTGGCTAATCGCATTTTCGCCGTATTTTCTTTCGAGTTTACGCACAATAAAGTGACCTTTTGCCATATCCTGAAAATGGTCGATAAAAAGCGTATTTATTGCGGCACCGCCAATAGCACCAATTGCAGGTATAGCCTGAGCTGCAGCTTTTTGTGTAATTTGAAGATGCTTCACCCGGAAAATCTTTCATTGTATACAAAGCTGCATCTGCCGCTTTATTTAAGGCTGAATGAGTAACACCGCTAAGCTTTTGATTCCAATTACTGGGTAATTTATCCATAAATAATTCTATTGGTGTACCAAGGTAGTCTGTCATTTTTGCAGCGAGACTTGGGTTTTCAAGCAGTGCTTTAGCATACTTGAGTTCATCAAGGTGATCTGAACTGATAACGAAATTACTTGATGTTGCCATAATAGATTAAGCGCCATTGTAAGATTTATTTATAGTATAGATTTTATAATTTGAGCTGTTCTAAAACTATATACAAGTTGTATTATATTGTTATTAAAATATTTATGCGGAATAAAAAATATATTTTTAGAGTAATTAAATTAATTTGGTTCTACATTCGTTGATTTTTGTGATTAAAAATAAATGCTACTCAGAATGTGAATCGAATTTTTATAAAAAATTCAATAAATAAAGTTATTTTAGCTGCGCTTTATTTGTACCAGAAACCTGAGCTGTTAATCTATTTTTTCTACTAATGTATACCTGATAGCCGCTATCTTTTTTTGTTGCCAGTGTTAACGCTTTATTTATGTGCTGTAAGGCTTCATCATAGCGATTTAATCTTTCATAAATGTAAGCTAATCCATTATAAGCACTAGCTAAATCAGGGTGTGATTTTAAATTAAATTTAAATATTTCAACGGCTTTATGCTCTTGTTTAATATTAACTAAGTGGTACCCAAGTTCTCGAATAACCCACTCTGGTGGTTTTATATTTTCATCACGTTGCATGGATAAACGACTGTAATAATCATTGATTGATGCTACTCCATCAATTAGTGCCTTATTTGGCATTCTGATGGGTAAAAATAAGTTCTGATATGCATGAAAAGCGCCTGCGGCTGACGTTAAACCATGTGACACATTATTAAATTCGTTTGAAGTAAATTTAAAGTTTTTAGGTGAGTTCTTTTAAAAATGGGTGTGAAAATCATTATACACATCACGCATTTCACCTGCTTCTTCTCCTATATTCATATATAAGTAGTTATTTAAGCTGGTTTTTTGAGCGATAAATGCTTTAGCCTTTTTAGCTGTTGTGCGGTCGCCCCACCAAACAGCGGGACTATAAGCTACATGCGCTTGAAAAAGGTGAGGTCTAGACTGAAGGCTATGAATCGTAAGTAACCCAGCTATTGATGCGCCAGAGATAACTTTAAAATCATGTGTTCGATAGTTTTGATCTATGTATGGAATTAATTCAATCTCAAGAAAGTCTAAAAATTTATCAGCGCCGCCACCTTGTCCTACAGGACCTCTTGGGTCGAGGTTTACTGTCGGTGCAAAGTCTCTTAATCGATTGGTATTTTCAATTGCAACCATAATAACCTCTGGTGCACTATCTGCTTTTTGCAATTTATGCATTACCTCATTTATCAGAGGTAAGTTTTCTTTACCATCTAGACGATAAATAACGGGGTATTTTTTATTTTTGTTATTGGCGTAACTTTTTCAGTCATTTAGGTCAAATGAGTAAGTGAATAATTTTTATTAATAAAGCTCAATAAGTTCTTTTTGATAATTAATCATTTGTGTAAAAAGCAACTCTGCGTTATTGACATCACTTACATAGCGCGCGGTATCAGGGAGCTGCTGCAATACTTTAAATGACTTGGAACTGAGTGAGTAGGACCATAACTCCCTATTTTTATTGATACCAAATAATTCATTATTTTCTAATGCAAATATATTACTATCTAAATGTGCGGATAAAAGTGGGATCTCGTCAGTTTTATCTTTTTTCACCCAAAACCGTTTAATCGTATCAACATAAATTAAGGTATTGTCCTCAGTTAAATTTGCCCACTTAATGTCTTTATTAACCAGTTTTGTTACTTTTAATGTGCTCATATCTACTTGATATAAGATTGATTGGTTATCTTGTTTTGATAGAGCTAATAAATGATTTTTCTTAGTCCATTGTAAAACTTTATAAATAGGTAGTTTGATATCAATAATTGATGAACCACCTTGCAGATTAAATTTAATCAGCTTATTTTTATCTATGCCTATTAAATATTTCCCATCGTTTGACCATGCAAAACTGACAGATTGTATACCGTATTTTAACTTACTTATTTGCTTAGAATCTTGTCCATCGAATAACCATAATTGGCGTTTACCCGTTCGTTTAGACATAAAAGCAATATTGTTACCTTTTGGCTGAAATTGGCCATTTATATCACTGGAGTTTGAACGCGCGATTGTATGTAATTTTAACTTACTCACATTAGACTGATTAAGCTTTATTAATGCCATATCAGAATCCGCCATTGCTTGAGTTACTAGGATTTTTTTACTATTGGGATGAAAGCTTGGGCTATAAATACCATGCTGATTTAGGCCATTTATTCTTTTTAAAGAACCATCAAAAAATATTTGAAATAATCCTTCATGGGTTGCTGTTATTAGGTAGTCTTCAAAAGGATGATAATGAATATAGTAGTTATCATTAAATGAGAGCCCCTCTGGTGGTTTTAATATGGCACGAGATAATACTTCGCCAGACATATTAAGCTTTTCTACTATATGTTGTTTATTTTTTGTTGTACTTATTACTGCAAATGCATGGTTAGCAAACGAATAATCATAGCTATAAATATACTTATTTTTCGGTGTATATACATCGGTTAACTGCTCAGTTCTCGGATTATAAGCTTGTATTTTTTGTAGTTGGTTTTTATGTTGGCGTAAAATACCAATACTGCCATTGGGTAGCCATCTTGCCAAGCCTGCTTGCTGAGTATTACATTGAAGTCTAGGCGTTGTATGTTGTGGTGACTTTAATGCCTCAGCAAAATCCAAAGTGACTAATTGCCAGCACTGCTTTGGAGCTATTTCAGTTTTATTGCATTGACTTTGCGTTACAAAAGCCAGTTGGTTACCATCTTGAGACCAACTGCGCGTACCATATATTCCGGCATTTTTTGTTAATTGATACTCTGCATGTGTTTGTAAATCTTTCGCCCAAATGTGACTTGTACATGACGTTATGCTTCGTTGAAAAACAATATATCTACCATCTGGAGAATATTGTCCATTAGACTCTCTTTCATCACTATATGTGAGAGGCTTAACTTGATTAAAGTTAAGTATTGAATTGTCTTCAAACCAATAAAAGGTAATAAATATACACAAAACTAAACTTATAAAACTCAATGCGTACTTTGTATTTTTGGCGCTACTTATATGGCTTTTATTAACTTTATTTACTGTCGTTAGGTGGGGTTTAACATGGGCAATTAAGCTATAACCCAGTTTTGAATGTGTTTTAATAATGGTTTGTTGTTTACTGTTATCGCCCAGCGCTTTTCTTAACTGTGTAATACAGCGCTGCAAGCTGTTTGGTGCAACAATACTGTCTTGCCAAACACTGGCCATAATGGATTCGTGGCCCACTACTTGCTCACTATTTTCTACAAGTATATTTAATACTGCCATCGCTTTAGACGGTATATTTGTAACTATATTATTATGTGATATTTGATTGCGAGTGCAGTCAATAAAGTATTCATTTATCCAAAACTGCTGTGGCATTCCGTTAATATCCATTTGATAATTCGGGTTAATATTATATCTAACGTCATGAAAAATAAACTATTCAGGTAAAAATCAGCAAATTATCAGCTTTATTCATTTAATTTAGAAAGATAAAAGGTAGCTTGTTTGTAAAACAAATAAAAATTTAAATATAGGAAAATTATGAATATATTGTTTAAGCTAACTTCACTGATATTAGTATTAATAAGCGCCACAGCTAAAGCTGGCAGCACACAAGAACAAATTAAAATTACGCATGCTGAATTTTCACAACCCTTAGTTTTTAATGTCACATTACCTGCGGGATACGAAAAAAATATTGATAAATCTTATGTCCTAATGTTTGATTTGCATTCTTATTCAGACACATATTTAAGTGGCATGCATGATTGGATGAGCCATAATGGGCAGTGGCCTTGGCTGCAAACAATTATCGTCACTCCCGTATCAGGTAATCGGGCTGCCATGTTGTTTGATGAAACAGGAAAAACCACACCGCTATTAGATTTGATAGATGAAAAGTTACTACCAAAAGTAGTACAAAAATACAGGACTAATGGCTTTAAAATAATTAGTGGGTTTAGGATGAATGGTTCAGTAGTGCTATCTGCTTTGATCAATAAACCTGATATGTTTAATGCCTATATTGCAACAAGTCCTGAACTCAAAGATGATTTTTCAGGCATTTTGTCTACGGCACCAAAAAAACTGGCTAAGTTAGGTGATAAACCGCGTTTTTTACTGTTTAGTCATGGCGCAAATGTTAAAGAAGCACATCAGGTAACTGATTACGATGTTTTACTTTCAATATTAAATAAAGATGCGCCACACAAATTAGATTGGCATTATGAAAATTTTGCAAATAATTATCATATGTCATTGCCTTTATTATCTGTTATCACAGCAATAGAAAAGCTATTTAATGATATACATATAGGTTTAGCGCCAACATCTGAAATTTCACAAAAAGGGACTAATGCCATCATTAAGCATTATAAATATTTATCGCAGCATAAATATGGTTTTGAAGTATCACCAAAACACTCAATTAATGCGTTAGGCTATCATTTATTAAAAACATCACACCAAGCAGCAATACAGATTTTTAAACAAATGATTGATTTATATCCTGCAGATGCTTACAGCCATCATAATTTAGCCAGTGCCTATGAAAAAATAGGTGATTTTGAAAATGCAGTAAAGCATCAACTGGATGCAGTAAAACTAGCAAATAATATGCTGACCTGGCACAAAAATCGCCATCAAAAATTTTTAGCCGATTATCTTTCAAAAAGTGATAATGCTTTAGAATAACCACTTTAAGCCTTATTATATTTAATTGGTAAATTTAGAAATAAGTTGAATCATGAATTTGGTAAAGATCGATCACTATTCAACTTGAAGTAAAGAAATGAGCCATTTTTGCAGTGCATCCTCATTGTAACTAGGGTGCCAAGCAGCTATGACATCAAATGGGTCTGGAACATGTTCAAGTGGAATTTCAGTTAAGTTTAGCCCTTGGATCGCTCTAGAGGGTAAAAATGCATAGAGTCCGTAGTTTCAAGGTACATAGGCACAATCGAAAAACATGGCGCTAAAACAACAATATTTCGTTCTAAGCCAAACGGCTTAAACCAATCGTCAATAGAACCTTTAAAGTTAGGGCGTGAAGGAGATGCAATAATTGAAGGATAATTTGCTATTTCTTTTAGTGAAGGATTTGAAGTTAATAATTTTGAATTGGGAGGCGCAACACACACATGATGTTCTTCAAATAGCTTAATTAAATGGTAGCTATTAGGAATATAGTCAGGAAAGGCGATTGCCAAATGTACTTTACCACTTTGCATTAATTCATGAAGAGTATCAATTTCAAAGTCTCTAACAATAATCTTTAAATTTTATAAAAACCAATGTATTGGAATGAAAATTTTAATTATCAAGTTCCTAAAAAAAATACTCCGTGTTACTATTATGTTACTTTTTTTGCGTACTTGTAACCACGGTAATAATTTTTAAGGTAGTTTTTATGACAATTTTGTCATTTCATAATAAAGGGAATTTCCTTCGTAAAGCAACGAGTTTAGCTGTTTTAACCGCTCTATATACATCTCCAACAGTTTATGCAGAACTCGATTCTCAAGCATTTATTATTCCTAAAATGATAATAAAGCCATCAGTATTAGAAAATTCACAGCAAGAAATATTAGAGCACAAAGACTGTACTCAAGATGATTGGGTCACTCGTGAAAATGGCATACTTACTGGGGCGCAATATAATTCAGCGAATGAAGTTGCATTATTAGACGCTGGCAATGAAGTAACTTACGGAGAGTTCAATAATTATAATCAAAAAGTCGGTTTTAGAGAGTGTGAATTAAAATCAGAGAAGGTTATAAAAATCCCAGTGTTAATGGTCGATTGGGCTGATTTTGATCCCGCTACCGATATGAGTAATCCAAATAATCCAGATTCCATTGAAGGAAATGAGTATAAACAACGAACGATAGAAGAAGTGAAAGCGTTCTTAAACTCTGGCAATTCCATTGCGAAATATTTTAAAGATGTAAGTGGTGGTAAATTTAGAATTGAATTTGAAGTATTTGATTGGCTACGCTCTTCTGATGATGGTTCTTTAATAAAGCCTAGGTCTGAATATTTGTCAATTTCAGAATATGACGGTCGTTGGTACTGTGACCGAAATCAAGTTATGAAAGATGTTTTAAAAGAAGCTATTTTAAACAAAGGGCTGGATCCTAATGACTATGATATTAATCATAATCTAAGAAATCAAAATGAAGGTTTGATGAATGGCGCAGTTTTATTATATGAGGGTGGTCCAGGATCATGCTCTGGTTATAACATGAGTTGGTTAGAAATTGGTAGTTTTGAGCCTGGTGAGCATGTAGAAAAAGCCGTTTTAAATTCATTTAATTTGAATGAATTGATTGTTGAAAATCCTGAACAGCAACAAAAATTATCTGCATTAAATAAAGTTTTGAGAGTTTACAATAATATTCCTGAAAAATCGGTTTATGGTTCTGATTATTTTGGTTGGGCGCATGAACTTGGGCATATGTTTCTAGGTTTTCCTGATTACTATTATGAAAAATTTAATATGGGTTACTTTGCACTTTCAGCAAGAACTCCTAGTTTAGATGCATTTTCACCTGCTGGTTTTGAAAAATGGTTATTTGCTAAATGGATTGAACCGCAAGAATTAACTGAGTCTACAGTAGCTCAAATAACTAGTCATGATATTGCTGATGACGCCCAATACGATTCGAATACACCTTATTTATATAAACACAATATAGATGGAAATCCAGAGCATTATTTATTAATTGAAAATCGTTGGTTTGAAAATTCAGGTAATATACATTCTAGTTGGGTAAAGCAAGACCCTAATTATTCCGGCGCAAGGGATCTACAAAGTGGTTTACAGATTTTTGAAGTAAATTTAAAGCATGGCTACTATAACGACAAACCAAGCGTATACCGTTATTCTAAAACGTCTGATCCCTTTACCTCACAATTGGAAAGTTGGGCTCAAGGGAATGAGTTTAAAATATGCTACGGTACATATTGTATTGAGCTTTCAGATATTTCAGCTGTAGGTCAGGAAATGAGCTTTAGCTTTAGCGCCTTTACTGATACTGATGGTGACGGTATTGCTGATGAAAATGATGCTTTTCCGAATGATTCAAATGAGTGGTTAGATACAGATGGTGATGGCATTGGTAATAATGCGGATACAGATGATGATAACGATGGTGTTGTAGATACAAATGATGCATTCCCGTTGGATAGTGCAGAATCTGTAGATACAGATGGTGATGGCATTGGTAATAATGCGGATACAGATGATGATAACGATGGTGTTGTGGATACAAATGATGCATTCCCGTTGGATAGTGCAGAATCTGTAGATACAGATGGTGATGGCATTGGTAATAATGCGGATACAGATGATGATAACGATGGTGTTGTGGATACAAATGATGCATTCCCGTTGGATAGTGCAGAATCTGTAGATACAGATGGTGATGGCATTGGTAATAATGCGGATACAGATGATGATAACGATGGTGTTGTGGATACAAATGATGCATTCCCGTTGGATAGTGCAGAATCTGTAGATACAGATGGTGATGGCATTGGTAATAATGCGGATACAGATGATGATAACGATGGTGTTGTAGATACAAATGATGCATTCCCGTTGGATAGTTCAGAATCTGTAGATACAGATGGTGATGGCATTGGTAATAATGCGGATACAGATGATGATAACGATGGTGTTGTAGATACAAATGATTCATTTCCGTTGGATAGTGCAGAATCTGTAGATACAGATGGTGATGGCATTGGTAATAATGCGGATACAGATGATGATAACGATGGTGTTGTTGATACAAGTGATGCTTTTCCATTAGATGCAACACGTTCAACTGCTCCAACACCAGAAGTAACTAAAAGTGATTCAAGCGGAGGAAGTTTAGGTGGTTTTTTAGCTTTGTTAATGTTGTTTTTAACAGTAAAGCGTTCAAAAAATCAAAAGGTTAAAAAGTAATTATATTTGCAAGAAAAACTGTATTAAGTTCGCGCTATTTATATTTTAAATAGCGCTGCTCATTTTTAAAGGCTTTTAATAGGTGTGTTTTGAGTATTCGTTTTTACTTTTATTTCTTTAAAAAGCAGTAGGCAAGTAATTATATATAAAGGTATAAGTGATAAAAATGTATAAGCATAAGAAAAGTCACTTCCTCCTAGGGCCAAAATACAACCGGTTAACGGCATCGAGATACCCAAAAAGTAATATGCTTTACTTTTATATAGCCAACCAAAAGGAATAAAATGTGAGCCAAACAGAATTGCCATTACAAAAGGAAACCAATTAGGCGTTAATTGCAGAACTAAAATGAGAACAGGCCAATATAAAAATTGAGCACAGGCTAAAACTGCGGATAAATTTGATAATGGGCCAAACTTAGCAAAAGGGTTTACTTTAAATATTTTTGAGATGAAAAAGGCTATAGGAAAAGTACTACCTGTTGCACATATTGTCCAAATTAAAGCCTGACGTTGCTCTAATTCGGTGATAAAAATAGCACAGAGGCTCATTATTATTGTGCCAGCTAAAGGGAAGCCGATTCCTTTTTTAGTAAAGCTGATTAAATCATCCCGGTTATCCATTATATCTCCAAAAAATTATTTAGCTTAAGTTAATACCAAAGAGCATTTGATTGTTTAATAGACTATCAGTACCGCAGCAATAAACCCACATGTAACTGGTTTTTTTATCTTCTTTAATTACTGCATGAATGACAGCTTGGCTAAGTAAGGTCTTTGTTAATTTATCATACAACGGAGCAAATAATTCTCCGCAGCGCATAATCCAATCTGACATTGTTTTTCGACTAAGCTCAATACCCTAGTCTGTGAACATTTTTTCTTGTCGATATAATGGCAAGCCATATTGATATTTGGCGCTGATAACCTGACTCAGTAAACTGCTTGTTTCAAAGCCTTTAGGAATTTTTGTTTGGCTACTTCAAAGCGTTCAAGCAAGCTATGAATGATTTCATCTTTTTTGATAATAACTTGCTGCAACTCAAGCAACATACGCTTGAGTTGTTCTGGGTCGTCTGACAGTGAATTAGCATCAATTTTCATGCTCGCAGTTTAGCTAGTATTTTAAGTCTAATCTGTTTTCAAACTCAAATAATATAAAGGCTCTGTACACGATCATTGACTGCTATTTTGATCTAACTAGCTCTGTGATTGATAATGTAATGGCTCATGACCAAGTACGTCATATCATGATAATAACCATTGAAGCTGCTCTGAACTCAATGTAAATTCTTGAGTCGATATTTTACTAGGCCATTTGAACTTTTGTTTCTCAAGTCGTTTGTACCACAATGCAAAACCTGTTTTATCCCAATACAGAATTTTAAGTTTATCTTTCGCTTTATTACAAAATACAAATAGCGTACCAGTATTAACATCAAGAGCAAGTTCATATTCCACAATACCAACGAGTCCATTGATGGATTTTCTAAAATCAACAAAATCACGATGTAAAAACACCTTCGGCACATCAACAAACATTTTCATTGGGCACACTCTCGTAATAGTTGAGCAAGGTATGAAGCTGGGATTGAACTTGGAAAGGTAAGCGTTGCATTTCCAACACTGAGATTAATGTTGTCAGGTTGGCGTGTTTCAAACTCAACTTGTTGCATCACTTTAGCGCGAATAAATCCAGATTGCGTTACATCTAGCTTTTTACGGTGAGCATAAAAGCTAGTCAGTGAGAGTTTATGCTGTCGACAATAATCAATAATGGTTAAACTACTAGATTGTTGATCTTCAATGATAGATTGCCATTTTTCTTGGCTGCGCATAATTCTCATAAGTTACTCCAAAGATTGTTTGGTAATAACTTAACGAGACTAATAGCGATTTGTTAGACGCAGATCGCCGGACGTTTATAGTTTGTCTGCCATATTTGCTATAAACACTTGTGCCGAAACAATTTGAGTTTTGTCAGAGCCAAGCTCTAACAAGTTTTGTTCAATGGTAGCTAAAGAGAGCCTAGTCTTTTGTTCAATACCAACCGAAGTATCTGATGACGTGGCGACTTTCCAGACTAAAATTATACCAATTCCGATAATTAAGTGACTACTCAGAAGCTCCTTTTAGGCGGGTTTCAAAGCGCTTGATGATGCATTATTGATTTTGATAGGGAATAACCATTGTCTACAATCAATGCCTTCCCTAAAACACTTTGAATTCCCGCTGCGTGACCAGTTAATTAACGGAAATGGTATTATATGCAGATGATTTACCGCGGCCAGCGTAAATACCTGATGTTCTTTCTATCATCTAAACTTCCTTTATGCTTTTTATTCATAACCCATGGCTAAGCGCCTTTGCTGAGCTGATTGGCGTAATAAAAAATGTGCTTTTCCTTTTTGTCGCTCATTATAGGCATTTTTTACCACTAAACTAAGCTCTTCGTAAAGGGCATTTACAATGGGTTTATTTTTATGTTTACCAATCATCGGAAAGCCCCATTCAAATAACCAAACTAAAATTTGATTTAGTACGGTAATACTTTCTTTTTGGGGATTGATCATGCCATATACAAGCTTATCCGAGATTTCTTTTTTTTGCTCTGGACTTAATTCAGTTGCAGCATTTGACCACGATTGTATACGCACTAGCACATCTGTATTAGCCATATTCATTTGATGACTCATTTGCTTTGTTTGGCGTAAATCTTCATTTTTACATCGGCCTAATGTATCTAAATCGCGCTCAGGTAAATTTAAAGCTGACCAATTCGGGTAATTGATAAAATCTAAACCGAAAGATTCATTTATCGCGACATGAGTTAATTCATGTACCATATTACCTAAATTGCCTAT
Organism: Pseudoalteromonas sp. '520P1 No. 423'; assembly: GCF_001269985.1. NCBI lineage: Bacteria > Pseudomonadati > Pseudomonadota > Gammaproteobacteria > Alteromonadales > Pseudoalteromonadaceae > Pseudoalteromonas > Pseudoalteromonas sp. '520P1 No. 423'. Next base: position 214,506 of record NZ_BBZB01000002.1, on the reverse strand, counting down.
TTGATATCGGACTTCATATTGACGTATATTATTTGGTTTATATCTGCATACAGCCGAGCCACTTGTTTGCACATCAATCCATTCTACAACTAAAGGGGTTAATGCTAATACTTCATTTAAAATGAGTTTTAATGGTCCATGTACGATATTGCTTAATCGTCGAAGCTTGGCTAAATCTTGTGCTACGCTCATTGTTACTACCTAATTAACTTTAACTATAAAAGAAACGCAGTGCTTGAAAGTGACACAACGTAAAATACGATTTATATCATATTAGGTACGATTTTCAATGTAATTTAGATTGTTAGCCCTATTTGTTGAGCGTTACTAAAAATAGTAACTTTGTGTATAACTTTATTTGCTCACTAATATTCTATTTGCCTCAAGTAGTGTTGTATATTTATCTTCTCCAAGTCCTGTTTCTATAAATAGCTTTTTCATTCTCGCTTCAGGATACATATCCATATTGTAATCGGGTAACCAGCCAGTATTAAGCATGTTTAACACGACTTCTTTGGATTTGTCTATTTGACCCTGAAGTAAATGCCATTGTGCTTGGGAAATGTTCCCAATAGATTGTTTATCAAATAATAAAGCAAGTTGATTTAGTTGTGTTGTAGTTAATGTATTGTGCTGATCTACATGATTTTGTATTAAGTGATAGAGTGAAAATATATTCATATTATGCTCAGTGACTATGGTGTCTGATTTTGATATTTCAGGATTCAGTTTTACTAAAAGGTCTAGTGCAGTTTGGTATTCTTTCATTTGCAGCAAAATAAAAATTCTAGCCAAAAAACTATGATATTACGCAACATACGCCGGAGGCTGTTGTAGCACGTATGGCTGAAGATGGTGCTATTTGCGTCAAAGTGTTTATCGAAGATGGTTTTGGCCATAACAATGATTGGCCGCTGATCAGCAAGCAGTTATTACAACGGGTAAGGGCTGCGGCAACTAAGCATGGTTTAATGATGATGGCACATGCCAATGCATTTGATATGCAACAGATTGCAATTGCGTCAGATGTTGATGTGATTGCCCATGGCATTTGGAATTGGCTCGACTTTAATCGCCAGCCAGCTATTCCTAAAGATATTAGGATTTTGTTAGACGAAATTATTAACAAAGGTATGATTTTTCAACCAACCTTTAGTGTAATGGATGGCTTAAAAAATATCACTATCAATGACACTATGGCAGATCCGCTCTATAAAAAAGTGGTTTCAACAAATGCACTTAATTGGTATCAAAGTAAAGCAGGGCAATGGTTTAAAGAAATTGTCCTTGGTGATTACGATAATATGCCTTTAGAAAAAATTCATCAAAACCAAGATCGTAAAATCTTTCAAGGAGAAAAGGTTGTTCAATATTTAAAAGAAAATGGTTTACCTATGGTGCTGGCAAGCGATACACCTTCGGCACCTTTATATGTATCTCAGCCAGGTTATTCAACATACAAGGAGTTACAGCATTTGTTTAAAGCGGGTTTAAATTATAAAGAAGTTTTAGCCGCAGCAACAATCAATAATGCTAAAGCTTTTGGCTTAGATGATAAATATGGCACAGTCGAACCCGGTAAAGTCGCTAATTTACTTCTACTTAATCAAAATCCATTGCTCACTATAGATGCTTACAATGCAATCGATAAAGTGATTGTAAAAGGCATAGCAATCAATCGTGAATCATTGGCTGTTAAATAAGATATAAGAAGAAAAAAATGTTATTTATAAAAAAAATGAGTCAAGTGTTAATAAGTTTTATCTTACTGTGTGGCCTTAATTTTACATCAAATGCAGATAATCATTTAGCAATGGAGGTGGTGAATGAAACACAAATTAAAATTGAAAAGGTTGTAAATAGCTACACTTCTAATAATGCTTTTGAAGGCGTGATTTTGGTCGCCAAATCAGAAAAGATTGTTTTTGAGAAAGCCTATGGTTTTGCTGACCGAGTCGACAATCAAAAAACAACAGCTGCCCACGCTTTTGGACTTGCATCGCTTAGCAAACCTATTACAGCAACATTAATGCTCAAACTTGAGGAGCAAGGCAAGCTAAAGTTAACTGATACGTTAGCTGATCACTTCCTTGAATTTAAAAATAACTTTGGTCGAAAGGTCACTTTGCATCAGCTACTAAGCCACACATCCGGTTTACCTGATCACTTTGCCATTAATGGTTGGTTTGATGTGAATTTTCATAAGCAAACTTCAGAGCAAGCATTTATTAATATGATAGCCAAACTTTCCCCAAAATTTGCTCCTGGAGCAGATTACCTTTATTCAAATTTAGGATATTTCCTAGTAGGCAAAGTAATAGAAAAAGCGACAGGTAAATCTTATTCAGAGAGTTTAAAAAATAATATATTACGGCCTTTAAACATGAATAAGTCAGGTGTCGCCAGTGGTTTTGAACTAAGTTCTGGTATTGTAAAAGGCTATCAATGGGATAAGAAGGGCGGCTATCATGAGCAAGTAGCAAAAGATATGAATTTATTTGGTGCTGGTTCTGCGATTTATGCAAGTGCAAAGGATCTTCATAGGTTTGATTTAGCTTTATATGGTGAACAATTGATCAATGAGCAAAGTAAAACGCGCTTATTTAATCCTAAAATTTCATATAGCTGGCGTGTTGGCAAGGTACCCGTTAGTAAAAAACAAAATGTAAATGTTCATATGTATGATGGTCAATTTGATGGCTATAGTTCTATGATGACACGTTTTATAGATGATAAGCATAGTATTATTATTTTGAGCAATGTGGGAATAAGCTACTTTTTAAAACAGCAACTTACATTTGATATTGCAGATGTATTGTATAATCAGCCACTTAAAAACCGTGAAAATGATGTATCTCTGATTTTAATAAAAAGCCTTATAGCAGGAACTTTTGAGCAGACTTTGACTGGTTTAGAGGCTAAAAAAGGAGAATATAATTTTAATGAGGCAAGTTTATCTGAGTTGGCTTATCAAATACTTTGGAGCGGCCTTGGCAATGAGTCACTAAAGTTATTCTCTTTCATTACCAATACTTTTGTTGATTCTTTGAAAGCAAAAACTAATCTAGAACGTGCATGTAATCATCATGTAACCAATGGTTTATTGAATAAGCGAGGGATCTGTAAATAACATTTATTAACCTCAGAGCTTAACAGCCCTGAGGTTAATAAAGGTTGAAGCTGGTTTTAAAGTAGTTTTTCAGGAAACTTTATCTTACTAAAGAAGTGAGGCTCAAACGGGTTGTTTTCACTTTCTACTAATAAAGATAAAGTTACTTGAGATTTATCCTCAACTATCTTTATTTGTGTGTTTTCATTACCTGTTTGATAGTACTTATAAACTAAACGTAACCATGCCCAATCACTTTTATATTCCTTAGTTACCTTTTTATTTTGTGTATCTGTAAAAATGGTTAACAGTGGGTTTTGAGTCGTAAATTCAGGCCAAACGTAGTTTTTCCAAAGTTTCGGGCCATGTTCATAATTAAATAAGGTTCTTTGCGAGAAGAGCTCAAAATTTAATAATGAAGCAGACATTGAGTTTGTTTTTAACTGAAAAGATATCGACGCTTGATTGCCATTTTCTTGATATAAAGTTTGTTGAATGATTTTTAAATCATTAAATTTTTTATCTATATCAGATGAAATACTTAACTGACTGTCTTGTGTAAAGCCATTTAAAACTAGGCCTTGGTCAGTTTGAGAGAATTTATTTAACATTAAGCTATTAAACTTATCAAACACACCCTCTGGTTTAAAGTATTTATTAAATAGCTTAAAACTAACATTGTTTTGACTTTTTAAGTTAAACGGAAACTTATTGGCAAATTGTAAGTTAAATGGATTACTGATCTGTTTTTGCCAAATTTTATTCACGTGTTTTGAAACAGATGTATTCACTTGTTGGTTAATTGTATTAATAATACCAGAGATGTGTAAATCAATTTTAGGAATAGACAATTGCATTTTTGCAAGTTGGTATAGACTTTGGTCTTTCTTATTTGAAGTCAGTTGTTCAAATAAATATGCACCGATATCTTTATTGTCTTGAATATCTTTAAACCAAATTGCAACTTGCGTAATGTTATCGTGTAAATGAATGAGTTCACTGAGACCTTTATCGTCTTTTTTCACAAATCTATGATAAACACTGAATTCGGCTTTAATATTATTCGCCATAATAACTTGCTCATTGACAGGCTTTAATAATGACTCTACAGCCTGCTCTTTTTTCTCAAGTTCAGACTTCTCAGCTTTTTTTATGGCAATCTGAGGCGAGGTATAATAGCTAATTGCATCATATAACCGATTTTGAGGTGCATTAGTTTTTGATGACATTAAAGATAGGGCATGCATCAAATTTTCGTTATTGATAGATTTAAGCGTAATACCATCAATAAAATCTACCCAATATTGAACATATTCTCTTTGATAGTATCGTTGTAAGCTTTTAGCAATATTATCAATTTCAAAATCATTTAATGAATGGCCTAAAAGTGATTTGTTATTATCAATTAGGCTTTGTATTAAGTCAGAATCAGCATTCAAATTCATGCCTGCAAATCCTTGAGGCGTAAAAATCATAGGTATAAATTGATTTTGAGACTCATTTTTAAATTGATACAGATCGGGAAAGTTATTGCCGAGCTCACTACTAATATCTACCATAGATGAAAATTCTGGAAGTTCATTAATATATTCAAATAACACTTTAGTGGTGTTTATCTTATTGATACTGGCCTTAGATTGCGTAATTAAAGTCTGATTAAGGTCTACTTTAGGTACACCTAATGCGTGCAAATCATCCATTAATACAATTAAGTTTTTTAATGTATTTTCTTCTGAGTGACCTTCTTTAATAAAAGATTGCTTGTAGTACGTTTTTAAATGATCCCATGACTTTTTATCGTGCAGTTGTAATTCTTCATTTAAGTTTAATAGTTTTGCTGTTTGAAGGCTGTCACCAAGCATTTCGTAAACAAATAACTCATCTTCTAGGTAATGCACTAAAGAGGGTAATAAAACGTCTTTAAGCTCATTGTGGTAAGCTTCTTTTACTGATTGTGATAATTGAGGGTTGGGGATCATATCTGAGATATAAAATGGTGTAGGCCTGCTATAATCAATGTAGATATTTCTGATCATTTGTAAGTTATTTACATTAAGTACAAGCTCTTCAATATCATAAGGTGATTTTCGTACGACATTTTTATAGCGTTTAAGTTGCTGTAGTGTTTTTTCATTTAAAGGTTGGTAATGATCAAAATTGACTTTTAAAAGTGCAATGGCTGATATAACGATTGTCAAAATAGCCAGACTATAACTGATCTGAAAACCCCAAAATAGACGTTTGCTATTTATGTTTATGCCCGCTAATCCTGCTTCAGGGCGAATCATTTTATCAAATAACTGACTAATGAAGATACTGTGTGGTAATTTTACATTATCACTTTGTAGCATTTCATTAAAACCTAGTTGATAAGCAATTTGTTTAGTTAATGGATCGGTTGCTTGTGATACCTGTTGTGTATTGGTAAAAAAGAACCCCCTAAACTCATAGTTTTTTGCTGTAAATAATTGTTCTAAAAAATAACCTATATCAGGTTGAATTTGTTTTAACTGAACGGGTGCTGCGACCACAGAGCGTCTAAATTGTTCGCTTAATTGGCTATCTAATGCTGTTAAAGTAGTTTGTCCCATTCGCTTACAAATAGTGTCATAAGCTTTTTCAAACCAACTGATAGAAAACTTACCAAGATTTGCATTTTTAACATTTAAGGCACCAAAGTTACCATTAAGTTGTTCTTCATCTAAAGAAGCAAAAAATTGGCAAAAATCAGATAGGCCTGCCATTTGATTAAATAATACATAAATTGGCAGTTTTTGACCGCATAAGCTTTGTGTTTCATCTATCACTAAACGTAAATCACTAGTGATCTGTTGGGCATTATTTTTATTATTACTGATCAGGTTATCAACAGATTGACTGATCATTATGCCATTTAAGGTTTGACGAGACCTAAACTTTTTAGCTTGTTTAAGTAATAACTTTAGGCAGTTTAATGAACGTCTGTCTTGATCTGATATCTCAACTGTTAATACTACAGCATCATTTTTAAGCCAAATTGAAACCGGCAGTTTTTCACTGATGGCTGAATTTGTATTATTTCTAAAACCCATTTGTGTTAAAACGGCATCATCGCTTTTTAGATCATTTGTTATATATAAATACCAAGGTAAACGATATTTTCTTTTGATCATTCCCCGGTCTTTTAGGCCTGTCATAAAGAGCGAAAACATGGTTTTTACAAGTTTACCGTCTTGTTTTTCAAGATTCTTTTGTTGTTTTATCGTTGCGTTATCACGATTTAAAAACCATAAAATACAGCTAGTAATTAAGATTAAAATAGCGGCAGAAGCAAACATCCAACCAAGGTTAGGAACTAGCCACCAAGCCAGAGAAAACCCCGTAAATAAAGAAAATAAAATACTACCTATCAGGTGTTTTTTTGTGAGCGTAAAAGTCATCATTGTTGGTTACCATTATCTTCAATTTCAACTCTAACTGTTGATATTTGGTAATTATCCTTAAAATATTTTTGCTGTACTTTAGAGTCGCTTACTGTTTGGGCTGTACTGTAAACAATAAAATATGACCCGATAGGCATGATAGAAAGTACGTAATTGCTGTTTGATAATTTATTTAGATATTTATTTGCATTGGCCTGTGATGAAAAAGATGCGAGTTGCACTCTAAAATTGCTAGGCTTAATTGTTTCTACTTGGGTTAAATCTAGATCGTTATGTTTATACCCTGACACAGTATTAGAAATTGGTTCAGCTGCAGAATGTGTTTGTGTTAAATTTTTAACGGCATGTATGTCTTCATCGGTACTGATGTAGATAATATCTTTAGTTTGCGTATTTAAAATATAATTAGCTGTGACTTTTTGTAATTCATTAAACTCTTTTGAGCGCAGCTCATAAGTTTCTTTAAACCAGTAATCAAAAAAGGCAAAGACTAAGGTGAGTGTTAATAAAATCACGACCGTAAATGAAAAATATCGCGCACCATTTTTTAAAAAGAGTGATTTAGCAATTGGTGCATCTTTTAATAAGATGCCAGCAGTTTTGTCAGGGTTATCGATAGACTGATGGATTTGTTTGGTGATTACACCTAATTGATCTGACTGCCTAGAACGATATCTACCTTTAAAACCCATTTGTAAGAACACATAACTCAGTTCAAGCAGCCCTTGCATTTTTGCTGCTTGTTTTAATGCTTTGTCTGTAATGGTAAAAAATAAGTCTCCACCATTTTTTAAACCAAATAGCTCACTTAAAAGTGTGTTATTTTCCCATCCAGCATCATCGCCCCAGGCACCATGAATGATAAACTCATCTAACACGATACAATGTAAGCAACATAGCTTATCTATCACTGCTGATGGATAGTCAAGGTTTTTGCCTTGTTCACTTAAATTTACAATATGTTGCTTTAATAAGTTTTTAAATAACGCTAGATTTTCAGGCTTAGGTAAGCGAGACAAAGTTAAAATGATAGATAAAAGCGGCACACTTAAGTTATAAAGTGCATTGTCATTATAATTAAACAATGACTGCTCTTTTTGTATTTTATCGCTAAAATCTATCGGTATTGTTGGGCAATTTATATCAGGCATATTTCTCTACTTTACCCTAATGACAATGCAAATAAGGTTACTTTTAAATCTAGTATGCGATTGTCTATATGCATATTTAGAGTTTCTCCTTTTTTGAGCATATCTTGCCATAAATTATTTTGAGTATTGACTTCAAAGTAAGTCGCAGTTGATTTTGGTTTTAATTCATTTGGTGCAACCATTAAATGCATCAACTCGATACCTGACATGGCATTACGAACGAGTTCTACAATATTACTATTACCTGCTAAAGTCGCAGCTTGCGGCATGCTTTGTGCTATTTCATCATTAGATAATGAAGATTCTACGCTCATGACAAAGCGACGTTTACTCATATTGTCAGGATCATTAATTATCGTGCGTAATAGCCTGCGTTTTTCAAATAGTTGGTCATCCCATTTAAATTCAATGACTGAATCTTGTAACACCATGCTCAGCTGACTACGTAATTTCATAAATATCGGACTAAATACGCTATATAAGTCATCATAATTAAGTTTTGGGAATGCATGTGGTAGCTCAGGTGTTAATCCTGATAGTTCAGCTGATAATGTGGTTAAATCACGGTAAATCTGGTGTGTTGAGTATTGCATATCTTGCTTAACCCAATCGCTCCATGGTAGCCATCTATTTAATGTTTGCAGCCATAAGAAGTCTTTATATAGGGTTTGCTCACTTTTACTTTCTTGGCCGACTGCTATGCGTTTATGCACCTCTTTGGCTCTGATCTGTAATAGACTTTGTAGCATTTTAACTTTATCGAACAAGTAAATTGATGCTTGAAAGTGAATACATGCAGGAATAAAACTACTATCAAATACCACTTCACCGGTTTCACGTGTTTCTAAGATACGTGCGATAGGAAATGATACGTACCCTGCCATATCAGTTTTACCAATAGATAAACATACGTTATCTTTGGCGACCTCTAATTCAACAGAGTCACTTTGTGCTGAAGTATTATTATAACTGGTGATTGTTTGGCATAAATATCGCGTAGCTTCAGTGTTTTTTTCACCGTATGCTGGTGCGCCTTTTAATGCTAATGGTATTGATATATATACCGTCTTTTTTACAGCATCTTCAGGTACATCAATGATAATTTCTTCATCAAGTAAAAAGTAATGGCCATCAGGAAATAAGCCATTACAAAAAGTAACGGCTATTTTGCCTATTTTTAGCAAATCAGTATTTACAGTGATATCACTTAAACCATAGTGACCAGAATAGCCCTGCGTGCCTGCATAATTTTGCATATAAGATTTAAAATGCAACGCTTGCTGTTGAAAGTGTTGTGGGGAGATAAAACTCCCTTCTTTCCATACAACTTGTTTAACTAGATCCAAGTTAAATCTCCTAAATTTTTTACCACGACCAAAAGCTTTCTTGTGGGATTGATTGCATATTAACGGTTAATGAATCGATAGATATGGTGACGTTTTTGACATCATCTAAACTCGATACATCTAACCAAGCTCTGGTTTTTGCTTGTGAATAATTTGAAAACTGTACAAAAACAGCTAAATACTTGGTACCTGAAAGTAACTCAATATTGAAGTTTCTTTTTTCTTTAGGTACTAAGCTTGAGAGTGTTTTCTTCTTTATTAAGCTATCAGCTAATATTTTTGTATCTTGTTGGTATAAATCCAGTACTTGTGCAGACTTAAAAGTATCAATTGAATTTAATTGGTATAACTTAATTACAACAGGATTTGCATTACTCAATTTTGAGGGGTTTGCACTTTCGCCTGCAGTTAAAATCGTTGAAATAAAGGTTGGTTCAGGCTCATCTGAACCCGAAAAAACACTACAACCACTAATAAGTAATGCACTGCAATACATTACCGTACAATAGAATAACGTGCTCAAAAAGGACTTAATCATATCAATCCTTACTCTGCATGTTTTCAAGTAGTAACGCCTTAAATAGTCTGTGGTACTCACCTTTGTCTAAGCGGCGATTAAATGATTTTCGGTATAAACGCCAATATTGTTTTTCTTTAGAAGCAAACAGTGGTGTACCAAAGTCACTATAAACATCTTCAAGATGTGCTGGTGAAAACTCATCTATAAAGGTTGTGAGTGTTTTATCTAACGCTTTAAATAATTTAGATTGTTGTTCACTGGCACTGACTATTTGCGTATCTAGCAGGCGAACTAAATGATCAAGTTGCTTATTACTCACAGAATTATTGCTAACCCCATTATTATTTACTGGGTTATTTTCACCATTGGTCACCGTTTGTTTCTGAATCGGTTTATTTTCAAACACAACAGCGTTTTCTTCTTCAAATTCAGGCATTATTTTTGAAAATTGTCCTGATTGATCTTCACTGTTTATTTGAGCCGCAGGAATTTCAGATTCAGTTTTTATACTGATCTCTTCATCTTTAAATGGGTCTTCATCAAAAGGATCATCAACAAATACGCCATTATTGATAAAATGAGGTTGCTGTTCTTGGTCTTGGCTCATTTGTTCTCCTTGATTAATATGATGCTGACTGGTTTTCATTTTTATATTTTCATCAAAGTCATCATTATTTAACCCTTCTAATGAAAAATGAACATCTTTAATCTTTGAATTTATACTTGTTTCACTTTCTTCTTCAGCTTCAATGCTTTTAACTAAGCTTACTAACATAGTGTAATCAGCAACTTCTATCATAGAACCATCTTCAATAGGAGCAAGCCTGCCCGTTGCTAATGAAGCGCCGTTAATTGTTATATTGTTACCATTTAACGCTTCTATCATCATGGTATTGTTATCTGCAACAAAACGGCCATGTGTCGTAGCGACTTGACCGCTTCTGTCTGGTAACTCAATCATACAGTCAAATGAAGATCCAAAAGTTCCGCCTTGTTTTGGTAGAGAAAACACGCGGTTCGTTACATGCTCATTTTGTGGTATTTCGGTTAATTGTATTGTTATTGCCATGTTTTTATTATCAATTTATCTTATTTAGCACAATCGGAAATCGACTGATTAAATTCATTTAAAAAATTTGGATATTTATTTATAAAGTCTTTATTAAAATAAACTCCTAATGGTTTAGTTGCCACTTCTTTACTTCTAAACCCGCTGGCTAACATACCTTTCTTTTTAAGCGCAACTTGCATTGCAAGTTCATCTACTAATACAGCATCTACTTCGTTATGCATCAACATATCTAAAAGTGTTTTTACATTTCTTGGTTTTTTTATCACATCATATTCTGAATTATGTAAATAAAACCATTTGTTAGTGCCAAATTTTGCACTGACTTTCCATTGTTTTTTATTACTTTCATTCAAAGATATATCAGATAATGAATTAGAAAAATACCAATACCAATGATGGTTAATGAGTGGTTTCGAAAAAACCGCATATTTATCTCTTAAAGGCGTTTGCTCTGCAACAAAAAAACCGTGTTGCTCACTACTTTGCACTTTTAGTTGGGCATTTTCCCAACTTGTCATTGTTAATTGATAGGGTTGCTCTAGTTGTCTCAATACACATTTAACACGTGTAACGGCTAGGCCGGCTAGGGTATCAGATGAATAGGTTTGATACGGCGGCCATTCTTGAGTGGTTAATAATAATCTTTTTGGACCTAAACTTGCCAAAGACAAGTGAGATACCAGTACTAAAATTAACAGCACAAATTTAATGATATATTGAGACACAGTTTCTCCTAAGACTCTATGATGACTTCAAAGTCATCGGTATCTGAACATGTTACAGTTACTTTATTTATTTCTTTTCCTTCACTTAATAAAGTAATGCATTGCTCAGCTAGTCTTGGCATAAGTGAGCGATTAATAATTTGTTCAATACCACGTGCACCTGTTGTTGGATCGGTATTTTTATTTACAACATATTGCACAAAGGTTTCATCATAATGAAAGCTTGCTTTATATTGCTCAATCAATTTTTTACGAATACGGTTCATGGCAATATCGCAGATTTTACCTAATTCTTCATCGTTTAATGGGTAATAAGGAACAACTGTTGCACGACCTAAAAATGCAGGTTTAAAATACTGTTGTAGTGCAGGGCGAATTTCTTCAACTAGCTCTTCATTTGGTAAGCGTTCTTCATGTGCGTCACATACATCACAAATTGCTTGATCTGCTGCATTTGAAGTCATGATGATGATGGTATTTCTAAAATCTATTTGACGACCTTCACTGTCGGCAATAGAGCCTTTATCAAATATTTGATAGAACAAGTCATGTACGCCAGGATGTGCTTTTTCCATCTCATCTAATAAAATGACAGAATAGGGGTTACGACGAACAGCTTCAGTTAAAACGCCACCTTTACCAAAACCAACATATCCCGCCGGCGCACCTAAAAGCATAGATATTTTATGTTCTTCTTTAAATTCAGTCATATTGATAACAGTCATATCATTACTGCCACCATATAATAAATCCGTTAAAGCAACAGCTGTTTCTGTTTTACCAACACCACTTGGGCCACACATTAAAAACACACCAATTGGCTTTCTGCTATCTGTTAAACCTGCTCGAGAAATACGAATGCTTTTTGCTAATTCATTGATTGCTGTGGTTTGGCCAATAACACGTTTGTGTAGGTTTTTCTCGATTGATAATAGTTTAGCGACTTCATCACTTAGCATATTACCAATTGGAATACCGGTCCAAGAAGCAATCACTTGTGCGATGGTAATATCATCAACCATGGCATTCACTAAAGGTTCACCTGCTTGTAATGTTTCAAGTTCGGCTAATTTTTCATTGAGCAATTTGTGACTTTCATCATCACAAACGTCGTTAGCTAAGTTATCTGTTACTGTGGATTGCAGCTCAATTACATTTTGCACTAACGCCAATTCATTTTGCCAACGAGTATTTAAATCAGCAAGTTTGGTTTGTAGTTCTGCAATTTTTTGCTCTAATTTTTCAATCTCGAAAGAGACATTATCGAAAATAGACGATTCGCGTTGCATTACTTCAAGTTCATTTTCAGAGTAAAGTAAATCTTGCTCTAAGCTTTCGATAGACTCGGGTTTTGCACCTTGTGTTAAAGCAATGCGGGCGCAACTGGTGTCTAATAAACTGATTGCTTTATCTGGCAACATGCGTGCTGGTAAATATCTAATTGATAAGTTTACTGCAGCTTCAACTGCCGATTCTCTAATATATACTTTATGATGTTTCTGTAATGATTCAGCAACACCTCTTAGCATTTGTAATGCATCAGTTGCATTTGGTTCTTCAACTTTTACTACCTGAAAACGACGGGTCAAAGCAGGGTCTTTTTCAAAGTACTTTTTATACTCATCCCAAGTTGTAGCTGCTAATGTTCTAAATTCACCGCGCGCAAGTGCAGGTTTTAATAAGTTAGCTGCATCATTTTGGCCTTCAGCACCGCCGGCACCAATTAATGTATGCGCTTCATCAATAAATACAATAATCGGTTTTTCCGATGTTTTAACTTCATTGATCACATCTTTTAGTCGGTTTTCAAATTCGCCTTTGACACTTGCGCCTGCTTGCAATAAACCTAAATCTAAACTGTGAATTTCAACATCCTGGATTGCTGAAGGGACTTCACCTTGGGATATTTTTATTGCTAAGCCTTCTACAACGGCTGTTTTACCAACACCAGGTTCACCAACAAAAATTGGATTGTTTTGTCTTTTACGGCAGAGGATATCAATTGCTGTTCTAACTTCTTGGTTTCGGCCAAGTACGTTATCTAATTGCCCATCTCTGGCAGCTTGGGTTAAATTAGTAGTATATTTTTCTAGAGCGTCACCAGAGCTTGCACCAGCAGTACTGGCACCAACTGATTTAGTGCCAACATGGGTTACTTTTAATTTTGATATTTGATTACGTAATGCTGATTCAGAGAAGTTTTCAAAGCATTTTAAAGATAAGGCTTTAGTGCCTAAATCACTCACTTGCTGTGTCGCAAGTATAATATGCAAAGTCGTTAATTGATCATGAGAAAAATCAACTGTTGCACATAACCAAGCTGACTTAATTAACTCGGTTAAATTACCGCTTAAACTTGGTTGACCTTCAAAGCCTTTGCTTAATTTTGTGAGTTTACTTGAAAGTTCATTAATTACTTTTTCAGGTTCAATTTTTTGGCTAGTAAAAAACTCTGTCACTTGTGGGTCTGGCTTATAAATAAGCTGCATTAACCAATGCTCAAGCTCAATGGCTGGGCAGTGAGTATTCATCGCATCGCCAGCTGCTAATTCTAAAGCGCGTTTTGCTGTCGGGTCTAATTTAGCAATTAGATTAGGTAAATTTACTTGTGGCATAGTATCAATCCTTTACTAAGTGGATCAGGTAAACGACAGGTTTATCCTGTTGTGTGCTTTTTATATGAAAACCTCGACCTAAACAAAGCGTTTCGTTTTGTTTTGCCGAGAGCTTAGTTCTCTCAAACCATATATCGGGTGCTTTTAAAAAGATGCCAATTTCAGTTTTATCGCGTAAATAATAACGCGTCATATCGGCGAGTTCTTTATACCAAGCATCGTCACTGGTTAGTTTTTTTAGCTCAGCTTCGTCTTTAGCTTCTACTGTAATGTTAATTTTTTGTTTCGACAACCAACATCTTTGTCCTAATAGGAAACCTTGACTTAATTGGTTGTTTTGTCCGCAACTAGACTCATTTTGTGCGTTTCTTTTAGGGCCTAATCGTGTCAAACTTTCTTGAGTCAGTTGGTGCTTGCTTAAATAAGTGCAATAAGTTGTGATCTTTACACCAAAATAATCGAAGAGAATTTGTTGTAAATTTTTTTGTGAGCGATTTGATACGCCTAACATTAAGCTGTATCCGAGCCACTTTTTTGTTTGTGGGCTGTCGGGTAGGGATGTCAGCTGTGCGATGCAATTTGTCAGCTGTGACACTGAACTATGTGATTGCCGATCACTTTTAAAGTAGCGATCGACTTCATCGGTAAGTAATAAGTGAGTTTTTTCTTGTGTTCTCGCAAATAATTTAAAATATCTATCATTAAAAATATTTAGAAAATCAAATAACGCATAGTCTTCACCATGAAAAGCTTTTAAGAGCTCTTCATAAATATAAACTGGTACAACCGTGTAACCAGATGTTAAAGATGTTTTACTGCTGGATATAATGGCTTTTTTACCAATAAATTTAAATTCACTTATTTCTGAGTTTAAATTATCGGGCATAGGATCTGCTTCGATGCTTAACTCAAATGGGTTGGGAGATTGTGCAAGGTGACGATTGATAATTCGGATCAGCTGCACTAATTCAAATTTATCGGGCTGTGCCTGAGCTTGCTGAATTAAAGACATTGCTGCGCACCATGCACTTTATCAAAGCTGATGTACTCTTTACCTTTATCAGTTGAGAGTGTGACTTCTAATTGTACAAAGCGATCAAAACTACAAAAACCAGCAAAAAACTCATTTAATAAGTGAATGAATAACCAGATATTCATAGAATTCTTTTTATCAAAGACCGACATTTCAATACTGATCAAAGTACCTGAAGTGAATATGTTTACGCCATCAATATACATGCGTGCAACTTTTTGCTGGTAACTCACATTTTGTATTGCAGATGTCAGAACTTGCTGCTGTGAAGAGCGACTAAAGACCGACAACAAATTTCGTAGTTTCTCTGTTGGCTCATCTACATTAGTGAGTGCACTGAAATTAGTACTTAATAATTCGATTAACTTCCAATGAAGCTGCTGAGACTCATTAGGATAATAAGGTACAGTTGGCACGTTATGGCTTATTAAATCTCCAGGTAATTCAATTGAACCAGCAAACTTTAAAGGACTGCCAGTGTTGATACTACATGGTGTACGTCCATTACAGCATATCAACTGCGTAGTCAGTAAATGATCTTTTGCATTATTAACTTCATGTTTTGAATTGGGATCAAAGCTGATAGCAAGATGGTGTTGATACTTTTTTTCTCGATTAATATGGGTTTCACTAAACCATAATAATCCATTATTTTTATCAAAATAACGTTTTGCAAATAATGGCTGTAATAGAAACTCACCATCAGGTTTAACTTCTTTTACACTTTCGACGCTGATTATTTCGATTTCAGATGTTTGATTTGAAGCATCAGCATTGAGTGGTACAGATAGCTGCTGATGATTGTAATATATCGGTTCTGCACGATTAGTAAACTGATTAATAACAAGGGTGGTATTTAACTGAAATACACTGGTATCAAATAAACCTATTAGTTCAGAAGGAATATCTTTAACAAAAAAGCTGATCACCAGTTTGTTGGCATTGAGTTTTTCGATCGCACTTCTAAGCCCATCTAATTGAAAATATTTCCTTTTTTCAGAGTAATTAAAATATTCCAACATCATTTGATACGCTGAAAATTGACTTCCTTTTTTATCTAAAACATTGAAGTCGCTTTGAATACATCTCGGTTTAAACAGCTTTTTATCTAAGATGCTTAAGTTTTCAAAGTTATCATCAGATAATGTAATAAATTCAAGTTGCGATAGTAATAAAGCAATTAATCCGGCTGAACCTTGGCCAAAACCATGTAAATATAAATCCAATACATTGCCAATACTGTTTGAAATTAACGCTTCAGGATCGTTGGTATTCATGTGTAATTGAATGACTGAATTAGCATCATGTTTAATTGGTAAATCAAATGGGAAAGGCGCATATCTTGCTGATACAGTATTTAATGTAACTGGTGAAAAAACGGTATCATTACAAAACTTAAATTGGCAAAGCTGATTTTTTTCATTTTTTGTTTTTAACGCTTCGCCTCTATTGATGTGTATTTCTTCTACAAAAGTCTCTGTATCAGGCTTGAGTTTTACACTCATAACTGAAGGTAAAAGTTGGTTAAATGAAGGATACAATACGGAGCATAGCGCATTTGATATATGCGGTAATTGTTGATCTAACTTCATTTCATTTTTAGCGCTGAGCAAAGCAACAGATTCAAGTAAACGCGTTATATTAGGATCTTCATAGCGTTTTTCATTAAGATGCATGGTATTTGCGACACCAGCATGTTTTGACTTGAATTCACTAGCAGAGCGTCGAATTAAAGAGAGTTCTCTTTCGAAATAACGATTTAATAAATCAGACAATTTCATTCTCCATTGTTAAGCTAAAATCACTGATATTAAGTTTGCTATTTAATTGAAATTCATGACCATCAACTAAATCACCTGAAATGATAAAATTGATAGCGTTTGATTTATCTTCATTAACTAAGATGCTGATATCTACATTTTCTATGCGATACTCGAAGTCATTTATTAGGCTCTTAATTCTTGATGTGAAAATATTCTTGCCTAATTGGTAATTTAAGCTCTGAATGTCTTCAACACCATAAGCATATATAGAACGTTTACATTCAGTTAAGCCTGAATCTAAGACGATTAATGGCGCTTCGCTTTCGAGAAGTTGCTTTAGGTTATATTTTACTGAAGTTAATAAATACGATTCATCACTTGTAGTGATTTCACTTAAAAATGAGCGGATAAATACCATTATTTCCCCTCAGTTAAATCGGTTGTTAATAGAATTTGTCCGGCAAACATATCAAACTGATATTGAGGTTGAAGTGATACTTCACAAAAGTATTCGCCTGTGCTGTTAGGTGTTTCTTTAACTGATATTCTTGCACTTCTTAGTGGATATTTTGCTAATGTTTCATCATTTGCGGAAGAGACATTTGAAACATATTTACTGAGCCATTTTGAGAGGTGCTGTTCACATTCATTTGCTGACACAAAACTACCTAATAGCTCCCTTATTTGAACTTTTAAATAATGGGCAACACGGCAGCAAATGAGCGTTGTTTGAATGAGTGATAAAACCTTATCATCTTGATGACTTTTGCCGGCCCATACAGAGTGATTATCCATAAAGTAATACTTAGTAGTTAATGGGCTATGAGCAAGTGGTATAAAACCCTGTTTAGCATAGAACTTACCTATACTGCCAAATATTCTCACTTTAGGACTCGGCTGATGCCATACATGATCTTTTGAAGTGTCGGGTAAATTAAGTACTGCGCCTTGTAATCTATCATTCCAACGTGATTTCATAAAACCAAACCAACTTATGCGATTGAACTCTCTTATTATTGTTGATGCAAAAGCAAAATGGGCATTACCATATAAACCTTGGTGCTTCTTAGATGACTTTTCATTTAATACAAAGCCACAAGAATGGTTTTTATATTGTTCTCTTAGTTTTAATTTAGGTAAGGTCAAACCAATAAAGCGACTTGAAGCAACATCTCTTAACTTTTGCCAACTGGCATAATCAGGGCCTTCAATGATCTTTTTGACCCGTTGTATATCGCTGATCCAACTACCATCAGATTCACCAAAAAAAGAGTCATCAGGTGACATGATAAACGGACATAAACAGTGTTGACCTAAAGCTCCTAGTAACTCTAATGTATAAATATCATCATATTCACTAAAGTCGTTGAGCTCAGCTGATACATTATGATCAACTAATACTAAGCCAAATGGCTCACCACCTAAGGTATTGAGTTCATTATTGCCGATTTTATTATAAAGTTGGGAGCGTTTTAATTCGCTTGCTAAATTGACATCGTTTGATACGGTTTGCCAGTCGTAATCCAAACATTTAATTTTGATTCTTTGTTTATTGAAAGGTACTGACACTAAATTATTAAGACCGCGCCATCTTGCCTCTAACTCTTCAAAGCGTGGTTGCTGTAATATAAGTGACATTTGATCACTTAAAGATTTATCTATACTGGCGATAAGCTGCACAACTAATGCTTTAAATTGGTCCGCAGATTTTAATTGGGCAGAATACTCTTGAGCAATGATCTTAATTGCTTTTTCTAAAAAAGAGTCATCATCACTTTTGATTGCTAAAAGTGCCTGTAACGCGTCAGTATTATTCATTCATCTCATTATTATTGTTATATATCAGTCACCAAGATATGAATGGTGACTGATATCAATAAAGGCATTAAAAATTAATGCCTTGGCAGGGTATTAACCTGGTATTTTTGCAACCATACGTACAGAAGTCGTTAGTGACTCCATTTGTAACCAAGGTTTTAAATGTGCAATTGCTGAGTATGAACCAGGTTTACCTGGTTGCTCAACAACTTGAATTGACGATTCAGCTAATGGTGTTTTAGCACGTTGCTCGTTACCGATTGCACCTGGATTAGTAAATTGACCAATCCAAGTATTTAGGTCACGTTCAACATCTGTCGCTTCAAGGTTAGAACCTAATTTATCACGGCCCATTATTTTTAAGTAATGTGCGATACGGCTGCTTGCCATAATGAAAGGTAAACGCGCAGAAATTGCTGCATTAGCCGTTGCATCTGGATCAACATAGGTTTTAGGTTTTTGTGTCGTTTGACCACCAATGAATACTGCGTAATCAGAATTTTTATAGTGAACTAATGGTAAGAAACCAAGATCACTTAATTCTTTTTCACGTTCATCAGTTAAGTTAACTTCAGTTGGACATTGTTGCTGAATATCACCCGCATCTGATTTATAAGTCAGATTTGGTAATGCTTCAACTTTACCGCCATTTTCTAAACCACGGATAGAAGTACACCAACCACTTGCAGTGTAGGCTTGTGTCATTTTAAGACCCATATCATACGCAGCATTTGACCAAACGATTTGATCGTTACCAGTTGGTCTTGGATTACCTTCAGCATCTAATGCTAATTCTTCATAATCGAAAGACTTAGTTGCAGCGCCTTTTTTACCATATGGTAGGCGTGCGATTGTTTGTGGAAGCGTTAAAGTAACATAACGTGCATCATCGCTTTCACGGAATGAATTCCATGATGCGTATGCAGGTGAATCAAATGCAGGTGCAACTGGCTTACCCTCGTTAAATACTTCATAGCTGTCTAATTCAAACATATTGGCTGACGCTGCTGCTACAAATGGTGCATGACATGCTGCTGCAGTCTCGCCCAGGTAGCGTAACAATGACACGCTTTCATCGCTTGCGTCAAATTGGTAATCGCCTAATAGTAAACCGTAAGGTTCGCCACCGGCAGTACCGTATTCCGATTGATATAAAGTATTGAATAATGGGCTACGATCAATTGCAGGCGCATCTTCAAATTGCTCTAAAATATCGTCACGGTTAAAATCAGCTATTTTGATCTTTAAGTCGGCACCTACTTCACTTTCACGAACTAGCTTATTAAGACCACGCCATGAGCCTTCAAGTTTTTTAAACTTATCTTGCTGCATTACTGCTGATAATTGCTTAGATAACTTTTCATCAATTGAAGAAATTGCATTTTCAATTGTTTTAGTCAGGTTTTTATCCCAGCTTACTGTACCTGAAGTTGCTTGCTCCATTAAAACCGAAACAAGCTCTTTAGTTGCATCAGGCGCTGTTTGTGTTGTAGCAGCAATTGCACGGTCAAGAAAACTTACTTCTTGTGCTTCGCCCTGTGCTGCAGCGCCTTGTTCTTGTTCAGTACTCATTAAGACTCTCCCTCAGAACCTAAACCAAGCTCGTCAGAAAGTGCTTTAATTGTATCTGCACTTGATAGTACTTCTTTTAATAACTTTTCAAGATCGCGTGATCTATCTGCTTTACTTAAAAGTACTTTTAGCTGGTTACGTGTTTCAACTAATTGCTTTAAAGCATCAACTTTTTCAACGATGGCTTCAGGTGTGAAGTCTTTCATTGAATCAAAAGTTAAGTTTGCTTCGATTTGACTGTTGTCATCTACCAGAACATTATCAACTTTCATTTTAAGTTCTGGACCAACACGTTTCATTACTGTATCGAAGTTATCTTTATCTATTTGAAAGAATTCACGATCAGCAACATCTGGTTTATTATCATTATCAGCTGAAAAATCACCTAATACACCAACAACAAAAGGAAGTTCTTTTGTTTCTAATGCACCATTTGTTTCAACATCATATGTGATGCTAACGCGGTTTTTACTTACGCGTTTATGTTGAGAATTTAATGCCATTTTTTATATCCTAAATGCTTAATGATTACTTAAGATCTGCTTGAGAAGTAATTTCAGCTGAAGTCGTATCGAATGTTACTTCGGCCGCTTTTTCAATTTTGCCGCCTTCAGCTTCTACATAATAAGTCTGTGCATGTGTAGAGTATGTCATAGCAAAGTTTTCACCTGGTTGACTGCCATCGCTACCAGAAATGCTATAACTAGAAATACGTGCATTTTCTAATGTTACGATTAAGTAAGGAATAAGGCCTTTACCAGCACGGTTAGGCTTAGTGAAAACGATTTCAATTTTCTTACCTGCTTCACCTGGTGCATATAAAAATGTTGTGATGTACGGGCTGGCACCATCTAATTGCTTAGAACACTGGATTTCACCTAGAGCTACCATGCCGCCATCATTGTTATCTGCGTTACCGATATCTACTGTTACGTTACGCATTGCACTCCATGACATAGAGTCAAGTGCGAAAAAACCTTTTTTACCACCGATATCAGTTACTGTTGCTGAACCTTTGATTGTGTCGTTTCCGTCAATTCTCATGTAAATAGAAGCCATGATCTTTCTCCATTAAATATAAAAGTTAAAAATCTACTGCCGGTTTACCAACTAAAATCGGAATCTGTAGATGTGTTTGATGTTTCTTGATTACTTGGTATTTCATTTTCACTGCTGTCTTGAACTATTGGAGCTTCTACAACAGGTGTTGATTCTTGCTTTTGAGGTGGTTGTACTACCTCTTTAATTTCTACAGGTGCAGGTTTATAGGCACTAATATCTGCTTTTTCACTATCAATACCTGTTACTAAATTAATTTGACCTAAAATTTTTTCATTGCCAGATACTAACTCTTGCATCAAATCAGGTAGTGACATGTAGCCCCAACGTATTGCCTTTTCTAATAGAAAAGAAACTGGGCTATGCGGCTCTGTTTTTGAAAAATAGTCAGCTATTTTTCTGAGTTCTTGAAAAGCCTGATCTCTATTAGCTAGCTGCGCTGAAACATTTAGTAGTTGCTGTGTGATTTGTACCGTATTTTGTACTGAACTTGATTGTTCAGTGGTATTTATAACGGGAGCACTGACTGTTTCTTGTTGCGGTGCATCAATTGCTTCATCTACAGTGTTAGTTACAGACTCAGCAGCCGATTCGACCGGTTTCTCTAAAGGCCAAACAGGATAGCTATCAAACACTAAGTATTTAATTGCTTGCAAACAGTCATTTAAATTTTCTTTAATGAACTGTGCACTGACTGCAGAAATAGCGAGCTTAGCTGTTATTGCTTTTAGCCATACGTCCAGTTTTATTACTGAGTTTAATGCGTTATCTAGGGCAATAACAGTTGATGTAATATCATCTTTATACGATGAAAAGTCTTTTTTAGCTTGTGCCTTTAATTCTGCTAATTTACCTGATTTAGATGCAGAGAAATATTGTGCGTGATCTATCTCGCCAACTAATGAAAGCATTTGTAATGGCATATACAGCAAACCACTATTAGCACTTTCACCTAATAATTGAATTAACGGCCTAAGTTGTAATTCAGCTCTTTGCGCAGCTTGTTCAGTTGCATCTTCAGATTTTAATTTGTTATCTGGTAAGTATGGCTGAACATCAGGCCAAAAATTTTCAATAAACTCATTCAAAGTTTCTAAAGCAGAAGCAATTTTTGTAATTGAATCTCTTTGAAAAGCTAAAGACATTACCCACCAACAGTAAATTTCTACATCTTTACTTTTTTCAGTTAAAGTTTGCCAACATGCGTCACTGACTGTTTGCCAGTTTTTTTCATTTTCTTCAAATAAAGTTTCGTCTGTTGTGGAGTCAGGCGTTTCAATTAAGCGTCTAAAAGATGACTGTGCGGCATTGAAGTTATTTCTTAATGCACGATAGGCTGTACGGTCATCTTTTAGATAACAGCCTGTTGCTGACTCACTTTCAATAGGTTGTAATAATTGCTTATAATCCACTAATAATCCGTATCTTTGTTTTTATTATTAATTACATAGTAAAATGTAAGATAAAAAAAATGTTAATGCAAATTCATTCTATTTATTTAACCCTTTAAATACCGAGAAATCACATTGTATTTTATTGCAAGGTATTATTTTATTTTAACAAAAGGTGCAGCAAGGTTAATTTTACTGTGATTTTTGTTTTTTAAATACATCTAGCGGTAATATATATATTATTTACAGGGGAAATAAGGAGGCTTTGAACATTTTATATCCAATTATTAATTTTTGTTTAATATACTACTAAATTTAAGTTTCAAAAAACCATTTAACGATGTTTTTTAATTCATTCAGATAGTTTGATTTTCAACTATTATTAAGCCACTTCTTTTACTTTTAAATATTTTCCAATGTCAACCTCATCTAACTGTTCTTTTGGTAGGTATTTTTGTGCGTATTGTAAATACACACCAGATGTTAAAAATAGTTCGAATATATTTTTATCTATATGTTGTTCGAGAACCATCTTATGCATGATTTCTATGGCGACACTGAGAGGCTTTGCTTTTTTATATGGTCTGTCGGCAGCAGTTAATGCTTCAAAAATGTCAGCTAAAACTAAGATGCGTTCAGGGATAGATAAATCTTTGGCTGTTAGTTTTCTGGGGTAACCAGTGCCAATTAATGTCTCATGATGTGTAGAGGCATAACGCGGCACATTTTTAAGTTCATCTGGAAATGGTAAATTATTAAGCATTTTTATGGTGCTGATCACATGTTCATTGATTTTAAACCTATCTTCATCAGTTAAAGTACCGCGAGAAATGGATAAATTATATAACTCGCCTCTATTATGAATCAGATCAGGTATTTTCATTTTTATACCAAAGCTTGGGTCATATTGTTTACAGCGAGTACGAGGTTCAATATGCTTGTTAGTATCTAATAATAACTTTTCAGCTATTGGTAACTTTTTAGGTTTTTCATTGGTATATTTATCAAATTCAATAGGAGATAAGCCTAGGCTATCATCAAAGTACCTAAGCCAAGTTTGGCTAGCGATTTGGGTCAGTTTTTCGACTTTATCTTCTCCCATATACTCACCGCCAATGTTTGTTTGAGCTATAAAAGCAAAGTCATCTTGTAGTTTAGCGTGCTTACGTTTTAGTTCTTGTTGGTAAAACACTCCAGAATCTGGTGCTAACAATAATTGCTTGTAGTATTCAATTTCGGCATCTCTATGTAATACTTCAAAGCGCATTCTGATTTCGTGAATACGGTTATAAATTGTTTCAAGTTTAGTGCCTTTATCGACAATATGCTCAGGAGTAGTTATTTTCCCACAATCATGTAGCCAAGCTGCAATTCTGAATTCTCTTTGTTCGTCTTCAGTTTTTAGAGCAAAATCAGCGAAGCAGTCTTTTTCACTTCTACTTGCTTCATCAACTAATAGAATGCCAATTTCAGGTACTCTTTCGCAATGACCAGCGGTATAAGGTGACTTATCATCGATTGCTTGAGCAATTAGCTTTATAAATGACTCCATAAGCTCTTTTTGACTTTTTTCATGTTTGTGCAATGAACTAGCCATATCTGTAAGGGATTCAGCTAATTCATCCAGTTCTTTTATGTGACTAATAGAGGTTTCAACTTCATTGTATTTGCGATGTTTTATTAAATTGTTTTGTTTAACTAATTGTTTTACTGGATTTTCTATAAAACGCGCAAAATAAAAGGAAATAGGCAGCATGCATAAAAGACATAAAGCGGTGATCAGCATTGAAACTTTTACTTTTTCTAAACTTTTGCCAATAATGCTCTTGTATGGGGTAACAACAGCAAAGTAAGTTTGTACTTTATCTCGAATATTTACAGGGCTAATAAATATATAATATTCTGTGCTGGCAAGCGTGGTTTTTATTAAATTATTATGAACGCCTAGCTTTTTAGCCTCAGTAATAAGTGATTCATATGGTACATTGATAGACTGAAAACCTATGTTGTTTACATCGGTTTCTAGCCATTTATTGTGTAATGCTGTTTTTTGTTCGGTCGAAATATGGCTGATCGCTTTATTAATTATAGGCAATAAATCTCTATGCTCTTCATTTATTAATATATGTAAATTTTCTGGAATAGTAAGTGGCTTAAAGCTAATCGCTGGCTGTATTGTTAAATCATCGATAAAGTTTTGCGATAGCATATTTTTCAAAATAATTCGGCTGTCAAGTGCCGCATCTGCGTGACCGTTTTTTACTGCGTTGATTGCTTCTAAAGGGGTTTTGAATTCAATAATATTAATTAATGGTAATTGTTTTCTGAGGATGGGGGTAATTGACCAACCTTGAGAAATCGCTAAGGTTTTATTATTAAGAAACTGAATTTTGGTAATAGGCATTTGACTGGGTTGTGTTACTAATGCAAAAGGTAAACCCAGAAATGCTTCACTCATTACCCCTAAGTTTTGATTTATTGGTGTATCGTAAACTGCTTGTAAGGCATCTAATTCATCACTTTTAAACATGTTAACTAATTTCGACCATGCAAAGCCATTTACATAGTCAAATTCAATGCCTGTCATTTGAGAAATGAGATTAATGACATCAACAGAATATCCTTTAGGTTGACCGGAAATTGCAAAATCAATAGGAACCCAATCTTTTGAGTTTGAGATTGTAATAACAGGTTTTGTAGCAATAAGTTGTTTTTCTTGTTGGGTTAAGTTTAACGGTGCAGAATCAGGCACTTTAAGTATGGCTGTTTTATTTTTACTGGTTGCTATTAGCTCACCATTGCCCTGATATAGGTAGATTTCGCTTCCTAAAGGCAATTGATGTTCTTGTAATTGGTTAGACAAACTCGATAGTGCGATGTCTAAGGCTAAAACATGTTTGGTATTAGGTAACTTTGTAGAAAATGTAAGTCCAGGTGCTTGTAATGAGTTAAATTGATAAGGTTCCGATTTGTATATTTCGCCAGTTTTAGATTGCTCAAACCAGACTCTTTTCGTGGGGTCAAAATCGGTTTGGTTTTCTTGAATATGCCTCACTTTAAATGATTTATCTAAGTACTCTATAGTTTGCAGCTTAGATTGAGCGCTAGAGCTTACTTTTAACCATCTATCTTTTATTGAAGCTGAAAACTGTTGTCGTATCAGGGGGGAGGCCTCTAAATTAATTAATTGATTAAAGTCTCCGTTGTTTTGCCCTATATATATGGAATAAAAAATAGGATTAGTTGCCATTATTTGCGCAAAGGCTTGGTAGCTTGATGGGGTTAAGGTATTTTGTGCTAGTAATGAAGAATTTTGTGCTAATACAGTTGTTACTTTAGTGGCACTCTTATCAATATTTGATAAATAATCTCGTGTATATTTTGCTGTCATTTGAAAGCTATTTCGAGCAGAATCGCTTGCTATCGACATACTAAAATAATAATTTAATCCAATCGCTATGGTAGCAGTTAAGCCTGTCGCTATGATAAAAATACTTAGCAATGTTATATGAATTGAAATACGAAATTTTTTCAAACTACTAATAAACATGAATATCCTTATTTTAAATACTTAACCAATTTAAGGTTGAAAAATCTCCAAAACTAAAAGTAGTACAAAAAACAACTAATGAATAGTGAAAATTGTTAATAATCATTGTTTAAAACATTGTATTTTATTTTTTTGAATAAATAGAGGTAAGTAATTAAGAAATAGATATAAATAGAGATAATGATGTTAGGGATTTAAAGCAATAAAGTTGGCTAATACGCCAGCTTTATAAATGTGGGGTTAGTCTCGTTCTTGCAACCACTTTTGTAACTGCGCTATAGGCATAGGTTTAGCGTAAATATAACCTTGTATCATAAATACATCGCGCTCTTTAAGATACTCAACTTGATGTTGATGCTCTACGCCTTCTGCAATCATTTTTAAATTAGATGATTTAGCAAAGGAAATTATGGCATCTAATACTGAGCTTTTTAAATCATTGCTATTAATTGTATCGAAAAACATTTTATCAATTTTTAATGTGCTGATCCCGAGCTCTTGAATATATGAAAAACCACCATACCCAGTACCCGCATCATCGAGTTTCAAGTCTATGCCTTTTTTGTAAAAATCATCTAAACAGGCTCTTGCTTGAGGTAAGTTATCAATTTTCATACGTTCGGTTATTTCTAATGAAATGGTCGATTGGGTAATTTCATAGTGATTCATTAAACTTTCAAGTAATTCATATAATGCATTATCTTTAAAGTGATCGGGCACAATATTGATACTGACAAATTTTTCGCTTTGATCCCATTTTAACGTTTTAATATCTTTAGCCATTTTTTTGATGAGTTGAGCTGTTATATCAACAATTAAGTTGTATCTTCAGAAAATGGAATAAATTGATAAGCGGGAACAAAAGCTCCATCTTTATGTACCCACCTAGCTAACATTTCTACACCAACCACTTCATTGCTTTTGCTATTTATAATAGGTTGATAAAAAGGCGTAAATTCTTTAAATTTGATGGCATCTTTGATGATTCGGTCCATCGATTGACTAATTGTAAGTAATTTAAAAGCAAATAGGGCAGAAGTGTAGCTAAGAAAAATGAAAAGGAGACAGTACTAAACCAGCTTAGTTATTGATAATAAGTAAACGCTTTAGTGCCTCTCAGATTTAGAGTGAGTTTGACATCACTTTCCATTCTACTGGCTGTATATTCAATATAGCTGGGTTGCTTAATTCTTTTACTTTTAAATTCAAGATTGGGTAACCCTTGAATAACAAAGTCATATTCTAAACAGTTCATATAAGCAAATTCGGTTAAATAGTTAACCATAAAAGGGTTAATACTAGCGAAATAACGCGAATTTTCATGTGAACGCACCATTAATAAATCTAAATGTTCATCACTATGTGTCACAGTAGCTAAAGAAAGTTGATCTTTTAATACCTGTTTCTATTTTTGATAGTGATTTTAAGCGTTGCTGAAGATTTTAAATCAACTGCAGTTTATTTTGCTATCATATTCCATCTTTTTTATATACATAGCCATTTAACTTCAAAAAATAAGCAAAATAGCGGGAATTATTTATTAATAGCAATTTATAGTATTTATGCGATATTTTTGATCTGTTACTTTATATGTTTAGCGTATTTGCCCGTTAGTTGTATTTGAAAGAATTCATTTTATTTTATTTGCTAACGTTTACATTATGACTTTAATGGTTGGCTTATTGATTTTAGCTTTTGAAGATCATCAATCACAATTTAAGTAATAATTACAGCTAGACCCATTAACTAAAATAGCTAATACAGAACAGCTTAGTAATATATTTTCCCACCGTCTGCTAACATATAAAACACTCAAATTTTAGGTATTGAAGCCAAAGATAATTTTTTAATTTCATTTGTCACAGAAACAAGAAAACAATTAGTAAAGGATCTATATTTTGGGCGACATTGTGATGATGAATTTGTGTTATTATCTAATAATATTCAGTCTAAAATACGCAAAAAAGCAACTTGGCTCTGATATCGATATTTCATATAAAATAACAACAGCGAAGGTGCCTGATTTTGGTTCAAATTATCAAGATATTTATAAAGCCAGTAAATTGATACAACTGCAAAATTGTAATATTAACTCACATGTTACTTCTGATTGTTTAAGTCTAATTGAAGATAAGTTTTCTCTAGAAAAAGCACTTAAGAAAGCCATAGAGAAATAGATATTTATTTTCAAGCTAAATTCGATTCAAATAATACACATATAGTTTACGGCGCTTAAGCATTAGCGAGATGGCAATACAATGGCAATACAATGGTAATACCAATCAGATTAAATTTATGATCTAATAGGTGGATGAAATATATTTCCCAAAAACAACTTCAAGAGAAGATGAAATCAATAGACTTTAAATCTCTTATCGCCAAAGAAACTAAGGTAAAATACGTATTCGCTTGTTAGCTCTCTCACACATCAAAGATGGTGCAGACCGAACACAAGCCGCTATATATTTAAAGCTCAGTCGTAAAGCTGTAAATGATTGGGCTAAAAAATTCTATGCAAACGGACTTGATGGACTAAAAGAACAACCCTGAACAGGGCGGCCTTGCTATTTGACCACAGAGCAACTTACAAAATTCAAAGAATATGTAATACAAAATAGCATCAAGCCAAATGGTGGTCGCCTTATAGGTAAATCACTTGTCTATTATATTCAAGACGATTTTAAAAAATTCAAAACTGAAATGCTCCTTGAGGATCATGATAGATCCAACATAGATATTTGGGTTCAAGACGAAGCAAGGTTTGGCCAACAGAATACAACGACAAGATTATGGGCTGAAAAAGGCTCGCGGCCCAGAGCTGTGAAACAGCAACAATTTCAATATGCTTATCTTTTTGGTGCTATTTGTCCTGCGACTGGAGCAACAGAGGCAATAGTAATGCCAAAATGAACTAGCCAATAAATGCTTTGATGATTATGAGGATATTGTTAATTCATGTAGCGATGCTTGGAATCGCTTCGTTAGTGATTTAGAACGAGTAAAATCAATGTGTATGAGAGACTGGATTAATTTGGGTGTTTAAATAATCTGATTGGTATTATAAAATTGTAGTAATGCAATTCAAGCTTGGGTACTCGAGGTTGTTAATAATCAATTAATGATTGCAAAGCCATACAAAGCAGTAAATTTGTATGGCAAAATAAAGAGGGTTACTTAAATAAGTAACCCTCTTTATATTTTAGTTAACTATAAAAGTTAATCTAATCAACTCTATACCATTTTAACTGGTACAGCTTCACCAGAAAACTTAGTAGTCATCTCTTCTGTAGGAGGAGTGAACTTAGTTAGGTCAATGCCTTCTACTGCGCTCTTGTACTCAGCCATTGTAGGGAAACGACCTAGTACAGTTGAAAGTACTACTAATGGTGTAGAACCAAGTAGTGATTCACCTTTTTTCTCAGCAGTATCAGCTACAACACGGCCTTGGAATAAACGTGTAGAAGTCGCGATTACTGTATCACCAGGTTCTGCTTTTTCTTGGTTACCCATACATAAGTTACAGCCTGGACGTTCTAGGTATAAGATGTTTTCGTACTTAGTACGTGCAGCACCTTTAGGTTGTGCATCATCAAATTCGAAACCTGCGTACTTTTTAAGAATTTCCCAATCGCCTTCAGCTTTTAACTCGTCAACAATATTGTAAGTTGGCGCTGCAACAACTAGTGGTGCATTAAATGTAATGCTACCATTTTGTTTCTCAAGGTTACGTAACATTTGCGCTACGATTTGCATATCGCCTTTATGTACCATACAAGAACCAACAAAACCTAAATCAACAGGTTTATCAGCGTAGTATGATACTGGACGAATAACATCATGGGTATAACGCTTAGATACGTCTTCATTGTTTACATCTGGATCGGCAATCATTGGTTCTTCGATTGTATCTAAATCAACCACAACTTCAGCGTAGTATTTAGCAGCATCATCTGGTGCTAGTGCAGGGTTAGTACCTGACTTGATTTCTTCGATACGTTTATCAGCTAAAGCGATTAAACCTTTAAGTGTACCCGCTTCATTTTCCATACCCTTGTTGATCATGATTTGGATACGGCTTTGTGCTAGTTCAATAGACTTGATCAGTGTTTCGTCATTTGAAATACAGATTGACGCTTTTGCTTTCATTTCTGCAGACCAATCAGTAAATGTAAACGCTTGGTCAGCCATTAATGTACCTATATGTACTTCGATGATACGACCTTGGAAAACGTTTTCACCCCCAAACTGCTTAAGCATTTGCGCTTGAGTAGAATGAACAACATCACGGAAATCCATGTGGCCTTTCATGTTACCTTTAAAAGTCACTTTTACTGACTCTGGGATAGGCATTGCAGATTCACCAGTCGCAAGTGCGATTGCAACAGTACCTGAATCGGCACCAAACGCAACACCTTTAGACATACGTGTATGTGAATCACCACCAATGATAATAGCGCGGTCGTCAACTGTAATATCATTCAATACTTTATGAATAACATCAGTCATTGCATGATATTCACCTTTAGGATCACGTGCAGTGATAAGACCAAATTTATTCATGAATGACATTAGTTTTGGAATGTTCGCTTTTGCTTTGCTATCCCATACTGACGCAGTGTGACAACCAGATTGGTATGCACCATCTACGATTGGAGAAATAGTAGAAGCAGCCATCGCCTCTAATTCCTGACATGTCATAGGACCAGTTGTATCTTGTGAACCTACGATATTTACTTTAACACGAACGTTAGAACCAGCATGTAATGGTGTTTCTGAAGCAACACCTACTGCGTTACGGTTAAAGATTTTTTCTACAGCAGTTAAACCTTGACCTTCATGAGAGATCTCTTTAGATGCTGCGTAAACAACTGGTGCTGTAACACCTAAAGTTTCTGCTGCAAATGTTTGTAGCTTCTTACCAAATGTAACCGCGTAAGAACCACCCGCTTTCATGAATTCAACTTTTTGTGGTGTGAATGCAGAAGATACGTCAACTAGCTCTTTATCACCGTTATATAATTTTTGTGCTTTAGTATCGATAGTTAATACTGTACCAGTTGCTACTGAGTAAGCTTCTTCTAAAACAACATCGCCATTATCATCAACAACCGCATTACCGCTAGCATCTACTTTCTTAACCCAGTTTTTAAGATCAAGACCAATACCACCAGTTACATCAACAGTAGTAAGGAAGATTGGAGCGATACCGTTTGTACCAGCAACTACTGGTGCAATGTTGATGAAAGGTACGTATGGACTTGCTTGTTGGCCTGCCCAAAGTGCAACATTGTTAACACCCGACATACGTGAAGAACCAACACCCATAGTGCCTTTTTCTGCAATAAGCATCACTTTAGCAGTAGGATGCTTAGCTTGTAATTCTTGTATTTCTACTTGCGCTTCAGGTGTGATCATACATTTACCATGCAATTCACGGTCAGCACGAGAGTGAGCTTGATGTCCTGGAGAAAGTAAATCTGTAGAGATATCACCTTCACCAGCAATATAAGTCACTAATTCAATTTTTTCTGCGATGTCAGGAAGTTTAGTGAAAAACTCAGCATTCGCGTAGCTTTCTAGAATATCTTTAGCTACAGCATTGCCCGCTTTAAAAGCAGCTTCAATACGAGCTGTATCAGCGTCGTATAAGAATACTTGTGTTTTTAATACTGCCGCAGCTTGAGTAGCTAATGCCGCGTCATCACCTAATGCAAGATCTAGCAATACTTCAATAGAAGGGCCGCCTTTCATGTGTGATAGTAATTCAAAAGCAAAAGTTGGTGTAATTTCTTCAACTACAGACTCACCTAAAACGATTTGTTTTAAGAATTTTGCTTTTTCGCCAGCAGCACTTGTAGTACCAGGAAGCGTGTTATAAATGAAGAAATTAAGTGAGTCAGCACGGTACTCATTTTCTTTATCTTTAATTTGTTCGATAATTTCAGCTATTAAATCAGCGCTATCAATTGGCTTAGGCGCTAAACCTAGATCATTTTTACGGGTTTCAATTTCAGCTACATACTCTAAATACAGGCTCATTCGATACTCTCTCAGATAATAATAAGATACTAATAACTCAGTCATTAGCTGCTACTAACTTTACCCCTAGTTTACCTGATTTTTGTCTACTACGAATCAATTGATTTGCCAAATACTATTCATAACACTAATAGTGACTATAAACTGTAAGCATATTGATTAAATCCTATGCTTACAGGGGCTTCAACTCAGGTTGTAATGATATTTAATTCGATTTAGCGCTGCATTAGAAACATTAATTACACGAGAATCTAATGCGCGTTCAAGCCAACCTTTGTCAAACATATCATTTAACATCCACTGGCCTAGTATTCCCGCTAAATGGTTACGGCGCTCGCTCCAATCTAAACAAGATTTACAAATAGGGCGCTTTGATTTTTTTATTTGGCTCAAATCAAAGCCAATTGATGAGAAAAATTCTTTACCTAAATCAGTTAACAAAGTTTCACTGCCATTATCGATAATAAAAGCTTGTTGTTTTAAAGCGTCATAAATTTCAACACCTAATTCACCTGCTAAATGGTCATAACAAATGCGCGCTTGTTTTAACCTAATATCATTTGGTCCTGTTGATACTTGTTCTGGTGCTAAGTTAACTGAAATATTTAATAAATTTTCTAACAATTGCGCTATTGATGCATTCATTAATTGAAAATATTTGTGCCGCCCTTGTTTACGTACATGAAGTAATTGACCGTCAACTAGCTTAGCTAAATGTGTACTGGCCGTTTGTGACGTGATATCAGCTTCAAGTGCTAACTCAGTTGCAGTAAGCGCTTTACCACCTAATAACGCTGTAAGCATTTTAGCGCGTGCATTATCACCAATTAAATTAGCTACCACAGCAATATTAGGCTCTGATGTTGTGTTATTCATTTTATTCCATAGTTCGGTGTGCATCGAAGCATAGCTTTACCATGCCATTAAACTGGCCTAAAACTATAACAGAGAATTAAAATGCAAAGCATAAATAAAAAGATCACATGTTTTATCCAATACAAAATCAATCCCTTTAAAATAAATGAATTTGAACAATATGCTAAAAATTGGGGGAAAATCATTCCACAATGTGGCGGCGATTTATTAGGTTACTTTTTACCACATGAAGGTACGAACGATATTGCGTATGGCTTAATAAGTTTTAATAGTTTAGCTGATTATGAAAGTTATCGAGCCAGGCTGAAAAACGATAAACAAGGGTTTGCTAACTTTTCTTTAGCCCAAGAACAGCAATTTATCATTGAAGAAAACCGCAGTTTTTTAAAAATTGTGCCGCAAACTTATAAACAAGCAGCTAAGGATATAAAATGATAGCCGTAATATTTGAAGTTGAACCAAAATCAGAACAAAGCCAAAACTACTTTGATCAAGCAAAAACGTTAAAGGCATATTTACAAAATGTACCTGAATTTATTTCAATAGAAAGATTTAAAAGCCTAACCAATAATTCAAAATATTTATCTTTATCATTTTTTGAAAATGAAGCTGCTGTAAAACAGTGGCGAAATCAATTTATGCATCAAAAAGCACAAAATAAAGGCAAAGATCAGATATTTGATCATTACCGTATACGTGTTGCATCAGTTATTAGAGATTATGGTATGCAAGATAGAACGCAAGCACCTAATGATAATAACGGAGTGCAATAAATGGATTTATTAAGTTATTTAAATCAGCATTTTTATACTAAAATCCAATTATTAGAGAAATCTAAAATAAGCGCAGTAGATTTCAAGCAATACCAGGAAAAAACCATGATGCCTGCTGCCTCATATTTACTGAATATAAAATGCGACTCTTTTTTTGGAGAACATACTCAAGCCTCTGAGTTTTTTCCAAAAGCCTACGTATCTTGGTTAACGGATTTAATAACAATGCCTGATACGCAAACAGCATTTGAAGTTTTCAGCTATCGTTATAAAGCGCAGTTACAAAATCTAAATGATTTTGGTCTTTTTTCAGTAGAGGACAAATTTAATAAGAGCTTAAAAGTTCATATAAAACAAGAATGGCAGCACTTCTTAAAAGGCACTTATGGCGTATGTACACAATCCGGCTTAGTGGAAGATATCGCAACCAAAGAGTTCACTACATCTATCATTAATGAATTGATTTTAAATAAAGAATTATCAGATAAAAAGCTAAAACGACTTAAAATTTCGATTGGTTTATTAGACTCAGCTACCGCTTTGTTTGCTCCGCACGAAAAGCAAAATAGCTCAAGGGTCAATTTAATTGAATCTGTTAAACAAACCTATTTTTAACTACAACAATGAATTTACTATTTAAAATAATTAACCCTGAGCCTATTTTAAGCGAAAAGCAGCCCTTTGAATAAAGCTACTTTATGACTGCTTTCCCAACAAACTGGTTATTAAGTTATTTATTTTAAATAATGTATGAGGTTTAATTTTTCATCAAAAGCAATTAAAAGGGGCTAATAATAGTTTGCTACAACATGAAGTGCCGAAAGTTTAAAATTAACTATTGGTGCCATAGTTTTTTGTATGGTAAAACTTATAACCTATCAAACTCTTTAATTATGTTGAATTACACTTTTTAGCGAGCTACTTTTGATACATATGTTCTTTATTTTCCATCATAGTTTTAACATCAGCACAAAAGTCGGCTGTAGGTCTTGCCAATAAGCGCCTAACGCCTATCGGTTCGCCTGATTCAAGGCAATATCCATAAGTCTCAATGCGAATACGTTCTAGTGCTTGCTGAATTTTTGGCAACAAACGTTGTTCGCGCTCAACTATGCGAATTAACATGCCACACTGTTCTTCCCATGTAGCTTTATCGCTTAGATCTGTAATATCTGGCGGACTTAGCATTTGCTCTTTTGCTTCACGAATATGCTCACGAGTTATATCGTGTAATTCTATTAACTTTTTTTTGAAAAACGCTAATTGCTCTTCATTCATATACTCTTCTTCGGGCGCATCAATAATACGTTGCTCTAACTGCTCTTTAGGCCCTATTTTCTTAGATTCCATAACACTCACCATGACTTAAAAAATAAATGATATGTTATATTATAACAATTACTTTCAATATCAAGAAATACTATTTAAGAAAAGTACTGAGCGGGTATTTAAAACCGCTATTTAATAAAAAACTCGCTCGGTGTGATTTTATCGCCTTTATGGCGCAACAACCCCCTACCCAAGTGGTTATGGAAGCCTGTTATTCATCGCATTACTGGGGTCGTGAATTAACTAAATTAGGCCATACCGTATGTCTTATTCCTGCTCAACATGTAACGCCTTTTGTTAGGGGGAATAAAAATAACCACAATGATGCTTTAGCTATTGTTGAAACAAGTCAAAGGCCTAATATTCGATTTGTTCCAATAAAAAGTGAAGCCCAACAAGAAGTCATGGCCCTACATCGTATTCGTGAACGGTTAATTAA
Organism: Pseudoalteromonas sp. '520P1 No. 423'; assembly: GCF_001269985.1. NCBI lineage: Bacteria > Pseudomonadati > Pseudomonadota > Gammaproteobacteria > Alteromonadales > Pseudoalteromonadaceae > Pseudoalteromonas > Pseudoalteromonas sp. '520P1 No. 423'. Next base: position 178,904 of record NZ_BBZB01000002.1, on the reverse strand, counting down.
AAACAAAACAGCATTGACAAATCAAGCACATGGTTTATTGAGTGATTTTGGCATTATTTTCAACCAAGGTGAGCGTTGCTTTACGGTAATGGCTCGTATCGTCGCCACAAGCTCAGAAATAAGCGAAAACATAAAGTCACTGGTCGCCTCACAACATGAAGCACACCAAAATCCACACCAAAATCAGACAGGCATAACTAACTCACTGATTCTTGAGACAAACAAAATCAGACAGGCATAACTAATTCACTGATCTTTTTGACCATACTTTGTAATTAAAAACATTATCAGATCACGATATATAAATTTAATCGACCTAAGATTTGAATCTAAGAAGTTTGATTTTATGAAATACGACAAAAATGAATCAGATTTTATAAATTACGCGCACAATCAATTAAATTGCTAGATAGCAACAATTGTTAAACTTAAATAAAGTTGAGCAACTACGCGGAACCTTTATACCAACTATGATTGTGACTATGTGCACACTTCATTAAAGATGATTTTGAACCTGCGAAGTTAGCATAATGCCGCCTGAAGTGTTGAATGGTATTGAGCCATGAATCAACTTCAATATTTAAAACAGCTAAAATTTTTGGAGTCGTTTTTAAAACCGAACCTCGTTTATTTGGCACGATTAACCGACTACTAAAATCAGCTAACTCTAGATAATCAAAAAGCGTAAAAGGAATGGTATTTTTATCCATTGAGCAGCCAAATTCTAATAGTAATTTTGGTTGCTGTAAGACTGTAAATTCAGGTTTCTTATTAGATTTACTATTTTTAGATTTGTCTTGTTTTTTAAAAGATTGGTATTGCTTGATTCGTTCTTGAATTGAGGTGAAATCACTGCCTATAAGTGAGCCAACCATTTTTGCTCTAATAGGATTTAAATCAACATACATCATGCAACTTAAAATTGCTGATTCATCTAGCAAAGCCTGTGATTTGAAACGTCCTTCCCAAAATTTACCCGTGCAATCATCTTCTTTATTCGCTTTACGCGCTATGAACTCATTTAAGCTGCGCATAAACCAACTAATGTCATATAGCCTTATGCGCCATTCATTAACTATTTCATTAATTCTAAACATGTATGCGGCATTGAGTTTTTCACCCGACCTATAACGGTCGACCAAAATACAACCATGATATAACTGATACCAACGTTCAATAACTTCATCATTCGTTAAATTTAAAGCTTCATCACGATTTACTTTTAAAACAAGGTGATAATGATTAGACATAATCGCATAAGCTGCGATATCAATTGAAAAAACAGTTGAAAGGTATTTAATTCTATCTACTAACCAAGTTCTACGATGGTCAAAGTTGTTACCTGAATATTTATCATCGCCACATAAGTAACTTCTTCGGATACAGCGATTTATACAATGATAATACGGGGTTGCATCTAAATCGATTAACGACTCTCTCGCCCTAGCCATAATAACCACCAATAACATTTCATCAGTGGTTAAAGTTTAGTCTAAAAAATGAGTTTTAGACTAGTTTTCAATAAGAAAAGTATGGCTGTCTTATTTATCCTTTATGTCTTAGATACAGCGATTTATACAATGATAATACGGGGTCAATAAGAAAAGTATGGCTGTCTTATTTATCCTTTATGTCTTAGATACAGCGATTTATACAATGATAATACGGGGTTGCATCTAAATCGATTAACGACTCTCTCGCCCTAGCCATAATAACCACCAATAACATTTCATCAGTGGTTAAAGTTTAGTCTAAAAAATGAGTTTTAGACTAGTTTTCAATAAGAAAAGTATGGCTGTCTTATTTATCCTTTATGTCTTATTTATCCTTTATTTATCCTTTATTTATCCTTTATTTATCCTTTATTTATCCTTTCCGAGCACGATATCAATGTACCTTTAACTGTTTCCAGCTCAAAAGACGCTAAATACGTTGTTTATTCTCGTGTTGAAGGCGTTGAAATGGATATTATACTTCACAAAAAAAAAGCAGAACATTAACTCTGTTATATCCATAATAGAACAACTTTGCCCATTGATTCGAGGTGTAAATTAATTAGTTTGTCTACGGCAGTTGTGGGGGCGTATGAATCACAGATTTATCAAGCCACTTTTAAAATTCGTTGAGCGTTCACTGATTTTCAGTTTTTTTATTCCGCTTTTATTTGGTCGTAACGAACAAGTTTATTAACTATCATAGACAGGCTTTTAATGCTGAGTATTAACCTTTTGAGCAAAACTGTTAGCGGATAATAGCACCAATATAGATAAGGTGAATTTTTTCATTCAATTTCCCTATTCAGTTGCTGTTTATTTTTACTCTTAAATGATGCCAAAAGTAACCCTAACTCAAATAATGCTAGCATTGGAATAGCTAATAATGTCTGAGATAAAATATCTGGCGGTGTTAAAAACATAGCGATAACAAAAGCTGCCACAATTATATATGGACGCTTTTCTTTTAAGCTTTGTACACCTGTTGCACCACTCCAACACAGTAGCATAATTGCTACAGGAATTTCGAACGTTATGCCAAAAGCAAAAAATAATTTTAATACAAAACCTAAATAACTACTGACATCTGGGCTTAGCGTCATCATATCAGGGCCTACACTAGTGAAAAACCCGAGAATAATTGGTAATACGATGAAATAACAAAAAGCGATTCCCGAGTAAAAAAGTAAAATGCTTGAAATTAAAACCGGTATTAGCATACGTTTTTCATTTTTGTATAAACTAGGTGCAATAAAGCCCCAAATTTGATGTAGAATGAACGGGAAAGCCAAAAACAACGAAACAAATAATGTGAGTTTAAAAGGGGGCAAAAAATGGAGAAGTCACATCTGTTGCTATCATGCTAGTGCCTTGCGGCAAAGTTAAAATTAAAGGTGCAGCAACAAAGCTATATATATCATTGGCAAAATATACTAAGCCAATAAATATGACTAAAATTGACAAAATTGCGTGAACAAGTCTGTTTCTTAATTCAACTAGATAACTAATAAACCCTGACTGGCTTTGTGAAGCGTTTTTCTCATTTGTCATTTTTAGGTTCTTTTACATTTGTTTGTTTGTCACTATGGGTGATAGATTGGGCTGCTTGATTTAGTTCGCCTAGCGAACTTTGAAGATCCGGCGATAAATTTTTAATACTTTTTTCTTCAGCCTTTTTTAAATTATTATGAAACTCGTGGACTCTAAGCTCTTCATTTATTTCAGACTGGACAGATTGACCAAATTGTTTGGCTGTTTTGAGCCATCTACTTACTGTGCGTATTGCTACAGGTAAGCGCTCAGGGCCTAAAACGATTAGACCCACGAAAAAAACAATAACCAGTTCCCAAGCGCCCATAGTTAAGCCTTATCTTTTTCTTTCGTTTTTACATCAGAACTTGTAAGAATTTGTTTTTCATGATGATTAATTGATTCAGTTTTTTTATCTTCATCTGAAACTGCTTTTTTAAAGCCTATTATAGCACCACCTAAATCACCGCCAATATTTTTTAGCTTCTTAGTACCAAATAAAAGCAAAATAATGGCTAATATTATTAATAAATTCCAACACCGCTAATACCCATGAAATACTCCTCTTAAGATTTAAAACTTAATCTATTTAGACTGCTCTACGCAAAACTTGCTGTTTATACGTTAAAGTTTACGCCTAGCCACACTAAAACCAGTAATGATTATGTCACTTATTACTTTGAAACGATAACCCATATACATAACATCATTACTAGCTATGATATAAATCGAATCCATCATAAGATAGACTCGATTTAACAAAATAAATGTCTTAGCGACTACCGACTGCTGCAGCCTCTAATTGCTCAACAACACTATTAAAGTCATCACTTGGGTTTGCCCATGCAGGTTGCAACCATGCTCGCTGTACAAATTTCATCGTATCACCAACCGTTAGATAATCCATATATCTATCAGGATTCATCCTAATATCTGTTTGGCCACCACCATCATTTAATATATAGATTGTTGTTTCATTATTTTCCTCCGAAAATTCACTTTGTACAATAACTGCGGGTTGGTGCCTCTCATTAACAAAGTATAAAAACTCTCCTTCGGTTGCCAAATCACTGACATCTCCTGATACCACAACTGGGAGACAAGATATACCTCGATAGGAAGTAGTCACAGAAAGTCTGTTAGATATTGTTACCTGCTCCGAAATTCTCGCTTCTAGTCGCGTATATCCTCTAGGCTGAGTGATAATATCAGCCGATCTTGTACTTTGAGTAAAACTCCCTGAGCTATAATCTATCGAAGTATGGCCTGATTCATTATTAATACCTAATCTTAGCTGTTGATTATTACAATAAACATACCAATTAACAGGTCTCTCAGCGGTGACGCTCAATGTATGGTTATTAGTGTCGTAGTAAATATTACTGAAGCGAATGCTTTTTCCACCTGAAGCATAAAATTTTCCAGAGGTAAGACTGTTAGTAACTTCATTTTGCCTGTTTTCTAAATCCTGTTCATTAAAATCATCAGGCAATGCAGTAATAAGAAACCCTTTATCATTACGGTATTTAACCGCTGGGGCAGCATCAAGTGCAGTACTAAGTGAAGTTTCACTAGTTTGACCACCGTGTTTATGTAAAAAACTATCATCACCAGCAAATGCCCAAATTGGGTAGTCACGAGAGTCTGAACTGAGTTGATTGTCCCAAAATTCAAATCCATAAGGATTAGCACTTTTACTGCCCAAAGATTCAATATCTGCATCACAACGATCATCACCATAGCGGTTATAGACTTCAACACCTAACATTCTTTGTCCACGACTGGTTGCTTGATCTACATGGCCATTTACAACTATACCAGAGTAATAATCAGGGTGGCCCATTATAAAACCTACATCACGATCAGTATCAAGATAGATACGATGAACATCACCGTTTGTTATAGGTGCCCACCGTGCGCGGTGTGGATTATTTTCAGGCCAATTAGGCTCAATATCTCTCACCTGGTTTTCAAGTACTTTAAATGGGGTAAAGCCATCAGGTATATCATTTGAATCAATTTCAGGGGAGTTTCTATATCCAGGTATACGATGTTCTCCTGGGTAACATTCATGGCCAGTTAATCCAACAAATGCATGTCCTTGTTCATTTAATACGCTCATTAATTGACTATGATCTAATTTTCCACCATTACCTCCCGTATCTCTATTTGTTCCGGTATAATTTATTACATGGGTATGGCCTTCTCCTTTTAACCATTGAGCATTGGCTGCTACTGATGCATAAGGCGAATAGGAAGTCTCCAAAATTTCATCTCTTGATTCAAATATCCATTCTCCACCTCGCATAGCGCCTTGAATATAGTCCCATCTTCCAATTAAATTTGTGCCTTCAGTCGTATTAGCCAACGCCAATGACCCAAACCTACCTGTGTTATGTAACCAGAGGCCACCTAGTGTATGACCCAATTTAATCAGAATCACATCGCCATTATCATAAGTCCCAACATATCCCGGAAAGTTTCCTTGCCGCTGTAAGTCAATATCACCATAAGTTGAATTAAATAGTATTCTTTCTGGTGTTACTGTATCTGTCACATTAGTGTGTGGTACACCTGTGCGAACACCATTCCAGAAATTTCCGCCAGATAAGGTTGACGCTTCATCTTCACGCCCGTGGCGTACCCAACCGCCATCAAACTGTCTCTCACTGCCTATCACAAAAATGAATAATCCAGAGGTTTCATCATCGAATTCATTTAAACCATCCAATGTATCAGTTTCACTTCTATACCACATACCAGAAAAAACATTATTTTGAACAGAACCAATTATGCGATTATTATCATTTTCACCGTAAATGCCAACAAGTAAGCCAGTGTCCTCTGAGAATCGAGAAATGCGTAAAGTACCGTAAGTCGTTTGCCATTCTCCGATAAACAATTCTGTATTGGCAAAAACAGGGAATGAGGGAATTATTGCAGTAGATGCAAGGATAGCTGACGTAAATAAAGTTTTCTTTAGTGCAATACGCTTTTCAATTTTAAAATCAGGATTCCTCTTTAGCTCACTAACATGTTTATGAATTTGATGTGATAAGGAGTTTTCTTTTAATATGTAAAGAGATAAACCATCAACGAATATAGTGCCGTTATCAGGCTTAAAAATATGCTGTATTTTATTACATACTTGGTTTGCTTCATCTAACGTATGAAATGTAAAACTATAGTGACGAGTTGCTTCTTTATTGCTCATTGTAAGTTTACCTTTGTTAATTTAAAGTTGCTTCACTTCCCTCTGTCTCAATGTAGGCGTCATATAATAACTTCTAACGAATAGACTTCGAGAATTTCAAAAGTACACAAACATTTACGAACTCGCAAACATTTATTTACAGCAAATTAGCAACCTAGCAATAATTAAACGAGGTGCTATCACCCGTAAAATAAAGTTCAAGCAATTGTTTTAAAAATAAAAATAAAAAATTTAATCTTGAGGTTTTATCGCCATTGTTACGCTACTGAAAAATAGTTTTGTAAACTAGTAATAATTTAGTGCGTTTTATAGCCTAAGATAGAACAATAATTACAATTTCTTAGATTAAGTGACCAACTATACAAACAATTAACTTTAAAAATATAAATTAGTTTTATTATTATCTGATGGGACTGGTGCATGATTTAACAAAGTTGATTGCTTTTGAATGCGTCAGGCAACATTTAAAAGCAGATGCACCTTCATCTCTAGAGAATGTGAAATAAAAACAAACGCTACCTCAAAGCTCATTATATCTGTCGATACAAATCGCAATATCATAGTAACTACCCACAGTAATTATTGAATATTTGCAATTAAATTAATCACAAAAGATATTATTAGCAAGACTCAAATGACGTCTATAAGTGAGTCAACCATTTTTGCTCTAATAGGATTTAAATCAACATACATCATGCAACTTAAAATTGCTGATTCATCTAGCAAAGCCTGTGATTTGAAACGTCCTTCCCAAAATTTACCCGTGCAATTATCTTCTTTATTCGCTTTACGCGCTATAAACTCATTTAGGCTGCGCATAAACCAACTAATATCATATAGCCTTATGCGCCATTCATTAACTATTTCATTAATTCTAAACATGTATGCAGCATTGAGTTTTTCACCCGACCTATAACGGTCGACCAAAATACAACCATGATATAACTGATACCAACGCGCGATGACTTCATCATTTGATAGGTTTAAAGCGTCGTCTCTATTAACTTTTAAAACAAGATGATAGTGATTAGACATAATCGCATAAGCTGCAATATCAATTGAAAAAACAGTTGAAAGGTATTTAATTCTATCTACTAACCAAGTTCTACGATGGTCAAAGTTATTACCTGAATATTTATCATCGCCACATAAGTAACTTCTTCGGATACAGCGATTTATACAATGATAATACGGGGTTGCATCTAAATCGATTAACGACTCTCTCACCCTAGCCATAATAACCACCAATAACAATTCATCAGTGGGTAAAGTTTAGTCTAAAAGATGAGTTTTAATCTACTTTTCAATAAGAAAATATGGCTGTCTTTAATTTTTTTCTTTAATTTTTTTTTAATTTTTTTGTTTTTAATTTTTTTTGCTGTCTGTCTTTAATTTTATTCTTATATGCGTACTCCTTTGAAGTACTTTGTTTTAAAATAAAAAACCACACCTGAACATGCCCCTAAAAAGGAATAACTTAGCATTTCTTGAATTAAATAATTACGGCTAAAATCATACGATGTACTGAGAAATAAAAATAATAATGGTGTAAATAGTGCACCTACCATTAAGTAGATCACAACATTATTTTTTAATTTTTTAGAGACTACCCAACAAGCTATAAATGAAGTAATTAGTACTAAAGCTAATTTGGCAAAATATATAAAAACAGTCATACCTAGATAATCGTATCCAAGTGATTTCCCAATACTATTGAAAGACAGGAAAGCCATTGGAATTTGCCCAATAAGAATAAGTATTACAATATACTTTGGTTGATTAATATCCATCGTTAAATCCTTGTGATGAGTCATACCAACGCCCTCTTAAACGGGGAAAAATTAATGGCGCTTGTTTTTACAAAAGGCGACATGATTTTGAATCCGATTTCAAGCGCTTGTTAAATGGCATATTTACAATGCTTAAAAGTCAGTCTCCCGCGCATTGAACCTTAATTTTATTTCTATACGCAAAACTAAAAAAAGATGTAAGCCGTACTAAAGCCGGCTCTAACCATTTATGACTTTCAGATTTGACGACTTTATCTCTTACAAATAACAATTCATGCTCTAACTCATTTGATGCACTGGGTTCAAATGCTGGACTAGCATAAAACTGTTTCCAGATTTCTAATAATCTAGGAAGGTTATCGAACTCATCAGCCAAGTATTCAAAAAGTATCACTTCATGATAATCTATTTCATCCTTCCTTTCGCCTGCATATATATCGAACGCCATATCTCTCCTTGCCATATAACAACTTACTAGATCCCAAACAGGTGTATAGTATTCACACGAGTTGGTGTCTAGTAATTTTTAATTCATATTAGAATACGGGTTTTATTATTTAAAAAACAATCAAATAGAGTAATATAACCTTAATTATTTTGCGTGTAAAAATACAAATAGGTGTATAGTAGGTTACAAAATAACACTGAGTTTAATCATAAAATTAATATCGAACATAGCATTCTGACAATAGCTGATATTGAATATAAACTTGCTCACTTCATGGGCAGAATAGGCTCTTTACAGACGAAATAAACAAACGATAAATCCTAGATTAAAGGTTATCTGATTAAGTAAGTTTTACTACAAATATGTGCAGTGTAAACCCCCTGTACAATATCTGTTTTATTCAATAAAAAAGGCCATAACAATTATGTTATGGCCTAAAGTCGAAAGGGACTCGATATTGAGTCTATCGACTAATCATTTAAAGACTTTAGCTTTAAGCGCATTTTATGTAATACAGGTTCAGTATAACCACTAGGCTGCTTAGTACCTTCAATTACTAACTCCAGTGCTGCTTGCACTGCAATTGAGTTAGTAAAATTTTGCTCTGAGTCTGCCATATTAATATAATTTTCATCAGCTAAATTTTGTAAATCAACCACTTTAGCCATACGTTTCATGGTATCTATCACTTGCTGTTCATCACATACGCCATGATGTAACCAATTGGCGATATGCTGAGATGAAATTCGCAACGTTGCTCTGTCTTCCATTAATCCTACATGATTGATATCTGGCACTTTAGAGCAACCTACGCCTTGATCAATCCAACGTACAACGTAACCTAAAATACCTTGGGCATTATTATCTAGTTCACTTTGGATTTGTTGTGGTGTTAAGCTAGATGCTTCTTTCATTAAAGGCGGTGTTAAAATATCAGTTAATGATGCTTGCTCACGCTCAAATAATGGTTTTTGCACATCAAATACATTTAAAGTGTGATAATGCGTTGCATGTAAAGTAGCAGCAGTAGGAGAGGGTACCCAAGCTGTATTTGCACCAGACTCTAAATGGGCTATTTTTTGCGTCATCATGGCAGCCATTTCATCAGGCATAGCCCACATGCCTTTACCTATTTGTGCTCTTTGACTCAAACCTGTTGCTAAACCTATGTCTACATTATTATTTTCATACGCACTGATCCAAGGTTGAGATTTAATATGCGCTTTTGGCATCACAATACCCGCTTCCATAGAGGTATGTATCTCATCACCCGTTCTATCTAAAAACCCCGTATTAATAAATACCACACGCTCTTTAGCTTGATAAATACAGGCTTTTAAATTTACAGTTGTGCGTCGCTCTTCATCCATAATGCCCATTTTCATGGTGTTTTTTGGTAAATTAAGTGCAGATTCAACTTGCGAAAATAACTCACATGTAAATGCGACTTCTTCAGGACCATGCATTTTAGGTTTTACAATATTAATGCTTTGAGCAGATGAGTTTTTAAAAGGGCTATTACCTTGTAAATCATGCATAGCACATAAAGAAGTGATCATCGCATCCATGATGCCTTCAAAAACTTCTTCATTATTCTCATCTAAAATAGCAGGGTTAGTCATTAAGTGGCCAACATTACGCACAAACATCATGCTACGACCTTTTAAACTCAAAGGTTCACCATTCAAGTTAGTAAAATTTCGATCTGAATTTAAAGTTCGCTCCATTAATTGGCCTGACTTTTCAAAACTTTCACTCAAATTACCTTGCATTAAACCAAGCCAATTTTTGTAAACTAATGCTTTATCTTCACCGTCTACTGCAGCGACAGAGTCTTCACAATCCATTATGGTTGTTAAAGCAGATTCTAAAATAATATCTTTTATGCCCGCTTTATCAGAACGACCAATCTGGCTTTGCGGATCTATTTGCAACTCTATATGTAACCCGTTATTTTTAAAAAGAATACTTGTTGGATTTTGTGTTTTTCCTGAGTAACCAATTAGCTGTTTATTATCGGCCAGTGTCACTTGTAAATTGCCTTGTAAACTTACTATAAGCTGACCATCAACTATGGCATAGTTTTCACTATCATGATGCGAACCACTATTGAATGGCAATGCCTTATCTAAAAAGTCTTTTGCGTATTCAATCACTTTAAAACCACGCACTTCATTGTAACTTTTCGTTTTTTCAGCACCATCAGCCTGTGAAATAACATCTGTGCCATAGAGTGCGTCAAATAGTGATCCCCAACGTGCATTTGCCGCATTTAAAGCAAATCTAGCATTATTTACAGGCACAACGAGCTGAGGGCCAGCCAATTTAGCAATTTCGTTATCTACATTCTGAGTTTCTATACTAAAGTCTTTATTTTCAGTAACTAAATAACCAATTTCAGTTAGAAAATTTTGATATTTTTGCGCATCCCATAGCGGGTTTTCTTTATGATAAGCATCTATTTTCTTTTGCAGCTCATCTCTTTTAACCAATAAAGCTTTATTTTTAGGAGTTAGTATTTTAATGATCTGTGAAAATGAAGACCAAAAAGCATCTTGGCTTATACCTGTATCAGGCAAAGCGTGATTGTTAACAAAATCATATAAAATTTGATCTATTTGCAATCCAGAGTGAGAGATTCTACTTGTCATGTTATTTGCCTCAATGAAGGGTGTAATTCTTGTATGCCAATACTTTACCTTAACTTTAGTTAAAAGTGCGAAACACAGCTGATTTAGGTATTCACTGAAAAAATGTTAGTGATAGAAACTATAAATTAACGAAATCATAACAAATGAGCCTATTGTTTATACCAGAGCTTCAAGCGCTACATAAAAAAAGTTGAAGCGACTCTCTCACAACAAAAAGCAATATGGATGGAAATAAATATGTCAGACACTACTCCTAACTACAGACAAGATATCGACCACGTAGCTACTTTATGCCAAGTGAATGGCAATAACTGGCAATCTATTAACCCAGAATATGCAGCTAGAATGAAAATGCAGAACCGTTTTAAAACAGGTTTAGACATTGCCAAATATACAGCTGATATTATGCGCGCTGATATGGATAATTATGATGCTGATACGTCAAAATACACGCAGTCTTTAGGGTGTTGGCATGGTTTTATCGGTCAACAAAAAATGATTTCAATTAAAAAACATTTTGAAAATACCGACCGTCGCTACTTATACCTATCAGGTTGGATGGTTGCGGCATTAAGATCTGAATTTGGCCCACTTCCAGATCAATCAATGCACGAAAAAACATCTGTAGCAGGCTTAATTGAAGAACTTTATACATTCCTTCGTCAAGCAGATGCGAGAGAGCTTGGTGGCTTATTTAGAGCGCTAGACGAAGCAAAAGAAGCAAATAATTCTGCAGAAACAGCTGCAGTGCAAGACAAAATTGATAACTATGTAACACATGTTGTACCAATTATAGCTGATATTGATGCTGGTTTTGGTAATGCAGAAGCCACTTACCTAATGGCTAAACAAATGATTGAAGCTGGCGCATGTTGTATTCAAATAGAAAACCAAGTTTCAGATGAAAAACAATGTGGACATCAAGATGGTAAAGTAACAGTTCCTCACGAAGATTTCTTAGCTAAAATCAATGCTGTGCGTTATGCATTCCTAGAGCTTGGTATCGATAATGGTGTCATTGTAGCGCGTACAGATTCATTAGGTGCAGGCCTAACCAAGCAAATCGCAGTTACAAAAGAGCCTGGTGATTTAGGCGACCAATACAACGCATTTTTAGATTGTGATGAAGTGACAGCTGATGATTTAGGCAATGGTGACGTAGTAATAAAACAAGATGGTAAGTTAGTACGTCCTAAGCGTTTAGCAAGTAATTTATATCAGTTCAAGAAAGGTACTGGTGAGGCGCGTTGTGTTTTAGATTGTATTACATCACTACAAAATGGCGCTGATTTATTATGGATTGAAACTGAAAAGCCACATGTGGGTCAAATTGGTGCTATGGTAAATGCTATTCGTGAAGTAGTACCAAATGCAAAACTAGTTTATAACAATTCACCATCATTTAACTGGACATTAAATTTCCGCCAACAAGTATTTGATGCCATGGTTGAAGAAGGTAAAGATGTATCAGCTTATGATCGTAACTCATTAATGAGTGAAGAATATGATTCGAGTGAATTATCACAGCTAGCAGATGAGAAAATTCGTAATTTCCAAGCTGATGCAGCAAAAGAAGCGGGAATTTTCCATCATTTAATTACTTTACCAACATATCACACTGCAGCGTTATCAACTGATAACTTAGCGAAAGGTTACTTTGGTGATGAAGGTATGCTTGCTTATGTACAAGGCGTTCAACGTAAAGAAATTCGCCAAGGTATCGCCTGTGTTAAACACCAAAATATGGCTGGCTCTGATATGGGTGATGATCATAAAGAGTACTTTGCAGGTGAAGCGGCACTTAAAGCGTCTGGTAAAGATAATACAATGAACCAGTTCTAGTTTATTTATTCCTTCCAACAATACAAAGGCTGCGATTGCAGCCTTTTTTAATGCCAAAGTTTTAATAAGCGGCATAACATTAAAGTCATCATGCATTGTAGGCGGGAGTTTACTCGCGCGATATTATCTAAAATCAAAAGATCGCGGCCGAAGCCCCGCCTACAGTAGCTTTTCATACATATATATCACTCATCTAAACATCAAATGTAGGTGAGCGTTTACGCTTACATCACAGTGCTAAACCTTTTAACAAAGCTAAAGCATCGTCTACATTCAGTTGAATAACCGATATAACATTAAAGTCATCATACATTTGTAGGTGAGTGTTTACGCTTATATCACTGTATTAAACCTTTTAACAAAGCTAAAGCATCGTCTACAGCCTTATCTACGATGATGTTATTTACAAATATCACATCAAGATCTACCGCAGATCACTTTTTTACTAAGTAAACTACTAAAGAATATATTCGGATCAATATTTTACTAATAGAAGAAAACATAGGGCTGAACTGGCTAAAAATGCGCTAAACCCCTTATGAAGTGCAGATATTTCCTATTTAATAGCCGTTTTAGAGCAACTTTTGCAATCAGAGATCAAACTTTTACTAACTAAGGTTAATGATCATCATTTTCAGGTCAAATTTTTACTAAGTCAAAGCATCTTTTAAGAATAAAAACCATACAATTTCATGATTTTTTAACAAAAGTCACTCAAAAAAGACAAAAACACGAGTCTATATTCATTTAAAAAATACCAAAGATATTACCTATGAATCATTTTTATACTAAAACTAGACATTAAATCCGATATTAGAAACAACTTAGTAAAATTTTGATCTGAGCATCTTAAATTAACTTTCTGTCGATTCAAAAGGAAATAATGTCAGTTCAAAGTAATGACACCGACAACCCTAAGCATAAAAGCTACATTTGGCTCAACAAAACCAATGACATAACACGCTTAAAGCAAAGGTAAATTCATAATGGAACAAAAAATAGCACAACTAGCAGGCATTATCGTTTTTGTATTATCAGTACTTAACTACGTACTAGGTATAAATCTGATCTCAATGAATACCGAATTTTCATCACTTATCTTTTTAAACCTCATTTTATTAGTGATGCACATTAGTAAACATGGTTTTTCTAAATTTAATAACAAGGAAGTAGAATAATGAAAAATAAACTAACAGCAATTGCAGCTTTATTGATGAGTTTAAATGTTAATGCCATAGATTTAAGAATAGATAACGTAAAATTCTATCAAAATGAAAGTCAGACATTTTCAGAGCTAAGCCGTTTGTATATAGAAGATGGCAAGATCATTGAAACAACAAATATGTCTCAAACAGCAAAATCAGCAGATGAAATAATTAATGCTAATAATCAATATATTGTACCAGGTTTAATAGATTTACATGTTCATTTAGGTGCTTCAGGCAGTAATTATGGTGCTGAGTTTCAATATCTACCAGTTGTGTCACATTTTAACTCTAACTTATATTTAGGTGTGACAAACATTGTTGATTTATTCTCTTTTGACAATACTTTAAGTGAAGCAAAATCATTAACCGAACAACAAATTGCACCAAATTTATTTTATGCTGGCGCTTTATTTACCAATCCAGGAGGTCACGGAACGCAATTTGGCAGCGCAGCACTTGAAGTTACAAGTGATGATGCGATAGCTGCATTATGGCAACAACATATGGCAAAAAAGCCAAATGTCACAAAAGCAGTTATTGAAACATTTGGGGGTCATGGTAAATCTCTCACAGATCATCAATTAACCGAAATAGGAAAACGTTCAAAAGCAGCTGGTTTACCTTATTTTGTGCATGTTTCAACATTACAAGAAGGAAAAAGAGCGATCAGAGCAGGCGCGACAGCTTTAGCACACGGTATTAACTCAGAACTGATTGATGAAGAATTTATAAAACTAATGATCGATAATAAAGTGGCTTATATTCCTACATTAGCTGTTTATCATAATCACAATGAAGAACATGAAAATCAACAGATCAGTAACCAAACCCATTTATTAAAAACGGTACATAAAAAACTACAGCATTGTTTATTTGAAAATGTGCCAGAGCCTTCCGTTTGGAAAAAGCAGGTATGGAAAAAACATGATATTGCATATAAAAATGTAATCACCTTATATAAGGCAGGCGTAGTGATAGGAACAGGCTCTGATGCTGGTAACCCTTATACACTTCATGGATCTGGCTTACACAATGAAATACAAGCTTTAAATAAAGCGGGGCTTAAGCCTGGACATATAATAAACGCAGCAACATCTGATGCGGCAAAAGTCATTAATCAAGAAAACGTAATAGGGCAATTAAAACCAGGTTTTGAGGCAAGCTTTATTCTTTTAGCAGATAACCCTTTAAAAGACATTTCGAATTTATCAAGAATAAACTCAGTTTATAAATCAGGTAAATTAGTTAATCGTGATGAGTTAATTGCAAACAATGCCAAAATTTCACCGCAAGGTGAAAAATGTCATACACAAACAGAAGTTGCAAATAAGGCAACACAAGTAATCGATGACTTTAAAGGCGAATTAAAATGGCAAGCAATAAGCGATAAAATGATGGGAGGGCAATCAAGCTCTCAAGTAAATAACAATAAAAATGAGCTTATTGTAGAAACAAAATTAGGAAAACCAACTGGGTTTGGTGCTTGGGCTGGCACACAATTAATGTTTAATAAACCTGCCGATGCTTCAAACTATCAAGGTATAAAAGTCACATTCAAAGGTTCTAACATTCCTTTTGGGATCTCCGTATATCATAGTGAAGTGAAAGATTGGGATCATTTTTATACTAACATACAACCCAGTTCACAATGGCAAACTGTAAAAATACCATTTAACAGCCTAAAACAGTTTGGTTATGGTGTTAAAAAGCAATGGTCAGCAAAAAGTTTATCTGGTTTAAGCTTTGTTTGGAGAACAGCACCCAATACTGAAATATCAGATAAAGGAAATAAAATCCTAGTTAGAGAAATATCTTACTTTTAAATTTGATATGCTAACAAGATAGGTACATGCCTATCTTGTTAAAAAATAAAATAACTCAAAGAGAAAACAATGCTACGCCACCCCTTTTTTAAATATAGCTTTTTAATTTTATTATTTATCGATTTAATTTTTACGATAGGATTAATATTAGCAGGGATAAATGATATTTCACTGGACACATTAAAAGCGACAACAATCTGGTTTGTGTGTTTTTACTGGTTACCTGTTTGGTTAAGTGCAGCAATTATTTTAAAGCTAAGAAATATCAATATTCACTATACAATTTTAGAGTTAATCATTTCTATTATCGCTTTAACACTAGGATTAATGGTAACAGAAAAACTACTACAATTTACATTTAGCGAGTTTAAATCAATGGGCGCATTTGTTATTTTTGGCGGATTCACTTGGGCCGTACCTATTTATTTTGTATCTAGGTTTATAGAACATAAAAAGGGCATTGCAATAGAAAAATCAGCAAGAGAGCAGGCCCAACTAGAAACTCTGAGATATCAACTTAACCCACATTTTATGTTCAATAGCTTGAATACCATATCTGCTTATATACATACAAAACCCGATCTCGCAGATGAAGTATTACATGAACTCGCTGATATTTTACGCTACTCTCTCGATACAGCCCAAACTAAAAGTATTTCCCTGCAACAAGAAATCGATATTATTAATAAGTATTTTAATATTGAAAAAGCACGATTTGGCGATAGATTAACTGTTAATTATGATATTTCAGATACTCTTTTAACACAACAAATACCGCCTTTACTATTACAGCCCATAGTTGAAAATGCGATCAAACATAATGCCAAACAAACCGAATTAATCATAAATATAAAAGTTGAAAAACAAGATGATCTTCTAAAAGTCATTATTAGCGATAATGGTTCAGGTTTTAATGAGACAATATTATCGCAAGGGTATGGAAAAGGTGTAGGCATGAAAAACTTACAACAAAGAGTTACGCAGCTTAATCAAGGTAAAATGACTTTAAATAATAAAAATGGCGCAGAAGTTCTATTGGAGATGGCAATATGAATAAAGAACAGCCCATAATGCGTATTGTATTTGCGGATGATGAACTGCCTGCAAGAGAAAAGCTAAGCCATCAATTAAGTTTAATTCCAAATATTGAAGTTGTCGGGTTTGCAACCACAGGTAAAGAAACCATAACACTTATTAATGATGAACAACCAGATTTAGTACTACTGGATATTCAAATGCCTGAAATTAATGGTATGGACTTATTAAGCTTATTAACACACAAGCCTATGGTGATATTTACGACCGCTTATGATCAATACGCAATCGCAGCATTTGAACAGGCCTCAACAGATTATTTATTAAAACCATTTCCTTTAGCAAGGCTAAAAAGCGCAATAGATAAAGCTTATACAGCCTTTTTACAAAAAGAAGCGCTACAAGTTCACTCTGAATCATTTAAAAACCTACAAAAGCCTATGAAAAGGTTAATAAGCAAAAATGGTGAACGCATGATTATTTTATCTCCCGATGACATTTTTTATATCAAATCAGAACAAGGCAATAGCTTTGCAGTAAATGGTGATAAACAGCATTATTTAAATGAAACCTTAGATCAATTAGAACTCAATTTATCTGAATCACAATATGTTCGCATTCACAGAAGTTACTTAGTTAATATAGATAAAATTAAAGAGATCCAACGTTGGTTTAACGGTAAGTTAATGGTGATTATGGCTGATGATAAAAAATCTGAACTGAGCACTAGCCGAGCTGGAGCAGATAAACTAAAACAGCTGCTTGGAATTTAAATTGAACAAATCATATTTTAAAGGTGTACATCATGTTGCCATCATATGTTCTGATTATCAAAAAACAAAAAAATTCTATACCAAGATTTTAGGTTTAGAGATAATCGCCGAAAATTACAGGAAAGAAAGAGACTCTTATAAGTTAGACCTACAACTGCTAGACGGTACTCAATTATAAATATTCTCATTTCCTGACAGACCTAAACGACCAAGTATCCTGAAGCACAAGGATTAAGACATCTCGCATTTTTTGTTGATTCAGTTGAAGAGGTTTCGAGATATTTAAAATCAAATATGATTGAAGTAGAAGACATAAGATTAGATGAGCACACAGGTAAAAATTTACCTTTTTTAATGATCCTGATAATTTGCCATTAGAATTATATGAAGCATAAACTGTAATTACAGCTTAAAACTCAATCCTGCCTACATTTATTCCCAACTTTAAACCTAAATAATCCAAACATTAAAAAAGCTCCAAAGGGGCACTAAGGAGCTTAAAACGTAGGGATGTTTCATGATAACTAAATTGCTGAATGCTATATAGAATAACGAGCTTTCGTATATCACAGGTATTAATATACAGATATTAACTAAATATATTAATGTGAAAAGGTTGTTTTTAAATATATATACCATTGAAATTAAAGGCTTTACATTGTAAAAATATTCGCAATGAAACACATGCACCCATAAAAAGTACAAGCAGTTCAAAAAACAAACATACAATTAAAATTATAGGATAAGCTTAAAAGAGGGCATAAAAAAACCAGTCTAAATAGACTGGTTAATATTACAAAACTCTGTAATCAATGGGGAATAACATTCAACTTTCAGGGATAGACGTTAATAATACAAATATCATTATCAGCGCCTAATTAAGTAGACTAAGCTTTTTAGATTTAGTTCAAAATAAATTGAAATAAAATGAATTTAATTATTTTCAGATAATAAATTCAACATTTGGTCTTCAGTTTGAGTATTAAATTTCCCGCCTTTGGCATCAAAGAAACTATCAGCTAATTCCGCTTTATCTTGCTGCATTTGGAAAACTCGCTCTTCTATCGAATTTTGACAAATTAACTTATAAACAAACACAGGTTTTAACTGACCAATTCTATGTGCTCTGTCGGTAGCTTGTCTTTCAACAGCTGGATTCCACCATGGGTCGTAATGAATCACCGTATCCGCTTTAGTTAAATTAAGCCCTGTACCACCTGCTTTTAAACTAATTAAGAAAATAGGGTTATCACCATTTTGAAAGCTGTTTACAACTTCGTCTCTATCTTTAGTCTTTCCTGTTAGAATACTGTATTTAACATTCAACTCAACCAGCTCTTGCTCAATAATTGATAGCATACTTGTAAACTGACTGAATATAATAATCTTACGTCCTTTCGCTAACATTAAAGGTATGTTTTCACATAACCAAGTTAATTTAGCACTGTCAGCTGTATTACTTGTATTAGGCAGTAAATCTTGCTGCTCTAGGTCTTCTGCGCCATTAACTAATCTAGGATCACAACATGCTTGGCGTAATCTAAGTAGCGCTTCAAGGAATGCAAAACGGCTTTTATCAGCGCCTTGCTCTTTAAATAGCTCTTTGATTTTCTGTTCCATATTGGCACGAATGCCTTGGTATACCATTTGTTGTTTTGGTGCTAACTCAATCATACGAACAAGTTCAGTTTTAGCAGGTAACTCAGTTAATACTTGCTCTTTTGTTCGACGTAAAACAAATGGCAGCACTAAGTTTTTTAATTGTTCAGCTCTATGCTCGTTATGCTCTTTTTCAATAGGTACTTGATAATAGGTTTTAAACTGCGCCATGGAACCAATAAGCCCTGGCATAGCAAAATCGAGTAATGATTTAAGTTCTTTTAAGTTATTTTCAACAGGAGTACCGGTTAAACACAAATTAAAATCACTACTTAACGCTTTTACAGCGCGAGAGATTTTAGCTTGGTTATTTTTTATCGTTTGCGCTTCATCTAATATCACATGGCTAAAATGTAATTCTTCATAAACCGTATTATCACGAGTGATCAATGGGTAGGTCGTAATTACACAATCTGCACTGCTAATTTGATTGAATATATTTTTACGGCTAGCGCCATGACTTACCAATACGTTTAAATCAGGAGCAAATCGATTAATTTCTTTCACCCAGTTTGAAACTAAACTAGTAGGGCAAATAATTAAAGCTGGCGATTTTAATCCTGTTGTTTCTTTTTGAGATAACAAAAAAGCAATTGTTTGCAGTGTTTTACCTAGTCCCATGTCATCAGCTAAGATACCACCGAGTTGATGTTTTCTTAAAAACTGTAGCCAATTTACAGCTTGCTTTTGATAGTCTCTTAAGGTGGCATTTAAACCTTTAGGTATCACAAGAGAATCATGAAAATCAGGATTAGAAACTTGTGTAATAAGCTCTAATAAAGCCTTATCAGCACAATCTATCTGACTATCGTCAAAATCAGAAAAAGAAGAGGCGTATGATAGCGGTAAACTTAATCGTTTAGGCACAGTTTTATTAGCATAAAATTGTGCTAATAAATCAAAAATACAATTTATGTCAGGTTTATGAACCGCTAACCAAGTATCTTGATATTTATAATAGTTAAATAAATGAGATTTGTTATTACACAGGGCTGCAGAAGTCAGTAAATCACTTAAATATACCGTTTTATCTGAAATATCAAAATAAGGAGCAACAGAAAGTTTATTAATTCGGCTTCGTGTCATAGCTAAAATAAGCGGCGTTAAAATAATATCAGGATCTGTGTACGCTTTCGTATTTATCACCCAAGATTCATCTGATAGCTGCTTACATACTTCATTTACAAACCAGTGATGCTGTGGAGAAGATTCATCTGAAGCATTAAAAGTAAGATAACATGCTTTTTCAACAGGCCCTTTGCTTAAAATTAACCCACAATTTTGTAAACGGTTTAAACAAGTATCTTCAAATGCAGTTTTTATTTGTGCATCTTGCTGCTCATCTAGGTTTAATTCATGTATTTTTTTGCCATATGCAAACTGAAGATGAAACAAACTACGATCTTCATGTTTAACAAGAGACAAACGCGGTACAACATCTTCACTGGTTAAAGCTTTAGATTCAGACTTTTGAATTAAAGCAGAACCAAAAATACGTTTAAATTGCTGATTAACGTGATCAAACATTTCATCCGCTACAGGCGGAATTGTAAATAAATGAGATACTTCAGCAGCTGTTAAAGATGTTTCAAGTTCACCTATTTCAAAGTTGTTTATATCTATATAATAAGGAGGTGTCGTATTAAACACTTGCCATTTATCACACTGAGGTAGACTGAGGTTTAGCTCATGAATCGTATCAGTTTCTCGCCAAGATATATCGAGCGGCCTTTGTGCCGATAACCTTATTGCTTGTCTAGAGTCTTGCCAAAAACACCGTCCGGTAGCAACCATTTGCACTAAAGCCATTACGCCCCATCGGTTTTCTAATACAAGTTGACCAAAAGAATTTTGAGAGCGGATCCAACTTAATAATCGAAAATCACTTTCGTTTATATGCTCAGGAGTCACTAAACTGTTTAGTTGCTGTTTTGTAAGTGGTCTACCTTGTGAATATCGACCATTGGAAATTGGCGACGATTGTTTTGGTACAAGCACTAAACCATTATCATGTTTTTCGATTACAAATAATATAACGTCTTTTTTGGTAGTCTGACGTTGTTTTTTTAACTGTTCGAGCTGATTAAACCAATCATGTAATAAATAGTGCTTTCCAAAGAGACCCGAATGTTGGGTTTTTAATTTTAATAGCGCAGCACCTATATGATGGCATTTCTTACCAATCTTACATGAACATAACCCTGAAATAGATAAATCAGCGTGAGATTTTTTGATTTGAATATGTTGATGAAAAATATCACCTGACTCACTGTAAACTTCAGCACTGACCTGAGTAAACTTATCATCACTTTCAACCCAATTAACAAGATCTTTTGTTAAGCATTGTTTAGCCTTTTCAAATACAGCTGGTTTAAAGTATCTTTTTAAGAACCCTTCTGTAATTGGAAAAGCGACTTCTTGCTCTTTTTTTATTTCATCAAATAAAGCAATTAGATCTGTTTTAGTTAAGCCTTTGGACATCTGCAACCAGTAAAAAATCAAAGATTGCTCCAGTATAGAGCTTATAAGATCTAAGCTAAAGCATTAAATTTATCAAAATCAAAAAAAAAATTCAGATCAATATTTTACTAAGTATAAAAAGAAAATAAACAATAATGTAAAGGGGGTTTACACCAAAAGTTAACAACACACTAAAAACAACTTTTCAACAGGTTACCCACAAGAATTAAACAAGCCAACAAAATAACAGAACAAATTTTTACTAACACAGGTTGTAAAGGGACTTAGAAGCAATTAAATAGGAAATAAAGGGGGAAAACAGCTATTTAAACTTAGTAAAAAAATGATCTAGAACTCATTAATAAAGAAATAGATCAGATTTATACTAAGGTTGAAAACACTTTAGATCAGTATTTTACTAATTAAAATGTGTTAATAATTTAGATAATTGCTCAAACCTTTTGTCTGTCATAACGTTATTATCTATTTTAATCACGAGATCACCGGTTTTAGCGTTGCGATGAGCATTGATATATTTGTTATTAAAATCTAAAGATTCACGTTTTATTTTAGTTTCAGCTTTAACTTCAGTTAATTGCTTCGTTATAGCTGACGAAGTTTTATCATCAGTATCTAAAATAAAGGCATTTAAATTTACTTTTAAATAATTAACTCGTGATAAAAAGCCATCTGCATCTAAATCTATTGCCAGCATCAGTTTTTTGGCGATTTCACGGCCAACGTGGTTTGCTGTAGGGTATAAAGCAAGTACATCACTAGGGATTTTTGTAAAAGCTTTTAGAGAGTCAGCTATAGCTGTATGTGAAACCCCTTCAATAGCTGCTATTTCTCTGTAAGAACCTTTTTTACCTTGGCTTATAAGATCACTACGCGTTTCGTCATATGCTTTACCAAGCTCCCATAAGCTAGGCGCAATATATTGATCCGATGAAACAGCTAAAATTTTAGCATCTTCATCTGTGAAGTCAGCAGATGTTAAAACGATATAATCTGCATTACTTAATAAACAGGCTTTACGTCGGCGAGAGCCTGATAGTACATGCTCAATACCGTCTTTACTCCAGCTAAGTGCTGGGTGTTGATTTCTACCATCAGAGCTGATTGCAGGTAGTATATCTGCTACAGAAGCTTTAGATAATAAAGACTGCTCTCGTCTATTTTTTCCATAAACACGTGTTGAAGATTCTATTTTGTCAGATGTGATGATCTTACAACTAAGACGAATTATACGGCTTGGATCCGAAGGAGCTGGCATGGTGATCTCATCACCAACAGCTGCGTTTTCAAGTAATTGATCTAAACTACTAGCTTCTACAGCTGAAGCAAAAGGGTCTATTCTTGTATCATTTTTACGTTTTTTAGCCATTATTTATACCTTTCTACGCACTTTCCAATTGGCATTGTGTTGATGCCCAATTTGATCTGATTAACATCTCTAATTCATCTACAACATCTTTAATATTTTCTTGTGATTTTATTAAAGATTCACGACTTGCTAAACTATCAGATGTTTTTTGATCGAAAATAGTATTAAAAGATGAAGAACTGGCTGTAATTGCTGAGCTATGGTTGATTGGATAACTCATCACTTGTCTACCAAAAGCGCTTCTAATATCTTTTACAATATCTCGCTGAGAATGATTTCCTTTAACATAATTAGTCACAACAAATTGCATAAAGTCCCACCCTTCGTGCCCCAAAGCAGCAACTGTATGATAGATTTCTGCAAGACGTTTTAAGAATTTATTATTAGCGTCAAAATCAACTGCTTCTGGGTGTACAGGAATTAACATGGCTGTTGAGGCCATTAAAGCATTGTAAAACATAAAGTTAAGAGAAGGGGCTGTATCTACTAAAATGATATCAAATTCGTCTTCTACTGGCTGAATCACTTTTTCTAATAACTTGTGATAGTGACGATTTTCAGAATAAGTATGATTTTCATTTAATTGTGTTGCAGTTTCATGTTCAAAATAGAAATCGTCCATACCTGACGGTAAAACACGAATATTAGGAATATGAGTAGGTAAAAATGCACTAGAAATCACATCTTTTTGGCTTTCATTTTCTTCAAATTCTATACAATCACGCATTAAATCTCCTACAGTAATTGGATCTGGCTCTGTGGGTGGAAAGAAACTAGATGATGAACCTTGTGGATCTAAATCAATAATACCAATTCTGTAACGTTTAATATTTGTCGTAGCTAAAGCAGCAGCGATATTTACAAGACTAGTTGTTTTACCACAGCCAC
This sequence comes from Pseudoalteromonas sp. '520P1 No. 423', assembly GCF_001269985.1. NCBI lineage: Bacteria > Pseudomonadati > Pseudomonadota > Gammaproteobacteria > Alteromonadales > Pseudoalteromonadaceae > Pseudoalteromonas > Pseudoalteromonas sp. '520P1 No. 423'. The sequence continues at coordinate 154,703 of NZ_BBZB01000002.1, read as the reverse complement.
CTTTTAACGAATTAACGATAATTACTTGAAGTTTATCGTTAGGCTTTCTATTTTGAGCTTCAATGCCGAGAATTTCAGCCATTTCATGAATATTAGATAATGTATAAGCATAGTGACCATTTGCACCACGACGTATATCAAGGTCACTGAAGTCTCCTTGGTCGTGACGTCTTTTTAAAGTACGATTATTACAACCTAATAAATCAGCTGCGGCTTTTTGAGTGTAAGTCCTAAGCTCTTTTTCTTCCGTTTTTAGATGAGCTCGGTAGTGTTGAATACGCCCTTCTAATGAGTCTTCTGCAACTGTGGCTGTTGCTTTGAGCAATTTATAGGTATCTAGCGCACTTTTACTTATTGTCATTATAATATCCTTACTGGTGAGCAGCTATTATAATGTCACCCTTAATTGAAGTAAACTCTTTTATTGATAGACATTCATCAAAAAGAAAAACATTTATTAGTTAAAATTTAACTAAAGAATAATATATAAGATTAAATTTGGTTAAATATATAGGTATTAAAGGATAAGAAATGAGATGTTATATTTAACTAGTTGTTTTAAATGAATTTTAATGAAATTAACAGATCAGATTTTAACTTGGTAAAGATCAGTTCTTTAATAACTCGTAGATCAATAAAATACTAACTGCTAATTAAATATCCTATTTAATCACAGTTTATCCAAAGAGTTATTAACAGTAAAAGTATAGAGATCAATATTTTACTAATTATTTTTAACTTTTTATCCACTAAAATAAAAAATATAGCTTCCTTTTGTAAGTAAAGATCTGATCTTGACCAGGTGGAGATCAGATCTTTACTAATTAGGAATGATCTTATCAACAAGTTCTTTATAAAATCTTTCTTAGATCAATTTTTTACTAAGTAATTACGCATTCTATTCACAAATTATGCTGTTAAGTATGAAAAAAAAGCAATTAGTGTCATATGAACATTATTTGAGTTAGTAAAAAATTGCTTTGTAAGCTTACCTTAGTAAAAATGTGATCTGTGAATGAATAAACTACACTAGGTTAGTAAAAAAATGATCTGCAAAAAAAAACTTTGCTAAGATCAGTTTTATACTAACTTAAAAGATTAACATTTTACTGAATATATGTTGTTATTAACTGTCTAATAAAAATAATGGTAAAAATCATGAAACCAAAGGTAAACATCTCTGTAGAAAATCTACCAGATTCTCTAAGAGGTCAAATTCAGGGAGTTGAAAGCGCAAGAGATAATGAAAGTCTTGCTTTGTTTACTGATAATAAAGATGTACGGGTTTCAGTTGATAATACCATCTACCAAGATTTGCGTTCGTATTCTAATACTTTTAACCACTATGATTTATGGGGTCGATTTGTAAGATCAGGTCATAAAAAGCTGCCTTTAGAAGAAGCGCCAAAAAGAACCATAATTACACGTAAAATATCTGAAAAAGTTGATGGTATTCAATACACTGGAGAAATAAAAATTACACCAGCTGTTGTGAGTACACGTCAAAACGGAGAAGATGTTGAGTTTTTAGTGTGGCCATCAGATAGAGAAGAAAAAGTAGAACGCGCATTAATTAGACTGGCTTCGAAAGGTAAGATTGTAAAAATTAACTTTAAATCAGGAATACAATATGCTGTTGTATTTTCTATGAACGAATTGGCCCAAGAGTTGAAATCTGTGGGACAATCAATGCCCTTTCCTCAAATAAAAGAAGCTTTAGAAGCCTTACAAGGTTCAAAGCTCTCTTTTAAATATTCTGCAAATGATACTAAGAATTCGGATGTTGATGATTCATTTTATGAATCAAATATGAATTTCTTGTCTTCGTTACATTTTAGCGGCAAAAAAGGACAAGGCGGTAATATAAAGTGTGTTGCATGTTTGAATGCTTTTGTTCATAACATGATTGATAACTTAGAATATAAAGGATATTACTTTAATCGAGCGCAAGAACAAAAACGAGGTTTGTCTCGCTGGATGATGTTAAGGCTTTATCACTTATGGCGATATGCTGCACCAGGAAAAACCCATCATTTTAGATTATTATCTATTATGGAAAAATATGGCTCAATTTATTCAACTGATGATATTAGTGAAAATAAACTTAAAGCATTACGCCGTGATATGACTACAACAATGAAAGACTTAATCACAAACGGTGCAATTTCTGATTATAGTATTTCTAATGTGAAAGATGATAAGACTGGAAAAATTATCGACTATACATATGAGCTGCATCCAACTAATGAATTTTGTGAAGAGATCTTGACTTTAAATAAACAAAATAAAAGAATTGAAATTCAAGGTGGAAAAAGAATTGTTGAACCGACACTGACTATTGACGAAGATAAAATCGATCAATTTGTTGAATAAATATTTTATAAATAGCCAGATATTCTTCTGGCTAAATTTTTATGAGCTTTTTTCTAAGTACAATCTCTCAATCAGGTAATGGTTTTGTTTTTTTCTTGGGTGATTATCTTTTTTTATATAATCTTTTAAGACTCCGAATTTAACTTCGCTATCTGGATTTATAATAATAAAAGGCAGAGCTGCACTTACGTGATATCTATTTTTAGCATCATACCTGATATTAACTTGAGGACTGACACGTGTTGGTCTTCTTATTCTTAATTTCTCATCATCTTTTAAACTTAATACATTCAATTTTTCTTTTTGAATAATTGAATGCCAGCTTTGGCTAGAAATCTTGTTTGTGCTACCAAATATTTCAGAATTATCTAATAAAGTTAAGGCCTCTGATTTTGATAAAAGTTTTATAGAATGTTTGTTCATCCATGTAAACCTAATCGAGTAGGGAGATTGCGTTTCATAATGAATATTTCTGTAAGCACACAGCGTTATTAAATTTGGTACCGCACTATGTACTATTTCAAATCGAGCATCATTGTTACCACAATTAATAATTATATTTTTAAGTTTATGTTTAGCTTGATTAATTTGTTTAATTCTTTGAATAATTAAATCGGGTTGTTCAGATTTTATCGCAATTATTCCTGGATGTCTTTTTAAGACTCGACCACTAAGCTCTGTGCGTTTATATAAATCTTTAAATGAATCGCAACACTTTTTAAATGCCTGTTCAGAATTTAAAGCTGTTACTGAAATTTCTTCATTGAATTGGGATTCGGTATCTGGAGATACTTCAGGTAATTGATAATAGCTACAATATATTAATTCTTGTTGTTTTAGCTCTATTATTAATTGATCAATCAGATTTTCGATATTATCGAACTGACTTCGTATTTCAAACTTAATATTCATCAATATATCAAACAGTTAAAAATTTATTATTCATATTAGCAGTTTCTTATGACAAATTCTTCTTTACTTATACTTTGCCGCTACGCATTGTATTTCTAACTATTAGGTATGATGTGTTCTTTATGTGGGGTGTAAGATCTTCTTTTAGATTTAGAATACGAATGTCTGTAAACTATCGAAAATTTATTATTGTTAAAATAGGGCATTATATTGCAAAACATACACAACTATTATTATATATATCGTACCTTTGCAAGATATATAAAACATTTCATAGGGTTATCATCTATAAATAGCAATCAGATAAATGGAACAGTACATGACTGTTAATGTTCAACGTATAACATTCGCTATCTGCTCACTAATACTAGCTTCTATAGTTGCTTTGTATTTTGGTGGTCTTGCATCAACAAACATAAGTCCTTTTGATTTATCTCAAATTGAAAGCGTTATTGTCTATGAATTACGATTACCTAAGATTTTAACTGCTGTTTTAGTTGGCGCATGTTTAGCGCTAAGCGGGCATTTATTCCAAATACTATTATCTAACCCGCTAGCTGAGCCAGGGTTGTTAGGAGTCTCGAGTTTATCATCTCTATTTATTATTACTGGAGCTGTCCTGTTTGGATACTTAAACATAAAGTATGATGTGTTCTTTTTGGTTTCATGCTCTAGTTTAGGTGCATTAATTGCTGTTACTATCATTTTAAAGTTAGCAAAAGTGCTTGGCCAATACTCTAGTGCAGCACTTATTTTAAGTGGAATTAGTCTTACAACGCTCATATCGGCACTTACAAGTTGGTTAATCTTTTATTCCGAAAATGAACAACTACGCACATTTAATCTTTGGATGCTAGGCAGTTTTGAACATGTAACCTATGCACAAATCATATTTATCAGTGTGATAGCGATTGCATGTAGTGTAGTAGCCGTATATAAAAGTAGTGATTTAAACTTATTATATTTAGGAGATCAAAACGCAAGTTTATATGGTGTCAAAGTCAATAAGCTTAGAAAATATATGTTGGTTGTAGCAAGTGCTTTGGCTGCATGCGCAGTTGCCCTTGGTGGTGTAATTGCTTTTATTGGTTTATTAGTACCTCACGCAACAAGGATGAAGTTTGGACACGATAATAAACTAGTATTACCTATGTTAATTATCAATGGTGGGACTTGCATGATTATCATCGAATGGATTTCTAGAACTACCATGTCTTTACAGCTACCCTTAGGCTTGGTTACAGCAACAATTGGCGGACCATTTTTCTTATTAATTCTGTTTAAGCATTTTAAAAACCAAGGTTTGTAATGATTACTGTTTCCAATGTAAATTACTGCGTGAGTAAAAAATTTAAATTATCTAATATTAAATTAACAATCAGCCCAGGTGTACATCATTTATTGGGCCCTAACGGAGCCGGAAAAACCAGTTTCCTAAACTTGTTAAGTGGTCTAATTTCAGCTGACAGTGGTGAAATATTTATAAATGATGTGGAAGCAACCCCATTAAACTTAAAGCATTTAAGTAAAGTTAGAGCTTACTTACTGCAGAAGCAATCAGCGCATTTTTCATTAACTGTTAGAGCCATGCTTACGATTACATTATCGTTAACTGATCAAGATATAGAAAGTTTATGTCAAAACAGCCTAATTATAAAAGGATTAGATTTAGAACCGCTATTAGATCGTGTCATTACCGGATTATCAGGTGGGGAATCGCAAAGAGCCCATTTAGCACGGGTCTTATTACATTGTGAAGTTCAAGATAACCCTGCTGCGTGTCTATTATTAGATGAACCTTTTACCGGCTTAGATGTCGCACATAAATTATGGCTTAATCAGTTTCTAGCAAGTTTAGGACAAAAAATAGCTATCATCATAAGTCACCATGAATTGAACTTAGCCTTAAATTTAGGTCAACCTTGTATAATTATAAATAATGGTCGGATACATAGCGTATTAAAAGATAGTCGCGATATTGAAATAACAACTTTACTTGATGTTTTTAAACTACCAAAGCACTCATTAGTTGAGACAAATGAAGGTATCTTGCAAATAATCGGGATTTAAGCAAATTTCATCTTGAAATTTACTACAAGATAGGTAGATTCATTGTATACATAAAAATATGTATAAAGTTTAAATATTGTTATACGGAATGAGGAAATAACAGTGAAATCTTGGAGTCCTAACAGTTGGAGAGAATCCCCAATTGTGCAACAACCGCAATACCCAGACCTTGCAGAATTAGCGAGTATTGAAAGTCAAATAAATAGTGCACCACCTTTAGTTTTTGCAGAAGAAACTAGAAGCCTCTATAAGCAACTAGCTGATGTATGTGAAGGTAAAGCCTTTTTATTACAAGGCGGCGATTGTGCTGAGTCTTTTTCAGAATTTAATGCTGCAGGGATTCGTGATACTTTTAAAACATTATTACAAATGGCTGTTGTTTTAACATACGGCGGTAAATGTCCTGTAGTAAAAATTGCACGTATGGCTGGCCAATATGCTAAACCACGCTCTGCAGACTTAGAAACAATCAACGGTGTCGATTTACCATCTTATCGTGGTGATATTGTTAACGGTATCGATTTTACAGCAGAAGCACGCGTACCGGATCCTAAACGCCTTTTAACTGCATATCATCAAAGTGCTGCCACACTAAACTTATTACGTGCATTTGCACAAGGTGGATTAGCTGATTTACATCAAGTTAACCGCTGGAACATGAGCTTTGTCGCTGCCAATCCACTTAAAGAAAAATACCAAATTCTTGCTGCGAAGATCCAAGAAGCATTAGAGTTTATGGAAGTATGTGGGATAAATGCAAGCAATGCGCCTAGCATTAAAGAAACCAGTCTATATACTTCGCATGAAGCGCTTTTATTAGGGTACGAAGAAGCATTGACTCGTAGAGATCACTTAACTGGTGATTGGTATGACTGTTCAGCTCACTTTGTATGGATAGGTGAAAGAACAAGACAATTAGATCATGCACATATTGAATTCTTCCGTGGTATCAAAAATCCAATTGGTGTAAAAGTTGGTCCAGGAATGGACCCTGACGCTTTAATTCGTTTAATTGATGCTGTTAATCCTGATAATATTCCAGGACGTTTAACATTGATCACACGTATGGGCGCTGATGTGCTTGCTGATAAACTTCCAGCACTTGTTCGCCGTGTTGAGCAAGAAGGCCGTAAAGTAGTTTGGACTTCTGATCCTATGCATGGCAACACAGAAAAAGCCAGCAACGGATATAAAACACGTAGTTTTAATAATATATTACGTGAAATAAGCCAATTCTTCGCAGTTCATAATGCTGAAGGCTCTTACCCAGGTGGTATTCACTTAGAGATGACAGGTCAACATGTCACTGAATGTACAGGTGGCGCTTATGGTTTATCTGAGCATGACTTAGCACAAAGATATAAAACACAATGTGATCCACGTCTTAATGCAGATCAAGTACTTGAGCTAGGCTTCTTAGTGGCTGATCTTCTTAAAGATGCAAGAAGTAATCGCTAACTAACTTCAATATAGAGTATGTGGTTATTTAATCATTTACTCTATAATAATTCTGTTATCTTAATTACAGAAACAAAAAAGCGCCTCGATTTATTCAAGCGCTTTTTTTAATTTAGACTCGTTATTTTATCAATTTTTCCATCGGGATTTCGCCCATTCTTGTCTCTGATCATTATTATAAAATGACCATGCTATGAATCGACTTATTTTTTGTCCTTGCGCCATATCTATGGTTTTAACTTCTGTGATCTTATGTAATTCTAACTCTTTATATATTGCTGCTAGATTTTCTTTCTTTGATACTAAACACGTAAACCATAAGCATTGCTCTTGAAATTCAGTGCTCTCAGCAATCATATTTTTAATAAATTGTAACTCACCGCCTGGATACCATAACTCAGCTTTTTGGCCACCAAAATTTAAGTTGTTTTTGTCTTTTACAGATTTATTTGATTTCTTATTTAAGTTTTTCCATTTACGTTCTGAGCCCTTATTAGCTTCTTCAATGGAACTATGGAACGGTGGGTTGCAAAGTGTTATGTCAAAGAAATCCTTAGGTTGAATCACATTTGTAAATATATTTGATTGATTTTTTTGAAATCTAATATAAAATTTTTGATTATTAAATTGTGCTATTTGTTTTGCAATTTTTACTGATATAGGATCAACATCGCTACCGGTAAAATGCCATTGATAACTACTATTGCCAACAAGGGGATATATTACATTTGCGCCTGTGCCAATATCTAACAATTTTATTTTTTTACCTGTTGGGATTAAATTCTCGTTGTCTTTAGCAAGTAAATCAGCTAAGTAATGCATATAATCAACCCTACCAGGGACTGGTGGGCATAAATAAGTATCAGGTATATCCCAAAAATCCACCTGATAATACCCTTTTAATAATGCTTTATTGAGTTGCTTTACTGACTGACTATCACTGAAATCAATCGTTTGTTCATTTCTTGCTGATGTGATCACAAAGGGCTGTAATTCTGGTGACGCTTTGATCAAAAAATCAAAATCATATCCATTAATATGTTGGTTTCTAGGATGTAGCTTAGGTTGTTTCATTAATGGCAATTTCACGGCTTAAAGATAATTTATGACATATTATAAACTTAATTAAACACTAGATATAGCAAATGTGGACTTTGTTCATTTCTTTGATTTTATAGACCTTCACTGGTACGATGTCTGACTAATTCTAAAAGTGATGCCCATATGAATTGTGTTAAACAAAAATCTATTTTAATACCCATTGAAGAAAATCAAGTTCTTCATTTAAGGCATATTTATCAAGGGGGTAATGCAGGGCCTGCCGTATTACTTTTACATGGTGCAGTTGAAAACGGTAAAATTTTTTATACTGAGAAAAATAAAGGATTTGCACCATTTTTAGCTAAACATGGCTTTAACTGCTTTGTTGCAGACTTGAGAGGCAGAGGACAAAGTAAACCAAATATCAGCGCACAATCTCAATATGGTCAAACTGAGGCCATACTTGAAGACATACCGGCTTTTATCAACTCAATTAAAGAACTCACCGGAGCAGAACCGGAATACTGGGTAGCGCATTCATGGGGTGGGGTGTTAATGAATAGCTATTTAGTCAGACATCCTGAAATGATCCCAAAGGTTAAAGCACTAGCATATTTTGGTTCAAAAAGATCTTTATATAACAAACACCCGCAAAAGTTATTTAAAGCAAATTTATTGTGGTATTTTTTAGCTCCCAAAATAGTCAAAAGAAAAGGCTTCTTACCCGCTAAAAAGCTAAAGTGGGGCTCTGATGATGAAACTCAAAAATCTTTAATGCACAGCGTTGCCTGGGCTAAAATAGCACCTTGGATAGACCCCCAAGATAATTTTGATTACGGTCTTGCGGCTGAAGATTCAATTTTACCACCAATACTTCATATTGCAGCTGTTAAAGATAAGGCTTTAGCGCAAACTATAGATATTCAAAAATTTATGGATGAATCAGGGAAAGGTATCCAAAAAATGAATTTGTATGGTAAAAAATATGGTCATAAGCATAACTATGATCATATAGATATGTTAACTCATCCAAATGCACATGATGATCAATTTCAAGATGTTTTATTTTGGTTTAAAATATATAAATAATTTTCGAATTAAATAAAAAGGCCTAATCACAAGATTAGGCCTTTTAGATTTCACTTCATTTTATGTTAATCATTAAAAGTTATATGTTGCTCTTAAGTAGTATGAACCACCATTAAAACCAAATGGAGATGTTTCATAGTATTGTGCACCTAGTAAGTTCCCCGGTAAAATTTCACCATCTGATACAAAATCTGAAACTTCATCAGGATATTCATCAAATAAGTTTTGTGCACCTAAGCTAATACTTAAATTTTCACTTGCAAAATAGGTAACATCTAAATCAACTGTCACAGCTGAGCTTACAGTATTTGCTGTAGCATCCCAATCGGCGTGTACACCTTGGAACTCACCAAAGTAGTTAGCACGTGCTAGCATAGATACGCTATCCCAAGATTGTGTCCAGGCTAATGTACCTTTATGTTTTGGAATATCATTTTCAATACGAGACACTTTAAAATCAGTTGTTACTGAACCTTTGTTTGTTACTTCCGTTTTATTATAGTTGTACGCTAAGTTAAAGCTAGCATCACCACCTAACATCTGAGTGCGGTAACCTGCAACAAAGTCTAAGCCAGATGTTTGAGTATCAAAATCATTTGTAAAGAAACTTACTTTACCTTTACTTGCATCATTTGGATCAACAGCAAATTTATCTGATTGTGAGATACGGTCAGTTACATCAATTTTATATAAATCAACAGTGAAATGGAAGTCAGCTACATTCCAAACTGCACCAAGTGCAAAACTTTCAGATTGTTCAGGTGTTAACTCTTTTGCACCTAATGCAACAGCAATTGGGTCATTTGATGGGATTAGTGCTGAATCAATAAGTACGCCACCATCTAATGCAGTCTGAACATTACGGTAATTTTCTTGTCCTACAGTTGGCGCTCTAAAGCCTGTACTTAATGAACTTCTTAAAGAAAAATCATCAGTAATACTGTATTGTGCCGCAACTTTGTAGTTTGTATCAGTACCAAAACTATCATAATCTTCATAACGAACAGCATAGGCCATCATAAAGTCTTCAGTGTATTGAGCTTCAACATCAATATATAAAGCACTGTTTGTACGAGATGATTTTCCTGCAGCTTCTGGTTTAAAACCCGGGAAGCCGTTTGAACCTACACTGAACCCTTGTGTATATAAATCACCTTGTGCATAAGATTCAGCTTGTCCTGCAATTACTTCAAAGCTTTCATCACGATATTCAAAACCGCCGGCAACTACTAGAGACTCAATAGAATTAACCTCTAGCTCTTTTACTAAATCAATATTTAAAGCGGTTTCACGTTGAATATGTGAACCCGTATAAAAATCAGTTGGTGTTGCAGGACCTAATGAGGCATTTACCGTATCACGTAACCAATAGCCTGATTCATTTTTACCTGTAGATAAACTGATATCGTAATCTATTTCATTAAATTTACCTTTAACACCCGCAACAAATGAGCTATCACTAATTTTACCTGTGAACTGAGGTGTAAAACCACCAGGGAACATTTCATTAAAGCTAAAACAATCTTCGTTAGCAGCCATTGCTAGATAAGCTGGATCAGTGAGTACATTATCTACATCTTTTAAACTTACAACTGGACAGTTTCCTGACATATCACCAGTCAAATCTCCAACTAGCAAAGCAGGAAAATCATCATTATCTAAATCAGGTGTTCCATTATCATTCGTATAACTAAATACACCGCCTCGGCTTTGAGGGTTTCTAAAGTAGTAACCACCAGTTACTTCACGATCAGAGTAGTTACCAAAAGCATATGCTTGAGTATCATTATTGATTTCTATGCCTGCATTAAGGAAAATTGTTAAATCATCTTTTATTTTAGGAGAGCCCCAAACTTGTGCTGGAGTTGAAACAAATGAATTACCTGCATTAATCATAGCTTGAGCATCTGGACGTTGTACACTGCGATCTGTCGCATCAGCATTTTTATATTGAAAGCTTAAGTTTGCAAAACCATCATCTGTTAAAGGTAAACCAAGGTTTCCTGAAATCTCAACTGATTGACCATCCCCTTCATAATACTCACCAGTACGCGCTGTAATTGAACCACCTTCATCACTATCATTAAGTACAAAGTTGATTACACCTGCGATAGCATCTGAACCATATTGAGCCGCAGCACCATCACGTAAAATTTCAACTTGTTTTAATGCAATACTTGGGATCACTGAGATATCCGCACCATGTGCGCCATCATTAATACCAGCGCCTTGTAATGCAATAACAGACGAACGATGACGACGTTTACCATTTACCAAAATGAGTGTGCTATCTGCAGGTAAGCCACGTAAGTTAGCTGGGCGGATAAATGAAGCTGCGTCACTGATTGGATTTGTTTGAACTGAAAAGGCAGGTACTGTACTTTTTAAAACTTCAAGCATATCTGTATTACCAGATTTACTGATTTCATCTACGCCTATAACATCAACTGGTACTGGAGAATCATCAATTGATCTCGGTGCACCACGTGTACCAACAACCGCTATTTTTTCAATGTTTTTTTCAGCTTTATCAGTTTGTAAATCATCAACAGCATAAACAGATTGTGATAATAATAAACCAGCAGTAGCTGTACTTGTAAGCGCTAATTTAACGGCTTTATGTAGCGTATTGTAATTTTTTTTCATTGTATATCCCCAGATATATTTTATTTTTATACATTTTTTGTGAGAGTAAATTAGGTATTAGAGACCCTTATTTATCAATACATTTTATTTACATGTTTATCAATCATTTATTTAATGTTTGTAAAATGTAACTAAACTGCAATATATCTGACAGGTAGAAAGTAACTTTCCTCTATTATATTTGAGGATTTATTCATATATTTTATAAAATAGGATGTTTTAACAGGTTAAGGTACTGATTTTAAAAGCTTATATATCATTTTAATATTTTATGAATTAAATTAAATTTTCTTATGATATTTAGTGCGGTTAAATATTGTGACAGTGAAGTTTAAATTATTTAAAGAGATGTAATATGAGCCGAAAAGTAAATATTCGGCTCATAATTTTTTAGTTATGCTTAAAAGTTATAAGTTAATTTTGCGTAGTAAAAGCCACCATTATAATCAAATGGACCACTTTCGTAGTATTGTGCACCCAACACACCATAAGAACTGGTGGGTAATTTTTGTGCCTCTTGATCTAAGATATTATTACCTCCAACGGAGATGGTAAATTGATCACTCATATAATAGCTAACTTCAGCATCGAGCGTAAATGCAGAGTCAGCCATTTGGTTCCAGCCACCAGCACCTGCATCATCAGCATGCACCGCAAAATATTCACCAAAATAATTTAGTCTAATAAAGGAACTGAAAGTATCCCAATCTTGTGCTATGGTAAATGTACCGCGATGATCTGGCATACCTTCTTCTAAGCGACGTACTTTACCCGAGTTCACAGTGTTTGGATTAAATTCATCTACTGAGGTTTCATTCCAGTTGTACGCTAAGCTGAATTTTGTACTACCACCCAGTAAATCAGCTGCATAGTTTGCAACTAAATCGATGCCTTGTGTTGTGGTATCAAAATCATTGGCAAAATAAGACACTTTAGAGATTAACTCCGGATTGCTAACCCCTAAGGCTTCTAATGCTTCATAATCAGAAGCTTTCACATCAATCTGACTCGATTGCGCAATTCTATCAGTGACTTCGATACTATAATAATCAGCAGTTAAAAATACTTCACCAAGTGTTAGTACAATACCTGCTGCGTAACTGACTGATTCTTCAGGATCTAATTCTTTACCACCGTAAAATGCAGATAACGGAGCCGTCGGCGGCGCTAAGAATGTTTGAATTAATTCACCTTCTACCATAGATGTTTGTGTATTGACTACATTTGCTTGTCCAACGGTCGGTGCTCTAAACCCAGTGCTATGAGATGCTCTCAAAGATAAATCTTCTGTGACAGAGTATTGAGCTGTGATTTTATAATTAGTTGTTGAGCCAAAAGAGGTAAAATCTTCGTATCTAATTGCTGTACCAAGTAAAAAATCTTCTGTTAAGTAAGCTTCTAAGTCTACATAAGATGCAAAACTTCTTCTTGTATTAATACCTTGCGCTTCTGGGCCAAAACCCTTAAATCCATGAGAGCCAATATTAAAGCCCTGATCTGCATAAGGGCCAGCCTTCCAAGAAGCTTCTTCTCCGGATACGATTTCAAAGCTTTCTTCTCGCCATTCTAAACCAAATGCAACATTGACAGGTTCATCCAAACCTAGTTCAATGCCTTTGACAACATCTAGATTAAATCCTTTTTCTAATTGTATGTATTTGCCTGTGTCGAATTCAGTTGGAGTTTCAAGACCCATTGAAGGATTGAGTGTATTTTTTAAGTTAAATGCTGATTCGTTTCGCCCGACCGTACCACTTACATCATAATACCACTCCTCAAAAAAACCCGAAGAGATCTCTCCTTTAGTACCAACAGCTAGTGATGTATCAGTAATGTTACCGCCAAAAGCTGGCGTATAACCACCCGGCATTATTTGGTTCATTGAAAAACAATTGGGATCTGCGACCATTTGTGCATAGGCAGATGTTGATAATACATTTGGCACGTTTGCAGGCACAGTCGCACAACTTGATTGTACGCCATTTACTGCACCAACGAGTAACGTTTCTCCGTCATCAATTGAGAAAACATTACCTCTGTTATGAGGATTACGATAATAAAAGCCACCCGTTACATCACGCTCTGAATAATTACCGAACATGTAAAATTCTTTGTCATTACCAACATCAAAGCCGACATTTGCAAAAAAAGTCACATCATCTTCTATCTCTGGGCTACCCCATATTTGAGCAGGACTAATGACAGCTGAATTACCTGCTTCGAAAATACCTTGGGCATCTGGACGTTGAACACTTCTGCTTGTCGGATCAGCTTCTTTGAATTGGAAACTTAAATTGGCAAAGCCATTATCTGTAAATGGCAAACCAATATTACCATCTACGATGACTTGATTGCCATCTCCTTCAAAATATTCACCTGTTTTAACTGACAGAGATCCACCTTCTGAAGAGTCTTTTAGGACAAAGTTCATTACACCTGCGATTGCATCCGAGCCATATTGTGCAGCAGCACCATCACGTAAAACTTCAACTTGTTTGAGGGCTATACTAGGAATTACTGAAATATCAGGTCCTTGAGCACCGTCATTGACACCGCCACCTTGGAATGCGATTACAGAGGCTCTATGTCTTCTCTTGCCATTTAAAAGTACTAAGGTACTATCGGATGATAATCCTCTGAGGTTTACTGGTCGAATAAGCGTTGCGGCATCACTGATAGGTTGTGCCCTTACATTAAAGGATGGAACAGCTCCGACTAACATTTCAAGCATATCACTAGAGCCATTTTTACCTAATTCGTCACCACCAATGATATCAATCGGTACAGGTGAATCAGAAATAGAACGTGGTGCAGAACGAGAACCAACCACAGCAATTTTTTCAATGTTTTTTTCAGCGACAACTTCGTCACCGTCAGCACTATATGCTGAGCTTGAATAAAATAAACCTGCAGTAAGTGTTAATCCCATCTTAACGGCAGTATTAAGAATTGTATATTGAGTCTTCATTATTTCTCCCCGGATATTTTTAATATTTATATGTATAAATGTCTGGCTCAATCAATGGTTACAACTTTGGCTAATACCTTAATGATTTAGCTTAAACATTTAGTTTATTAATATTAGGCGGGAATTGAGGATTTTGCCTCTAACACAGATATTTATTTGAAAAAAAAGCAGAATAGAGTGAATACAAGGGTAATAATTTAACTTTGACTATAGTGATAGAGGCTCATTTTCTTGTTTTTCATTTTGCGCAGCCTGCCATTGTGAGTATGCTTCATGATATGCATCCCATACACAAGGGCAACAACTTCCGCCGCCACAACAATCATCATCAGCTGGCCTTTGTGGTTTTTTAGTATGGTGATTTTGCATTTGAATAATTTTTTTGTCCGTAATGTACTTTAATTTTATCATACTGATGTGTTTCAATCGATAATTAACAGTTTAATTTGGCACTTAAGCTGATTGTGTGTGACAATTAGATGATGAAATTATATGTTTACCTTCATAAAGCACCGATTAGAGTCATAAAAATCAGTCATAAACGCAGTCGTTTAAAATTACGACGCACTATGCTGCAACTAAAAGTTGCTTTAGCGCAAGAAACGCTTGAGACAAAAGAAATGATTGTTATTTATAAGCGTTATACGAAAAAACAAGCTAGTCCCGAAGAATTAAAAATTGCGAATCAGCAATTTTTTGATGTACTAAAAGGCTTAGGGCTTGGCGTGTTTGCAGTTTTACCTTTTGCTCCGCTAACTATCCCGGTAATCGTAAAACTTGGTAAAGTGGTTGGTGTTGATGTTCTGCCTAGTTCTTTTAACGCCCCGGTCACAAAAAAGACTAAACCATGATCGCATAATAGTTGAGTTAGAAAAATCTGGAGCTATTTCCACTTCATTTCATTTCATTGTTCAAAAACAAAAAACACCAAGATTTCAAACACCTCTAAACACATACCTTTAAAGCAATAAAATTGCTATGATTAAAGCAACTTATCTTATTTTTATGAGCTATTATGAAAAATCTATATTCTTTGGGAAATAAAGGAACACCATTATTTATTTTGACAAATACAGAGTTTGAATCATGGAAAACGCAACAGTCAGATTTTATTAAAGCATGGTTAGAATCAACAAGTTTTAACGGCCATGGATTGACCTTATTACCAGATGATAAAACTGGTAAAGTATTTCAAGCTGTCTATTTTGTAGAAGATATCACTTCTTATTGGCAATGTGGTGATCTTGCTTCTTTACTTCCTAAAGGAGAGTATATTTTCCAGGGTGATGCACAGCATAGAGAGCTAGTTGCATTTGGTTGGGCACTGGGTGCTTATCAATTTGATTCATATAAAACAAATACTCAACCCAAGGCAAAACTTATCGTTGAATGCCAACAAGAATTAAAGAAATATCAAGATTTAGTTCAAAGCATAATATTGGTACGAGATCTCGTTAATACACCTGCTATCGATATGATGCCACAGCATTTAGCTGAAACAATGCAAGATTTAGCTGATTCGTTTAATGGAGAGTTCAGTCAATGGGTTGGAGATGAATTACTAGAACAAAACTATCCAACAATTCATATGGTTGGTAGGGCAAGCGAGCATAAACCTAGATTAATTGATCTGTCATGGGGTAACGAGAACGCTCCTAAAGTTACTTTGGTTGGTAAGGGTGTTTGTTTTGACTCTGGAGGGTTAGATTTAAAACCTGGTGCAGGTATGCGTAACATGAAAAAAGATATGGGCGGAGCAGCCCATGTTATTGGCTTAGCTCACTTAATAATGGCATTTAATTTACCCGTTAGACTAAGAGTTTTAGTTCCAGCAGTTGAAAATGCGGTATCAAATAACGCATTTAGACCCGGAGATGTGATCAAAACACGAAAAGGGATCACAGTTGAAATAGATAATACAGATGCTGAAGGACGATTAGTGTTATGTGACGCACTGTGTGAAGCACAAAATGATAGCCCTGATTTATTGGTTGATTTTGCCACATTAACGGGTGCGTGTCGTGTTGCTTTAGGTACAGAGTTACCAGGTTTTTTCACAAATAATGATGCTGTGGCGGCAGGTTTAATACAATCAGGAAAAAATGTAGATGATCATGTATGGCAGTTACCTTTATATGCACCTTATAAAGATATGCTCAAAAGTGATGTTGCTGATTTATCAAACTGTGCTGTCTCTGGTTTTGGCGGGGCTATTACAGCTGCATTATATTTACAAGAGTTTGTTGAGCCTCAAACACCTTGGATACATTTTGATGTTATGGCTTGGAATAATAGAAAATTGCCAGGGCGCCCAATAGGCGGCGAAGCGTTTGGTGTGCGTGCAATGTTTGACTATATTCAATCTAGATACGCAATTTAACATAATAAATCAATAGGCATTATGTGAGTAATGTCTATCATAATTCCTTCTACTTTTTATTTTTGTTTTCTAACGTTTCTAATAGCTGATTTAAATCATTATTTTCACCATTGGCAAGCTCTTCAATTAACAACCTTAAAATACGAGATTTTGCAAAACCGGAATGCTCGGCCAGATCATTGAGTTGATCTATATTGGCGGGAGAGAGCGTAAAAGTTGCATTTTTAAAGTTTCTTTGCCTTTTTTTATTAACAGGAGTGTTCTCATCTAGGCTAGGAACTAAAATAGACTTTCCTTTAGCATAAGACGTAGCATCTTCGATAAAATCGTCTATATCAATTTTCTTCCTTTTTTTTGCTTCTGCTTTTCGTTTTAAATCAGCTAAACTCATGGGAGTCTCCGGGCTGTTTTGAAAGCATCTCTTCTGCAATAGCAATAATTTCTAACGCCGCTTTGCCATTAGGATCGTTTTCTAATACAGATTCTCCATTTTCTTCACTGTCATCATATATATTTCTACTATAAGTAATACATTCCAAGACATTAATACCAAATGTTTCACAGACTTCTTTGGCCTCAAGAATTCTTGATGCTTGATTTGGTAAAGAAGGGCATTGGGTCATAACAAAAGAGGCGTTCATTTTTGGATTAACCATTTTACAGGTAGATAAAATGTCTTCCATATGCGGCACTGTTTTTAAATCACGACGTTTGGGTCTAAGAGGAATTAATACATGATCAGCTACCGACATTGCAGCACGTAAAGCTAAATTATCTTGACCACCACAATCTACAAGCAAGTAATCATAGTTATTCTCTAAACTGATCAAATCATTTCTTATTTTACCATATAGTTGAACACAATTAATAAGCGGCAAATCAGGATTATTATTCCTTGCTTGGATCCAATCTGAAGTCGTTCTTTGTGGATCACAATCTATCATTAAAACAGATGCTTTTTTATGCTTTGCAAGGTAAACACCTATGTTTTGTGCTAAGCAGCTTTTACCACTACCCCCTTTTTCACCACCAACAAGAATAATCATAAATATAAACTCCAATGCTTTAAATTTAAAAAACGTCCATTTATTTATTGAAAATTAAACCGATATCGTACCAACCATGATCTTGTTTAATTGACCTTAAAACACGGGTTACATAAATTTTACTTTCAATTAAATTTGATTTGAATTGCACCTTTACTTGAGTATCAACCTCAATATCACGTTCAATGCTAAACTTAATCCCTCCTTTAGATACATCTACGCACATTACATCTCTTATATATTGGCGATCGTTTTCACCTTGCCAACTTACGGTAATAAGTTGTTTCTCCATATCTAAGCGTAAGGAACCACGTCTGTCCTCAACATTTTCCATCTATTACTCCATTAAAAAACATAAAAAATTACATGCTTATTAAAAGTTTAGTTTAAATATTGAATATTGTAAGAAAGAACATTGAAATCGTTATTGGTAGGATAATGAGTGGAAGAAACTGTAATAAAGTTAAAAGTAATTTATAAATAACTTTTAACTTTATATTGTGTTTTAGCTAGCGTGCATTTTAGTTTTTACAAGCTAGCACTGCTTCATTAATAAGTTCAAGGCCTGTTTTATCACAATCAGGTAAAGTTGCATTACTGATTTTTATTGGAGTAATGCGATCTGACCACTGTATATAAGAGGCTGCCCAGGTTAAACCGGCACCAAATGCAGCGGACATAATTTTTGAATTAGGCTGTATTAACCCTTGTTCGACTGCTTCACAAATAGCAATAGGAATAGTTGCCGCAGAAGTATTACCGTAGTTTTGTATATTAACCATGACTTTATCATCGCTAACTGAAAGCTTTTGCTGAATAGCTTGAATAATTCTTAAGTTTGCTTGATGAGGTATTAATACATTAATATCATCTAACGCTAAGTTAGCTTGTTCTAATACATCATCACAGGCTTCAGCCATTCCTTTAACAGCACGTTTAAATACTTCTCTACCTTCAAATAATAAATCTGACGGTCCAACTGGTTGGTCATATTTATTAATATCTGTACCAAAATTTGTAATATGTAAGATATCTCGATTACTGGTATCACAGCCAGTTTTACTCGCTAGTAGGCCAGACTTTTCTTCACTTGCTTCAATTACAACAGCACCTGCGCCATCACCAAACAAAACAGCACTGTCTCTTTTAGACCAATTAACATACCAAGTCATGCGTTCAGCTCCAATTATCACTGCTTTTTTTATCATGCCAGCATTAATTTGGGCCGTCGCATTTTGTAGCGCGTATAAAAAGCCTGAGCAAGCAGCATTAACATCACACGCAGCTGCCCCCATTGCATTGAGGTTTTTTTGCACTAAAGACGCTGTATTTGCAACCAAAGTTGATGGACTACATGTTGCCAATAAAACGAGGTCTATTTCATCGCCATTAATTCCTGCACAGTCTAAAGCTTGTTGTGCTGCAACAGTAGCAAGTTCTGCAGTTGAAACATGGCTGATCCTACGTTCAGCAATACCGGTTCTGGTTTTTATCCATTCGTCATTTGTATCAACAACAGTACTTAAATCGTCGTTTGATAATTTTGCTGGCGGAATACATTTACCCCAACCTGTAATTTTTGCGTAGTTCATACTGTGTTCCAAATTATTTCATCTAATAGCAAGTTACCAATAGTGGTCTGATGAGTTATAACAAAATTATAAACCTAAAACTACAATTAGATTGAACATATACCCATTCCAATAATTAGTGGAAATAGTATTATCTAATTATTTGACGGTTTTTCATTTACTGGGCTGTCAATATTTTCACCTAAATAACTTGCAAGCATTTCAATAATTAATTTAGGGTTATCACCGTTAGAAATATGTAAAACACCATCACGAACTAACATCATATGTTGCTTAATTTCATCGGCTCTTTCACCCAGTTTATTTGCTAAAGGTCCGGTAAAAGCATTTGCTAGCAGTGCGCCATATAATGTTGTCAGTAATGCGACGGACATTGAAGGGCCAATACTTTTAGGGTCGTCCATCGCCACCAACATCGCAACTAATCCAATCAGTGTTCCTGCCATTCCCATTGCAGGTGCTAACTCTGTAAAACTGTTAAGAACCTTAATTGATTGATTATTTCTTTGACGTGTTTGCAAAATCTCTCTGTTAAATGCAAATTCAATTGTCTGGGTATCGTGGCCATCAAGCAGCAAGTTTACACCTTTTTGTAAATATTCATCATTGAGTTGTTTATCTTCTAACGCTAAAACCCCTTTTTTTCTTGCTATTTCACTTAACTCAATCAACTGATCTAATGTTTCAAATAAATTAGGCTGCTTATTACTAAAAGCTAATCGAATATTTGATAACCCTTGAAAGAAATTATTAATTCTGTAACTGAACATCACAGCGCCAAAAGTTCCGCCTATAACAATCAGTAAAGAAGGGATACTAACAAATATCCCAGGAGCAGCTCCACTCATCAAAATTGCTGAAATGACTGCTAAAATAATGACGCTCAACCCTAACCCGCTTGCTTTATCCACTAAAATTCCTTAATTCATTAAAATAGTTGCCATTTCTTTAGGCTTACCTTGATTAATTGCGATTTCAACACGCCGATTTCGGCTACGATTACTGACACTGTTATTTTTAACTAATGGCTGGTTATCCGCAAATGCTTCCATTTTAATTCTCGACGCATCAAAATGGATATCTTTTAATATTTCATTTAATACTGCTGCGGCACGTTTGGCGGATAAATCCCAGTTATTATGATGCAACTCATTTGAGACGGGTAAATTATCAGTATGGCCAGATACTGTTATTTCACCGGGAATATTATTCAATTCTGTAGATATTCTGGCTAGAAGAGGCTTAAATTTTGGTTGCAGATAACTAGAACCAGATGGAAATGAGCCATTTTCTTTTAGTCTAATTATAAGTTGCTGTCCTAAAAGCTCAAATTCAATTAAACCATCTTCAATTTCTTGCGCAAAAATCTTTTCAAGTTCAACTTTATATCTGTCATTGTCTTTAGTATTTTGATCTTTACCATCTTTAATTTGTAATTGAGTTTCGGTTGCAGATTGGGTATTTTGCTGCACAGTATTGATTGGTGTAGGTTCCGGTGTTGCTGGGGAGAACTCATCCATTATTACTGAAGTTCCTTTTGGAATATCTTGTGCCTCAACTTGATTTTGCACGCCAAAAGCCATTTTCATAGAACCTGCAATTTGTTTAAACTTGATCACATCCATTTCAGAATATGATAAAAGTAGCACAAAAAAACACATTAATAACGACATTAAATCTGCAAAAGTTGTCATCCAACTTGGACTTCCTTTCGCTTTAATATCTTCGCTGTCGTCACTCAGTTCTGTCATTTAATACTTCATAGTTTAGTTATTGATTTTAAGATCATAATTGAGTATTACTTTAGTTGCAATATTTTGAGAAGAATCAAACAACCATGCCTAAATTTTTGATAAGATCTAACTATCAAAAATATTAGCATCAAACAGTACTATAAAAGGATTTTAGTTAAATAATGAAGATATTTGATTTTCAATCAACAAAAGCCATACAAAGAGTATTTTTACTCAGAACTATCGCAATTATCCTACAACTATCAAGTGTCATAGCCATTAGTTTAATTATGTCTTTACAGATACCATTACTGCCGTTAATGATAATCATAGCAATAGAGACTGCTTTTCATTTATTAAGTATTTTTTATTTTAAAAACCGAACTGCAAATCATAAGGGAATATTGATCCAAATATTAGCGGATGTCACATTTCTCACAATACTAATGTACCTTAGTGGCGGTGCGACCAATGCATTTGTTTCCTTATTACTTATGCCAATTGTAATCGCAGCAGTCAGCCTACCAACTCGGTTTTTACTCCTAATTTCAGTAAGTTCAGTATTGGCTTACACAGGGTTATTGTTCAATATGCCTACTCACAGTATGCACCATATGGATATGAGTAACCATTTCATTGGTATGTGGGCAAACTTTTTACTATCTGTGATAGTCGTCACTTTTGTTGTGGGCGCCATGGCAAATGCAATCACAAGTAGAGAACGCCTTTTGGCTGCACAAAGAGAGGAACAACTCAGAAAAGAGCAATTATTAGCTCTGGGTGTTGCTTCATCACAAGTGACACATCAGCTTGCAACACCACTTGGTAATCTACAATTATTATTTGATGAATTAATAGAAGATTACCCTAATGTTGAAGCCGTTATGTCGATGCAGCACCCACTTAAACAATGTACATCTCAGCTTGGATACTTTCGCACATTAGCCTCTTCAATTCGTGAAAATAAAACTGGAATTTATGCTATCAAGGAACTGATTGAGCAATTCAGGGATTGTGTCCAACTTAACTTTCCCAATGTCAATTTAAACATCATTCTTGATGATCTACTGGAGCAACATAAAATTGAAGCCGATGCGATGCTATTGCCCGCTTTATTGAATTTGGTACAAAATGCTGTAAAAGCCAACGAAGACAATAATAGCCAAGATATAGAGTTAAATGCTTACATACACGCTAATGAGTTAAATATAAAATTACGAGACTTTGGTCATGGTATTTCAACAAAACAAATATCTTTAGGGCAACAATTAGTAAAAAGTGAAACAGGTTTAGGGATGGCGGTCTTATTATCAAACTCAAGTTTAGAAAGATTAGGTGGTTCTCTGAAGTTATATAATCACACTAAGCAAGGTGCAATCGCACACGTCAGTTTACCTACTGTGTAAATTATAGGTTTTTAAATATGAAGTTATTAATTGTTGAAGATGATAAAGCGCTATCTGCTACGTTAAACCGCAGATTAACAAAACATCATTTTGTTTGTCATGAAGTACATCAAGCAGATCAAGTATTACACAATTGCCATTTAATTAAGCCTACACATATTATTTTAGATATGAAGTTAGCAAATGAAAACAGTTTGGGTCTAATAAAACCTATCAGAGCTGCATTACCACATGTTAGGTTATTACTCTTGACTGGTTTTGCCAGTATTACAACAGCAGTTGAAGCAATGCGATTGGGAGCTGATGATTATTTATCAAAACCAGCTGATACAAAAATGATTTTAAAATCCCTTTTAGGTCAAGAAGAATCACAACCACAACAAGATTATGAATTGCAAACAATGTCTACAGAACGGCTGGAGTGGGAACATATTCAACAAATACTCAATTGTAATGATGGTAATGTTTCTGCAACAGCGAGGCAATTAGGTATGCACAGACGAACTTTGCAACGTAAGTTACAAAAAAAACCTGTGATCAAATAAAATTTGAATATTTTGAGATTTCTAGGATTTAAACTTTAAAACAGCTTGTTGCTAATTTTGGTATAAAATGTTAACTAACCAAATGAAATAAACGACTTAACTAAATGGAAATTTAGGAGTTTTAAATCCTCTATCGTTGCCTGTTCATTAATTATTTTTTCTAGCACATCATATTCAAGTTCAATTAATAGTTTAACGGATCAGTATGGCGAGGAAGAAATATTCAATCGTTAATTTTAGGAAAACTGACGTCTGCAACAAAAAACGAGTTCTTGGTTTTTTCAGGTTAAACACTCAGTATTTATGATATTGACACTAAAACGGAGAAATTAAGTTTTGAGAATATAATCCAACCAGTACTGCTAGGATCTTTTACTGAAAAAGGTGCTAGAGAGTTACTTCTCGCTGATGGGAGAGTTATTCGAATAGAGTCAGGAAAAGTTAATAATATTAAAACGCTTACTCAATTACCGTTAAATTATACACAAGTTATTGATGCAGATGGTGATGAAATAGACGATATAGTAACTGCGGCATCTTGGTATTACCTAAAAGTAATTAGCCCACTAAGAGATGAAATCATTTGGTCACATCTTGCAGGCCTCGATATTAACGCATTAATTTTAAAAGACATTAATGAAGATGGAAAAGTAGATAGCTTATACGGTGATGGCCAGTGGGGAAGTATCCACGCGCTTTCATTAGCAAGTGGCGATGAATTTTAGTCAATTAACAACCCTAATCATGGTGTAACTAATATTTTAGTGACTGATGTAGATTCAAATGGAAAGAATCATACAGGCTCTCAAGGTCAATATTTTAGAATATTAAATGCTAAGACAGGTGAGTTATTAAAGACCTCTCCAGCTGTTGATAATAATTGGAGTGGCATAGATCAACTTGTAGAATTTGATGATCCTA
Organism: Pseudoalteromonas sp. '520P1 No. 423'; assembly: GCF_001269985.1. Lineage (NCBI taxonomy): Bacteria > Pseudomonadati > Pseudomonadota > Gammaproteobacteria > Alteromonadales > Pseudoalteromonadaceae > Pseudoalteromonas > Pseudoalteromonas sp. '520P1 No. 423'. The sequence goes on along the minus strand of NZ_BBZB01000002.1, from coordinate 130,523 downwards.
ACACAGATAGGTTAGATGTATTTGGCGTTGGCAATGGTGCTATTTATCGGTATAACTTTGAATCAAATACTTCTAAGAAAATAGAATATCCATCACATATAAAGAGCATTACAAATACGATATTTGAGGGGAATCCTGTATTAATAGGTGGAGATAATCAAGGTCGGTTATTAAAACTTGAACTAGATGGTAGCTTGTCAGAGATTGCAACTTTTTGTGATAATCAATCTGTTTTACAACTTGGCGCGCTTTCTATAAACCAAATATTATTTAGTGGTAATAAAGTAACTTTATATTCAAATAGTGACGCTTAAAAACTCGCTAAGCCTACTGATTTATTTTTAAATACGCATGTATTAGCTCCAGTTTCAGGCCAGCTTAATCCAGATAGCGATATTGATTACATGATCTTGGATGGTACTCCTAAGTATGGTGCTTTTGAATTCTCCGATAGGCAATTAGGTAAATTTACATATTCTCCTAGCGGTCAAGTTGCAATAAAAGATAATTCAATATCAGAAAAGGCAATATTATCTATTAGTGTTGAAAATAATGCTCCAGTTGTTGAATCATTAGTTTTTGAAACTCACTGGAATAGCTCTTTATCTTAATTATTAATTGCTCACGATAGCGATATTGAAACGCTAACTTTTAATATTGAAATTATGCCTGAAACGGGCAGTCTAGATCTAGTGGATATTAATACCGGTAAAATTGTTTACACCACCTCGCACAACTAAACCACTTGTTACAAAATAATCAACTTGCCAATCAACAACAGCATACCCAGCTGTTTCTTTTTCATTGTTAATTTCAGATATATTGTTCTGTTTTGAGTAAGCATGTAGCGCTAAATCAGTTTGCCAATCTCCGAGCTGATAGTTTATGTTAAATCGTGTATTCAGTGGTGATATACGATATAAATCATCATTTAAATCACTGCGAGTACCACGTACATAACTTGCAATACCTGATAATTTTAAACTGTCAGATAACTTATAATACCAATTTAAGTCTGCACCGTATAATTTAGCATCTATATTTGTAAATTCTAATGGGTTTCATCACCCATCATAGCAGCAACCATTTTGACATGCATATTGTCAGATGGTGTGCCTTGGATGTAGTTATCAACTTTTTGATAAAATATATGTGGTGAAAATGCAAACGAAGTACTTTAAAAATTATAACCAAGGTCTAATTGGTAAGCTGTTTCTGACTCTAAATTGATATCACCGACATATGTTTTACCATCTGCCAAACCACCTGTTGATTGCATAGGCATCCAAAGGTAACGCTCCTGATAACTTGCAGCGCGTTGTTTAATTGCGACTGCATAAGTAATATCGTGATTATTATCAATAGTATTTAAACTGTTTAACACAATATCATAAGTTGTTTCTGAAACATCTTTATCGTAGGCATTAAATTGATCTTGCAATACTTTTACGTGCGGATTCATCATTGCCATTGAGCTGATAACATCATATTTTCTGGATTGGTTATTGTGGAGTTATGTTCAGCGCTGAATCCTTCAATGCCAAATGATAGCACATCACTGATAACTTCAAACTTATAATCTAATGTTTTCGCTTCGGCTGTATTATATCTGTATTTATCTGGATCAGTATTTTCACGCTGGCTAAAATTATCCATTGCGTGTGTAGCGTCTTGTAAACCAAGTTGCCATTTAAATTTTAGTAATGCAGTCTCATACTCACCATCATGATTATATCTATTAGACTCTATGAAATCGATATCCATTGGCAAAGCAGGCGTACCTGAGCTATTAGTTTTAGAATGATGCCATGTAGCACCTAAAGATAAATGAGGAACTTGATAACTCAAGTCTATCCCGTATTGCTATTTATCATATTGAGTCGACTTTACAGTCTGATCATTTGCACTTTTATAATCATCACCTTTTTGATCGCTAAAATATGACAATAAACCAAAGTTATTGCCACTGATATTGACATTAGCAGCAAGTGTAGAAGCATTATTAATATCATTATAGCTTGTTGCCATATCACCAGATATTATCATTTCTTCACTTGCAGCAGCACGTTTTAAATTAACTTCAACGGAGCCTCCTAATGTATCTATACCACTATTAACAGGCGCAATACCCGTAATTGGACCATTTTTATTGATATTTGCCGCAGGTACTGTTTTAAGCCAATCTGCCACATCAGGCATCACCAAGTTACCTTCAGCCAAAGCCGTTTCCGAATGGATTAATTTTGGCGCCTTTACAGTAATAACCTCTATAGATGTTTGCTTAGTATCATTTGCAAGCGTAGTTTGACTTGAAAAAGTAAGACCTAGCGTAATAGCAAGGCAAAGTGGTCTGAGCTTGATAAAAATCCTTAGCACTTGGTGCTGTAATTTTATACCCTATTTTCTAAGTATTTAGCTTTTATAACAAAGTTTATATAGTTAACTGCGACAATATGTCGCACATTTATTACACTACTGTTTTTAATACATATTTTGCTATTTTTTTGATTGATCTATATCATCAATTTACAACTTTGAAACCATGGTTTTATATTTATTATGTTTAAATACTTTTCTATATTAATAATCGCTTTAACTAGCTTTATCAGTAGCGCAACAGACTTAAAAGTAGGGGATATTGCTCCTAACTTTAATTTACAAGCAACAACGGGAGATTTTTATAAATTAAGTGATTATAAAAACAAAAAAACAGTCGTACTTGCATGGTACCCAATGGCCAATACAAGGGGCTGTACAATAGAATGTCGCTCGCTAGTTCAGAAAGGTCATATGATCCGAGAATATAATGCAAGTTACTTTATGGCTTCTGTTGACCCTCTTGATGATAATCGTGATTTTGCTAAAAAAACAAATGCTGATTTCCCGATGTTAAGTGATCCAACAAAATCCACAGCAAAAGCATACGATGTGCTAAATTTGTTTGGCTTAGCTAGCAGAGTCACTTTCTATATTGGTTCTAATGGTAAAATTTTAAAAATAGATGATGATATAAACCCAAAGACGGCTGCAGAAGATATCGCTGCTAATTTAAAATCTTTAAACATAGCAAAACCTTAAATTAATGGCTAAACCAAATAAAAAAGGTCCTTCTAAAACAGTAGATATATATTGTGTTAAATGTAAAACACAGTTGTTTAAATATCGAAAGGGCGGTAAAGGGGCATTAGTAAAATGCTTTAAAGAAAGAATAAGCCAAAATTTTACAAATGAGTCATGTGTGTGCCCAAAATGCTTGCAAATTTTTGCGAGAGAAACATTAATAAAAGGCACACCTGCTTATAAGATTATCGGCGGGAAAGTGTGGTTCAAGTGATTATTTGATAAAGAAAACCAATTTATTGCAGAATAAACTGGTTTAAAGTAACAATATAGCAACAGATTCAAAAGCTCGCTGTCGAGAATGCATACGACATCATAAATTTTGTTCCTGGCTTTCAGGTAACACGTGGTGACTGGGTGGGTGCTGTTCCAAAAGAGCAAGATAGAGGTGTATTTTTGGATAATGGCTACATACTCGTTATGATAAATCGTCAAAAGCTCAACAAGATATCTGGTAAAGCTTCTGTTTATACACCTTACATTCCTGCAGCGATTGTTGAACGAATTGAATTTATTAGAGGAGTAGGCTCTGGGCTTTATGGTAGTAATACTTTTTAGGTATGATGAATATCATTACAGAAAAAAATAGCAATGAAGTCGAGCTCTCTTTAGACACAAATGGGTTATGGCAAATAGCAGCTTCCTTAAATAAACGAGTCAATAATGATTTAAGAGATTTTGAAAATAAGGTTGTCACCCCAGTCCAAACTGCCGAGTTTACTTTTGAGAATAATATTAATAAAAGAATTCAAGGGATAGAAAGTGCGTTAAATTGTCATGTTACAAATCACATAGAGTGGGGAATGACTGCCACTGTATTATTAAATAATCCAATAAACGAAAGTTATAAGCGGTTTGCTACAACTTATGTAAATTATAGCCATGAAAAATTCACATTTAATGTCAATGCGGTAATTCGAGATAAACTTCGAGGAAAAACGGCAACAAATCAAACTTTCCTTTCATCTAGTTACAGTTTATTTTCTGCCGGCTTAATATAACAAATATCGCATTCTTCAAGCTTAAGTTTAAAGGCAAACATTGTGTTCGATAAACAGTATATGACGATTGATCAAGGGTACCTAAATTAGAAATTCCGGGACAAGGGCAACAAATTAAACTATATTTACACTATCTGTTCGATTGAATTCATTGACTAATACTAGAGAGCTTGGTAAATTTTTAATATTAGACTATTTATTCTATTGGAATTTTAATGAGCTTACATGACGATGTAACTACCCCGAAAAACAGCAATTGTGAGCAAAGCCAACATTTAATTAATAGTTACAATAAACTGAAAAATGATTTTGATAAACAGCCGTATTCAGACAAAAACCATAGGGTTAAACGACTCAAAATATTAAAAACAGAACTACTTAAATTTAAGCCTGCACTTATAAATGCACTTGAAACTGATTATGGTCATCGAAGTGATTTTGATTCTGTTTTAGCTGATATATTACCAACCATTCAACACATAAAATATTCAATTAAGAACTTATCAAAATGGATGAAACCTTCTAGAAGAAGTAGTGGGTTACTTTTGGCTCCATCAACTATAAAAGTACAATATCAACCATTAGGCGTTGTTGGTATAATTGTGCCTTGGAACTTTCCAATATTTTTAAGCTTAGGCCCTATCGCGACAGCATTAGCTGCAGGTAATAAAATTATGGTGAAACTCAGTGAGTTTACACCGAATACCAACCAAGTAATTCTAAATCTACTAAAGCCACTTTCTGACGAAATCACAGTTATTGAAGGTGAAAGTGAAGTTGCCCAAAAATTCTCTTCTCTAAAGTTCGACCATTTATTATTTACAGGTTCAACAGAGGTAGGGAAACATGTCATGCGAGCTGCCGCAGAAAATTTAACGCCCGTTACTTTAGAATTAGGCGGTAAGTCTCCAGTCATTATTGATGATGAAATTAATATAAAAACAGCTGTTTCACGTTTGTTAATCGGCAAAACATTAAATGCAGGACAAATCTGTGTTGCACCCGATTATGTTTTATTACCAAAAGAAAAAATTGAAGAGTTTAAAAAGCATTTTATTCAAGAGTTTAATAAAGCTTACCCACAAGGTTTAGAAGATAAAAACTATAGTTCCATCATTAATGTTAAACAGTTTTTACGATTAAACGCTTATTTAGAAGATGCAAAGGACAAAGGCGCAAATATTACGCCAGTAACAAATCAATCAATAGATTTAACTAAACACAGATTATTACCCCAACTAGTTACTAATGTATCTGAAGATATGTTGTTAATGAAAGATGAGATCTTTGGTCCGATTTTACCATTAATAGGTTACAATAATTTGGATGAAGCAATCGATATCATTAACAAAAAAGAGCGACCTTTAGCCTTATATATCATGAGTTTTAATAATAAAACACAGAAAAAAGTACTTAAACAAACTCATAGCGGCGGTGTGTGTATTAATGATACTTTGATGCATGTTTCAGCTGATGACGCGCCTTTTGGCGGTATAGGGCCTTCTGGTATGGGACAGTATCATGGGAAAGAGGGGTTTTTAACTTTTTCTAAAGCTAAAACAGTACTCACAAGTTACCGATTTAGCCCTAGAAGCTCGCTTCTTAATCACTATAAAAAGCTAATGCATGCAGCGCTTGAAAAACTATTTATAAATTAAATACGTCTTTCTCCAAAATATTTACCACCTTTGATTTTATAATACATGCTATCTGCTTTTTCTTTTGCTAATTCAATTTGGCTAGGAGAAAGCTTTTTTTCATCTAACATTCGACTTTTACTTGCTTGGTCATTACCATTATATTCAGCGATAGTATTCCAGATGTAAGACATTTCAATGCTTTTATCTACACCTAATCCCTCATAATACATCAGAGCTAAGTTAAATTGCGCTAAGGTATAGTTTTGCGCTGCTGATTTAATATACCACTTTACCGCAGTATGATAGTTTTGTCTGGTACCTTCACCATTTGTATACATAACACCTAAATTATATTGTGCAGCAGCCATGCCTTTTTCAGCAGCAATCGTAAATAAATCTAATGACTTTGTTGTATTAGACTTAACACCGTTACCATATTTATAAATAACAGCTAAGGCAAAGGTCGCATCTGTAAAATCTTTTTTAGAAGCGCTCTCATACAGTTCGATTGCTTTTTGCTGATCTTTTGGCACACCTAAACCACGAGAATATAATTCTGCTAGATGATACATACCAGAAGGATAGTCAAGATCAACTAAATATTGAAACTCATGAATAGCAGTTTCGAAATCTCCATTATTTGCAGCATTTATGCCCTTTTGTAAATCAGCAAATACAGGGACAGATAATAAAGCGGTAGATAAAATAACGTACTTCAATTGTCTAAATATCATATTGTTAGCCACATAAATTTAAGTTGATTCATTAATTCTAGCTTGCATAAATCATCATATCCAGTTTTTTCTATGATAATACCAATTCAGATAATTAAATGACCTGTTAATTAACGAAAATGGTAGCAAACAGTGTTAATTAAATTTTATTGCCATAATTGTACTTATTTAATAACAAGATTATTCACAGTAGTATTAAGCTTCTGAGGTAGCCAAACATTGGTGCCAGTCATAGCAACATGGTTTAGATTATTCTTTAACACTTTTGTACCAACGTTTCTTGATGTTTCAGGCCTACTTATTAAATATCCTTGCGCACATTGAATTCCTAATTTACGTACTAGTTCAAATTGCTCGGTCTCTTCAACACCTTCGGCAACTAATTTTAAATTCAGCTTTTTACCCAATTCACTAATTGACTCTAGTATTTTGTTATATTTAGTTTTTTCATTAGCTTGATCTATAAATAACTTATCAATTTTAATTATATCAACGGGTAAATCAGCTAACGTACTTAAAGAACTAAAACCGGTGCCAAAATCATCAATCGCAATTTGAACACCTTCTTTTCTTAATAAGTCTAGCTGCTCAATGGTGTCACTTGTTGCTTCTATAAAGCAAGATTCAGTGATCTCTAACAGTAAAGCATGTGATGGTAGACCTGTTTTGTCTAAAATATCCATCACCCAAGGATGTAGTTCTCTGTGTTTTAGTTGCACGCCAGATATGTTTACCGATATCTTTACTTTTTTCATACCCGCGTTAAACCAAGCAGCCATCTGCCTACAAGCCTCATGAATAATCCAATCACCTAAAGGCAAAATCAAATTAGAATCCTCAGCAATAGGGATAAATTCACTCGGTGTAATTTCACCTTCAACAGGATGATTCCAACGTATTAGAGACTCAAAATACAAAATGCTGCAATCTTGGACATTTACGATTGGTTGAAATGAAAGTTTAAAATTTTGGTTTGCAAGCGCAAGCCTCATTTCTTCTAATAAATAATGATAGCGTCGCATTTTATTTCCCATTTCAGGGGAATAGATTCTAAAGATGCCTCTGCCATCGGTTTTTGCACGATACATGGCCACATCAGCCATCTGTAATAGGGCATGTGCATGAACACCACTATCAGGATAAACTGCAATGCCAATACTCGCTCCAATCTTTATAACCTTGTTACCAAGTACAAAATCACGCTCAATTTCCTGAATAATATTCTGTGCAACTTCTACTGCTTTTTCTGGATCTGCGACATCTTCAATGAAAACAGAAAATTCATCACCTCCTAAACGAGATAAGTTTTGTTCTAGTAAAGTGACTGAATCTAAAGAGCTTAAAGATTGATTTCTAACGGTTGTTTTAAGTCTTTCTGCAACTTGAATTAATATTTCGTCGCCAAAACTGTGCCCAAACGAATCGTTCACTTGTTTAAAGCCATCTAAATCAATAAAAAGCAGGCTTTTTTTAGTTTTCAGTTTTTCAGCTATTTCTAATTGCTCGCTTAAATGCTGCAAATAAGCATGCCTATCAGATAATCCAGTCAATTTATCTTGAAATATATTGATTGAAGATTCATGTTGAAATTTATTTGCTTTATCTAAAATAAGATCTAACGAGGTATTTAATTTTGAAAATGTATCATGATTTGATTTCTCTAATATTGGAATATCAAAAACTTTATGAATTGAGTTTAACTTATTATTAATACCTTCGATTAAAATAAAGTTTTTTCTCTTATTTTTTATATTTAAATAAAAAGGTATTAAAAAGGCACTAAGGAATAAAACTAACAATGGAAAATTAGTTAATAGAATCACTTTATTGAACATAGCACGCATGGGTACAGCATGATAATTTTTGTGATCTTTTTTTACGACAAAATAAATTTTTTTGTCTTGTATAAATACCGTGTTATGCAAAAATAACGCTGACAGAAACGAATTCTTTGATTGTTCAGTCTCTGAAATTGAAATTTTTTCGACACTCGACGGAAATAAATCTTGATGTAAAGCTGACATTCCCTGTGTAAAAGATAAAACAAGAACGATATATGCTAAGAGGGCACTAAAGAAAAGGACAAAAACTGATTTTAAAAACCAATGTCTATGATTTTTCAACTTAAAGTCCTTTTATTTACATTAATTTCAACCACTACGACATAACTTCCTAAAAACAGCATATAAAACACAACATATTGATTTATTATTATTACAAAATACATTCAAATTATAGTGTATGAAAACAATGGAAACAATTTTAATTTTATTTAACAATTCATTTAAACTTTAAATCTTTTAACTAAATTGAAAAGGTTTGAACTCGAGGCTGCTAATTGGTTTTGGCACAGCGCTATTTCACAAGAGCGATTCATTTGCTCTGACACTTCGGATTGCAATTTTTGCTCTTGTTTGTAACTTTTCAATAATCTCATGTATTTGATTCTTAGACTCTTGGCTTCTTCCTGCTAATTGACGAACTTCATCAGCAACTACCGCAAAACCTCTGCCATTTTCACCCGCTCTTGCTGCTTCAATCGCTGCATTTAAAGCAAGTAGATTCGTTTGCTCTGCGACCGACTTAATAACATCAAGTACTGCTGTTATATCATTAGTTTGCTCATTTGATTTATCAATTTCCAATGCCGTATGAGTAAACTGTTGCGCTAAGTCTATTAAGTCTTGATTACTTTTTAGGATCATAGCCTGTCCTTAATCACTGAGTGCATTTGCTTGATTAACAGAATCTTCAGTATCATGCGCTTGTATATCGATTTTAGTTGGAGATTGCATTAATTCATCAATTGATTTAACTACAGTATCCATATAATTTAATATGCTTTGATTACTGACATTTTAGATAAATCAGCGACATGACTAACAGCTTATCTAACTCATTGGTATAGCAGATAATTTGTGAAATTATTAACTGCAAGTGTGAGATAATATTATTAACTGCCGTTGCTACTTTTTCAGCAATGGGTTGATTCAATCGAAAATTATTTAGCTTTGAAAAGTGAATGGTGCGCCCTAAAGAATCAAATAAAAATGCTTGCCCTTGATTTTGAAACTTTAATTCTTCAACCATATTTGAAATAGTTGTTACTAAAATATCAGCACCACCAACACCTATAAACTCATTTTTATGAAAAACAAGAACGTTAATTGCTTTATAAAGATTTAAAGGCAGGGTATAGTTGAACTTCTGAAATACTCGTTTCATGTGTTTGTTTGATCTCTTCCCACCATGAACGACCGTAAACACTATAGTTATCATCACTATAAATGCCTTTGATTTGCTAAATATTGGCTTAATGCAACTGTGATAATAGCTAAAACAATCGTAATACTAATTGATATCGTAAGAATCATCTTTTTACTGGTTGATGAATAGTTTTTGTAATGTTTCATTATAATTCTTATCACTGAATTTTTGGGTATAATGCATACAATTTACTCGTGTGAATCTCGTTAAAATTATTCAACGCATAAAGTTCAATCTAATGGAACATTCAAAGGGAGGGATATTACCAATTCCGATAATTAATAAGTCAATCATCGGGAATTCAGAGTGTTTTAGGCAAGGTACTGGTATCTTGTTTCAAAAAGTTGCTCTTAATATTAAAGAGCAACTGTAAATTTTAAGTTAATTTTGCTTTTGAGATTCTAACTTATGAGCAAAAAACTTATCATATGCAAATAAGGCTAACGCTGATAATACGCCTATTGCGGCAAACATAAACCAGAATAATTCTGGTTTATTAAGGGTTTTAGCAAAATATTCATAGCCAACACCCGATAAAAGTCCTCCGGCTAAAAAACCAAAAGCAGACGCTAAATACAAATATCCTTGATACATTGCAGATTTTTCTTTAGGCATTACCATCGCGATATATTCCATACTTTTTGGTGATACTAACATTTCACCAATTGAAAATAGTAATACAGCAGCGACCACCGCAGTACCAGCAATAAGCAATGATGGCGCAATCGCTAACATCAAATAGCTTAAAGATAACAATAATGTTCCGCCAACTAAGACATGGAATATTTTAAATTTTGATGACATTTTACTAAAGAACAGTTGTAAAATGACGATTGAACCAAAGTTAATTGATGCTATAAGTTCAGGTTTCACTTGCTGATATTTATTAATCCATTGATTGGCTATTACGGCTGTTTTACTCATATCTAGCATACCTTTGTCTAAACTTAATAGCTTTGATATCTCATCAAAAGGCACCATAACACTATAATTAGTTAGCTTAAAATATGATTGTTGGATCACTTCAAGGCTTATATTTCCTCCATGTGTCAGATTAAGCTGCTGCAGAAACTGAACTAATTTTTCAGAATTAGCACCTGACATAAAATTTGATACGTTTGGGTTAAGTGAGTTAAAAAATGTGATCAGATCCCCTGTATTTATATAATCCCTAATAAATATATTCAAGGAGACAAATATTTGCAGATATACAGCCCAAAAACCAGCCAAAATAAGTAAGTACAATATAAAAGGTACATTGCCAAGTTTTATTTTTTCACCATACCAAGTTCTATTATCATCTTGTGCGACCTTATCCCAAATGAAATTAATGACTAGCCATGATGCACAGAAAATTGAAATCAACTTCCAGGATAAAAGACCTGTTCCGGGGATCAACAACATCACCATAATTGGGACAACCATTAATGCGAGCCTACCATTACCAAGCACATCTTGTACTTCAACTAAAGTTTCTTTTATAGACTTATTATTCTTTGATGACTCAACACTTTTTGTTGGGTCCCTAAAGAAAAATATGGCAGGAATAAAGTTGATAGCAATCGAAACAGCAGCCATTGTAAACGCTAATTCCCAGCTGATTTCTCTCAGATAAGCAACTGTAAGAGGCCCTAAAAAACCACCTATATTAACCATAGTATAAAATAAGCCAAAACCTAGGCTACGATTTGCATCTGTTGTTTCACGGCTAACAGTACCAACAATAAGCGGTTTAAATATCGCGGCACCAACAGCGAGAACCATATAAGTTATAAAAAATGCACCATAGGAATCAACTTGGCCTAACATATAATAAGAAGGTGTCATCAAAGCAAAGGATATTAATAACATTTTTCTATAACCGTACCTATCTCCTAATGCGCCAGTCAATACAGGTAAAAGATAAATAAAGCTCATAACAACAGCAGATAAAGTTCCTCTTTGCTGATCAGTTGCACCTAATCCACCAAGCTCTAATGGCGCAGTCATATAAAGAGATAAAACACCAAAAATACCATACCAAGCTAGTCGCTCAAAAATTTCCATTGTATTAGCAACGAAATAATTACTGCTAAAACTAAAAATTGAATTATTTTTACTTATGTCGCGACTATTATTTGAATCCCTTTTTATTGTCTGTTCATCTGACACACATTTCCCCTAATTTACCCACACAGTTAACTATAGATATAGTTTAAATTTTAAATTTGAATACAATATACATAAATTACATCTTTGATGCTAAGTTTATTTTATGTGAATTAAATTGAATATCCCTAAGACTTTGATAATTAAATAACTAGCCTTATAGCATTTCTGTTAATTAACTGCCATTCAGAGGAAACGGTATTAAATATAATATTTAATAAATTCGCTGCGATATTTATTCCTAGCTTTTATTATTTATGATTTAATCTGATTAATTAATGTCAAATCTAATCACTAATCTAAGCTATGATGCTTCTGAGAATTTAGTAATGGTAAAACTTTTCGGCACAGCTAATGTTAAAGATGTCGTCAGCATTTACAAGAAAATAACTGAGTACGCAAAACTCAACGCAACAAATAAATTATTGGTTGATATGATGGAGCTCGAACATGAATATCCAGCAATAGAAGTTATTAATTTAGTTGTACAAATCACATCTATTTTGCAAGGTTTTAAAGTTGCTAGAATCATTGGATTTAAAGGGTTTCACCATGATTTAGTACAGCAAAAAGCTAAAAGCAAAACGCTTAAATGTTTACGCTGAAAACTTTGATTGTAGTAAAAAAGCAAAACATTGGTTGAATACTGCGGCTTAAATTCATAAAATAGTGAACCATTAATTACAACAATAATAATATGATTTTAAGTTCACCAAATCAAAAAATTAACTTTTCAACTTCCCACATATTAGATATTAATTCACTTTTAAAAAACACTAGCGGCATGCTTAATTCGCAATTTATTAGCAAGTTAAAAAGTGAGTTAGATACTTCTTTAGATGATTTATTAACCGCGTTATTACCATTTGCATCAGAGTTTTCTGTTGCGCCCATTTCTAACTTTTATGTTGGAGCTATCGCGGTCGGGTCTTCTGGTAATTTATACTTTGGCGCCAATTTAGAGTTTACTAATCAAGCACTATCTTTAGTACTACACGGAGAACAATCTGCTATTAGTAATGCCTGGCTACATGGTGAAACACATATTACCAAACTTGCAATAAATGCAGCACCTTGTGGCTATTGTAGACAATTTATTAATGAATTGGCATGTGCTCATCATATTGAGATTTTGTTAAATGGTGAAGTGATCGCTTTTGATAAGTTTTTACCTATGTCCTTTGGACCAAAAGATTTAGGTAACGATTTTGGATTATTGACACTTAAGGAAAACCTTAAAAATAGTGAAAAGCCAGACAGTATTTCATCTGAATTATTTCAACAGATCAGTTTAAGTTATGCACCTTATTCAAACAATTTAGCGGCTTGTGAAATACAAACCTTTGATGGTCAGGTATTTTATGGCCGTTATGCAGAAAATGCCGCGTACAGTCCGAGTTTATCCCCACTTCAGGCGGCGATCAGTCAATTAATTTTATCAGGAAATGCTTTTTCTAAAGAGGTCATCAAACAAGTAACACTTGTTGAGATGGAAAATATAGAAAATCAGTTGAGTGTTACTAAAGCGGTACTAGAAAGTTATGACTTTAAAGTACCGTTTAATTATGTATTATTAGGTAATAATACATAAATTCGTTATACCGATTCTAATAAAAAAGTGATTTAATATAAATTAGAATTGGTATTCTTATGCCGGCTGTTTACATAATGTCTTAGCAGCTTCAAGTACCACTGAAACACTTTTTGCTTCAATTAAGCTATGATCAACATCAGGGATTTCTTGGCGAGTTCGATTTACAAGTACACCAGCAACACAGGCTGCTTTTAAACCCAGTGCTGAACACATAGTAAATAATGTAGCTGACTCCATTTCATAATTCATTACGCCAAGCTTTTGCCATTCAACAAAACTGCCTTGGAATGAATTTGTAACATAGCCAGAATAAGTATCGTAGCGTTCTTGTCCAGGATAAAAAGTATCTGATGATGCAGTGATCCCTAAATGATATGGCATCTCTAATGCATCACATGCTTCTACCATAGCTTTTGTTGCAAAAAAATCAGCAACAGCAGGGTAGGTGATTGGTGCAAAGTGCTGACTTGCACCATCAAGGCGAACTGCACCATGGGAGATCAATACATCACCTTCATTAATATGAGGTTGAATAGCACCTGTCGTCCCAATTCTTAAAAATGTGCGTATACCTAATTGAGCTAACTCTTCCACAGCAATCGAAGTGGAAGGACCGCCTATACCTGTTGAACAAACAACAATTGGATGTTCATCTAAATATCCTAAATAAACATGATATTCACGTGTTTGAGCGAGACAAGTAATGTTTTCTAAATGTGAGGCTATACGTTCTGCTCTTGCGGGATCACCAGGTACGATTGCTAGTTTTGCATTATTGATTTGTTCTGAGTGTAAACCTAAATGAAACACTGTTTTCATGAAAAATCCTTAGAAACGGCATAAATGCTAATACTAAAAAATGTTATTATTTATATATAGCAGAGTATTTTAACTTAGGATAAAAGGTTTATTTTATTTAGAAGAGGACTTGTGTCCTGTCAATAAAGGAATTTTGAAATTTATAAGTTAATTGAAGAAATTATGCAACATCAGGCTCAAGGTTTGATATTTGGATTAATTTATTATTCAAAATCTTTTTTGTACATTTGCAACACTTGCCACATTGTTTACCAATATGTAGTTCTGTTGAGAGTTGTTTTAACGTATGTGCACCATTATCTATAGCGGTTTCAATTTTTTTTGTTGTAACACCATTACAAATACAAACATACATACTTAAACAAACTCATTCTCATTTCAATGCGCTAATTTTAATGTAAATGATAACGATTATCAAATTAATTTTTGACATGAAATTGTAATTAAAACTGCATATCATTTGATAAATTTAAATAAAAATATGTGTTAGAACCATTTTTGAGGCTTATGTATATGATAACCCTGTACATAATAAACACCAATTTCATTTAGTTTTTTTAAAATAAGTGCATCTTCTACAAATTCCGCCACTGTTTTTTTACCCATAATTTTTGCTGTTCTTTGGATGTTCTCAACAAATACGGAATTAACTTCATTTATATGTATGTATGTCACGTATAAATATGCCATCTATTTTAATAATATTAATGGGTAATTTTTACAAATAGCTAAAAGACGAAAAACCACTGCCAAAATCATCTAATTAGAAATGACAACCTAATAAATTTATCTTATTCATAAACTCTAATGCTGACTCTATATGAGTGATAGCTGAAGTTTCTGTTACTTCAAATGATATATTTTTAGCATTGATTTTATAAAGTAACATCTTTTCTTTTATATAATCATATAAAAGGGATCTGTTAGCGTTAAGCCAGATAAATTAATACTATACTGAAATTGCTTGTCATCAGTGAGTTTATGTTCTAGTTCTGAAATTGCTAAAAAAGTCCTATCGATAACCCATCTATCTAACTTAATAATTAAACCGTACTTTTCTGCTGCAGGTATAAACAGTGCTGGTGATATTAGGTTCTAATAAAAAATCTAAAAGAGAATGTGATATAAAATTTAAAAACTTATCTCCAAACGCATATCCAAAATTATTATTAATTACCTGAAACTTATCTAAATCTATATGAAATACAACTCCAGTAATTGTTATCGACTTTTGATGTTTTTCATCTATGACTTTATTCAAACATTGAATAAAGTATTGGCGGTTATTTAAACCAGTTAAATGGTCGTAATTATTACTATATACCAACTGTGTTTTCATTTCTGATTGTTTGGTGATCTAAGTTATCAGTTACTTCGCCCCCCATGCTCCAAAATTTACTTTCACATAATTTATTAAGTAATACTGCAATAAAAGTTTGTTCCTGTATTTCAATGTCGTGTTTAGAAACCATCATTTTAGCTATCATTCCAGCATGAAAAGACTGCGTCATTAAATTAATTAAACGATTGTAAACAATTGGGGTTAAATTTTTATTTTTTAATAAGCTACTGAGTAATTTAGATGTTAATGCATGATCATGTAACACTGCTTGACCTAATTTAGCTAAAGATGCTGTATCGTCCTTTGCTACGTTTTCAAGCTCTCTTACTGTAGATGCTAATGCAGGCATTTCTTGTTTTGAAATCTTATCTATCCAAGGCTGGGCTTTGTCAGAAAAGCTTGTATCCAATTGGAGTATCTCCATAGCCTGATAAGTATTAATAAAATATAGCAAAAATTTCTATTCTGTCAGTATTAAAGCAATATAAAGCCGTAGGGCTTTAGATTTTCTTCATATTAATTAAATTTAGCTGTTTAGATGTGATGAGTGACGAGCTTTTTAAGAGGATACGGTTAATATTTTTGATTTTAAAAAGTTGAAGGGCTAATATTTAAACCCTTCAACTTTATCATTTTATAAATGTATTATTTAATTTCTCTACGGTGAAGGATTTTATTTTCCAAAATAATAGATTTTAAAATTTGGTTAGGGACTTTTATCGCTAAACCATCATTCAAAGAAGCACTTTGCAATACGTCGTTGGCCTTCGATGCTCTAGATAAAGCAACGACCGGACAAGATTCAGTTTTCATATATTCAAGTGCGGCACTGAACATGCCCTCTGTTGGATCGCCTAGTGCCTTAGAATAATCATCAGCAACATTACAACCTTTAACTTCTGATGAAAATTGAGGAAACTCTTTTGGCACAAAACCATCAGAATATTCGCCAAAACCTTTTTCATTTACACCTTTAAATTGAATAGTGAAATAAGTATCGCCACAGTTATCTTGCGGATAGAAACCATAAGGTTTTCCACATGTTTTATTGCCTATTTGAATAACATCAATATCTATACCACGTAAGCCATTCATAAAGGCTTCACTGGCAGAACAAGTAGAGCCTGTAGTTAAAACAAATATACGTTGTAAAGCTACGCTTGGTAAATCCTCAGATGTAAATTGATACGATACGTAATCAATTTTTTTATTATAAAAAGGCGTTGGCGAAAGCGAACTTCCGGTTACAGGGTTAGTACTAGGATACTTATCATTAAAGATCGTATTTTCAAATGTTCGGTTACTAGTAGCATTATCTCCGGCAACCATATAAGCAAGTTGAGAAGCCATTGCCAATAATCCGCCACCGTTATAACGTAAATCAACAACAAGCTCTGAAACATTTTCATCTGAAAATTGCTTAACTGCTGCAATTAAACCTTCTTGTGCTAAACCAATATGAGAATTAAATTGTAAATAGCCGACTTTGCCGATTTCAGTCTCAATTATTTTTGTATTTTGTACTGGGGATGAAACAACATCTGCTGAAACAAATCTCTTAGTGATGATTGTGCCATCAGGTTCGAGTAATTTAAAATCATGAGATTCACCTACTTCAGCTGGAAACAAACCTGCGTTGATAACATCCACATTGTCACCATTTACAAAATCCACACCATCAACTTCCAAAATCTGTGTACCACGCTTTAAATCAGCTAACGCTGCTGGAGAGTCTGGTTCAGTGTATCTTACAGTTAAATTCCTAGGTGGGATCCGAGCATTAAATTGCCAACTTATGCCATAACCCGATGTAACACCAGATTGCGTTTGTTTTTTATAGTCAGCTGTGTTTTGGGAGCCATGAAAGTTATCTTTTTTTGCACCTGAATCTGTTGTTTGAGTGGTTTTAAGTTGTTTAAAATAATCTGCTACATTAAAGTTATTTGGATCATTATCTTCAATTTCGCTGTACCATAGGTAAGTGTTATCACTATAAGATCTTAACCACATTTTTTCATGTAGTGCACTGCCAGCTTTGTCAGGGTAAGGTGCATTGTTATTATAAGGATCACTACCGGTTCTTGGGGTTTCACAATAATCTTTAAATTTAGAGTCTGCTTCAAAAGTACCCGCAACCCAAGAAGGAGTATCACCAGTACCTGTGCCAGGATCAGTAACTAAATTTGTGCCACTATTTGATGAACCACCACAAGCCGTTAATGTTAATGCGCTTAAAGCTAAGAAAATTTTAGTTTTATCCGATTTATGAAATACCATAAATTCCTTCTTAATTGTTGCCAGTTTTAAATAAAACATTTGAAATATTTAAGCAAATTACCAAACCTCATATAAAGTTACAAGTAAGTTACAATTATTATCTATAGTCATTATGTATATATTATAGGTTCACAGTTTTATGCAGCTAATCTGCATATATAACACTCTCAAAAATTAATGAGAAAAACCCTAAGTTGACAGGGGTATAGATACAATATATTAGTTTAAATAAGCCGTTTTTATTTCAATTATTAATAAGGTCTAGATTTAAACCTTCAAAACAATACTTAAAAGTAAATTCCGTAAGCCTATAATTTTATTGATTAAATATACAAGCTTACATTGAGGTTTATCTAGATGAAATACCATGAAAAATAAAACTGAATAAATTGTTCTATCAGAACGTCAGGTTTTATTTTGTAATTCATAAAATTTAATAAATTGAATAAATAATCGATTTTATACAGTAAGGGTATTAAATGAGTAATAACTGGAATGAATTTAAAACACAGCTAGAGAACTGTCTATGTCCACCAGGTAATGGCGTATTCACGGTTAATACTGCAAAAGAACGTAAAGAAGCGTTACATCAAAAACTTTATAATGAAACATCACAAGAGAAAGTAACTGCTTTATGGCAATCATCTTTATCTGAGATGCCAAGTTCAGAGCATAAAGCGGTGATCCTAGGGATCAGTTCAGACTGTGGTGGCGGTATTTTACGTGGCGCGAACTGGGGTCCTTTATTACTTCGCGCAACTATGGTTGAACAACAAGCACAAACCCAAGCATTTGATATGGGTGATATTCGAATTATTCCTCATTTATTACACGATAAATACTTGAACAATGGCACCATAGAAAATTGTCAAAAAGCGCTATATAAAAAAGATGATGCTAACAATAAATCAGATTATGCTGTAAGCCCGTTATCTATTACAGAAGATGTATGTGATAGCTTCTATGCCAATCTCCCTGAGAAAGGTATTTTTGGTATCGGTGGTGATCACTCAATTAGCTACCCATTAACAAAATCATTTTTAAAAGCAAAACGTGATCGTGGTATCCGTACTGCAATTATACATTTTGATGCTCATACTGATTTGTTGGTAGAACGTTTAGGTATAGATCTATGTTTTGGTTCTTGGTGTACACATATTCTTGAATATTTGCCTGATCCAAGTCACTTAATTCAAATTGGCATACGCTCTAGTGGTAAACCAAAATCTCATTGGGAAGATACATTTGGCGTAAAACAGCATTGGGCACATGAAATTCAAGAGCAAGGCGCTCAAAAAATTGTTGATGGTATTATTGAACAATTAAAGCGTGACAATGTAGATGAACTTTATGTGAGCTTTGATATCGATGCATTAGATGCTAAATGGGCATCAGCAACTGGTACACCAGAACCAGATGGTATGACACCAGATGAATCTTTATTAATCTTAAAAGCATTAAGTAAACAGTTCCCAATTACAGGTGCTGATATGATGGAAATAGCACCTTTCACAGATAGCTCTTTAGTTGGTCAATCAAGTTCAGAAACGACATTAAAAGAAGGCGCAAAAATTTCAGCGTTTTTAATTGATGCAATGAATAAATAATAGAGTTTAATAATGAAACAAAACCCGCTTATCCAAAATATTAAAGAGCTGCTCAAAAAGCAACATATTCGTAGTCATTACGAATTGTCTTATTATTTGGCTGAGCGCGGTTTTGAAAATACCAGTCAGCCTCAGATCTCTCGCATTTTAAAACAAATTGGTGCGATAAGCATTAAAAATAGCAACGGTGAATCAGTTTATACAATAAAACATGAACTCATGATGCCAACACTTGATACGCAGGTAAAAGAACTTGTGATCGATAGCCATACTAATCAATATATTGTAATGGTGGAAACTATTCCTGGTTCAGCTGACGTCATTGCAAGAATAATTGAAAGCTTACCTGTTAAAACTCAGATCCTAGCGACAATAGCCGGAGACGATAATGTAATGCTGCTCCCAAAATCAATTAAAGAATGTAATCAAATTCTATCTTTTATAAAACAAGTCTTTAGCTAAGCAGAAAAAACTAATAATAGTCTTTTATTGTACCAAACAAGTCAAAATTACTACTTCACAGATACCAATAAAATATAATCTAAGGTTATAGCATCTTGTAATTGTATTGAAAATAATAATATAAGTTTATAAATTACATAGATTTCTTATCTAAGATTTATCTATTTTGATAATTAATGATAGTATCAAACCTATATAAAATTACATTTATTATGATCAATAAGGGTAATCAATGAACAGTTTCACTAAAGTAATTTGTTTTCTTTTTTTATTGCTAAAAACAACACATCTATTAGCAACTCCCTTTGAATCAGAAAATAGTTTTACGCCAGCAAAGTTAATACCTAAATCTCATAATGTAAAGGAAGTACCTCATGCAACAAGGCTCGAAGGTTGGGTATATATGAGTTATATAGTAGATGTGGATGGGAAAACTAAAGATATTGAAATATTAGCCTATTCCACTAAAGGTGCTAATTTACATCATGCATATAAAAGAGTAGAAAGCCTTCGCTATGAAGCCGCATTATATAAAGGTAAGCCTGTAGAGTCTGCTAAAACATATTTGCTTAAACATACAATTAGTTTTTATGGTAGCAATAATGAAGGCATTTCTACTGGGTATAGATATGGGTTTAATCGTGTTGATAAATATTTACAAACAAAAGAATTTACTAAAGCAAAAAGTGAACTTGATCAACTCAATGAAGATCATAGTAAAAATTTAACTGAGCAAGCCTTGACAGCATGGCTTTATAGTAACTACTACGCATCTCAAAAAGATTGGTCTAATTATGGAGAAATGGTACAAATAGCTAATCATTTAAGAGAAATGTTACCAACTAAAATGGCAATCAAAAATAGTCAAAATCTATTATCTTATTACGAGTTTACTCAACAATATGCAGATGCTGTTAATACCGTTTATAAAATGAAGAATATTAAAAACGCAGAAATTAAACCTGATACTATCAAAGCAATGATATTACCTTTATCAAAAAAGTTGAACAGCTCAGTTGCAATAAAAATTGAGGCAAATTTAAAAAAAGACATAGCATGGCAATACTCTGTTGGCCGTAAGGTATTAAGTGTCAAAGTCGAGCAAGGGAAATTAGACTCTGCACAATTTCGATGCACCAATGTCGTATACAACATTGAAATGGATAACTTAAACTCTATTGTCATACCAAATGACTTCCACAATTGTTCATTTTTATTAAAAGGTGCTGAAGGTAGTAAAATCATTATTACAGAAAAAAATCAAACTCAGTTATTATAAATTCTAAAGCGTAAGGTAATTAGGATATTTGCAAGCAGGGGCTATTGCTTGTTTTTAACTAGTTGGTATATCACTATTTAGTTACTATAAATAGTGAGTTAACATCTGATAAAACTCGATATTCATTACCTTACTTTTATTGTGACCAAGATGATATTCATGGTTGTTAGTGGTTATAGATTTACTAATTAAAAATAATGAAAGCCAGCTAAATAGCAGGCTTTTTACATTATTAATAAGCATAAAAAGGTATTTTCAAAAAAAATTTCAAAAAGTTTAAAAAAAATTTAGTTTTACTGTTGAAATTGCTTTGACCCACCCATATTAACTAATCATCGAGCAAGTGTATTACAAAATATTACAGAATTTTAGAAGTTGGAGAAAAGTTTCATGGGTAAGATTATCGGAATCGATTTAGGTACTACTAACTCTTGTGTTGCAGTACTTGACGGCGGTGTGCCACGCGTTATTGAAAATGCTGAAGGCGATCGTACAACTCCTTCAATCATCGCATATGCTGATGAAGGTGAGATTCTAGTAGGTCAACCTGCTAAGCGCCAAGCTGTAACAAACCCGACAAATACCTTATTCGCTATCAAGCGTTTAATCGGTCGTCGTTTTAAAGACAAAGAAGTACAACGTGACATCGACATCATGCCTTTCAAAATTGTTGAAGCTGATAACGGCGATGCATGGGTACAAGCTAAAGATGAAAAATTAGCAGCACCACAAATCTCTGCAGAAATCTTGAAGAAAATGAAAAAGACTGCTGAAGATTACTTAGGTGAAGAAGTAACTGGTGCAGTAATTACTGTTCCTGCATACTTTAACGATTCACAACGTCAAGCAACTAAAGATGCTGGTCGTATAGCGGGTCTTGAAGTTAAACGTATTATCAATGAACCAACTGCTGCTGCATTAGCATACGGTATGGACAAGAAGAAAGGCGACAACGTAGTAGCTGTTTACGACCTTGGTGGTGGTACTTTCGATATTTCAATCATCGAAATCGATGAAGTTGAAGGCGAGCACACTTTTGAAGTACTAGCTACAAACGGTGATACGCACTTAGGTGGTGAAGATTTCGATAACCGCGTAATCAACTACTTAGTAGAAGAGTTCAAAAAAGAGCAGTCAATCGACTTAAGAAATGACCCGCTTGCAATGCAACGTGTTAAAGAAGCAGCTGAAAAAGCGAAGATTGAATTATCTTCTGCACAACAAACAGATGTTAATTTACCATACGTAACTGCTGATGCAACTGGTCCTAAGCACATGAATGTTAAGATCACACGTGCTAAATTAGAATCTTTAGTTGAAGATTTAGTAGCACAGTCTTTAGCTCCGCTTAAGCAAGCACTTGCAGATGCAGATTTATCTGTTGGTGACATCCATGATGTTATCTTAGTTGGTGGTCAAACACGTATGCCTATGGTTCAAAAAGAAGTTGCTGACTTCTTTGGTAAAGAATCACGTAAAGACGTTAACCCTGATGAAGCTGTAGCTATGGGTGCTGCAATCCAAGCTGGTGTTCTAGCTGGTGACGTTAAAGATGTATTATTACTAGATGTAAGCCCGCTTTCTCTAGGTATCGAAACTATGGGTCAAATGATGACTACATTAATCGAGAAAAATACAACTATCCCTACGAAAAAGTCACAGACTTTCTCAACTGCGGAAGATAACCAATCAGCTGTAACGATCCACGTATTACAAGGTGAGCGTAAGCGTTCTTCTGACAATAAATCTTTAGGTCAGTTTAACCTTGAAGGTATCCGTGCAGCACAACGTGGTACACCACAAATCGAAGTAACTTTTGATGTTGATGCTGATGGTATCTTACATGTATCTGCAAAAGATAAAGATACTGGTACTGAGCAAAAAATCACTATCCAAGCATCTTCAGGTCTTTCAGATGAAGAAGTAGAAGCTATGGTTCGTGATGCTGAAGCAAATGCTGAAGCAGATAAAGAGTTTGAAGAACTAGCTGCTGCACGTAACCAAGCTGATGCGATGGTTCACGGT
The DNA here is from genome assembly GCF_001269985.1 of Pseudoalteromonas sp. '520P1 No. 423'. Lineage (NCBI taxonomy): Bacteria > Pseudomonadati > Pseudomonadota > Gammaproteobacteria > Alteromonadales > Pseudoalteromonadaceae > Pseudoalteromonas > Pseudoalteromonas sp. '520P1 No. 423'. The sequence goes on along the minus strand of NZ_BBZB01000002.1, from coordinate 107,208 downwards.
ACTAAGAAACAAATCGAAGAAGCAGGCGAAGCATTACCAGCAGAAGATAAAGAAGCAATTGAAGCTGCACTAGCTGAACTAGAAACAGCAAGCAAAGGCGAAGATAAAGCTGAAATTGATGCTAAAACTCAAGCATTAATGGAAAAATCTCAAAAGCTAATGGAAATTGCTCAAGCTAAGCAACAAGCTGAACAACAACCAGGTGCAGAGCAAGCTGAACCTTCAGCTAAGCAAGACGACGATGTTGTTGATGCTGAGTTTGAAGAAGTGAAAGAAGATAATAAATAACTTTTAAAGCGTAATTAAATTAAAGAGTTATTTAGGGCGCACAAGTATATAAACTTGATGCGCCCTTTGTATTAATTCGCAATTAAGATTTTTTCAATAAACTTAATTGTCAATTAATTCGAGTTAAATTGATACAGAGAAAATTATGTCTAAACGCGATTGTTATGAAGTCCTTGGGATCTCAAAAGATGCCAGTGAAAGAGACATCAAAAAAGCATATAAAAAATTAGCAATGAAATATCACCCAGACCGTACGGCAGGTGATAAAGCATTAGAAGCTAAATTTAAAGAAGTAAAAGATGCTTATGAAATTCTAAGTGATAGTCAAAAACGTCAAACTTATGATCAATACGGTCATGCTGCATTTGAACAAGGCGGCGGCGGTGGCGGTTACGGCGGCGGCCAAGGTGACTTCGGCGATATTTTTGGTGATGTATTTGGTGATATATTTGGTGGCGGCGGCGGCGGTCGACGTCAATCTCGTCAGCAACGCGGTGCCGATTTACGCTACAACATGGAATTAAGTTTAGAAGAAGCTGTCCGTGGTAAAGAAGTGGAAATTAAAGTTCCAACTTGGGTTGGTTGTGAACCATGTGATGGCAGTGGCGCTAAGAAAGGCTCAAAACCAAAAACATGTACAACCTGTCATGGTTCAGGTCAAGTTCAAATGCGACAAGGTTTCTTTGCTGTGCAACAAACTTGTCCTACTTGTGGTGGTCAAGGCCAAATCATATCAGACCCATGTAAACATTGTCATGGACAAGGTCGTGTTGAAAAAAACAAAACTTTATCTGTGAAAATACCAGCAGGTGTTGATACTGGGGATCGTATTCGCCTTTCAGGTGAGGGTGAGGCAGGCGTACATGGTGCACCAGCCGGTGATTTATATGTTCAAGTTTCAGTACGTGAACATGCTATTTTCACACGTGATGGTAACAACCTTTATTGTGAAGTGCCAATTGGCTTTACAACTGCCGCATTAGGTGGTGGTATTGAAGTACCGACACTAGATGGTAGAGCAAAATTAAAAATCCCAGCTGAATGTCAGACAGATAAAATGTTCCGTATGCGTGGCAAAGGTGTTAAGTCTGTACGCAGTGGCGCGATTGGTGATTTAATTTGTAAAGTTGTTATTGAAACACCTGTAAAATTAAACGAGCGTCAAAAAGAACTGCTTCAAGAATTTGAAGATAGTATGAGCGATAATAATTCAAAGAATCGTCCAAAAGAGCAAGGCTTTTTTGATGGTGTTAAAAAGTTTTTTGATGATTTAACTAAATAAGTTAATCAATATAAGCAACCAGTACAGGCTGGTTGCTTTACCTTTTCACAACTATTTCCGCGCCAATAAATAATAAACGACTTCCAAATATTACCTATTTATTACAAAAAGCGATTCTTTATTATTGTTTAATTTGATATAAATAATTTATGTAACAAACAGGTGATTATTTTGCCTGATAAAATAAAAGATCATATAAAAAAAGAACAATAAAAGATCTCTATGTGATATGTTACGCAGTTGTATATACCGTTGTCATTTTTTGTTTTATCGAAACCTTTGAACTTTTATATAAAGCATCAAGAAAATTTGAACAATTGGAACTTGATGAAATTATCCCTACCTTAATAGTCAGTTCTTTTTGTTTTATTGCACTTTCATACAGAAGGTGGAAAGAAGCGAAATACCTATCACTGTATTGTTAAGGACTGTCACTAATCGATCCGCTCACTCATTTACCCAACCGTCGAGTAATCAAAAATTATTAACCGACTTACCTCAATCAGCCCAATATCCGGTATCACTTATTTTAGTTGATATACAAGGCCTACAAAGGATAAAAGAGCGCTTAGGTCTCTCTAGCTGAACACTCCCTAATACAATACTTAAATCATGTAACTGATCAATTAACTGCTTCACAATTGATAGTACAATGACATTCGGAGCAATTTATTATTTACTGCCCTGATACGAATATCTATTTAGCCAAGCAACTAATTAATGAATTAGAAACGGCACATCAACACATTACAAATAGTATTTTTGCAGAGATAGAAGTCACTTATGCCTATGAGAGTATTTTTAGTGATGATGAAGTATCTGTTGCACTCGCTGTATTAGAAGATAACCTTCATAAATCTCACTTGTTTAATAAAATTAATAACTAACACATTCGTAATTAGTTACATTTATTTATTATGATTTATAGTCATAGTCAACTATCTTAACTGTAATTAAATGATTGCATAAGAAAAATAATAAATGAGTAATCGGTTAGCCCCTTTATTAGATATTTGGTTTAAACAAAAAGATGAGTGTCAGTGGGTTTTAGCAAGTATTATAGAGACTAAAGGTTCCTCTTATCGAAAAGCGGGCGCTATCATGCTTTTTAATAGTTTAGGAAAAAGTTATGGCTTATTAAGTGGCGGCTGTCTTGAATCAGATTTATTACGACAAGCTCAAAAATGCATAACTAAAAATAGCAATATTTCTGTATGTTATGATATGCAAGATGAGGCTGATATCGCTTGGCAGTTGGGAATAGGTTGTGGCGGTTTAGTCAAAGTACTTTTGCAGCCAATCCTTAAAAACAATAATTACTTAGACCTGATAAAGCTAAAAGATGTATTGGCTCAGAGAAAGCAATGCACCTACCAAGTCAATTTAGAGTCGAGTAACAATCATGTTTTTACTATTCAAAGTGAAGCTAATTTAAACTCCTTTTTTAATATCAAAATTTTCCCAACGCCATCATTAATCGTTTTTGGTGGTGGGATTGATAGTAAACCCCTTATTAAAATGGCAAATACGCTAGGTTGGGATATTACGTTAATAGATAGTCGCCCTGGCTACGCACGAAACGCATACTTTAAAGAGGCTAACGCCATAATCAAACAAAACTATAAAACATTAACTGATGATGTAAAAATTCAACAAGCTGATGCAATTGTCATTATGCACCACAATGTAAGTTTAGATGCCCAAGCACTTAATTTGGCAAATGATTCAAAAGCAAAATATATCGGTTTATTAGGCCCACAACATAGAACTGAAAAAGTATTTTCACAAGCTGGTCTTACACCACTTACTTTTAAAAAGCCATTAGCAAACCCAATAGGCTTAGATTTAGGCGGTGAATTGCCTGAATCAATCGCTTTATCTATCTTATCTCAAGCGCATGCCAAAATTGAAAACAGCACCGCGAAATCTTTAGGTTTTTATCAACAAGAAACGATTATCGAGTTAGCTTATTCCAATTAAAAAATTGATAATCGAATAATTAGTCAGCAAAAAACAATCAACCGGAGCAAGTATGATCAGTTTAACCGTCAATAATAAAATTCTGAAACTTGATATCGAACCTCAAATGCCATTGTTATATGCATTAAGAGATGAACTTAAATTAACAGGTACAAAATTCGGCTGTGGTGCTGGACAATGTGGCGCCTGTACAGTTCATTTAGATGGTCAAGCGATCAGATCTTGTATCACACCAATTTCAGTTGTAGCAGATAAAAACATAACAACAATTGAAGGTTTAGGGGGAAGTGATGACCATAAAATACAAATTGCATGGAAAGAGTTCAAAGTGCCGCAATGTGGTTATTGTCAAAGTGGTCAAATGATGAGTGCAGCTGCATTATTAAAACACAATTCAGATCCTACAGAGCAACAAATAGAAAGCTTTATGCAAGGCAATATTTGTCGCTGTGGTACCTATAAAAGAATAAAAAAAGCAATTCAATCGGCAGCAAAAAAATAATAAGGATATTCGATAATGAAAAATATTGAAAATGTAAGCCGTAGAGATTTTTTAAAGCTATCAGGCATTAGTGCCACAGCTTTTATGTTGGGTGTGAATTTGCCTTTATCAAAAGTACAAGCTGAGGAAGTAGGCAATCACGAACTTAACTTTTTTGTAAGTCTAGATAGCAATGGTGATGTCACTTTAGTATGTCATAGATCAGAAATGGGCCAAGGGATCAGAACAAGTGTTCCACAAATCATAGCGGATGAACTTGAAGCTGATTGGAATAAGATCTCGGTTGTACAAGCCAAAGCCGATAGAAAATATGGTTCACAAGGTACAGCAGGTTCAGCATCAATTCGTAATTATTTTACAACAATTCGACAAACAGGTGCCGTTGCTAGAGATATGTTAGAGCAAGCAGCTGCAAATATTTGGCAAGTAGATAAATCAGCAGTGCAAGCAAAACAACATTATATTCACCATAAAACAACTGGGCAAAAGATTGGTTTTGGTGAGTTAGCAAAACATGCAGCGAAATTAACACCGCCAGATCCTAAAACGATTAAATTAAAAGCTAATACGGACTTCTCGTTAATTGGCAAAGACGTAAAACAAGTAGACCTAGATAATATTGTTGAAGGTAAAGCACAGTATGCGCAAGATATTCAACTAGACAATATGTTAATCGCTAGCATTCAAAGACCGCCTGTAGTTGGTGGAAAAGTTAAATCTTTTGATGCTACAGAAGCTAAAAAAGTAAAAGGGGTTGTTGATGTCATTCAACTAAAAGAACGGCCGTTTCCGGTAAACGTAATGCCTTTATCGGGTATTGCAGTTGTGGCAACTAATACATGGGCTGCAATTGAAGGCAGAAAAAAGCTTTTAATTCAGTGGGATCATGGCAACAAACAAGTTCATAATAGCGAATCATTTAAAAAAGAGCTGATCACAAAAGTTAATCAACCAGGCAATGCGGTAAATAGTAAAGGTGATGTATATGCACATAAATACAATCCACAAAATACCCTAGAGGCCACATATACAGTCCCTTATATTAATCATGCACCTATGGAAACACCCGCTGCCACAGCCATGATTCAAGGTGATAAATGTACTATTTGGGCTGGTACTCAGAATCCGCAATGGGCACAAGGCATGGTTGCACAAGAACTTGGCTTAAAGCGAGAGGATGCGCATAAAGTTGAGCTAAATGTCACCTTGATGGGTGGTGCATTTGGCCGTAAGTCTAAAGGTGATTTTATTATAGAGGCCGTGGAACTAGCAAAGGCCACAGGGCGTCCAATAAAAGTAATTTGGAGTCGTGAAGATGACATTAAACATGGATTTTATCACTCAAGCGCCGCTAACTATTTCAAAGCTGAAATTTTAGATAATGGCAAAGTCGATAATTTAATTTCAAGAAACGCTTACCCGCCAATCGGTTGGCTTTTTAATGATAAAACTAAAACACCCAGTGATAGTCAGCTCTCTTTAGGTTTTACCGACTTGCCTTTTGATTTAAATACATTAAGTTATGAGAATCATGAGGTTGATTCTTTTGTACGTCCAGGTTGGGTACGCTCAGTCGCCTGTATTAATAATGGGTTTGCATTAGGCTCTTTTGTTGATGAATTAGCAGTGAAAGCACAAGTGCCACCAAGAAAAATGTGGCTAGATTTAATAGGTTCAGACAGAGTTGTTGATCCAACTGAAAATGGTTTCAAATATTCTAATTATAATTTAGATCCTAAAGCACATCCTATAGATACAAAACGAATCAAACATATAATCAATCTGATCAGCGATAAAGCGAATGTTGAACACAAACTACCTCAAGGACAAGGGTGGGGCATCAGCTTTTTACGCAGTTTTGGCTCTTTTGTCGCTGCGGCCACTAAAGTTGAGGTTAAAGATAAAAAAGTCACAGTTTTGGAAATGCATACGGCAGTTGATTGCGGTATAGTTGTAACACCAGATCGCGTAAAAGCACAAATGGAAGGCGCTATGATTTTTGGTCTATCAATCGCCCTCATGGGTGAAATAACAGTAGATAAAGGCATAGTTGAGCAGAGTAATTTTCATGATTATCCTGTTACCAGAATCAATCAAGTACCTAAACTCTTCGTACACTTAGTTGACTCTGATGCACCACCTGGTGGTATTGGCGAGCCTGGTGTGCCACCTGTTGCACCTAGCATTACAAACGCCATTTACCATGCAAGTAAAACACGGATCAGAGACTTACCGGTTAATAAGGTATTTCAAGTATAATAAGTGTTAATTTAAGACTAAATAATGGTCAGTTTGGGCGCCACATAAACAGCGCTCTGATTGACCTTTATTATAATTTTCTGGGGTATAAGTACAATTTTTGAATCCCTGAACTGCACATTTATCCTGACAATTCAATTTTGCTACCCAGTTTGTATACTCACTAGACATCAAATTAAACATCATAATAATACTTATTACGTAAATAAATACTTTTACAAATTGAAACTTATTAGCAGTACTCATCAGTACCTCCAAAACTTCCATTGTTTTTTAATGTAAGCAGTCACCTTATTAGACTTTAGTCTAATAGTTTAAAAAATTAAATTAAAAGATCACAGCACTCTAAATATTTCTTTCTATACTTGAAATCGTAGCGAAATCATAAAAAATAGTATCAGGGAGAGTGATATGAGCGATTCGTTATTTGAAAGTATTGGGGGAGAAGGCGCTGTAAATGCAGCCGTAGATTTATTTTATAGAAAAGTTTTAATGGATGAGTCTATCAGCCATTTTTTTGAAAGCACCGATATGGATGCACAAAGAAATAAATCAAAAAGCTTTTTTACCTTTGCTTTTGGTGGACCTAATAACTATGCAGGTAAACCTTTGAAGAATGTACATACCCCCTTAGTTAATAATGGCCTTAATGAAACACACTTTATGGCTGTAGCAGGTCATCTACAGTCCACTTTAGACTAATTAGGTGTACCAAAAGAATTAAGTGCTCAAGTAATGCCTATTGCAGCGGTTACAATTAATGATGTATTGAATCGTTAATGCCGAAGATCTTTTTATCAAACAAGTGAGTTTACAGCAGGCAAAGATCAGTTGGTCAGCCAAATACTGCTGGAGAGCAATTTTATCAAATTGTGGCCAATGCTTATAGAACAAAACAACCTGTATTTATAGAAGTACCAAGAGATCAAGTTTTCAGAAAAATTTAACATTCCATTTGCTACAAGTTGGTTTGCTAAAGGCATGTTTGATGAGTTTTCGCCTTTGTGTTTAGGTGCATATAACGGTGTGTTTACACAAACATCAGGTAAAGACTACATTGAATCTCAAACCGATTATGTTTTAGAAATAGCAACAAGCATTCTTGCACAAGACTCAAATACAGCATTTGGCACAGGCACTCAGAAAATAGAAACCTATAGAGACACACATAAATATAAAACCAAAAGATGATTTAGATTTTAATAATTTAGCTGACAAATTAAATGAGCTGCAAAGTGAAGATCATACGCCATATGTTTATTTGCCAAAAAATTCAAGAAACTGGCAATAAAGATAGGACTGTGATCATCATAGGTGATGGCGGATTTCATTTTCAACTAAATGAATTAATAAATTTTTTAAAAGATAATACTCAAGTTACTATCATTTATATGCGCAACAATATATATGATTTAGGTAAAAGCAGTGATGCCAATATTTACAACTGTAACGATGAAAAATTCAATGTGCATAATATCATTCAAGCTTATTCAGGAAACTCTACAACGTGTAAAACTGTCAATGAATTTAAGCAAAGCTTTAAAACCAGTATGGATTCAGAGGGTATTAATTTAATAGAAGTTTTGGCAAAACCCATAGAAGAAAAGCAGTGTAATTAACAATAAATGTTAAAAATGACTTTATTTAGGGAAGTTTTAATTTTTAAGCAAAACTTGGGGAATTAAACCCCCAAGTTATTTATACCATTTGGTTAAAATGAAACTGATACATCACCGTAGAAGAAACGTCCACGAAATGAATATAAATTATCATCAGTGCCTGTTACGCCATTTTCTAGGTAAGGAGGCATTTTATCAAATACGTTTTGAATACCAAACTTCACATCCATTTTGTATTCTTCAATGAAGTAACCCACTTGAACATTATGGGAAACCGTTGAAGCCATTACATTTTTACCTTCAATTTCTGAATTATATGTCGCATCATAAGTTGCACGCATATTATCCATGCTCCAATCAAGCTGTAAAGTTGCTTTTGTTTCAGGAATACTGCCAAATGCACTATCGTAGTCACCTACAATATCTCTAAATGGTGTATCGTTTGTATCTTGCACTTCAAAAGCAAGCATACGAGATACATCCATATTCACTCTAAATTCACCAATTTGTGTTTCGAATAAGTAATTAGCATTTAAATCAACACCTGAAATATTACGAGATGCGATATTATTAGCAGGAGCATAAGTTGATGAAATATAACCAGTACCATTGTTTGAACGTTCTACATCATTAGCATAATCAGGGTTACCAGCAACATATTGATCGATTACATAATTTGTACTTGCAAATACAACATTGCTTTGTTCAATTTCAAAATAATCTAAAGTAAAAGCAAGATTATCAGATGCTTCATATACAATACCTAAAGTCATGTTATCAGCTTCTTCAGGCTTAAGATCTGGGTTACCACCACCAATTACATTTGAACTTAGAATGGTATTTTTACTTACAGCAGGATCTAATCCCTGACATCCAGGAATACTCGTATTAAAATAATTTTCTGTATTATCTGGATTACACGGATCATGTAAATCTTCAGTTAAGCTAACTGTTTGGCCTTGGTACATTTGCGCCATTGTAGGTGCTCTAAAACCAGTACTGAAACTACCACGTAACGTTAGCTCATCCATAGGTTTATAAATAACACCAAACTTAGGGTTGGTGGTACTTTCGTCGATATCGCTATACTCGGTATATCTAACTGCGGCTTCAAGCTCTAAGTTATCAAGTACTGGAATTTTCGTTTCTAAGTAAAGCTCAGTGATTTCACGAACAGGTGAAATAACAGGAGTACTTGCAGAAGCCCAAGATACATCAAAACTTTCTGTGCGCTGACTGATATCAACTTCTTGAGTTAGTTGATCTTCACGATATTCTACACCCACAGCAAACATCATTTCACCCGCTGGTAGCTCCATTAATGGACCTGAAACACTACCTTGTATAAACATTAAATCATTTTTGTTAGTTTGAACTGGGACCGTGATATTTATGTAATCAAGCATTTCTTGTGTAATTGACCCTTCTGGACCAAAAACGTTTAATGCTACACAATTTGGATCTTCATCAGTCTCACATTCGTCCGATAAAGCACGTTCAATACGATTAATTGATGGTTGAGAACCACCTGAAGTTACAAGTTCCGCAGATTGTTGAGAAAATACAACTTCCCAATCATACTCATCAGCAACAACCCCTTGTAAACCTAAAGTATAACGATTTATTTTATTCTCTGTTTTATAAATACGGGGACCATATTCACTAAAACGACGTGCTACATTACCTGCAACACCAAAAGGATTATATTTTTGATTTGGGCCTACACCAAAGTGATTACCATCTGCATCATCATAGCCTAAAAATGCGTTTGGTGTTTCAGCACCACCTGCATACCAACCGGTATCTACACCAGGAGGAGCCTGATTACCTTGAACAAATCCATCATGGAAAGATAACTCACTAAAGAAGCGCGTATCATCATTTAATTGATAGTCAGCAGTCATAAATATTGAAGTTGTTTTACTATCATTTGCACCTGACTGCACATCACGATAATTATAACCCATAGTATCGTAATCAAAAGGCACTACAACACTTGGGTTAGCTGCATCTAATACTGTCCAATTGCCTTCACCTAGACCAAAACCTGATAACTTTGCATTTGGTGCTGTACTTGAGCGTTTATTATCACCACCGATAAAACCAAAATCAGCATCATGTGTTAAATGACGATCTCTTTCTTTCCAGCCTGAGACATTGGTTGTTGATGCTGCAAGCATAAAACTGGCTTTATCAGTACTTGCACCCGTTACTAATCCAACTTTACGTTCCTGAGCATCACCTTCTGATGAAATACCATAATGTGTACTCACATCAAAACCATCAAACCTTTGCTTAGTTATGATATTAATAACACCCGCTATCGCATCAGAGCCATAAATTGCAGATGCACCATCTTTAAGTACCTGCATTTCTTGAACAGCTTCAAACGGTATACCTGACAAATCAACTAAACCATTGGCATCAGAACCTACAACACGACGTCCATTAACCAATACTAAGGTATTTGTTGCTTCTATTCCCCGTAATGTTGCTGTTTGAATAGAATTTGCACCTGAGCTACTTTGGTTATTTGTTGTATTGCCCGTTAGTGCTGGTAGACGACGTAATGCTGAACTTACATCAGTGATCCCCATATTAATCATGGATTGTTTGTCTATAACAGTGATAGGAGAAGTTGATGCTAATTCTGTACGCGCAATCCTTGAACCCGTAACCATAATACGCTCAACATCTTTTGCGCCTTCTGCAGCCTGAATAGTTGGCGCTGTTAATGCTGTTAGCATTGCTAACATAAGTGGTGTTGTCTTAAATGTTTTCATTATTATCCCGTATAATTTTTTGATATAACATTTTGTATTTGTTTCACACACTCATTAAGTGAAACTATTTCTAGGCTATACGGAATACCTTATACTGTATACAAAAGTTCATTAAGAAAATGTAATATTTTATTACAGGGCTGCATTTAGGGACTAAAGGCGGTAAATATATGATTAAACAGTTAATTAGTTTTATGCTGCCAAACACTAAATAGAGTTTAAACTCTACATTATTGCTTAATTTAAAGAAAAAATTAGAAATATAACTGACATGGTATTTAGGATTTGACGTATGTAGCTCAGGTTGAACTTTTATAGCATTTCCGATAATTAAATGACAAGTGAATTATCGGAAGTGATATAGCTAATGTGACTTAATTATGATTTTTGATTAAAAAGCTCAATAGTAACGTCTTCACCTGAAGATACACCATATGAATCTTGCACTAACATGACATAACAATTAGCACGGCTTAACGAGCTTAAAATGCCAGATCCCTGTTTACCAGTAGAGTTAACCTGCCATAAACCCGCTTCATCTTGACTTGCGATACCTCGCTGAAACTCTAACCTACCTGGACGTTTTTTAAAGTCAGCAATCGAAACTGCATTTAATCTTGTCCTAACAGTTTGATTTTCACCGGATAATTTTTTAATAAATGGGATCGCTAACTGATCAAAAGTGACAGTCGCAGAAACCGGATTGCCTGGTAAACCAATAAAATAGCTATCAGGTAACTTTCCACATGCAAATGGTTTTCCAGGTTTTATCGCAATTTTCCAAAAGTTAATTTCACCCATTTCGGTTAATATATCTTTGACATAATCCGCTTCACCTACAGACACACCACCTGAAGAAACGACAACATCGGCAACTTTATTTGCATGTTCAAATGTATTTCTTAAAATCATTTGATCATCGCTAATAATGCCTAAATCTATGATTTCAACCGGTAACTCTTTAAGCATTGAAATAACGGTATACCTATTAGATTCAAAAATTTGACCAGCCTTTAATTGACCACCTGGTTCGACTAATTCATCACCTGTCGACATTACAGCTACTTTTACTTTTGAAAATACATCAATTGCTTCAATGCCTAATGACGCAAGTAAACCAATATCAGCAGCAACTAATTTATGACCTTTATTTAAAACTAAAGCGCCTTTCTGAATATCTTCCCCTAAGTTACGGATATTAGCGCCTTTAGCAGCAGGTTTAATAAAAGTAATTTTGTCCTCAGCCACTTCAGTATTTTCTTGCATAATCACACAATCAACACCTTGTGGGATCACGGCTCCAGTCATAATGCGAACACATTGACCTTGTTCAACTATGCCCTCAAATGGCTGTCCAGCAAAAGAGTAACCAACCTTGTTTAGGGTATTATTACTCTCTAAATCTTCACTTCTTAAAGCATAACCATCCATCGCAGAGTTGTGATGCGGTGGCACATTAACAGGAGAGGTAATATCTTGTGCTAGAATACGCCCAAATGCTTTATTTATTGAAATCAATTCAGCGTCAAGACTTGGTACAGCACTACATAATAAACGTTTAAGTGCATCTTCAAAAGGCAGTAAATACCCTTGCTGGCTATCACAATCACACGACATAATTTTTAGGCCTTCATATATTAATTTATTTTCGAATTATACAAACAATACTATTTGATTCTTATGATTAAAATCATATTTCTGGTAGATCATTGCCAATATAATTTAAATAATTCTGGATATTGTAATTTTAGAAATTTAGCTTTGTTTTTAAAACGTTTCCCTTGAGGTTCATCAACACCAGATGGTACAAAAGGAAGTTCATCTTCATTTCTGTTTTCGTATATTTGACCTGCTAAAAGATCATATTCATCTAGATAAGGGTAAGGTTGTTCATCTTTTACAGGAATTACATCATAACCAGCTAAATTATCTGGATTTTCAAGTGCTTTATCAAAAATGGCACGACCACGTGAAATTAACCAAGAACGAAATTCTGAAAAAGCATATTCAGAATTACAGCCACAAATAATAAAAGCAGCAGCCCATAAATCCCATGTATAACTAATACGCATCTTTTGATTAAAGTATTTATCAAAATCAGCAAGTTCAGAATCGCAAAGCTGTTCTAGTTTATTTTTTAAGTTTTCAGAGATTTCATCAGGAGTTGCGTGAAAGTCAGGAGCTTGAACTAATGTCCAAAAGTGTTCTTCAGTCATAAAATATTCTTACATGTGTTTAATACATTAATTATATCTCATAAGTTAAAATAAAAAGCCCTCTAATTTATAAAATTAGAGGGCTTTAATCATTATTTATTACTAAATACTATTTATTTAATAAACCACGACGTTTTAATAAAGGTTCAATTTTTGGATCTTGACCTCTAAATCGCTTGTACATAAGCGCTGGATCTTCTGTACCGCCAGGTTCTAGTACATGTTTACGGTAACCTTCAGCTGTAGCTTGATCAAAGATACCTTTTTCTTTAAATACTTCCCAAGTATCAGCATCATAGATATTTGACCAAATGTACCCATAATAACCTGATGAGTATCCACCAGCGAATATATGAGAGAAGTAAGTTGTACGATATCTAGGTGCAATCTCTTTGATTAAACCAATTTTATCTAAATATGATTTTTCAAATGCATCTGCATCTTGAAGTTCAGCAGTTTCAAGTGAATGCCAATTCATATCTAATAATGCTGCGGCTAAGTATTCTGTTGTACCAAAACCTTGATTAAATTGACCCGCAGCTTGGATCTTTTCAATCAACGCCATAGGAATTACTTCACCTGTTTTATAGTGTTTAGCAAATTGTGCTAACACTTCAGGTTCCATCATCCAGTTTTCCATTACTTGTGATGGATACTCAACATAATCACGCGGTAAAGCAGTACCCGTTTGAGAACGGTAATAACCATTTGATAATAAACCTTGAATCGCATGACCAAATTCATGGAACAATGTTGATGCTTGATCAAAAGTTAATAATGTTGGCGTATCGCCTACTGGGCGAGGGTAGTTTAATACATTGTAGATAATAGGCTTTACATCTTCACCATACATACGGTGTTGCTTGCGGAATGAACTCATCCAAGCACCGCCGCGTTTGCTTTCACGCACATAGTGATCTGTTAGGAATAAACCCGCACTTGTACCGTCTTTTTCAAACATTTCAAAAGTACGTACATCTTCATGATATTTTGGTACATCAAAACGTTCCACAAATGTCACACCCCAGAGCTTTTCTGCTGTATAAAAAATACCTTGTAATGTATTTTCTAAAGAAAAGTATGGTTTTGCTTCAGAAGCATCTAGGTCATAACGATCTTTTCTGATTTTTTCTGCGTAATACCACCAATCCCAAGCTTCTAATTCAAACTTGCCACCTTCAGCATCAATCATTTTTTGCATATCTGCAGCTTCAATTTTAGCTTTAGCAAGTGCTGCAGGCCAAACTTGATCTAACAATTTAAATACATTTTGTGGTGTTTTTGCTGTCGCATTTTCTAAAACATAATCAGCATGGGTTTTGTAACCTAAGACTTGTGCGCGTTGGTAACGTAAAGAAGCAATTTTAGATGCTAGTTTTTTATTATCAAATTCATTATTGTTATCACCACGATGTGTATAACCATTATAAACGGCTTTACGTAGCTCACGATTTTCAGCGTAAGTTAAAAATGGGTTTTTACTTGGTCTATGCGTTGTGAATACCCATTTACCTTTATGACCACGCTCGATAGCAGTTTGTGCAGCAGCAGCAATAATATCAGCTGGTAAGCCTGCTAAATCAGACTCTTTATCAATGACAACTTCAAAGCTGTTTGTTTCAGCCAATAAATTTTCACCAAATTTTAAAGAAAGCTTACTGATCTCTTGGTTTAAATCACGTAATTGCTGTTTTTCATTTTCATTTAAATTAGCGCCACCACGTACGAAGCTTTTATAAGTCACTTCTAATAACGTTTTTTGATCAACACGTAACTCTAACGAGTCTTTACTATCGTATACTGATTTTACACGTTTAAATAATTTTTCATTTAATAAAATATCATCACTTAATGCTGATAATTTTGGAGAAAGTTCTTTTGCAATCGTGCGAACTTCATCACTTGACATAGAACCCGTTAAACCATAAAAAACATTGCTTACTTTATTCAGTAAAACACCGTTTTTTTCCATCGCTTCAATGGTATTTTCAAATGTAGGTTTTAATGGAGAGTTAGCAATTTCTAACGTTTGCGCTTTGCTTTGTGCAATACCTTTAGCAAATGCAGGTAAGTAATGTTCATTTTTAATTTTTTCAAATGGTGCGATACCAAAAGGTGTATCGTATTTTTCGAAAAAAGGATTTGCTTGAGTTGCAACTTCTGTTTTAGCAGCAACAGATTCATTATTATCACCTGTTGCTTGGCAACCAGCGAGTGCAATTGCTAAGGCAATTGGCGTTAGAATTTTTTTCATTTGTGTCTTCCATTTTATTGTCCACAGACATGAAACATTAAAATGGTAATAAGTGCAAAGAAATAAGATAAAAAGCATGGTTTTTATGTTGAAAATCAAATTTAGGGTTATTAAATTTACAAAACTTAGTTTTTATTATTTAATATTTCCTTAATCGTTGGATGAAAATTGCGTGGTAGCCAACGGGTTAAAATCTTATAAAAAGCATTGTGTCTCTGCATTTTTTGTAAAGTTGCTTCAAGTATCGCTATATTTTTTTTGCCTATTTCATTAGTATTGCAGCCTATATATCCTTCACTAAATTTTGGTGTTTCAGTGATCATAAGAGATATAATATCTCCAACTAAACCGAGCTTTTTAGCAATATATTCATGCTCATCAGGATAACCTAACACAATATCAACTCTGTCCATCACAAGCATTTTGGTGATGCTCTCTAACACGTTACTTCCTGGACGAAATGTCACTTGTGTAGATCTTGTAGTTGCAATGATTGAATCTATTTCAACGCCGTAAGAGCGATTAGGAATTGCGCCCAGCATCAAATTTTTATTCTCTAATAATTTAATTAACGATAAAGGCTTATCGATAGAAATGTTTAAAGCTTCAATATCACTTTTCCTCATAGCAATTGATACAGGCAAACCAATTGTTGAAGAAGAATCTGTAAAAGCGATATGTTTTTGTCTTTTTGGCGTTTTATAAAGAGAAAGTGTGCAAAAACTCTTATTTGGATCTGATAGCTCGTGTATCAATCTTGAGCCTGGAATATACATAAAAGTAAATTTATAATTTGGCATCATTTTATCTAGCAGTTTAATAATACCTTCATCTCGTCCCATACCTTGACCATAATCATCAATAATATAATAAGGAGGAAAATCATAAACTAGCCAATTAATTTCTTTCGAAAAACTCGTGTTATTAAACAATAAAAGAAATAGTAAAAATATATACTTAATATTCTTCACCTAAGTATTTTACTTATTAACTAAATATAGAACTATGCGGTAAAAAGGTCGATTGTTTTTTGACATAAATTGCAAATAATACAATAACTCTTTTCAGCATTATAATTGCACCAATATATTCCAACACCTCACCATCAAAGCACATTATTACATCACATCAAGCATTACTCATTGAAATTAAAGGATATTTTATTTGGCATAGTATCTGCGTTATATCTACTGAGCGTTTAATTTAATTTCAGGAAGTTATTATGTTGTTTGGGCGAAAAAAAAGAAAACCAATAAAAATCCCAAGTAAAAAAGTTGCACAGTGGAAGTATACAACATGTAATTACTGTTCTACGGGCTGTTCAATTGAAATTGGTCTAAACGAAGAAAATAAAATTGTTACAACTCGCGGCCATGCAGGGGCTGATGTAAATCGCGGAAAGCTCTGCATTAAAGGTATTTTAGAGCATGAGTTATTTGAAAGCCCAGGTCGAGGTAGTGAGCCTTTAATAAGAGAAAAACATTTTGAGTCTTTTGAGAAAACTTCTTGGGATAATGCTTTAGATACTACAGCTGAAAAAATAAAAGAAATACAAAAAAAATATGGTAAAGACGCTTTTGCAATTGTCTCAAGCGGTCAATTATTAACAGAAGAGTTTTATACTTTAGGTAAACTCGCTCGTGGCTGTATTGGCACAAACAACTATGATGGTAATACGACTTTATGCATGGCATCAGCGGTAAGTGGTTATAAAAGATCATTTGGTTCTGATGGCCCGCCAGGATGTTATGATGATTTTGAACATACCCATTGTTTTATGGCGTTTGGTTCAAATTTACCGGAGCAACATCCAATCATTTATTGGCGTTTGAAAGAAGCGTTAGAAAAAAGAAAGTTCCCTCTGATTGTTGTAGACCCTCGTGTCACTATGCTGGCGCAATTTGCTGATATTCATCTGCCTATCACCCCAGGTACCGACTGTGTATTAATCAATTCAATGATGTATGTGATCATCAATGAAGAGTTACAAGATCAAGACTATATTAATGCACATACTGAAGGTTTTGATGAAATAAAAACTTTAGTACAAGACTACTCACCAAAAACAGCACAACATATTTGTGGTATAGATGAAGATACCATAAGAAACGTGGCACGAATCTACGCCAAAGCACCAGCTGCTATGTCTATTTGGACTATGGGCATTAATCAATCAACTCATGGCTCTGACGGTGTCGCTAATATTAATAACCTTAACCTGATAACTGGCAATATAGGCAAGCCAGGAGGGACAAGTTTATCAATTACGGGTCAATGTAATGCTATGGGCACAAGAGAATGGTCATCTTGTTCTGGCTTACCTGGTTACCGTTATCTAGAAAACGAAGCCGATAGAAAAGAAATTGCACAGTTTTGGGGTATCGATCCTGAGTTTTTCCCTAAAAAACGCGGATTAGCTGAAACTGATATTTTTCCCGCAATTGAAACCGGTGAAATAAAAGGCATGTGGATAGTTGCAACCAATCCAATGACTTCCATGCCAAATACAGCCCGTATTCGCAAAGCATTAGAAAATTTAGATTTTTTAGTGATTCAGGATGTTTATGAAGATGTAGAAACGAACCAGTATTCCCATGTTTATTTCCCTGCAGCTGTTTGGGCTGAAAAACAAGGCTGTCATACCAATACAGAACGTCGTGTGAATTTAATAAACAATGCCATGCCACCATATAAAAACGCTAAACCTGATTTTTGGATTTTTAACCAACTGGCCAAACGTTTTGATAATGGCAAGATTATTAATTTTCCTGACGCTCCTGAAGATGTATTTAATGAAATGAAGCAACTGTCTAAAGGCAAAGATAGAACATTAGATATTTCAGGCATGAGTTATGAAAAAATTGAACAAGCGAAAGGTATTCAATGGCCTTATCGGGAAGGGCAAACCAGTTTAAAAGGAGATCCGCGTTTATATACTGATGGAAAATTCCAAACACAATCAGGCAAAGCTAACTTAATTCCCGTTAACTTTTACAATAATAATGAACAACCCTGTGATGAGTTTCCTTTTTGGTTAAACAGCGGCAGGGTCGTTGAACATTTTCATACCCGTACTCGAACAGGGAAAATTGGTAACTGTAATAAATTTAGCCCAACTGTATATATGGAAATGAACCCAGATGCAGCTATTGAGCTAGGTATTAGCCACCAGTCTTACGTTAGATTGACTAGCAGGCGAGGGGATGCGGTTGTCATGGTACAACTTACGCAAAGGGTTCCTCGCAATATGGTGTTTATTCCATTTCATTTTCACGATTGTGTCAATCGTTTAACTTTAGGTCTACTAGACCCTTATTCTCGTCAACCTGCATTTAAGCAGTGCTCAGTAAAAATTGAACAAATAGATCAAGTTGAAGCGGCACGTTTGAATGTTGAACGTCGCGTATTTTAGGAGAGGTTATTATGACTAAAGCAAGACAAGAAGAATTGAATGTACAAAGCTTTGATCCTAAAACGATGAAAGTTTCAAAAGAGCAGGCAGGGCGCTCAAATCATTGGGAAGTGAGAACTGATGAGCAAAAATATGCGTACTTACCTGATGTTAAAGCAAAAGAGACCAATCGTTATGGTAAACGTATTGATTTAATAGATATTACCGATCATCCAAAAGAGCGATCAATGTTTATTAATGAAAATCCAGAAGTGGGTTCGAACCCTAATAGAAATAAACAACATGGTTTCTTTTTCACAGCAGATAACTGCATTGGTTGTCATGCATGTGAATCAGCATGTGCAGAAAAAAATGAAACTCCTGCCCACTTATCATTTAGATCTGTTGGTTATGTTGAAGGGGGCTCATACCCTGATTATAAACGCATGAATATTTCTATGGCGTGTAATCACTGTGATGATCCTGTCTGTTTAAAGGGCTGTCCAACGCGTGCTTATACTAAACATGCTGAATATGGCGCTGTTTTACAAGATCCGGATACATGTTTTGGTTGTGGTTATTGTACTTGGGTTTGCCCTTATAATGCACCTCAGTTAGACCCAGTAGAAGGTCAGGTCTCTAAATGTAATATGTGTGTTGATAGATTAGAGGTTGGACTAAAGCCTGCTTGTGTCTCCGCCTGTGTTGGCAATGCATTAGATTTTGGCGTAATTGAAAATACGCCTGAAAAACGTCAACAATGTAAAATATCTATACCAGGTTTCCCTGATCCAAGCATTACAAACCCAAATATACGTTTTCAACAAACCAAAAGCTTACCTGATGAAATGACACGTACTGATGATATGCCCGTTAAATATCATAAAAATGACAAAGGTGATTACAAACCTGTTATTGATCAAAAGAAAGGCAAAGCCAGAAGCTGGAATTTTGGGAAGTTAAATAGCAGAGAAAACCCTTTAGTTTTATTTACTTTATTTGCCCAAGCAGCTTTAGGTACATTTTTAATTCCATTTATTGCAGCTCTGTTGGGTATCACATCATTTGAGCAATTCATGGTTTCAGACATGTTTTTACCACTCACTGTCATCGCTTTACTCATGACCTCATTTGGTTTATTTATGAGCGTGACACATTTAGGCAAACCATTTAGATTTTACCGTGGATTTAATAATTTAAGGCATTCCCCAATGAGCAGAGAAGGATTTGGTTTAGCCATGTTTAGTGCGGGTTGTGGCCTTACGGCGCTATTTTCATTACCACTAAATAAAACCTTAGTAGGCTTAACAAAAGCCTATATTGGTTTAGATTTAGTCGAATTAACGCAAACATTGCCATTAAACAATATCATTATTGGCACTGGTATGTTTGCAGTTATTTCAGGGTTAGCAGGTCTGTATTATATGAATCAATGTTACCAAATAAAAGCGCGTCCATTTTGGAATCACCTACAAACTGCAACCGCATTTATAGGCAATACTTTGTCTCTAGGCGCTATGACAAGTGCAATAATCATATTACCGACTTTATATGTAATGAATATTGATTTAACCCAGTCTTTATTCGTATTTAGCATGGTATTTATTCTAGGTATGTTCTTTGAAGCTTTAGGCTTAATAAAACATAACTCAGATTTAAACCGTAATGAAAATGAAGGCGGTGCAGCCCATTATGTGCAAAATACAACTTTTGGCAAAACATACCTTTTAAGAAACACTTTATTAGCTGTAAATATTTTATTCACCTGTGTTTTATTGAGTGCTCAGCTCCTTAATATATTAGAAGGCAACCAGTTAATATTATGGGGTTTATTCGCAATTTTAAACTGTATTACATCTCTAATTGGTCGTGCTTTGTTTTATATTTTAGTTATTCCAACAACCATGCCTGGTGCATTCTTTTGGAAAAATAAAGGATTTGAACAACATGCTAGAGATGTGGGTTTAGCAGATAACCCAGCAACAGGTGTCGCGCCTTTAGCCCATTAAATAATTGTAGGAGTTAGCTTTAGACACGAAAGTATTTATTCGGACCTAAAGACCCTCCTACAAATATTACAACATTATTAAGGTATTAAATTGCTTAAAGACATAAATGATACACTTAACAAGTCGTGCCTTATCGCATTGAGTTACTTTGACATAAGCGGTAAAACACTTAAAAAAACTGTTTTAGCAGGTACAGTTAAGTCCGTCGATAAAGAAATAGGCATTACATTAAGACTTGTTTCAGATAAAACGAACCAAGCAGAATTTATTATTCCTGGTGATTTATCATGCTGGTTTGTAGCACCAAAAGGCGAGTTTCATACCAGTCAAGCTGACATAAAAGTGATCAATCCCAATTATTTGATCACTTGGGATATACATCAAACAAAAGACAATACCCCAGATGGTGAACAACAATGGTGGCAGTGGCAGCCCAGATGTATAAAACCTAACATTAACTAATTGATTCAATCGTATTAAATTAACCGATTTGGCTCCAACCAAAACCTAAGCGTATCTTACCTTGAGAGTTGATACGCTTTTTTTGTTTTATATTGAGTCGTTATCAGAACCTTGTATTTAAATAAATCTGTAGGCCGGAATTTATTCGCGCAGAATTACTGAATATTTAGCCTTAATTTTCACGCACACCCTAAGTGCAATCCCTTTTCATAATAGTGCAAACAGCTGACTCAAAAAACATAAAATACAATAAGCTATTGAAATTTAAAAGGTTAAATAATGGCACTCTTATTGCCATTCTAATATATAGCATTGATAACAGTTGTAATGAAAGTTAGGTGTAATTCACTAACATGATAGGGGCTCAAATGGATACGAATAGAATAAAAATATTAGTTGTTGGTAATGGCATGGTTGGTCATCAGTTCGTCGAAAGTATGGTTGAAAAACAACAAGCATGTGACATTACTGTTTTATCAGCAGAGCCAAGGTTAGCATATGATAGAGTGCATTTATCAGAGTTTTTTGGTGGTAAGAGTGCTAATGATTTAGCGTTAACGACATCTGAGCATTATGATGAACTAGGCGTTAATTTTGTTACCAATGAAAAAATAACTGATATTAATCGCACTGATAAATTTGTCACAGCAAGGTCTGGCCAAACGTATCATTACGACAAACTGGTTTTAGCGACAGGATCATATCCATTTGTCCCGCCCATCCCAGGTAACACTCAAGAACATTGCTTAGTTTATCGCACAATAGAAGATTTAGAGGCAATAAGTGCTTCTGCTAAATCAGGAAAAGTGGGGGTTGTCATAGGTGGCGGGTTATTAGGCTTAGAAGCTGCCAACGCAATTAAACAATTAGGGTTAGATACCCATGTAGTTGAATTCGCACCTCAGCTAATGGCTGTTCAACTTGATCAAGCTGGTGGTAAGTTATTAAAAAATAAAATTGAAGATTTAGGTGTAACCGTTCATACCCAAAAAGCCACACAAGTTATCGAACAAGGTGATTTATGCCGTTATAAATTGAAGTTCTCAGATGGTACAGAGTTAGAAACCGATCTGGTTTTATTTTCAGCCGGTATTAGACCACAAGATGAATTGGCTAAAAAATTCGACTTAGCAATAGGTGAACGTGGCGGTATCGTAATTAACGACCAATGCCAAACCTCAGATGAAAACATATTCGCCATCGGAGAATGTGCATTGTGGCAAAACTTCATTTTTGGCTTAGTTGCACCAGGTTATACCATGGCACGTGTTGTGGCCGATCAATTAAGTGGCGGTTCAATGATGTTTAATGGTGCTGATATGAGCACTAAATTAAAACTAATGGGTGTAGAAGTTGGTTCTATTGGCGATGCACATGCTAAAACACCTGGCTCAAAATCTTATATATTTGAAAACCAAATCAAAGGCGTTTATAAAAAACTTGTCATTGATGAAGATAAAAATAAAATTTTAGGTGCTGTATTGGTAGGGGATACCAGTGATTACGATTCGTTATTGCAGATTTCACTTAACGATATGGATTTACCAGACGCTCCTGAGTCTTTAATTTTACCACACTCTTCGGATGCAGAACCTATGGGTGCATTTGAGCTACCAGATAGTGCAATGATTTGCTCTTGTCACAATGTAACTAAAGGCGATATCAAACAAGCGATTGCTGATGGTACAACTGATTTATCTGAACTAAAACAATGCACTAAAGCCAGTACTGGCTGTGGTGGTTGTACTGCATTATTAAAAACAACAGTCGATAAAGAATTACTTGTTTTAGGCGTAGAAGTAAAAGATGACATTTGTGAACACTTTGCTTATAGCCGTAAACAATTATTCCATATTGTAAAAGTAGAGCAAATAAAATCTTTTGATGAATTAAGAGATAAGCACGGTAAAGGCCATGGTTGCGAAATTTGTAAACCCGCAGTTGGCAATATTTTAGCATCTGTGTGGAATGAGTATATTCTGGAGCAAAGCCACTTACCTTTACAAGATACCAATGATACCTATTTGGGTAATATGCAAAAGGATGGTACCTATTCAATTGTGCCTCGTATTGCTGGTGGCGAAATAACACCTGACAAGCTCATAGTACTAGGTGAAGTTGCTAAAAAATACAATTTATATACCAAACTTACTGGTGGTCAACGTATTGATTTATTTGGTGCAAGAGTTGATCAACTACCGCCTATTTGGGAAGAATTAATTCAAGCTGGTTTTGAAACAGGTCATGCATACGGTAAATCATTACGTACCGTTAAATCATGTGTGGGTAGTACTTGGTGCCGATATGGTGTGCAAGATAGTGTAGGACAAGCAATTGAACTTGAAAACCGGTATAAAGGTCTGCGCTCTCCTCACAAAATAAAGTTTGCAGTATCAGGTTGTACACGTGAATGTGCCGAAGCACAAAGTAAAGATATCGGGATCATAGCTACTGAAAATGGCTGGAATTTATACGTATGTGGTAATGGCGGTATGAAACCACGTCATGGCGACTTATTTGCAACTGATTTAGATACGCAAACTATGGTTAGATATATTGATCGCATTCTGATGTTTTATGTTCGCACCGCAGATAGGTTACAACGCACTTCAGTTTGGTTAGAAGAACTTGATGGCGGTTTAGAATATTTACAACAAGTCATTATTGAAGATAACTTAGGATTAGCACTTGAGTTAGAAAGTCAGATGCAAAGTGTTGTAGACAGTTACCAATGTGAATGGAAAACCACGATTGAAAACCCTGAGTCTCTTAAGCGTTTCCGTCAATTTGTTAATAGCGAACTTACCGATAGCAATATTCAGTTTGTTACAGAACGTGAGCAAATAAGACCTGCAACACCAGATGAAAAACAACTGATCACAATCAAAGAATTATAAGGAGCACTCTATGACTGCTGCAACAAAATGGCAAACAATTTGCCAACAACAAGATTTAATACATGATTCTGGTATATGCGCATTGCTTAATGATGAACAACAAGTCGCTATCTTTTATCTTAAAGCTACTAACCAAGCTTATGCGATCAGTAATTACGATCCAATTGGTAAAGCAAATGTTTTATACCGGGGCATTATAGGCTCAATTGATGAAGATATCGTTGTCTCATCACCATTATATAAACAACACTTTTCATTAACTTCAGGTTTATGCATACAAGATGAAACTAAATCAGTTGCCGTATTTAAAACACGCATTATTGATGATTTAGTGCAGCTGAAAGTTGCTTAGCATATTTATATAAAAATAATGGGCGATTATCGCCCATAAATCAAAACTTAAGAGCAGGAGTTACTGTATGACAGCGCTAAATTGGCCACAATTGAGAATAAGCAGTGACTTGACTTTCTTTAACGGCATAAAAAAATTACTCGTAAAATATAACGTTAGAAACATAAATAAAAATAAAGAAAGCCATGGACAAGTTTACTTGATAGGTGCTGGCCCTGGTGATCCAGAGTTATTAACCATTAAAGCATATAGACTGTTGCAAGAAGCAGAAATCGTTTTTTATGATAGTTTGATCACAGACGAAATGTTGCAATTAATACCAAAAAAAACACAAAAAGTATTTGTAGGTAAACGTTGTGGTAAACATAGTATCAAACAAGACAATATATGTAATTTACTGGTAAAAGCGGGTTTATCAGGTAAAAAAGTTGTCCGATTAAAAGGAGGAGATCCCAGTATTTTTGGACGCTTAGCCGAAGAAGCAGATGCATTAAAAAATAACAATATTAAATTTGCGATTGTTCCCGGTATTACAGCCGCATCAGGTTGTGCAGCCTATTCAGGTATTCCTTTAACCCATAGAGAATATTCCCAATCTGTTCGTTTTGTTACTGCTCATTTAAAACGGGAAGAATTACAAGCTGATTGGCAAAATTTAGCATCCAGCAAAGATACTTTAGTATTTTACATGGGATTAAACCGCATTAATCAAATAAGAGAAAGCCTGATCAAACATGGCATGATAGCTACAATGCCTATTGCGATTATTGATAAAGGTGCGACAGAACAACAACAGGTCATTATAAGTACATTAAAAGATATCACTGAAACAATGAAAGGGTTAAAATTATTAGGTCCTGCACTGATTGTTGTGGGCGAAGTGATCAATGCCCGTCAAATTGTTGATTTAGATATGCTAAAAATGAGTGAAGTCGTGAATGAGTCAAGTTAAAACCCCTTTTTCTGAATATATCCGTCATATTGGTCGAGGCAAAAAAGCAGGTAAATATTTATCCCAAGAACAAGCCTTTGATGCTATGAACCAAGTAATTAATGGTGAAGTAAGTAAAGAACAACTTGGCGCTTTTTTAATGCTGCTGAGAGTACGAGAAGAAAGTGAAGATGAATTGGCCGGTTTTTTACAAGCAGTGCGTCAGTCAACAATAGCTGAATTTAAAAGTATTAAAGGTATTAACTTAGACCTTGGTTGTTATGCAGGAAAACGTCGACAACTTCCTTGGTTTTTATTAGCGGTATTAACTCTCGCAGATAGTGGACAAAAAGTATTTTTGCATGGCACTAAAGAGCCGCAATCACAAAGACTTTATCTTGACCAAGTTTTCAAATTATTAAACTTACCGATCAGTACAAATACGGTTGAAGCAAACCTCTTTTTAGAAGCTCATGGGTTTTGTTACGTAGAATTAGGCGATCTCAACCCTAAATTAAAGCAACTCATTGATTTAAGAGAGCTATTCGGCTTGCGAACCTGTGCAAATACCTTAGCCAGAATGTTAAACCCTACAAATGCCGCTTATAGCCTACATGGGGTATATCATAAAGAGTTTGATGAACGCCATATCCAAGTTGCTAATTTAGTTAATGATACCAATGTTGCGTGTTTTAGAGGAGAGGGTGGAGAAGTCGAAGTTAAATCAGATAGAGAATTCACATTACATTTAAATGATAACGAGGGGTTAAATCATACAGTAGATTTTCCTCAGTTATATTCTGGCAGGCAGCACAAAGCAGATATGGAAGATATTTCACAATTAAAATCTGTTTGGCAAGGTCAATTGCAAAATGAGTATGCAATATCTGCAATAACAGGCACTTTAGCTGTAATGTTGAGTTTAACTCAAAGATTAAATAGTCGGGAAGCGTTAGAGCAAGCAACTTGTTTATGGAATGATAGAAATATCATGCGATATTTTAATTAAACTGTATAGAAAAAGCCTCGATATAAAAATATATTGAGGCTGTTTTAAGTTTAATTATTGATTTTTATTAGTCGACGCATATTAAAAAGTAGTAAACATAACAAGAGTATTGAAATACTACCACCTGAACTTGATTCGGCTTTTTTAGCTTCTTGTTTTGCTAAGATTGTTAATTCTATTTTTCCTTAAACTATATTAACACCATCTGATACTTGATAAATAAATGAATCTTTCCCTGTGAAACCTGAATTAGCTGAATAACTATATTCACCCGTATTTGAAATGGTGACAGAACCATGTAATGGGCCTTAAAAAATTAAATATTCAAGTACATCTCCATCAATATAAGTTGTTGCAAATTTCCCTTTAACATTACTTTCATAAGCTACAGTTTCAAGTACCGTCACAACGAAAGGAAGATCATCAACAGGAGTAACTACAATATTAATTTCATAATCAAAAGTATCGCCAATTTCATCTGTTAATCTCAGCTCAAATGATGTATCACCATTAAAGTTTTTATTTGGCGTAAATTCGAAAACGCCATTTTTTTCTATTTTAATTTCCCCTTTTAAATGGGATGAATCCTTTAAAGTAAATTCATGAATATGATTTTCGACTTCAGTAATTTTAAAAACAGAATTTAATACTGTGTCTTCAGCTACTTCAAATTTAGCTATATCTAATTCAGGCGCATCATTTACAGGTGTTATTGAATAATTGATATTAAATTCAGTGCTATTACCATGTATATCACTGACTAATAATTTAGTGCTATCTTCACCATTTTGGTTCATTTCAGGCAAAAAGGTCATAATATTACTTTCTATACGGATAACACCTTTATCTCCTTGCTCTAACACACTGTAAGCAACCACATCTGATTCAGAATCAGTAGGGCTGGCAAGAAGTTGCTCATGAGTAGTTTGTTGATTATCTGGTATCACGCCAAACTCTTTTGACGTTATTTGTATCATAGAATAATCAGTTAATATCTGTATATGCCTAACTCTAATGTTACTCCCATAGTTTGTGTCTATGACATAAAAGTTACTTGAGTTACCTTTAACTAAATTAGAGAATTTATTGCCATTACCTAAATGCAGTAAAGCCTCTAAAAACAATTTATTTTGTTTTATTTGCATAGAAGATAAATATAGCTCTTGATTAACAGAAACTAAAAACACGAATCTTCCTTCATAACTTACAACTTCTTCAACAGATATATTATATTTATTAATGATTGATAAAGTATGGCTAGATAAGAAATATCAGTGCAAAGGTCTAAAAAGCATCATCAAAGTGACATCAGATGTTATTGAAAAGGCCACAAGTAAAGAGACGAGTGAGACACGTTGGTATATTAGCTCGTTAGGCTTAAATGCCAAGGAGGCTCTAGATTCGGTGCGAAGCCATTGGCAGGTAGAAAGTATGCAGTGGGTACTTGATATGACGTTTAGAGAAGATGAGTCACGAATACGTAAAGCTCAAGGTCCTCTGGTCTTCAACGTTATGAGAAAGATAGGGATGGCATTTTTCAAGCAAGATGAGTCGAAACGAGCCAGTATGGCGGCCAAAAAGAAAATGTCAGGGCTAGACGATGAATATCGCTCAACCCTGTTAGAGTCCGGGATTAAAATGCGCTAGCCGTGGAAAAAAAAATCTTGCATAAAAATAACTAATAATTTTAGTTATTTAAATTAATGTACTTCAATAAAACTCAAAGAAATAGCTACCAAAACACCCAGTAGCTATTTCTCTAAATCTAAAAAATAAAATCTACTCCTACTGTGACAGTATCGGAATCACCGTGATAACGCCAACCAGACTCAGGCACCGCTTCATCTACAAATTTATCATATTGTATTTTAAAAGATGCACTTGGGTGAAAGTCATAACGAATACCATAACTTAGCATGTAATGCTCTTCATAATCCTCAGTGTTAACGCGTTTTTTCCGTTTATGATCAGCCTTTGAGTAACTAATAAATGGGTGGAACTCATCTAAGTTATATACTGCTGAAATTAAGTATGTAGGAAACTCTGTACCATGGGCATCATCATAAGTTACCAGGTTCCAATCAAATAAAAATGTGAACATCGCTAGATCGACTGTGCCACCAAACCCTAAAAACGTTTGTGAAAATGGAGTGTAATCTGCAATACTACCATCCTGAGCGATGGTTTCTCTGTCTCTATCATTTTGAAAATATACAAAACGTACATCAAAAAAATCACCTGAAAGATTCCAATTAAATCCTAGGATATCTGTCCATAATTCATTGACTGATTTTGCACTGCCTCCATATAATTCATCGTAATATTTCATTTCTTTGTTATCATTGGAATATTCATTACCATAAAAGACACTAATCGTATTTGAATAATCCGCCAAAGAAAAATCGTACATGGCATTTAAACCATTAAACTGTGTCACTTGCCACCAATAAAGATTTGAAGGCGGCCTCATCCAAGGGTACGCATAACCCACCTCTGAAAACTCAGAAAAATAATACATAGGGATATTTCGCCTTCCTGCCATTAAAGTTAGCTCATCTGTAGCTTGATAAGTTAAATAATACCAATCAAATTCAGGGCTAAAGTCGTCAGTGCCTTTAGCAACCAATTGGCCTGTTACTTTTAAATTTTCTCCCATATCAGCTACAACTTGTAATGCAAATACGGTTTCAGGTTTAAAACTAAAGTCGTTACTATATTGACCTACGTCATAGAAATCAGCTGTTAATATTTGCTCTCTGGTAACTGATGGTGGGTTAGAAGCACTCGGAGGCTGACTCCAATCATAGTTAACATTATCCAGCGTTACATCATCTAGAGTTCGACCTGCAACAACAGACCCAAAGCCGGAAATTTTCACATCAGCAACTGTATAGCCTGATATAAAAACACTTGATACAAGTAAGGCTGATAGTGATTTTTTTAAAACTTTCATTTTGTCCTCACTTAAAATTTAGCAATAACTTTAACGGCGTCTGTCACAGAACTTGAGTTTATATAACCTATCGCACCTTTATTTGATGAAATGGTTGCAATAATTTCTGCGTCTGATGAGAGCTCATTAGGCATACTTCCTTTACCCGTAAAAACTAATTTGGACCAATATGCATTTACTTGGCTGCTAGAGCGACCAATAACGGCTTTATTAAATTCATCACGAGAATTCATGCCTTTAGATGCATTCATTGGCAATGCTACTTGGCCATTAGGGAATTTTTTCATTTTTCCCATGAATATTCTTTCAATTGAATTTTTATCTAAAGTAGAGCCATTGGCTGAGTTAACTATTACTGCAATTTCTGCAGATACAGAGTGAGTTGATAACATCCCAACAAGCATTGCAGTGAACATGATGCTGAACTGTTTTTTATTATAGTGTTTAAACATTGTTTGATTCCTCATAGAGCAGTTGATAACTAACACACAAGAAAAGCTTCATTGCTAAATATAGAATTATCTGAGTATTTATCAAACTTTAGTTTAATAAACAAACAATCAAGACACTCAATTAGTTGCACTTAAGCTGTGCATTGGTGTTTTTGTTTGGTGCTTCAATTCCATTCATAGCAAACGATAAAACATTAACTTATTGTTTTATATTTAATAATCATATTGGCATTGCCTTTGCTCTTAATCATTTAGATAAAATTAAACTTCAATTTCTAATCAAAAATTAGATATTTAGATGATAAGGATTCACATATGACTGATGCAGCGGGCATTAAACTCAGGTCTTTTTCAGGAAAGATGAAAATACTACACTTAAGTTGGATGGCGTTTTTTATCACATTTTTAGTGTGGTTTAATCACGCGCCATTGCTGGGTATGATAGCAAAAAGCTTAGGTTTAACTTCAGATCAAATAAAAACATTGCTCATTCTCAACGTGGCGCTCACTATCCCAGCTAGAATTGTTATCGGTATGTTAACTGATAAATATGGACCTAAAATAACTTATGCACTTTTACTCGCTATATCGAGTATTCCCTGTTTTGCATTTGCGTTGGCGGATTCATTTATGCAAGCTGCAATTGCCAGGTTTGCGTTAGGTTTTATTGGTGCCGGATTTGTAATTGGTATACGTATGGTAAGTGAATGGTTCCCTGCAAATGAGTTAGGTACCGCAGAAGGGATTTACGGGGGCTGGGGTAATTTTGGTTCAGCAGCCGCAGCTATGTTATTACCTGTATTAACTTTATATTTTGTCGATATCGGCATTGCCGGTGATAACGCATGGCGCTATTCTATTGGGTTAACAGGCTTGTTATGTTTAGCATTTAGTTTTATTTGGTATTTCAATGTGTCTGATACACCAAAAGGCGCAACATACTTTAAGCCTAAAACAACTGGCGCTATGGAAGTAACATCAACAGGTGACTTTTTCTTGTTATTATTAATGAAATTACCACTTTATGCAGCACTTGCATTACTAACTTGGAAATTATCTCCTGCAGCTGTCAATATGATTACCGATAACTTTGCTATCGGAATCTACTTCTGTTTGATTTTGTTATTTTTATATGAAGTTAAACAAACTTGGAGAGTTAATGGCCATATATTTAAAACGCCTGTTGAAGAAGTTCACAGATATTCATTTAAGCAAGTTGCGGTTTTAAATATTTTATACTTTGCGACATTTGGTTCTGAGCTAGCAGTTGTCTCAATGCTGCCATTATTTTTTAGTGAAACTTTTAGTTTAGATATAGTGCAAGCAGGTTTTCTAGCTTCATTATATGCATTTATGAATTTAGGCTCTCGTCCTGTCGGCGGCTGGCTAAGTGATAAGTTTGGCAGAAAAAAAGTATTGTTAATTTTAACGTTTGGACTTGCTGGAGGCTATTTTATTCTTGCTCAATTGAACAGTGAATGGCCGCTGTATTTAGCAGTCGCTGCAGTTATGCTGTGTTCTTTCTTTGTTCAATCCGGTGAAGGTGCGGTATTTGCAGCTGTACCATTAATAAAAAGACGTTTAACAGGACAGATTGCAGGCATGACAGGAGCCTATGGTAATGTGGGTGCAGTTGTATATTTAACCATATTATCTTTAGTTGATTATCAAACATTTTTCTTGGTGATTGCAGCAAGTGCTGTCGTAGGCTTTATCGCTATTTTATTTATGAGCGAACCAAAAGGCGCTATGGCAGAGGTAAATGCCGATGGAACAGTACAATTGATAAATGTAGGTTAATCCTTGATATCTTTCGTGGTAGTGATGCAAAGGCAGTAAACTCAATGCCTTTACATCACACTTGATATCAATGTGAATTATATAATTAGTTAAAGCGCAACAAGGCATTATGTGAAAATAAAAATGCAAAAATCGGATAAAACATCAACTGCAATTCAAGTCATTATTGGCGGTTATTCAAGTGCAGGGATAAAAGTTGAAAATCAAGATGCCTTTGCAGCTTTGATCCCTGAAGCCTCTTTACTTACAAATAAAGGAGCAAGTGCCGTTATTGCTGATGGTTTATCTTGTGCGGATAATGCAGCTGAAGCGTCACAACTGAGTGTGACACAATTTATAGATAGCTTTTATGCAACGCCAGATACCTGGTCAGTGCAAAAATCGGGGGCGAAAGTATTAACTAGCTTAAATAACTGGTTATACGGTCAAGCAAAAACAAACAAAACCAGTCAATGGTTAACAACACTTTCGGCCATCGTATGTAAGTCTTCAACAGCACATATTTTCCATGTCGGTGATTGTCGCATTTCAAGACTACAAAATAATATATTGGAAACATTAACCAGAGAGCATAATCATAAAGTAGGTGGAAAAAATACTGTTTTAACACGGGCTATGGGGGCTGATAACAGACTTGACGTTGATTATAAAAAAGTACCTATAGAGAAAGGCGATATGTTTTTACTTAGTAGTGATGGTGTTTTTAACCATTTAACTGACAAATATATTAAGAATCAGCTATCTAAACTAAAAAACAACACACAAACCAGAATCCACTTAGAACAACTCAGTAAACAATTTGTAGATAAAGCTATCGAATCAGGTAGTACAGATAACGTCACTTGTTTGATTATCAAAATTGATAAAACAGTCACAGATGATCAACAAACGTTATCAGATTATTTTGAAAATAAAGTGATCCCGCCACCTCTAAAAGTGGGTGACAAAATTGACAATTTTCAAGTTCAACAAGTCATTATGCATAATACCCGCTCACATATCTATTTGGTCAAAGAGCAAGACAAAGATAATATTAAAATTTTAAAAGCACCATCATTAAATTTCTCTGAAGATAAACAATTTTTACGTTCATTTATTCAAGAAGCATGGATAGGAGAACGAATTGATCATGCAAATTTAATGAAAGTAACCTTTGCACCAGAAAAAAGTCAGTTTTTGTATCATTTAAGTGGCCACATTAAAGGGCAATCATTAAGACAATGGATGACGCACAATCCAAAACCAGAACTTTACAAAATACAAAACATTTTAAAACAATTGATAACGGCTGTTCGTGTTTTACAAAGAATGGAAATTGTTCACTTAGATATTAGGCCTGAAAATATCATTATTGATGACAATGGGCACATCACATTAATTGATTATGGTGCAGCCAAAATAAAGTCATTTTATGATGGTTATCAAAATATTAAACACATGCCTATGGGAACGTTAGAATATAGCGCCCCTGAATACTTAATTGAAAGTAAAGCCGATTTTAAAAGCGATATGTTCTCAATTGCGATTGTTGTTTATGAGTTATTATCTGGGAAATATCCCTACAAATTGATTAAAAATCAGTATGAAATAAATCATAACTTAGCCCTTTGGCAATACAAAACGATTAGAAACTTCCGTAGTGATTGCCCAATAGAAATCGACTTAGCTATTAGACAAGCATGTTCACCAGATCATACAAAGAGATATAACGCATTTTCTGAATTCGAAGCAGATATTTGTGCTGAGAATATAAAACAAATTGGTCATTATAAAGAAATACCATTTATGGAACGAGAACCAGTGAAGTTTTGGAAACTCGTTTCTTTATTTTTATTCTTAACCTTATTGATAGTTGCGTTTAAATAACGTACCGATTATTGTTGTAACATGTTGCTTATGTTTAAATCAGGTCAAAAAACAAACAAAGAGATGGGTAATATCTTTAAAGATTATACATTCAAGGAAATACGTGCCATAGCGCAGTATTTTTCTAACCAAGAACATATAAAACCTGCAAACTTAAACCCTACAATCGACTCACTAAAGCACAGTATACAAGACGATAAAAATGGGTTTTAAAAAGGTAAAAAGCTTTATTTAATAGGTTATCAAAATAGAAATATAACAGTATGTGCCACGGTAAGACAGGGAAAGGTAAACCAAACACAATGCAATCAGAATAACAAATCAATATGCGCGATACATCAGAATGACATTATCGGCATACAAAAATAAAGGAACATTATGAGTAAAAGGAATTCAATTTCAGCAATAGCAATATTTATTATATTTATCTTAACTGGCTGCGCAGGTGGAAGCGCGACTGTCACTCAAGAGGTAAACCATAAACAATTACACTCAGATCTTAACTTTAACGGCGTTACTTATACTAAACAGGATTTTAAAACTGAGTTTACAGGTTTATATCTTAATAAAAACACCTCTTTGACTGCCAATCACCTCGAAACTGCGACTCGGGTTTTAAAGAATAAAAATGGACAACCCTTAAACACATTAGATTCAGTGCAAGTAATTAAATTTTTATCAATCGCCAACGCTTTAATTGAAATGCAGTATGGTTCAAATTATTTGTAGATAATACAATTATAAGTGAAAAATTGTTTCAAGA
The DNA here is from genome assembly GCF_001269985.1 of Pseudoalteromonas sp. '520P1 No. 423'. Lineage (NCBI taxonomy): Bacteria > Pseudomonadati > Pseudomonadota > Gammaproteobacteria > Alteromonadales > Pseudoalteromonadaceae > Pseudoalteromonas > Pseudoalteromonas sp. '520P1 No. 423'. The sequence goes on along the minus strand of NZ_BBZB01000002.1, from coordinate 73,140 downwards.
TTTTTTAAATAACATTAATAAACCCTATATCCCAGATACAGTATGGTTTTCATTAGATAACAAGTCGTTCAAAGGCATTAATATCGTTAAAACTGCAATCAATAATTACATTAATGATAACCCTGCAGCCAAACTACATAATATTTAGCAAATACCAACAAATGAACTATTAAAATTGTATCTAACCCCTATAAGAAGTAAAAAAGTAATCCCTATGTTAGAACGCCTAACATTGATGAATTTAATCAAGTGCCTGACGAAGAGTTTTCAAGGTAGGCTAAGTTATTTCCTAAGCTATATTTTCTTGAAGGTTTACACCATGAAAAACAAATTGCTTTAACCTTTGATGATGGCGCCTCACGATACAGTTCAGGCGTTTTAAAGGTATTAGATAAAAATAATATTAAGGCCACATTTTTTGTGAACAGTAATAACATAGCTGCAAATAAATCTGTTTTAAAAAATATATCTGATAAAGGGCATACAATTTCTCATCATTCATGGTCACATCCAGATACCAGTTTATTTGAAAATAACGACATATGGTGGCAGCAAGAGTTTAAACCTACAAATGATTTACTCTATGAAACAATAGGCTATAGGGCTGGGATTTTTAGACCTCCTTTTGGCCGTATCAGAGATGATCAAATTAAATATTTAGCTAAAAAAGCCATATATAAATATGGCTTTTTATCGTTTTTATAAATTATTCAACTTTAAGTGTGATCGTACCCGTTTTAACTTCATCACTGCCTTTAACTTTATAAATATAGTTAAAGGTTACTGTATTTACGTTTGTTTCAGGTTCATGGTCATACCTAGGGGTGTTAAAGTATGAGAGGTAATACCATGTTTTATTTTCTAAATTAGTATAAAGTTGTATCTCGTTAACTTCTCTGTCAATAGTCTCATTTGTTGCAGTAGAAAAAGTATGTACTTTAGACAGCCCCGAAAAATTACCATTTTCGATTAGCGTTCTCGAATGGTATGTATCTGTTGAATTGTTATTCTCTACTTTATTTATTTTTATAAGCTCTAAAAATTCTAATGATTTAATTGATTCTGGAAAGTATACATATGAATCATAAGAATACTTTCCTTGAGTTGATACCTGTCCCGCAGTATTTTCAGCAACAATTAATTCATTTTGAAAACGACCATCATTATTATCTAGTCTTATATCATTAATGTTAAAATTTGCTAGATTGTTGTTTTCAACTGAAAAGGTATAACTATCATTTAATGAAAATATAGTTTCTGTTGTAGGGTTGATCATATTGCCAACCCGATATATGTATTCACCTGCTGCTAGTGCTGATGTTGGTTGTGCATCAACAAAAGTATTGTTATATTTTTGTGTAATAGTTAAAGGGATTACTTTTTCAATATAGCTGAATTTTGTGGTGCCTGGAGATACTAAGTCATCATTTTTATCATTGCCTTTAACCACGCTGATAATTTTAGATTGCTTTAAGTTGATTTGGCCTTCTATTAACTGAACAGGCGATCTAAAGAATTGATTTAAACTATGTTGATTTTCATCGACTTTTGCATTTAATAATTGAATATTCGAATCACTGTTACCTGAAGTTGATATATTAGGGATTACAGTTAGTGTTAGAACATTATCTTCTAACTGCATTAAACCTTCAGTTATATCATTAGAATACCATCCATTAATTAATATCCCTTCTTCTTTTGGCGTTACAGCGACAGTTAAGCTTTTATAAGTTTCATTATTATTGACGAAACTAGGCAGTTTTAAGTTTAATTGACCTGAACCTGAGTAATTAAAAACATATTGTTTTGTGACTTCATCAAATAGTGCATTAATACTTTTATTTGCTTGATTCGTTGAGAAAAATGTCAAACCTTCAAACGGATTACCCGTTTCATCAATTACATTTACACGAATTTCAAAATCTTGAGTTATATATTCATTTTCTGATTTAGCAAAAAAAACAGAGTTAGTATCAAGCTGGTCAAAAGATATATAATCAGAATAATCAACAAGATCAAAATCATTTATTTTGTCGCCGTCAACATCTAATTTTACTTTTACTCTTCCAGAAACACCTTCAGGAATAATGATATTGTATTTACCTGTCACCTCATTGAAACTTGCTTTTACAATATAATCAGCAAATATATCAGAAGGCTCGTTATAAGGGCTCATAGTAGAGTAGTTATAGCTTAATTCAATATTATTTATTGGAGTATTATCTGTTTCATTTAATATTTCAATCTCCACATCTAAGCCTTTTGCAACCAATAATGAATCTAATTGACTTGTTGCTACTTGATTATTCACTGTGCCACTTGTTCTTTTATAAAATGCGCGGGTAACAAATGCGTTATCTGGGCTTGATATCTCAATTAAGATATCTGTATAACTAGGTAAGCCGGTAATTGTAAGTTTATTATCCGTTAAAATAGGCAACTCAAACCATTCATGGCCTAATTTATAACGAACTTTAGCACCACTAATAGCTTCTTTTGATGTATAGTCTTTAATACTACCTACTAAGGTAACAGAAGCGGCTTGCTCTTCATTTTGATTTTTTAAAATTTCATTTTGTGCTTCTAGCGCTGCTACAAGCGCGGCATTATCTTCGTTTTTATCTTCTACTTCTAAGCAACCAGAAATCATTAAAGAGGTAGAAATAGCCATAGCAATAGGAAGTTTTTTAAACAAGGTAAAGTCCCTTTATATATTTGAATTAAAATTTTAGCGCATACTAGCAATAAAACGGATATTTGCAATAAAATAATAAAAAAAACAATAATTTACCGGCTTATTTCATTTACATTTATTTTCATATGCTTTAAAAGTTTTCTTCACCACTTAGCCAGATTAATATAATATTTAAAAAATCCATTTCACTGTAATTAGGTGCCATCGGATACTCTAACGGGCTGATTGCATAAAAGGTTTCTATCCCACTGTCACCATCAGGACCAAACTGTGGGGCATTATTAAAATAAACACGCGCTGCATAAGTCCCTTCTAAATATTTACGTTGGTGGCATATTTGAGTATGGCGTGTATTGGCTGCAGTACCATCTGTTTTAGATGTGAAACGCATAACAACATTAGTATGATCTAATGAATCTGGATGAAAACTAATGCTATCGTCCCACCAAGTCGCATATTTAATTCCAGGATGACCTTTTTCTGTTCTTGCAACCCAGCCATTTTTTTGTGCGTCGGCTAATGTTTTATAATTAAAATCATCAAACATTACTTTCGATGGCTTTGAATTAGCGATAGCTGGTGAAGCGATGCCTGTTGTTAGAGTGAAAATAACTGGCGAGATAAATTTAAAGTGATCGTTTTTTCAATTAAATTATATTAATAGGTTAAACTTTAAATTAAAAATTGAAATAAATTTCCATTAAGTAAGCTTATTTATTACTTTTAGCTTAGCTACATACTTTACAACTTGCCACTTTAGCAAACTTAAAGCTAATCGTTTGGCTTGTTATGGCATCTATCATCAGTATTTTACCTTCAAGTGGCTCGCCTACACCCATTAGGATTTTAAGTGTTTCTAATGCTTGATATGAACCAATGATACCAACAAGTGGTGCTATTATTCCTGACTCAACACAACTTAATGCTTGTTCACCAAACCTGTGGCTAAAACAATGATAACAAGGCGCATCTTTTGCCATAGTAAAGCTAGTAACTTGACCTTCCATACGTATTGCAGCACCTGACACAAGTGGCGTTTTAGACTTAAAACATCCAAGGTTGATCATTTCTCTGGTTGTTAAATTATCAGTACAATCTACAACAATATCGTGTTGAGAAATTAATGTGTTTAATTCTTCACTTTCGAGCTTTTTATCAATAATTTCAATGTCACATTCACTGTTAATTGCAGCTAAGCTGCCTTGTGCGGAAGCAACTTTAGAGTAGCCAACATCTGCTTCTGTATGTAAAATTTGTCTTTGTAAGTTAGTCACTTCTACCGTATCAAAATCAACTAATGTTAATTTACCTATGCCAGAACTTGCTAGAAACGGTGCACAGCTACAACCTAAACCACCTAAACCTATCAGTAATACCTTACTGTTCAACAGTTTTTCTTGACCTTCAAAATCAATAGATGGAATTAAAACATGGCGGCAATATCTTAAAGATTGTTTATCTGTGAGTTGTTTCATTGAAAAGTCATTAAATGCTAATTTGATACTGCATTTTAACTAATTACAAATAGAGATAAATATTTAATTTAATCTTTCTGAGTCCTTGTTATTCTAAATCAATATATTTTTGAAAAGTGAATCAATTCTGGAGGGGTGATCTTTTTTCAATTAGACATATTTAACACTTTTAATTCTTTCGTTAATTATCTTTGAAATTTCAAGCAAAAGACTTGGTATTTTTGCATTCATCCCTATATTTATGGCTTTATGTATTTGTAAATAGCAAATCATTGTAGCTCTTAAAGGATTTTTATGTCCGACTGCATTTTCGAAACTTTGATACTTTGATACTTTGAATAAACCTCCCAAAAATCACCATGTTTAAAATATGTAGTGCCAATTTTATGCTCTAATATTAAAGGCCATGCATCCTCAATTGAATTGCATGGGCCATATTGCTCAAACGCTTCACATTGCTCACCGTTCAATGTGTTAGCTGCCTAAATAGTGTTAAGGTATTTTTCGTGATAACTTGATGTCATATCTAGTTTGCTAGAATCATCTTAAGACTGAAAAACTTTCCCTAAACTTTTTGCAACTAACGTATTAATTTCAAAATCAATGATCGCTGTTAATATTAAGTGTAAAAAAAAGACATTAACGTTAAATTTAATTAAAAAAGAAAGGTAATGAAGCTTAAGTTAAACAAAAAAAGGGTTTTAAAATGAAAAAATATTTATTTACTATATTGTTTATACTCTGGACTGGAAAAGCTTTTTCTGCGCAGGATATTGTAATTAATTGTAATTTTTGTAGTGATACAGCTAAATTTAGCACTGCAAATCAATACCTTCAAGCACGGCTAAGGGGAGGTGAATATAGGTTTATCGTCCTTGATATGGGTTTTTTAAGTTATAGTGAATTTGATGTACACATACCAGAACAAAGTAACCCTGAGTTCGGTGCGCCAACGGAAGGAGCTACAATAAGTGAGGTTAGCCGTCTAAATCAAAGTGACCTAGAACGTTACTTACAAGAGGCGAAAGCTTACTACGATGAAGCTTTCTCCCAATTTGGAGATGATTTCATAGTTTTACCTGCAGGTTCTCCTTACAGAAGTGCATATGATGCTTTGAGTTATCGAAGTGACTTTAATTCATATGTTACGAATTATACTAATAACGAATTAAATACTGTTATTTCAACAATGAAACAAGGTGAAGTGGCAATGGAAAAAATAGCAGCAAGCCTACAAGTTGGACTTTCTGCTTTGGTATCTGCATCGATAAGTTTACAAAGGACTGTAACAGGAACTGTTCAATTTAGAGATGGCACTTCTATAAAAATAAAAATAGATTTAAGTCAGGATTTATCGAAAGGATTAGAGTTAGCACTCACCATGACATCTGATGCATATGATGCTCAAGGGAACCTTTTACCAAAAAATAAATTAGAATTAAAGAATTTCACAGCGAATGGTACCAGTTTTAGTTCAGAAGCATTTGGCGATTATCTTAAGAGTAAAGATATTAGTGTATTTGGTCTAAGTGGTGGTTTAGGAGGAGAACGTTGCACAACAGAATGGCAGTGTGATTCTACAGGAATGAATTGTACATTAGTGATAAAAACCTGCGGTTAGCGCATAAATAGAGACTGATAAATATTATTTAACTGCCTATCCATTAGAGTTAATTGATAGGCAGTTATTGCTCGTTTTAAACGTTTTTTAAACACCCATAAAATTTAGCCATCTAAAAATTAATGATCTTAGCTTTAGTAGTTAGTTTAATAACGTTTTAGGTGAATAATGGCCAGAGCACGAGAGTCCTTAATTGATTTAGATGCAACACCTTATTATCATTGTATTGATCGCTGTATTCGTAGAAGTTTTTTATGCGGTGATGATATTTATTCAGGTAATAACTTTGACCATAGACGCACTTGTCTAGTTGATATAATAAAACTTTTAGGTTCTGTATTTCTAATTGATATTACAGCTTATGCCATTATATCTAATCACTATCATCTGATTTTAAAGGTTAATCGAGATGAAGCATTTAGTTTATCGGATGATGAAGTCATTGAGCGTTGGTATCAGTTATACCATGGTTGTATGTTGGTTGACCGATATAGAGCAGGCGAAAAGCTTGATTCTGCTTGTCTATTTCGTATTAATGAAATAGTAAAGGAGTGGCGTAGTCGTTTATATGATATTAGCTGGTTTATGCGAAACCTTAATGAGTTTATAGCCAGAAAAGCCAACAGCGAAGATAATTGCACAGGTAGGTTTTGGGAAGGTCGCTTTAAATCACAAGCTTTATTAGACGAATCAGCCATCCTAAGTTGTATGATGTATGCCGATTTAAACCCAATTAGAGCTAAAATGGCAGATTCATTAAAGGAGAGCGATTTCACACCCATTCAAGAGTGTATAAAACAATATCAAGCATTTCAAAAGCAACAGCCGACAAACTCAGACATTACTGTATTACAACAACCAAAACAATTATTGCAATTTGGCTATTCAATAGATAAAAACACCATACCTTTTACACTTTTTGATTATTTAGAATTAGCAGACGGTTAGTTGTACCAAGCAAGCGTGGCTCAGTTGAATCAACAAAACCTGCAATATTAAATGAATTAAACATAAAATAAATAGTTGGATAAACACCATTCAACATTTTATAAGGCAACATGCATGTGGGTTTGTTAACTCAGTATAATCAATCGCAACTTGTGTTCGTGCTTTTGCATCCGTAGCATCTATGTATTTTTGAGTTGTTTCGTCGTTAATCATTTTAGGTTGTGGAAAAACTAACTGAAATACTGAGTCAGTAGGGTAGTCATCCCAATTAATACTATTAAGTTAGTGACGAGCAGCAAGAAAACGATAAACTTCTACAAAAAATTCACGCTCTACAATGTGACCTATATCTATGCCGTTTTGATTCAAAATTGCACATACTTCTCTAAATCCCGATAAACCTGAGTAGTGCTCTTTATCAGTAAATAAAAATGGTTTTTTCTCCATAAACCCAGAGTGTTGAGGATATGAGGCATGCAAACGACTTAACAAACCAGCAGGTAACAAGTTCTCTTTATTTATTGTATTTATTATTTCATCAGAATAACCATATCTGTCCATGGTATCGCTAATATCTTGCTGTGATACAACCAAATGTTTTGTTTTTTTATAGTTTCAGTTGGAATTACTTTAACAGCAATATTACTTGCCTTACTTTGATCACTCATTTTATCGCCCTGTAATGAATCTTAAATAGAATGTTTTTTAACCTTATTATTTATGGGGATATATGATAAATATTTAATTTTTATGCCAGATATAGGTAAAAACTATAGCTTGATATAGATCAAACTATTTGTTCTATAGATACGTTAATCTGATTAAAAACCAATCAAGACTGTATTTATATATGGATTTAAGGGCACTTAAGTATTTTGAAGCAGTATATGAACACGGCAGTGTAATACCAATTACACTAATTTTGTGATCAAATTGTATGTATGAAATATATTACCCAAAAACAACTCGAAGATAAGTTGAAATTGATAGATATCAAACCCCTTATCGCTAAAGAAACCAATGGTCGAATGCGTATCCGTTTATTGGCTCTGTCACACATAAAAGATGGAGCCAATAGAGCGCAAACCGCTGTTTCTTTAAAAGCTAGCCGAAAAGCAGTAAATGATTGGCCGAGAAAATTCTTCAATGATGGTATTGAAGGTTTAAATGAAAAAACAAGATCAGGACGCCGTTCAAAACTTACGACCACTCAATTATCCGAGCTTAAAGAATATATCCAATTGCACAGCATAAAAGACAGTGGAGGCAGGTTAAATGCTGAAACACTTGTTTCACTCATTAATGAAAAGTTCGCAGTGAAATACAGTAGAACTAATGTTTATAGGCTGTTACATGTACTTAATTTTTCATGGATAACAAGCCGCTCTCGCCACCCTAAGCAGTCTAAAGAAATCCAAGAAGATTTTAAAAAAAATACAAAATGAGATTGATCGAAAAGATCCCTATAGATCAAGCCTTAGGTAGTGTAGATATCTGGTTTCAAGATGAAGCAAGGTTTGGTCAACAAAATACCACCACGAGGTTATGAGCAGAAAAAGGGAGTCGTCCGCGAGCAGTTAAACAGCAGCAGTTTTTAAACGCTTACTTATTTGGTGCTGTTTGCCCCGCGAATGGAAAGACAGAGGCTTTAGTCGTACCATTTTCAAATAAAGAAGGTATGAAGCTCCACATGGAGCAAATATCAAAAGCCACACCACCAGGTAGGCACAGCGTTGTGATAATGGATGGTGCGGGTTGGCATACAGAAAATGTTGTTGGTGAATTTGATAATGTCAGCATGATTAAATTACCCGCATATTAACCAGAATTGAATCCTATTGAGCAAGTATGGCAGTGGTTACGGCAAAATGAATTAGCGAATAAATGTTTTAAGGATTATGACGATATTGTTGAGTCTTGCAGCAATGCATGGAACAACTTCAGAAGTGATATAGAACGAGTAAAAAATTTATGTTTTAGAGACTGGTTAAATTTGGGTGGTTAATTAGTGTAATTGGTATAAGCGCAGCTGCTAGGCATTGTTATGTATCGCAACCTTCAATAACGACAGCAATTCTACAAATTGAACAAACCTTATCGACCCAGTTATTTAACCGACATGCTAGAGACGTGATACCGAATGCAGCCGCTCAAAAGCTATATCCATATGCCAAAGATATATCAGGAAAATCTAAAACAATGCTCAGTCTATTTAAAGATGGACCCACTCCTGTTCCTGTCAGATTGGGGATTATGCGATCTTTAGGGGCCAAACGCATGAGCCAACTGCTGACTAAACTCAATGACAAAATAGAAAATTTAGAAATAACTTTAGTAGATCCCCACGAAACCTGTGATGCAAGAGTTGTGTTAGCACAATCAGTCAATACCAAAGCGGTTTTCATGCCAATATTCAAAGATTATTATGAACTCGCATTACCTAAACAGTGGGATATTTCGCAAAAGAACATCATTTCATCAATGGATCTTGATAAGTTACCATTTATCAATCGCAACCCATGTGATGCATTAGATAAATTAAAGTTACAACTTGATATGTTAGATATTCAATTTCAAACTCGAGCCAACATCAGAACAATCGAATATGCTTGGCAGTTAGTAAGTGCCGCAGTGGGCGCGGCGTTATTTGCAAAATGGCAAGAAATTATAGATGCTGACGTAATTACCTTTAAGCCTATACAAGATATCAATTTTTTAAAGAAATAGGCCTAGCCTATAAAGAAGAAAATAAAAGTCATCCCCTCGTAACGGCTTTGATGGATATTTGTACACATTAATAAAGATAAAATAGTGCATGTGTGTACTTACTAAGTGCAATAAATTCATCAAAAAAACATAACCAACTGAATTAATTAAATAATATTAATTGGCATTGTGATTGCTATTTTAAATTACTGGTGACTTAAGTACAAAATCAATTGTAGTAATTTTATAAATATATGATTTCACAAAATTAACTGCCAAACTAAGTTAATAAAACACAATTAAATGTTAATTTATTTTTAACAAGACAAGTTTAGATCATATAAAGTTCAAAATAACTCTGAATTAATTCTAAAATTTGATTTTAATCAATTTGTCGCCTGCAAATAGGCGTATCTTTAGCGCCAAGAAGTTAATAAAAAATTAAAGTAGCAAGTTAACTAATCAGGTGATTAATATGAAAAAAGCAATTTTCTCTGTATCAAAAATAGTGTTAGCACTTTCAAGTGTTTTAGGTATGAGCCAAATGGCGATGGCAAATCAAGGTCCATCAATTACAGAAGCTGTTGCAAACGGCACAACAAAAATCAATATGCGAGCACGCTATGAAGCTGTTGATGAAGATAACGCTAAAAAAGATGCAAACGCAGGTACTTTACGTACACGTTTAACTTACAAAACAGCAGATTTTAAAGGTTTTAATGTACTTGCTGAAATTGATAATGTAACAGCGATAGGCCAATACAATAGTACAGATAATGGCAATACAGATTACTCTGTAGTTGCAGATCCAGAAGGCACAGATGTAAACCAATTTGCGTTAAGCTATAAAAATGGTGGTTTAAAAGCAACAGCTGGTCGTCAGCGTATTTTACATCAAGGTCAACGTTTTGTAGGTGGTGTAGGCTGGCGTCAAAATGAGCAAACATATGATGGTTTACGTATAGAGTACGCATTAAGTTCAGCACTTAATTTTGATTACGCTTACATTCATAATATTAATAAAATCTTCGGTAATTCTGATGGTAAACCAGATGCACATGGCGCTTTTCAATTAGCAAATGTTAATTTCAAAATTAATAAAGAACATAAAGTAACTGGCTTTGTTTACGACCTTGATTACGATGCATCAGCTGATAGTTCAACACAAACTTTAGGTATTGACTATAACGGTAAGTTTGGCCCAGTAAATGTGCATGCTAGCTACGCAACACAATCAGATACAGCAGATAGTACAAAAGATTTCAGCACTGATTATTATGCAGTTGATGCAAGTATCAAAGTAAGCTCATTTAAAATTAAAGCAGGTGTAGAAGTATTAGGCAGTGATAACGGTGTTGCTTTTTCAACACCACTTGCGACTTTGCATAAATACCAAGGTTTCGCTGATAAGTTCTTAGGCACGCCTGCTACGGGGATCCAAGATGTATTTGCTGGTGTGGCAACTAAAATTGGCCCAGTTGCAGTAAGCGCAACTTACCATGACTTTACATCTGATGTAGATAGCATAGATTACGGTTCTGAATTAGATTTAACCGCTAAGTACAAGTTCAATAAAAAAGTAACTGGTTTAGTTAAATATGCTGATTATAGTGCTGACGCACATTCAGTAGATACGAGTAAGCTGTGGCTGATGGTTAACGTTAACTTTTAAAGAAACAAGTTCCATACCAACAACCAAGGGCTCATTTATTGAGCCCTAAATGATTTAAATCATGAAAACATATCATAGTTCAAATTCAGACTAGCTTTATTAATAAACTATCATTATATTGAACATAAGATTTTAACAACTCCGAGCCTTTATACCTTCGTTCCAGAGCGTTCAAGGAATACTGGCCGTGATCACGTTAGTTTTAACACTAAGTTGGTCACCAGGGTTTAAAAAGAAATTTTTAGACCTCCCACTACTTGGAAAGGTGTTGACATGCTACAAGACCCACAAGGGCGTAAATTTAGTTATTTACGGCTCTCTATAACAGATCTATGTAATTATCGTTGTAATTATTGTTTACCTGATGGTTATAAATGTGATTCAAAACCTGATTATTTATCGCTTGATGAAATAAAATTGGTTGTTGCCTCTTTTGCCCGTCACGGTATAAATAAAGTGCGTATTACAGGCGGTGAGCCGAGTTTACGACGCGACCTACCTGAGATCATAACAGCAATAAAAAATACCCCAGGCATAGAAAAAGTTGCTTTAACAACTAATGCTCATCAACTGGATCGTAAAGTACAACAATGGGCTGATTGTGGTTTAGATGCAATCAACATCAGTTGTGATAGCTTAGATGCACGCATGATGAAAGCGGTCATTGGTCGTGATAATCTTGCCGAAATGATGGCTGGCATTGATATCGCATTAAAAAGCACAATTAAACAAGTTAAAATAAATACTGTTCTACTAAAAAAATATAACTACAAACAATTAGACCAGTTAATAGATTGGGTAAAAGATACGCCTATTTCTCTACGTTTTATTGAGCTAATGCAAACTGTAGATAATAAAGAATACTTTGAAGCCAACCATGTCAGTGCAGAAGAAATTGGTAAATGCCTTGAAGAAAATGGTTGGGCACAAATATTACGCGGTAAAAATGCAGGACCTGCAAAAGAGTTTTGTCATCCCGAATATGACGGGCATGTCGGTTTTATAGCACCGTATAGCAATGACTTTTGTGGCAGTTGTAATAGATTAAGAATATCCTCTGTTGGTAAGTTACACCTGTGCTTATTTGGTGAGTCTGGTTACAGCTTAAGAGACTTGCTTGTTAAAGGGCGCGAAACTGAGCTTGATCAATTTATCGCTAATGTTTTAAAAGATAAACCAGATACCCATTTTTTACATCAAGGCATTTCTGGTGGTACAACTGATTTAGCCATGCTTGGAGGCTAAATTATGTCTGTTTCAAATCACATTCATTTTGGTTTAGTACTTGCTGGTGGCCGTTCTTCAAGAATGGGTAGCGATAAAGCAATGCTTGTTAAAGGAAATGTTAACTTACTTGACAATGCAAAACTCTGTTTATCAACAAGCTTATGTCAACAAGTATTGATCAGCAGGAATACCGAACAAGGGATACGTGATCGCTATTTAGATAAAGGACCACTGGCGGGTATTGAAGCCGCAATCAAGCATGTACCAAGTGGTGCTTGGCTGACCATCTTGCCAGTAGATATGCCACTTGTTCGCAGTAGCGACTTAGTGCAATTACAAAAAACAGCACAAGCGTCAAAAAATGCTGTTTATTTTGAATCTCATATGTTGCCTTGCGTAGTTAAAGTCACTATTGATTTAAAAGAATTTTTAAAAGATGCCTTAGAAGGCAAATATAAAAACTCAATTTATGCCATGCTAAAGACACAAAACGCACATACTTTGGCACAGGACGAACCGCTTTACTTAACAAATGCTAATACACCAGATGATTGGCAAGCTGTTAAAACTCACTTTTAATTAAGGATTTCCATTATGGGACATAAAACGCCACAACCTTTCCAACCATTACAAATTGCTGTTTTAACGGTTTCTGATACACGTGATGAATCAAATGATACATCAGGCGCTGCTTTAGTTGATGGTTTACAAACTGCTGGCCATAACCTAGCTGACAAAAAAATTGTAATCGATGATGTTTATAAAATACGCGCAATTGTATCCCAGTGGATTGCGAGCGATCATATACAAGCTGTGGTTATTACTGGCGGTACAGGTTTTACATTTAGAGATTCTACACCTGAAGCATTAACACCCTTATTTGATAAAGAAGTGGATGGCTTTGGTGAGTTATTCCGTCAAATTTCTTATGAACAAATTGGTACTTCAACAATACAGTCTCGTGCAATTGCTGGCATGGCAAACAAAACCGTTATTTTTGCAATGCCAGGTTCTACAAACGCCTGTAAAACTGCATGGAATGACGTGATTAAACAGCAATTAGATGCTTCTCATCGTCCGTGTAACTTTGTACCCCAACTAAAAGAATCTACTGTTGAATTATGTGAGAGCCGAGGTTAATTATGGGCTTTACACATTTAAATGAACACGGCGAAGCCAATATGGTTGATGTAACTGAAAAAGCAGTTACAGAACGTATTGCACGGGCATCAGGGCGTGTTTACATGAAACCTGAAACTTTAGCCATGATCCGTGATAATGGTCATAAAAAAGGTGACGTATTACAAGTTGCACGAATCGCTGGGATCCAAGGCGCTAAAAAATGCTCTGATCTGATCCCATTATGCCACCCTTTAATGCTGACTAAAGTACAAGTAGATTTCACTTTCAATGAAGTGCAATCATGCATTGATATAGAAACTTTAGCTAAATTAGCAGGGCAAACCGGTGTTGAAATGGAAGCATTAACAGCAGCTTCTGTGGCTGCGCTGACAATATTTGATATGTGTAAAGCAGTTGATCCTGCTATGTGCATAAGCGATATCAAAGTATTAGAAAAGCTTGGCGGTAAATCTGGGCATTATCAAGCGCAATAACACTGCCAATTATCAGGCTTAGACTTCATTTTAAGTCTGGCGATATAAAATCTGTAGTTAAGGGTTAAAAATGATAAAAGTATTATTTTTTGGGCGACTAAGAGAATTATTAGATTGCTCTGGATTAGAAATTTCTGATTTTGAACAAACGACAGTTGCGCAGTTGCGAATAGAGCTTGCCAATAAAGGAGCCAAATGGGCGGAATTTATTGCAGGTAATAATGCCCTTGCTGCAGTTAATCAAGAAATGGTAGAAGAAACTAGCTTGATTAAATCTGGTGATGAAGTCGCTTTTTTCCCTCCAGTAACAGGCGGTTAGTATTATGATCAGCGTACAAGAAGCCGACTTCAATTTAAGCACTCAATATGAGATGTTACGTGCTAAAGATAATACTGATGGTGCGATTGTTACTTTTATCGGTGTAGTGCGAGATTTTAATCAAGGCCATGATGTAACAGGTTTATTTTTAGAACACTATCCTGCTATGACAGCTAAATCTTTAGAACAAATATCTGTACGTGCAAAAGAAAGATTTAAAGTAAACCAATTAGATATTATTCATAGAGTAGGGCAATTAGCTTTGGGCGATCAAATTGTATATGTAGGCGTGAGTAGTCCACATAGAGAAGAAGCCTTTGCTTGCGCGCAATTTGTAATGGATTATTTAAAAAAAGAAGCACCTTTTTGGAAAAAAGAAACCAGAAAAGATCAACAACAAGATATTTGGGTTGAAACAAACCAAAAAGACAAAGAAGCTCTAAAAAAATGGCAATAGAATAACAATGCTGTAACATCGCTATTTCAGTGTATTTAAAACACTTAAAATATAAAAAGAGAACAAACAAACATATATGCTAACAAGATTTTTATTATTATTAATCACGATTTTTAGCCTTCAAAGTTTAGCAACACCCCTTCGTATAGCGGTTGCCAGTAACTTTAAATTGCCTCTAAATGAAATCGTTACACAATACCAAAAGAGTACAAATAAAAAAGTAACTGTCTCCTCTGCTTCTAGCGGTATTTTATATCAACAAATAAAGGCCGGTGCGCCTTTTGATGTGTTTTTATCAGCAGATGAAAACAGACCCACAATGCTGGTTAATGAAAATTTCGCAATTGCACAAAGCATGTATGTGTACGCACAAGGACAACTTGTTTTTTATTCACCTAAACAAAAAATAAAATTATCTCAACTAAATAATTCCGATAATAAACTCGTGATCGCCAATCCTTTACATGCGCCTTATGGCGTTGCGGCAAAAAAAGTATTAAATGACATACTAACAACCCCTTTTAAAGGGACTTATATAACAAGTAGCAATATCGCATCTGCTTTTCAAATTGTGCATTCAGGTAATGCCCCTGCAGGTTTAGTCTCAATGAGTCATATCGTATCAACTGAGGTCAAACAAAAAGATTATATTTTATTAAACAATGAAAATGCATATATCCCTCAAGCAGTTGTGATCTTAACCCGAAGTAAAAAGCTAACAGAATCAAACGACTTTATAACGTACCTTAAATCAGAAGAAGCTAAAAATATTATTAAACACTATGGCTACCAGGTGAAATAATGAATTTATCACTTGGTCCTGCAGAAATAGCCGCATTTTGGCTCACGCTCAAACTGGCATTATCAACAACCATTATTCTAATGCTAATATGCATTCCACTTGCTTGGTGGCTAGCTAAAAGTAAATCTTGGTTTGCCATGATCATAGAATCCATTGTTGCATTGCCTATTGTATTACCCCCTACGGTATTGGGATTTTATTTACTTATTGCTTTTTCACCACAAACCTTACTTGGTGAACAATACCTTGCGCTCACAGGGCAACAATTGGCATTTTCTTTTTATGGTATTTTGTTTGCTTCGCTCATTTATTCACTGCCTTTTGCGATACAACCTTTGCAAGCGACATTTTCACAACTCGATAATCGATTATTAGAGACAGCACAATCATTAGGTGCCAAACCTTTAGATGCCTTTGTTTCAGTTGTATTACCTATATGTAAAAACGGCATTATTAGTGCTGCATTATTATGTTTTGCTCATACTGTAGGCGAATTTGGCGTTATATTAATGATAGGTGGTAATATCCCCGGCGAAACGCAAGTACTGTCAATTGCATTATTTGATGCCGTAGAATCACTGCAATACGATAAAGCACATTTAATGGCTGCAGGGTTATTAGTATTTTCTATGGTTATTTTAATTGTAATGAATATTTTAAAAAGAGGGCAATTACGTGCTACAGATTGATTGCGCTATCACATTAAATCAAAGACATTTTAAATATAAACAAAGTTTAGATCTTAACAACCGATGCATTGGCATTAGTGGCGATTCAGGTTGTGGAAAAACCACACTACTACGAATTATTGCAGGCCTTGAGACACGTGCTACCGGCATGATTCAATTAAATGCAATTGTGTTACAAGATTCTGATAAAAAGCTAATGGAACCTGCTTTTAACAGAGATATCGGTTTTGTTTTTCAAGATACACGGCTATTCCCACACCTTAATGTTTTAGCCAATCTAAATTACGCTTTAAAACGTGCTAACAGTATAAATTTTAGTTTAGAGCGGGTAGTTGATGCATTTTCTTTAACGGCTTTATTAAAGAGAATGCCACAAATGTTATCTGGTGGTGAAAAACAAAGAGTCGCAATTGCCCGTGCTATTTTAAGCTCTCCTAAATTACTTTTAATGGACGAACCACTCAGTGGTTTAGATTTAGCTCAAAAAAATGATTTATTAAAATATTTTAATCAAATTAAATCTGAGTTTAACCTACCCATTATATATGTCTCACATATAGAGCAAGAGCTTAATGAGCTCAGTGATGAAATAATTTATTTATAACGTTAAGATTTTTCAACTGTAATACTCCATATATTCCTTTATTATCAAGATTAATTTTAATAAAGGAATATTCAAATGATACGTTTGATTTTGTCATTAATGGAGATATTTGGACAACACAAAGACAAGAGTCCAATGTATACATCAAAGAAGTATGGCGAAAACTAGATTAATTTAGAGAAGTGTATGACACCTGCTATTGTTTTTTTAAAAAAGAAAAAGGTCTCATTTGATATTCACCAATACCAACATGAAGCAGGTGCGGCATCTTATGGCATTGAGGCAGCACAAAAACTAGGTATAGAGCAACACCAAGTTTTTAAAACAATCGTGCTTGAAACCGAACAAAAAAAATTAGTCGTTGCTATCGTACCAGTTGATAATCAGGTTAATTTAAAAAAACTAGCTAAAGCATGTAAAGTTAAAAAAGTGGTTATGGCTGATAAAATACAAGTTCAAGCCAGCACTGGGTATATATTAGGTGGCGTCAGTCCATTAGGTCAAAAGAAACAGTTACCAACCTTTATCAATAAGTCAGCTTTAGATCAGCATAAAATTTATGTTAGTGCAGGGCGTCGTGGTCTAGAAGTGTCATTAGCTGCAAATGACCTATCACAATTATTACAAGCTAACTTTTGTGATTTAGTTTAATAGCTGTTTAGTTTATAGCATTAAACAGCTATTCATTAGTTAAAAAGTGCTTATTCTGGTTTTTTAAACAATAAAGTAAAACGATCTGAATTGCCGCGTACAGTTTTACGACCCACTTCGAAACGTAATTCATCATCCGATTTATAGTGTAAATTTGAATAATCAACCAAAGTGAAACCCGCTTGCTGAATTTCTTTTATTGCCAGTACAGGATCAAAACATCTACCATTTTCATCATTCTTTTTTTGCATATGTCTGCGAGTTTGATCTACAACACCATAAACCCCACCAGGTTTTAAGGCTGAAAAAGCCGCTTTATTAATACTTGTACGTTCTTTTTCATCAAAGTTATGATAATTACGGAAGGTTAAAACCGCATCTAATCATTGACTTCAAAATCAAGATTTTCTAGCTTGTAATCAACAGGGCCAATCTCTTTGACTTTATCAAAAGGTTTTGTAGTTAATAAACTATCGCTTAAGCGTTTAGTACCAAGACTTAAATAAAATTGCCCTTTATCTCTTAAAGCGGGCGCTAATAGTTTTGTATACCAGCCACCTCCAGGAATAATTTCTAGCACTTTCATATCTTCTTTAATGCCAAAAAACTCGAGTGTTTCAGTTGGCTTTCTATTACGGTCTCTGTTTTTTTCTTTACCTGTACGAGTTTCTGAAACCATCGCAAGTTTAATATTACCAGTAAAGGCCCCAGCTAAAAGATTTGGTGCGATTAGTGTTGTTGTAATTAATAGTGGGAACAAGAATTTTTGTCATCGTACTTCCTTTAATTTCTATTTTGATATACTCATCAATGGTCAGAATATTTGGATAACAAATCCATCAGCCATTTATTTTGTTAAATAGGCATATTGAATATGTATAAACTGCCCATATAGGATTTCCAATATATGTAAGCAAGTACTTGAAAATTAGTCTTATAATAAATCTATTTATCTGTTTCTTGAAAAATTATAGAAAATAAAAAGTTACAATCAGGTATTAATATTGTTTATCTATCAACTTAGAGCAGCCAGTAGAGTTTAATTTAAATCTATGCCGTTTTCTTGATAGCAGTTGTCCTTTTAGTTAGAAATTTTGTTCTTAACCACATTGTAAATATTGCCTTCAAACCCATACTGAATACTATTGTCTATCAAATTCGTGACTAATTGTGCATGACAACCAGGAGAAGAAATGAACTTATCGTAAATAATTTATAATATAAAGTTCATTTTATTTTTGTAAGTAAATCGACTTGCAAGAATGAAGTTGGATTTTGAGTGGAGTAAATAATTAAAAGTGTACTTATCAAAGTGTAATAAGTACCAATTCACTTGTGGAAATTGAACCGAAGGAATAATATAAAAACTTTAATGCTTTGGTTTTACACCATTACGTACCATATCTTTTCCTGATTCAAATACTTCTTTAGTCACCCATTTGGAAAAAAGAAGTTTCTGGCTTTTATCAAATACAGCAACAAAATGTCTTCCATCAGCGTTATTAGTTGCTAAACCAACACCTTCAACACCGTTTAGACCCAGGCTACCATCTTCAACTGATAGTAAAAAACGTTCTAATTCAACCAAATTATCAATTATGTCTAGTTCGCTACTCATTTTTTATACTCTTAATTTTTATCTCGCTGCAACTACTGCAGCTAACGTTTTAATTAGGTGTATTTTACAGTTGATACTTAAAAAATTGAAACTAAAACTTATTAATATTTTTCAAACATTATCCTAAACCACGAATGCCTAAGTATAAGCCTGAAATATAAGAAATCATCCAAGAAGCCCCCACTAAAATGCTAAATCGATGAAAGTTATTTAATAATTTAACATCATTATTTCGTATTGGTAGAAATGCCCAGCAAAAGTGAAACATCATTAAGAAAAGCCCAAGAAAACCTGAAATCGAATGAGCTGTGAATATTAAATGGCCAACATACAAATACATTAATAGCGTACCAAGTGTATCTGTTAAGACACCTAAGCCAAACATTGTAATATGCCATTTTTTTAATTGTTTATGGCAATAGTCATTCCAAATACCAACGGAATAAAACACAAGGGCAAGAGTGAAAAATACGGCTCACCATAAAATAAGTAAACTCACTTAAATATCCTTAGATTAAAAAATGGAGTTTAATCTAATTGAGAATCAATTTCACTTAAGTTGTATACATTAAATTATGACGTAACGCGTAACGAACTAATTAGGATAATAATAAAAGCCTTTTTCGAATGTCGGCAGGCATTTTTTCAATTGCATAACGGATCGTAGCACGTGTCATTCTTTTATAATTACTCTCAATATAGGTTGCCACATCTTTTTCATGATGTACGGATGTCACTTTTAATAACCAACCTATGCTTTTTTGCACATACTCATCAGGGTCATTAAGTAAGGTGTCACAGTTTTTAAAAATTAACTTTTTATCTAAACAGTATATTGATTTTCCTATTTTTCTGTTAATAAACTTAACCCAGACAACATTACTCGCACGGCGACACCAAGATACTTCTGAATATATCCAATGTTGGGTTTGCTCAATTAAATGCGGTCGAGTAAGTAAAAACTGATAAATGGTTTTAATACATAAATCATCTACTAAAGACCAATTAGATGCATAATTTTCTAACCAAAACTCAAAACGCAACAGTAAATCATCATTATAATATTTTTTAACAAATTTATTTATTAAACCAAAAGCAAGCATAACTTCTTCACTGTATTGTGCTTTATAAAGTAAACTTTCAGATATAAAAAGGACTTGATTTGCAGTAAGGTCATTGTGCAGTTTATGAAAGTTTGTAATCACTGACTTTATATCAGAGGCATTAACGCCAAGGCAATTGATCCCACTAGGGAAGTAACGTTCGCTCGCTTTTACTTTTAAAGGCGAGCACACTTTAGCCAGGCTGGTTTTCAACTCTTGAACATAACTTTCATTTTCTATCATAATTAAACACAGTGCTAAATATTATGGATCCATAAAAAGTAATTTAGCATGTTTATATAAGCTATCCCAATCAACTTATTTACCAACATAAAACGCTACTTCTGTATGATTTTCAAACCAAAAGATGTATTTTTATACATTTTTGATAAGAAATATAATGCGCGTACTGTGAGCGGGTGCTTATTAACTTTTAAATAATATTGTAAATAACTTAATTATTGATTAAATTCTACAAATTAGCTTTTTACTTTGCATTAATTAGACTTTAACTAATAAAAGATCCTAACTAGAAAGTTAGGATCAGGGCTTCAGTACAATACATGCAAGACACTGATTTATATTAAAAAGTTATAATCTAATTTTAAATGGGCTGATCTCAGATAACATAACTTGATGCCTGTGAGTTATTTTTCCATCTATATCTTTTAAACCAAATGAAATAGTAGGATCTTTTTTTTGCCAATCTATTAAGATCTCTCCGTAATTAACCTGATTTGTAAAATTCCCAACTCTATGAACGTTTGGGCTAACATGCTTCCACTTTTCAGTGAGCCCTGAACTTGTTATCTCCCACAAGGGGTAGTCTATTAAATTATTAACCCTAGATACTTCGCCCCAATGTGTATCTCCACTAACGATAATAACGCCATTCACTTGATATTGTTGAATTAAATCCATTAAACGCGCACGATCTTCAGGGTAGTTAGCCCAAGATTCCCATCCTGTAAATTCAGGTAATAACTGAAGGCTAGACCCGATGATTTTAATCTTTGATGGTTTTTGTAACTGTATTTCTAACCAATCCCATTGAGACTCACCTAACATAGAAGCTTTGCTATCTTTATGAATTTTATACGGACCCATATTTAAAGGTTTTCGTATATTTTGATACTCACTTTTTGATACCGCAGAAAGTTTAGAACGATTCCAGCGTAAATCAGGTAATATTACCTGAACCTTTTGATCTGCTTCACCATACATATATGAAGTGTATATGCCATCAGGCCGTGTTCTCCTTATTGAGTTTTTGTCTTCGTTAAAGAAATCCAGCATGATCTGACGGCTTTCTTCTTTTTTAGCATATTCAATGCCCGCATCATTTTCGCCAAAATCATGATCATCCCAAATAGCAATTACTTCAGTATTTTCTTTCAGGGTTTTTATGCCAGGTATGTTTCCAAGTTGTTTATATTTATCTGCAAGTAAATCCATATCTTCTGTATCGCCATAAACATTATCACCAAGGAATATAAACAGATCGGCTTGTTCTTTATTAATCGCATCTAAAATCGGCATAGGTTTAGTTTGATTACCGCAAGAGGCAAATATGATTTTTTGCTCTTGCGATAACACTAAATTAGGTAATGCCAATAAAAAAAATACTATTGACAGTGATAAAATTTTTTTCATTATAAATCTCTATAAGCTTGCATGTTGCTGATATTTTTTAAGAATAAAGTTAATAGGTTTACCTGCGACTGAGCTAAACTTTTTTGAATCTTGCCCTAATATGGTTAATACAGTTGCCGCAACCTGATCTTGTTTCACTTCATAAGGGGTGGGGGTGATACCTGAGGGAGTTATATCAGGGCCAATAGCTGCAAGCCAAATTTGTTCCAAACCTATAATGCCTTTTTTAAAATCCTTTAAGCTTTTTAAATAACCCGTAGTTGCTTGTTCTGATGCATGATGCTGCCAATCATCTGCAGTTGCACCACGGCCATGATCAGTAACCATTAACATCACTGTATTGTTTTTATATCCTGGCGTTGACTGAATAGTGTGCCATAAATCTGCCAAATATTGATCCGTACGTTTAGCTGCATAGAGGTATTGATCGTAATGCCCATCATGAGCAAAATCATCAGTCTCGCCTAGTGCGATATAGGTCATTTTTGGTTTATTTTTAAGTAAATTATGTTGTGCAAATCGATATGTAAAAGAATCAAGTCGTACATTGTGCCAAGGGCTTGGGATCTCATCTTGCAAGGCATTTAATAATTGACTGTAATTATCAGTTTCACTTGATTTGGCAAAACCTGCATTCACTGTCAATTTACTTCTATCTGTATTGATGATGTACGGAAATACATCCCAACTAGCAAAAGAAGCCACTTTATTTTTATATTCTTTTTGTGCATTGAGCCATTCAAGAAATGTGATATTTGGGTTATTGAATTTTTTATTACTATCAATTTTTGGATCTGCAAAACCCGTTAAAATTTCACTATAACCTGGATATGAAAAATACCATTCATTTGCCACTGACATGTAAGAATTTTTGTTCCTATCACCAATAACAGCGCCCTGTGTGACGATACTTTGCCAAAAGAATGGCATCAGCTTTTCTCTTCGAACAGTGATATCCTGATGCCAAAAATCTTGTTCAAGTTTTGATGGGTTAGATACAAATTTTTCATTATTTATCATGCTAAGTTGCGCACCATAAAATACTTCTTGCCAACGTAAACCATCGATTGTTACCAAAACCACATTATCAGCAGCAGGGTTACAAAATTTACAAGCAGTGCACTAACGCACAGTAATTTTTTAAACTTAATAAAACCTTAAAAAAAGAGCAGGTGATAAGCCTGCTCTTTTATTTTATATAATAAACTAGAAGTTAGCTGTGAATGTTAAGCTTGCTGTACGTGGAGCACCAATGAAATATGAACCTTCAATACCACCCGCTAAGTAATCTTTATCAAATACATTATTAACAACAAATGATACATCCATTTCACTGAGGTTACCGACACTCAAAGGAATTGCATATCCTATATTAAAATCAACAATCGTCGCATTGTTTAAAACATCTGTATTTTCTTTATTACCGAATCTATCAGAAGTATATTTCATGCTGGTACCAAAACGGAGATCTCCGTTAAAGTAATTCGCTGACAGTGCCAAAACATCCTCAGCCGCACCCGCAACTTTATTACCTGCTGTACCATCAGCTTCTGATATTTCGGTGCTTGCATATTCCGAGCGGTTATTTGTATAAGATCCTAGTACAGACCAGTTTGATGACAGATGATAAGTTGCGCTTAATTCAACCCCTTGTGATTCAATGCCACCGTCATTTCGATAAGTGCCATTTTCACCATCATAATCAGGTGCCCCCGGTGTATTAGCAGAAATAAAAGTAATACGATTATCAAAATCAATTGTGTAGGCAGTCAGTGATAAGTTTAAGTCTTGTGTTTGGTAACGTAACCCTAAATCTATATTATCAGCTGTTTCAGGCTCGATTTGAGTTAAATCAGCCAATCCAGACTCTAAAATCTCATCTTTGATTGCCGAGAAGTTTTGACTAAATCCAGCAAATAAAGCTAATGAATCATTGAAATCGTAAACCGTACCAATACTCGCTAATAAATCTGAATCACTATTTATACTGCCCGTTTCTTGTTTAATAAAATTATCAACACGGTCAATATCTACAAAGTATTGCTGAACACCCGCATTAACACTTAAATTACCAAAATCGATATTATCTTGAAGATATAATCTCACTGTATTAGTCGTATAACTTCTATCATATTGAACTCGGTACGGTGTATTGTTATATGATGGGCCTTGGCTTGCATCTAACATGTGATGCCAATCTCTAATTTCATCACGATCAGAATTTTCAAACCATAACCCCGTTTTGATCTCATGTTGATCAACTTGTAAATTATAATTGCTCGTAAAGCCGTATCTATTCTTTTTGTAATGAGTATGGCGATAAGACATAACTGCTATCGCATCATTTTGATAACAATCAGGATGAAGTAATGAATCACCTCCAAATTGAGAAGTACAATTTTCATCAGGTTGTAATGGGTTTCCAGCTAAATCAGTAAAACCATATTTTGTTGTGCTACCCCCTGACTCGTCTTTATCTACAATATTGCCTTGTGCATCAGTTGCTGCATTAATATACGGAGGCATCCAATCACCACGGCCTGAGTTTTCATGGTAGTAAGGTGTAAATTGAATATCAGAGGTATCAGAAATAACATAATCAAGTTTCACGTAAGCTAGCGTATTTTCTCTTAATGTAGACCAACCTTCTGCAAAGTTTTGATCATAGTATGGCGTGCCAGTCCAATCACCTGTTAATCTATCTGAATCAGGGTTTTCATTAAACTGGGCAATTGACACACCATTGTAGTTATCTTCTTCAACATCATCATAAGATAAACGTGCTGCCACAGATAAATAGCCAATAGTAGACTCTACTTTCGCTTCAAAGTGTTGGCGTTCAGCCCCAGCATTAGAGCCTTCATCAATCCAACGTTTATTGCTTGTTTGCGAGTAACTTAACATTGCATAAGTATCAGAAGCTATTTCGCCTGTTTCATGGCGAACAAAATATCGCGTGGCATCATGATCTGCATTGGTATATGCAAAAGTTGTCATTTGTCTATCACTGAGTTTCTTTGTTAAGAAATTTAAGTTACCACCTAAAGCTTCTAACGATGCAGATGAAATATCAGATGTCCCTTGTGCAACTTCAACCGTAGCTAGATTTTCACTATCAACATAACGATTAGCTTTAGCACCGCCTCCATAACTAGAACCACCATTAGGCACGGCATCTACAGTCATACCTAGTTGCTGTTCATTCAAGTTAGTTGAAAAACCACGCATACTGATCGTTGTTGACCAATCATCGCCGCCAAATGAATCACCTTCGCTTATGATCACACCTGGTATGCTTTTTATTGCAGCTAGCACGCTATTGTTAGGCGCTTGTCGTTCAATTGCATCTAAAGTAACCACATTATTTGCATGTGAAACGCGTTTACCTATTACCGAAATTTGCTCTATCACTTTTTCATCTTTTGTTATTACTTCTTGCGCCCAAGTTGGACCACATAAAGCTAATGCAACCGATGTCGCCACAAGGTTTGATGCTTTAAACTTAACCATTTTAAATCCCAAAATATTCATTCATTAGAAAATGCTTCAAAGTTGAAAGGTTCTGGCCACATAAATACTCTTAAAAGAAAGCGCTAAAACTGTTTAACGATGAAACTATTACGAAAATTCGTCGCTATTCTTAAAGATTTAAATGACATTGGCATGACAATAAAAAGTCATTTAAATGAATATATAAAGTCACCTTTTTTACTAAAAAATAAGTAGTTACCAAATTTTATTGTTTATCTTGTACTTTTAATTAGTCGTTAAATTTTTTTTAGCTTTAAGTCGAATTAAATTAAATACTCTAAACCATTGAATTTTAGTATTAATTTATAAAGTAAATTTTAAAATGATAAATTTTTGTTAAAAAAACGAATAGAGTATTTGATCTAAGCGCGTTTTTGTGACGTAATATAGATAATTACACTGGTCAGATGAGTCAATTATGAGCCTTAGAACAACTTTAAGAAAAGTATTACCTACAATTTCAACAACAGAGCAAGAAGCATTAGATGCTGGTGATGTATGGTTAGAAACTGGAATTTACCAGGGTAAGCCAGACTTTAATGCTCTAAGATCTATTCCTGTTGCTAAACTAACTGCAGAGGAACAAGCTTTTTTAGATGGCCCAGTTGCAGAATTAATCGAAATGATTGATGATTTTGAAATCCAAAACAGCATTCATCTACCAGATAAAATATTAAACTTTCTTAAAAAAGAGCGCTTCTTTTCTCTTATTATTCCTAAAGCATATGGTGGTCGTGAATTTAGCCCTTATGCAAATTCAACAATTGTAGGCACTATTTCGACTAAAAGTTCAGGTGTTGCTGTAACAGTGATGGTTCCTAATTCACTAGGTCCAGGTGAATTGTTAATGCACTACGGAACTGATGAACAACGTGCATTTTGGTTGCCTCGTTTGGCTGATGGCACCGATATTCCTTGTTTTGCCCTTACAAGCCCAGAAGCGGGCTCTGATGCCGGTGGTATCCCTGATGAAGGTATTGTTACTATGGGTGAATACCAAGGCGAACAAGTACTTGGTTTAGAGGTGACATGGGATAAACGTTATATAACATTAGCCCCAATCGCGACTGTGCTAGGACTGGCGTTTAAAGTAAAGGATCCACAAAAACTATTAAGTGCCGATCAAAATCTAGGTATTACTTGTGCCTTGATCCCACATGATCACAAAGGTGTACAACTTGGTAACCGCCATAAACCTATGGGCGTGAACTTCTATAATGGTACTACTCGTGGTGATAAAGTATTTATCCCAATGGAATTTATTATTGGTGGTCAAAAGAACATCGGTAATGGATGGAAAATGCTTGTAAGTTGTTTAGGTGCTGGTCGTGGTATTTCTTTACCTGCCATGGGTGTATCTACCGCTCAAGTGTCTTTTAAAAGTGCAGCAGAATACTGTGCTGTACGTGAGCAATTTGGCTTATCAATTGGTCAGTTTGAAGGTATCCAAGAAAAACTCGCTGATATTGCAGGTAAAGCATTTTTACAAGAGTCTATGCGTGTACTAACGACGGAAGGACTTGGTTTAGGTTTAAAACCATCAATCGTTACTGCAATTGCAAAATACCATATGACAGAAATTGGTCGTGATGTATTAAACTCAGCTATGGATATTCAAGCAGGTAAAGCAATTCAATGTGGTCCACAAAATACCTTAGCGCAAGGTTATATCGCACAGCCGATCGGAATTACAGTAGAAGGTGCAAACATTTTAACACGTAACTTGATGATATTTGGTCAAGGTGTGATGCGTTGTCACCCGTATTTACAAAATATGGTAGAAACAATTCATAGTGACGAAAATGGTTCAGATAAAAAGTTTAACAAAATCTTATTAAGTACTGTCGGTTATAGTGTATCTAATAGCTTACGTGCTTTTAGTTTAGGTTTAATGCCATTTATGGCAAGTGCAAACTCAAGTTTAGCTGAAGTTCGCCCTTACGAAAAAGCGATAAACAAACTCGCTTCTAAACTTGCCGTATACGCAGATTTTTCATTATTAGTACTTGGTGGCAAATTAAAGCAAGCTGAAATGTTATCTGCCCGCTTAGGTGACGTTATGAGCTATTTATATGCAGCTATGGCATCAATTAGATACTACGAACAAAAAGTAGCAACTGAAGATAAAGAGCAAGCAAAAGCTTATTTCCATTATGCGACACGTTGGTCTTTATTACAGGCAGAACAAGCATTATTTAAATTCTTAGATAACTTCCCATCAACAGCCACTAAACATTTGATGAAATTATTAACACTAACTTACAATGAAAAGATGCCGAAAATTAGTGATGATTTAATACGTGAACTTGCAAAACAAGCACAGCTAGATACACAAATTAAAAAGCAACTAACACATTTAGTAAAAGTTACACCTGGTAGCGGTCATGAAATTAATGAGAATGCTTATAAGGCGAAATTAGAATGTTTAGATTTATTAGCTAAAGTTAAAAAAGGTTTACGTGGCAAAGTATTTAAATCAGGTGTGAGATTTCCTGATACTTTAAGCAATGCTTTTACTGCAAATGTCATTACAGCCGATGAACTTAAAAAGCTACTTGATTATAATACTAAACGTGAACTTGCAATTCGAGTAGACGAGTTTGATTTTGATATGAATTTATTAAGTGCAGTTACCAATGAAATAGAAAAAAAAATTGCATAATCCTCCCTAATCAACATTGTAACAAAACGTCACTTTAACCCAGTGACGTTTTTATTTTAAATTGATGAACAATTAAACTAGCGTGGAGTCTTGTTAATGGATTAACAAGGCTTTTTTTATTTCCGACTCGTATATAAATTAAGTGTATTACAACGCACAACCCTGTATTAATAGCAATAATCATATATCCTGTTATCTTATTTTGTTAATTTTTGACAGGGGCCTTATATGTCTTCTCCTCAACCTGGCATATTTGTAGAAACAAGTAACCAATTCTATTTTCTTGAATATCAAGTAGATCACAACTTACCGTTAAATGAAATCAAGCAACAGCTTACAAAAGCACTCGATAGCCAAAACAATGTAAATCTGGTGATTGCCTTTGGTAAATCTTTGCTTAATAAGCTTGAAACACAAACAAGCATATTAGAACTAAAAGAATTTAAAACCATTAATGGCGTTAAAAATTTCACAGCTGAAGGCACACAAAGAGATGTGCTATTTTGGATCCATAGTAATAATATCGGAAAAAACTTTGATGCTATGATGTCTATTCATAATGCAATGAAACCAATCGCCACAGCTGAGCTTGATTTACACGGTTTTACATATCACGACGATAGAGATTTAATTGGCTTTATTGACGGTTCTGCCAATCCAAAACTTGCAGAGCAACATCAAGTTGCCTTGATCCCTCAAGGCGAAAAGTATGCTGACGGTAGCTACATGCTTACTCAGAAGTGGTGTCATAACTTAGCTGAGTTCAATAAAATGCCAATACCTGAGCAGGAACAAACAGTAGGGCGTACTAAAATAGACTCAATTGAACTTGAAGGAGAAGAAATGCCAATAAATTCACATGTTAGTCGCACAGATGTGAAAGTAGATGGTCAGGCAATGAAAATGTATCGCCGCAGTGCGCCTTTTGGTAATACTAGCCAAAACGGTTTGTATTTCTTATCTTTTGCTTGTGAAATGCAAAGGTTTACCAGCCAGTTAAATAGCATGTATGGTTTAACTGAAGATGGTATTCACGATAAATTAATTGAATTTTCTAGTGCTAAAACTGGCTCATATTGGTTTGCGCCTGCAATAAATGATTTAAAACGTTTTATTCAGTGTAATTAAAAACTTTATAATAACTCATTGATAAGCTAGACTAATATTGAAATTCATAAGATATTAGTCTTTTGACTGAGGTATATACACGAGTGAATAAAACATCATTAAATCAAGAAGAAAATCTTTCTTTTGCTATTAGTCATCAATTATTACCACAAGCACATCAAAGGCTAGACCTTTACTTTTCAATTCCAGTTGAAATGGGGATCAATCCATATACTTTATCCGAAGAAAACTTTTTTCATAGCAGTATCAATACCCGAAGCGCTTATTATTCGGACCAACTACATTTACCCTTAGTACGAAGCCGTTTTATTGCAAAACAAAAAGGTGAGCAAACAGATTATCGTGTAAACCTAAATTTATTTTCATATCAAATCAGAATTGCTTTAAAAACAGATATTAAGCAAACTTTATTAATAAAAGATGCTGATGAGTTTTATCCTAAAGTCGATGAAATTGTAGAGCAAATTACTTCATTACTTAAGAAACTACGTCGCTATACTCCGCCAGATAAAAAGCTAAGTTCATTTTTTGAAAATGCAGATAACTACTTAAGTTGGAATGTTGAGCAATCATTTTTAAAATTACTCAGCAATGGTCCAAAAAGCAGTGAACATGCAGAAATCAGAGAAAAGCTATTTGAAGTGTGTCGAAACGAAAATGAATATCGCACCACCAATCAATATAATTCGGCAACAACAATTGATGATCCCAACCGGATCTCCAATAAAATGCGTTTATTGCAAAGATTAATTGAATATGGCGTTGTATTTAAAAAAGAAAATAGAAAATTAAACATTAACTATAAAAAAGTTGTTCGCGGCTTAGTAACAGCTGTTATTATGGCTTTTGTGATGATGTTGATTTTACGTGCCCGTACAACATTTACTGAAATCACATTGTTATTAGTCTCTTTTCTTGGGTTTATTTATGGCTTACGTGAAATATTTAAAGATGATATCACAACACTCATTTGGAATTATTTGAAAAAAGGCAGACCCAAATGGCAGAATATCTTCACTAATAGTGCAACAAAAACCAAAATTGCCGTGCAAACCATTTGGTTAGAATATATTTCAAAAACAGATTTACCGGAACAAGTAAATAAACTTTTTCAAAGCCGTCGACAACAAAACAAACAAGATGCTCAATTGTTGCACTTCAGAAGCGATACCAAAGTACTTGTAAAAGACTTTATGCCCGGTTATGACGAGATCCAAGAGCAAATATTATTTAGCTTAGCGCCATTTGTAAGATATTTAAAAAAAGGAGATGGTAAATTATATAACTTTGAAGGTAACAAGATCAGCAAGCAAGCCGTTGAACGTAGATATCAAATTAATTTAGTTATGGTGCAAACTAATAAAGACAATAAGCAAGAGTTACAAAGGTATAAAGTAACTTTAAATCGTTCTGGTATTATAAATATTGAAGGGATCACCACAAAATAATAGTAATTAGTTTTTTTACTTTCTGTAAAGCCCCTTACAAAATAGTCATTCAAAATGTATGCCCAAATGTTATACTCTCGGAGAAATCACACTTTAGGCTATCAAATGAAAACCATATTTTTACTTCTCTGTTTATTTAGCACTCTTGTATTGGCAAAACCTGAGGTAAAACCATTTGATCTCGAAGCAAATATGAAAAATATGGGATTACAATTTAAAAAAGCAGTTAAAGCCCCAAATCAAGAGGTATTAACTGAACAATTATTAAAACTGACTAAGCTTGTTAAATTAAGTAAAACCGCTAAATTTCCAGATGGTAAAAAATCCATTTCTATAGAAGGTTTAAACAAAGTAATTAAACAAATAGAATTATCTCAAAAGCTAAATTTTGATGGGAAGTTTAAGCAAGCAAAAGAAACACTAATGAAGGTGGATAACTTAAGAAAAGAATATCATGAGCACCATAAGCCACCGAGTGTTTGGAAATTGATTTTTGGTTAGAAATTTAGTTTTAAATCATCAAAATATGATACAAATTAATCACTACGCTCACTTTATCAGCAAACAAACATAATATTGATAAATATACTGGAATATTCATAAAACACTGGTATAACAAATAGTAGAAGGTTTGTTATAGGTGAGCAGATATGAATACAGAATTAAGCCGTGAATGTTTAACAGCCATTGAGTCTCATGATGTTAAACTTGATATTTTTGAAGAATTAGAAAAACAAAATTTAAATTTAACCCAAGTGATCTCATTACTTGCTCAATATCAATCTATCAGTGAAAACGATGATGATGATATTGCTGATACTTGGTTAGACGGCCTCTCTGATGTTGACCGCCAAATTTTAAAAGCCTTTGAAATTGCTCGAGGTCGCTACGAACAAGGCCATTAACGCCTTAATTAGATAAATCGTACTGAGCAATAGTTTTATCTATAAACCTTGCTCGATAACTTTGCGCTCGTTCATGTGGCGCAAAATTACTCAATGATTTATTTAAATACTTTATTGCTTGTCTGATCTCATTTTTATTTTCATCAGTGAGTTCATCAACACTATGGCAATGTGTTATATTCATAATAACCATCATACCAACCTCCGCTTCAACAATTTCTTCTATAAAACCGTTTTGTGTCGTTAAACTAAACTTACCATTGATAAAATGCTGCCATTGACTCTGAACATGTTCTTGTAGCTGATCAGTAAAGGTTTCATCTTCACAATAAAAGCCTAGATTTTGTAAATAAGATAAATGCGTACAATACTTATTGAGAAATAACTCAAATGCTTGTGATGGCGTGCAATCCTCAATACTATTAATTAATTTAGCCCATTTATCACAGCCTCTAGCGTAAAAATCCCAATACTCTTTACATTCATGTAAACCATAATAAGAGCTACATTCGATTTGACTATTTAATCGATACGCTGGTTTGGGGAATATACCCAGTTCTTGGAGTCTAGTTAATTGCTCAATATCAATAGAGCACGACTCTAAAATCTGGTTTTGATCGTAAAAATGTGAAGATAAATATTCAAATAAGCTCATTAGGTTACCACTGTTTATTTATACAGTTATTGTATAATGCAAGATATCAGCATTTATTTCAAGCAGATATTTATCATTTAGTATAAACAGTAACAAAAAAAGCTGAAAAAACAGGCTTCAAAGATGCTAATTTTGCGAAAAATATGGTACAAATAGGAAAATTTTAAATAATCAAATTATGCTAATGCGCTCTATAGAACAAATCAAACAAGCAAGCCTTATCACAGCGATCAAAACACCGTATTTAAGCAACGGAGATATTGACCTTAAAACTTACGACGCATTAGTTAATGCTCAAATAGACAATGGCGTAGAAGGTATTGTTGTTGGCGGTACAACAGGTGAAGGCCAATTAATGAATTGGGAAGAGCATCTTATGCTAATCGCCCATACCGTTACTTTATTTTCGGGTAAACTGATTATTATCGGTAATACAGGTAGTAATAATACAAGAGAAGCCATAAAAGCCACAGAATATGGATTTGCGACAGGCATGCATGCATCTCTTCAAATAAACCCTTATTATGGACGCACATCAGATCGCGGTGTTAAAGAGCACTTTGAAAGACTATTAGCCTTAGGTCCTGCTTTTGTTTACAACGTACCAGGGCGTACAGGCCAAGATTTAACACCTGAAATCATTGAACCACTAGCCAAACATGAAAACTTTATCGGCGTAAAAGAATGTGCCGGTAATGAACGCATTGCTGCCTATGAAAGTAAAGGCATTGCATGTTGGTCAGGTAATGATGATGAATGTCACGATGGTCGCCATTTATTTAACTCTCACGGTGTTATTTCAGTGACTTCTAATTTATCGCCAGCATTAATGCGACAATTAATGGATAAGCAAGATGATGTGTTAAATAAACAGTTAATACCTTTAATGAACTGGTTATTTTGTGAGCCTAATCCGATTGCAATCAATACGGCATTAGCAATGACATCAGCTGCTAATCCAGTATTTAGATTGCCATATTTGCCGCTAACACTTGAACAAAGAGATGCAGGCTTCGCATTAATGTCTGATATCAACTCTTCAGATTTAGTGGGAACTACACTTAATGTTATGTCTGATGATGATTTCATTATTTGCTAACTAGCGCTAAAATCATATAAAATATGCCTTCTAGAAGAAGGCATTTTTGTTTCTGGTCATAGGTTGTAGCCAACTAAATTGTAACCCTGAAGCGCGATTCATATTAGATTCAGTTTACTTGCTCTTTAATAAGGTAATAAATACCAAAAGAGTAAGCTAAAATGAAAAATAGAATAATTAGATTTACCATATATATTTTAATTGCTGTAACGTCTTTATCGAGTTATTCAAACGAAGAATATGAATTCACTGAAGCAGAACTGGCTCAAATGCTCGCGCCAATCGCGCTATACCCCGATAGTTTATTAACACATATCTTGATTGCATCAACCTATCCTCTTGAAATAGTGCAAGCACACAGATGGCAGCAAGAGAGTGAATATTCACGCCCAACATTAGAGAGTCAAACTTGGGATCCCAGCATAAAAGCCCTGATCCCATTTCCTAAGATCATTGAAAAATTAAATACAGACTTAAATTGGACACAAAACTTAGGTGATGCATTTTTAAATGATGAGCAAAGCATATTAGCAAGCATTCAAATATTACGTCATAAAGCAAAGCAAGCTGGTAATTTATCACAAATGGATAATGTTCAGATCAGCCAAACGAATGACAATATCATTATCAAAACAATTCAAAGGGAAGTGGTATATGTGCCTTATTATGATACTCGTGTAGTGTATGGAGATTGGCATTGGTCACATCACCCGCCAGTATATTGGCATTATGCACGTCATCATAATTACTACCACCGAGATGTATTTTCTTGGTCACCTGGGGTACATATTTCGTTTAATCATTTTTTTACCACATTCCATTGGCATAATCGCCATGTGATTATTAGGAAAAAATACCCAAAGAATCATCACAATATCACAATAGTAAAACCTAAACGTTGGCACCATAACCCAAAACATAGACACAATGTTGCTTACCGTTCAGTTAAAGTAAAGCAAAAATATAAAACAAACCGTGCTGCGGTATCACAAAATAATATGGTTAAAAAATTAGCCCTACAAAAACCGTATAAAAAAAATGTGCTGGTAAATAAACACAAAACATCTTTTAAAGCCAATACTCGCCATAATCAAAAGGTAACAAAAGCCAGCTCAAAACATACCAAAGTAATTAAAAATCAAAATTACAACAAACAAAAAGTTGTAAAACAAATTAACAATCGAAATCATAAAACTACTCACTTTAAATCATCAAAAGTAAAAGTGACAAAAAACAATACTCATAAAACTAAAAGCAATAAATCAACAAAAAGTAGCTTAAGAAAAAACAACCATCAAAATAGACATCAACACAAAATTAAAAGAAACAATCAGAGCAATAAAGTTAAAAATAGAAGAGAGCATCACTAACTCTATAACGAAAAAACCCTGCAACATTGCAGGGTTTTTATTAAAAAGACTAGGCTTTTATCTCGTTAATTAACGATAACTAGTACTTAAACTTCCTAACAATACTTGACATATTAATCGCTAATTTGGCCAATTCATCAGATGCTTGCGCAGTTTGTAATGATGCGCCAGCAGTATTTTCTGTATAACGAGATATCTCAATAATATTATTATGTACCTCTTCTACATTGGCATTTTGTTTACTGGCAACTGTTGCATTTTCAGCATTTTGGTTGCTTACATCTGATACCAGATCTGTCACTAAATGCAGACTGCTAGTGGTATCTTTTACCAGAGTAATTCCATCAATAGCTTGCTGAGATGCACTACTCATCGCACTTACTGAACGATTTGATGATTCTTTAAGTGCAGATATTTTATTCTGAATTTCAATCGTTGACTGTTGTGTTTTACCAGCTAACATTCTGACTTCATCTGCAACAACTGCAAAACCACGTCCTGATTCGCCGGCTCTTGCGGCTTCTATCGCGGCATTTAAAGCAAGTAAATTAGTTTGGTCTGCGATGCTATCAATCACACCTAGAATACTACTAATATCTTGTACTTGTATTTCTAGCTCTTTTAATTCAGTCGATGCACGCTCAACTGAGCTCACCAAATTTTTAATCGCACCTTGCGAGTCTCTCGCCACTTGTGCACCATTAATAGACTCTTGATTTGCACGATCTGTTAAAGTGGCAGTTTGCTCTGTATTCATTGCGATTTCAGTAATGCTACTACTAAAATTGACCATAGATTGAGAGGCTTGATCTGTTTTACTTTTTTGTAATGTCACAACTTCATTCGTTTCTTTTGTTACACATGATAACTCTTCTGACGCTGAAGCTAGTTGACCCGCATGTTTATCAATATCTATAATTACATTTCTGATATGTGCTACAAACTTATTAAAAGCTTTACCTACATCTCCAATTTCATCTTTACGTTGCGCAAGACACAGAGATGCTGTTAAATCTCCTTCACCTTCAGAAATATCAGTTATGCGATCAACAAGTAAATTGATAGGTGAAACAAGTACTTTAGTGATATATAAACCAATTAAAATACTCAATATCGCAATAACAATTAAACATATCACAGAATATAAAAATAAATCGTCTGACAATTTATAAGCATCAGCAAAAGCTTCTTCAACATCTATCTCTGCCATTAAAGCCCATTTTAATTGACCAAAATTGATAGCAGTATAAGCTGACAATACAGGCACATCTCTATAATCAGCAAAGATATCAACGCCTTCGATTCCCTGTAAGGCTTGAGAAACACCAATAGTATCAACAAATTGTAAACCTATTGCCGAATCGTTTGTTTCTATTCTATTTATATTAGGCTGTTGTGATGATTGTTTTAATGCTTTGATGTAATTAGTTTTATCTTCAATTAAAAAACGGCTTTCACTACGAAGTAATTTATCTTGGCCAACTAAATAAGTCTCACCAGATAAGCCTAAACCCACATCTTGCCATTTTTGATTGCTTGTCATCGTATTATTAATACCATCAATTGGCATTTGGTAAATAAGCACTGCAATTGTTTCACCTAACGCATTTTTAATAGGTGATGATATAAACGAAGCAGGGAAGTTGTAAGATGGAAAGTAATTTTTAAAATCAACTAAAGCGGTGTGATTTACATCAAATGAACTAACTGACTGTCTAAAAGCATCTGAAATACCAGAGTTTGAGTAGGGACCTTGCTTTAATGAAGTGGCAAAATCTAATTCTTTATATACTGAGTAAACAATATTTCCGGTTTTAGCATCCGCAATAAATATATCGTAATATCCAAACAAATTTAAGAAATCACGAAACATATCATGATATTTTTCATGTGTTGTATCGTAATCTGTATTACCACCCGAGTTAAGTTGGTCTTTACTACCTAGCGGGAATTGATTAGAAGAAATATATTTATTTTGAAAATGAACACTACGGTCACTTAGCTGTGATAATTTTGAATTAGCATTAATTTTTGAATTTGGATTTTTTAGATTAAAAGTTTGCGTAAAGTCAGACTGATAATATCGAGAAAGATTACTTTTATTAGTTGTTATTGCATTCAAATCGATATTTTCTTGATTATAAGATGATATAAAATCGCTGGAAGCATCAATCACTGCAGGGTTTTTTGACATACTGATAATTTGAGAATTAATTGTATCAAAATACGATTCTATTTGTGTTTTTTTTAATTCTCGTAAGGAAACCAGTCTTTCTTTAGTTTTAGTTTCTAGCGCATTAAAAGAGGCTTGATTTGCTTCTAATGTAATGATCAAAGCAATTATAAGTGCGGGTACTAGTGCTAAAAATATAGCTTGAAATATTAATTTAGATTTAAGTTTCATTACTGTTCCATTAGCAATTGAAAATAAACCACTTAGGTAACTAAGCGGCTTTATATTTATGAATGTATTTTTTAAAGATCAAAACTGCGATTATATGAAACAGATATTAAATCATCATCAAAAGCTTCATTACCATCTACGGTTGTTACCATTAGACTTAAACCACTGATATGAGATAGGGCAATACTAAAATCACGATAATTTTTAGTATCTTTTAAATCATAAAAACCTGCATGTAAATCTAAAGAAAAATCATTCGCTAATTCAAATGTGTAGTTACCTTCAAAATAGGTAGAATCTGTAAAACTATCACCCCATTGGCTATCAACTAATGTTGAAACACCTATACTCAGGCTATCAATGCTTACTTTGATATAAGCTTCACTGAAATGGTTATCTTCACCGCCTTGATAACCGTAATATATATAACCAAAATCCACATCCGCGCCGTTAATTTCAGTTGTATAACCTGAATAAAAATCATATTCAAAGTCAGTTTCATCACCAAAATCAACTGTTGAAAACCAAGTTCCAGCATAAAAGCCAGCTTGATGATTATAATCAACACCTGCAGAAACCACTGGTTTTTTATCTGATTGCGTTATACCACGCCATATATAATTACTGGTTATACCAACATTAGTTGAAACCGTATGTTCTGAGGATGACAGGTCGTTAGCCACAGCAGTATTTAAGAAAATGCCAAGAAGGGCTGAAGTAAGTAAAGTTTTATTCATAATTTTTTATAATCTATTGCATTAAAGAAATTCATTATTATAACTATTTAATCTATCGAAAGCGGGACACACTCTAGTTTAAATAAGGGATTGATTCAACTTATATTACATAAATATTACAATTTGAACGAGAATCATTATTGAGATAGAAGGTTATAAAAACCAGTATAAATATAACCAATTAATTAATAATGAAAAAATAGATTTAAAATCAACTACTCTATTTTTTATAAATATCTTTTTTTATAAACTACTCATCTAAAAACGCAACAAT
This sequence comes from Pseudoalteromonas sp. '520P1 No. 423', assembly GCF_001269985.1. Classification (NCBI taxonomy): domain Bacteria; kingdom Pseudomonadati; phylum Pseudomonadota; class Gammaproteobacteria; order Alteromonadales; family Pseudoalteromonadaceae; genus Pseudoalteromonas; species Pseudoalteromonas sp. '520P1 No. 423'. The sequence goes on along the minus strand of NZ_BBZB01000002.1, from coordinate 35,071 downwards.
ACCCATAATAGAAACTGATTCTGCAATAAAACAAACAAAGCAAAATAAGTCAATTATTGAAATAAATAACAAGAGGACATTTGGTGTTTGTTAGAGTATAATGCGCGACCAATTTTATACCTGTGCCATTAGTGAGAAATATAGCATGAATTTTAAATCTTTTAGCTTTGCACCTGAAATTCTTCGTGCCGTCGAAGAATGTGGTTACCAAGAGTTGACACCGATACAACGCCTGGCAATCCCTTTGGTACGAAAAGGGCACGATGTATTAGCAAATGCACAAACTGGTACAGGTAAAACAGCTGCTTTTGCATTACCTATTTTACAAAAAATATTTGATGCGCCTAAAGAACGAATGACAGCAAATGCACGCGTATTAGTATTAGCACCAACAAGAGAATTAGCGGAACAAATCGCAAAAAGCTTCGAGAAATACGGTCAGTATATTGACCTTAAAGTTGCAGCAGTTTTTGGTGGAGTAGATATTAATACTCAAGCTAAAAAGCTTAAGCAAGGTGTTGATGTTATTGTAGCAACGCCCGGTCGATTAATAGATCACATTAACTCTTGTAATGTAAGCATCTCAAACGTTGAGTTTTTAGTTCTAGATGAAGCTGATCGTATGTTAGATATGGGTTTTATTACTGAAATCAATAAATTAATGGAAGCGTCTAAATCAGAACGACAAACTTTATTATTTTCTGCAACTTATCCAAGTGCTATGAAAAAGTTTTCAGCTTCTGTACTTAAAAACCCTAAAATTGTACAAGCATCAAAAGACAATGCGACTGCAGACACAGTACAACATGTTGTATATCCAGTAGAGCAACGCAAAAAACAAGAGCTATTATCAGAATTAATAGGTACAAAGAATTGGCAACAAGTTTTGGTATTTGTTAATTTTAAAGAAACAGCAGACGACTTAGTTAAAGAGTTAAACCTTGATGGTATTAAAGCCAGCGTTTGCCACGGAGATAAAACACAAGGTAACAGAAGACGTGCACTTCGTGAATTTAAAGAAGGTAAAATTCGCGTACTAATAGCAACAGAAGTGGCAGCTCGCGGTATCGATATTGAAGGGTTAGAGCGTGTAATCAACATTGATTTACCTTGGTTGGCAGAAGATTATGTTCATCGTATCGGTAGAACTGGCCGTGCAGGTAAATCAGGACAAGCGGTCTCTTTTGTTAGTCGTGAAGAAGAGCAAACACTTGAAGAAATTGAAACATTAATCGGCACTAAAATTCGTCGTATATATGTTGCGGGTTATGAAGTGAGTAACCGTGATGCATTAGTTAAACGTTTACATAACAAACCTAACCATTTAAAACGTTGTGGTCGTACTAATAATGCAAACTCACAAGCGTCTGGTGAAGCGCGTATAATGAACAGAAAGAAGATTTCTGGTGTACGTAAAGGCGCTAAAGGCCAAAAGTTAAAATTATCGAAGTAATATTCATTTTATAAATTGACTAAGAACAAAAAAGGAGAAGCAAATGCTTCTCCTTTTTTTGACTTTAACTAATTTACATTAATAAACCAGCGATAATATAGGCGATACAAGTTATCGCACCACCAAATAATGCATAAGGTAATTGAGTTTTAACATGCTCTAATAAATCACATCCAGATGCAATTGCTGATACAGCTGTGGTATCCGATATTGGAGAGCAATGATCACCAAATATACCACCACCTAAAACGGCAGCAATAATCAATGAAGGCGGTAAACCTAAAGAGTGTATCAATGGTACAGCTAGCGGTATTAATATTGCAAATGTGCCCCATGATGTGCCCGTCGTAAAAGCAATAATTGCACCAGCAATAAACAGTACAACAGGTATCATAAATACAGGTAAAAATTCACCTACAATACCTGCTATAAAAGTACCTGTACCAAGCTCTTTTAAACTCGCGCCTAAAGCAAGAGAGAAAAGCACAATTGTAACCAAAGGTAATAACTCCGACATACCTGAAAAGCCTATTTTAACAAGCTTTTGGTGTGAAAACTTTTTTGTAAATAACATCATAATATAAGCAACAAAACAGCCCATAGCTGTAGCCCACAAAATAGACTTAGAACCACTTCCTGATGCTAAATCACCACCGCCGGTATAGAACATAAAAGCAATCATGCCAAATATCATAGTACCCAGTGGTAATAACATAAAACGTGCTTTTGTTGGTTCAAATTCATGCTCGTGTTTCGCATTAACTTCGCTTTTGATCTCACTATCTTTCATAGGACCATAGACTTTGCCAGAAAGTACAGTAAACAACACAAGTGTGATTGCTATAAGTGGATAGAAATTATAAATCACTGTGCCCCATAAAACTGAAGCCGCAGACTCATTAAATTCATAACCACTGAGCAGTGCTAATACATACGCTCCCCAGCCATTTAATAATACTAAAATACAAATTGGTGCAGCTGTACTATCAATGATATAAGCAAGTCTCGCACGACTCATACCAAACTTATCAAATAAACCTCTAGATAAAATACCTGATGTAAGCACACTGAGGTTTGATTCAATAAAAATAAACATGCCCGTAAAAGTGGTCATTAAACCAACCTGACGGGGGTTTTTTGCTACACCTTTATTCATTAACATTTGAACAGTCGCTGTTACACCGCCCGAGTGGCGTATATATGCCAATAGTGCACCTACTAATAAGCTAAAAATAAGTATTCTAGTATTACCTGGGCTACTAAACACAGCAGTTATGCGTTCAATTGCAGTGATCCCGCCCATAAATAATGACTGTTCCTGATCTTTAAAAGCCAATAGCAGTTCAGACGAAAATATTGCCATTAACAAAGCCAAAATGACTTCTTTTTTCCACAATACAATTGTGATAGCCACAATCGGAGGTAAAACTGTTATCCAATCCATACAAATCCAACTTAATTTTTATTTTTATTTTTATTTAAAAATACAGGCCTTTATTAAGCGCCAAATTAACACTACAAACTTATAATTATAAGGCCTCGAAAGCTAACTTAAATTGATCTTCATTGCAAATAATTGAGGCTGAAAGAGGGTTAAAATTAAACAAAAATGCATATAAAATGTTTACAGTAAATTTAATGAACAATTCTGATAGAATGATTTCAATTAAGAGCTATTTATCATTTTTGAACATAAGGATTTCTAAACAAACATGTCAGTGAGTAAACAAACAAACAAAGATTATTTATTATTGTTTTTTAAAGGAGCAGGAATGGGAGCAGCTGATGTTGTTCCTGGTGTATCAGGCGGTACCATCGCTTTTATAACCGGTATTTATCAAAGATTACTCAATGCTATTCAAAGCGTTAATTTAGAAGCGGCTAAACTATTATTTCAAAAGGGTAGCCTAATAAATAATATTAAATCGTTATGGCAGCATATTGATGGTAATTTTTTATTAGCGGTATTTTCGGGCTTGCTCACAAGCGCAATTTCACTCGCTAAAATCATCACTTTTATGTTAGCTAACCATCCTATTTATGTATGGTCATTTTTCTTTGGTTTAATAATCGCCTCATTTATACATATTGCTAAGCAAGTCGAAACTTGGAATATTAAAACCATATTAAGCTGTATTTTTGGTGCTGTTTTAGCATTTACTATCACCACATTAAGCCCAACCGATGTTGAGCCACAATGGTGGTATTACACAGCTGCAGGTGCTATAGCAATTTGTGCAATGATATTACCCGGCATATCTGGCAGTTTTATATTACTATTACTTGGCATGTATGCACATGTATTAAGTGCAGTTAATTCTTTAGCATTTGATTTAATATTTTTATTTATCACAGGTTGTATTATCGGCTTAATGGCCTTTTCACGGGTATTAACTTGGTTACTTAAACATTATCATCAAATCACTTTCGCATTGTTATCTGGATTTTTAGTCGGTTCTTTAAATTTATTATGGCCATGGAAACAAGTACTTACTACATATACAAACTCTAAGGGGATCATTAAACCATTAAGCCAAAAGAATATCTTACCAGATACCTTTTTGCAGTTAACAGGGCAAGATCCTAAGCAAGTTACGGCAATTTCATTAATGTTATTCGGCTTATTGTTAATCTTATTTATTGAAAAGCTCAGCAAAAAATAAAAAGATCGATTTGAAGTGCGAATAGAAATATATTTGCACTTTTGATTTTATTACTATATAGTCTACAGTCTAGTTAGTTAATCTTCCTCTAATATTTACCTAACCAGCAGTAATGCCTTTTCTTGCCTTGATCCAGTAAGCCTGCATTTAAAAAATAATAAGCTAAATTATCGTACGGCGAATATCATATTAAATCTCTATTTAGACCTTTAATATACAACCCAAATTTTATTGAATAAAACAATAAATATTAACTGATCGTCAAAACTGTAATGAAGCTGTAACTAAATTTTGTTTTATTAGTAGATGTTTACTTCTACTCTTAAGACAAACAAAAAAGTGAGTTTTATTATGTCTTATACATATAATGGGTCTGAGATCCAAATTGCACATCCAGTGCAGACAATCTCAATTAATAATTTACAAGTGATTTTTGCTGATAGCCAAGGTCAAAAGAGCACAAAATTTGATACAAAGAGTCAAGCAAGACAATTTGTAAAATGGCTCAAAGTAAATTAATTGCATAACTTTAGATGTGCTTCGCTTTTGAAGTGCATCTAGAGTGTTATCCCTTCCATATATCCAACTATCCGTCCATTAATTTAACGACTTTCAAATTTAAATCTAGAAATCAGAAATATAAAATTTTTGTAGTATTGTTTACAAAAATAAAAAAACTAAAGTATATTATGATTAGTAAGTTACTAATGGAATCGATCACTTGCTTAAAAATAAATCATTATTCAAAGAGTTAATTACCTGGTTTATACTTTTGTCTTTGATCCCTGTGAGTCTCATTTCTTGGTTTAATTATGACCAAGCCAAATCTAGTAAGCTGATCTCTGCACAACAAAAATTAAACCAATCCTCTTATTTTAAAAAAAAATATATTTCAAATTGGTTTGAATATAGGTTCACAGATGTACAAAATCAATCCAAATCAAAAGCCAACTTAGCTTTAATTAAAAACCTGAGTCATGGTTTTAGTACGAGCAATTTTTCACTTAAATCTTATGTTGAGAGCTCTGATTGGTCAAATCACGTTACCACTTCTCAATCCGACTTAGTAAATTTTAAAACTAATTATCAATTTATATATGACTTATTGTTAATTGATGTTAAAGGTAACATCCTCTTTTCAGTAGAAAAAGAAAATGATCTTGGCACAAATTTAATATCAGGAGAATACGCAAAAACAAAATTTTCAAAAGCATTTAGAGACACTATAAAAACCCATAAAATACAGTTCTCCGGAATAGAACGATATAAACCATCTCTTGATAAATTAGCTGGTTTTATAACATCTCCTATTTATGATGAATCAAATTCACTTATAGGTGTCTTTGCTTTGCAATTAAATTTAAAACCTGTATTTGATTTAATTACATATAAAGAGTTCAATAATAGTTCACATACCCACTATATCGTTGATCAAAATGGTATTTTACAAACCCCTATTAGAGATGATTGGGAACAGGTTTTAAATAAAAAATTCTCAAATAAAAACCTGATGCCTACGGAAGCTGACCATACAACTATCTCTACCGCCTATTTAATGCCTGAAGCTAATGCCGTTTTTGCCGTCCATAAAGTTATTAATCTAAGGAATATTCAATGGATTTTAATCAGCGAAGTGAATGAACTAGAAGCACTTTCAGCCGCAAATTCAATGTTATCCACTTCATCAATCTTTGTTTTCATTATCATGGTAATAATGCTATTTATTGCCATTATACAAGTTAGAAAAATAACAATACCTATAAATGAACTTGCTAAAGCAAGTCAAAATTTTGCGCTAGGAGAAGCTGGTCAAAAAGTTGTTATCCACTCAAATAATGAAATTGGTAAATTAGCGAGTTCTTTTAATAACATGATCTTAGCGCGTAATGAATATGAGGAAAATATTAAAAAAAGTAATCATGAAGTAAAAGCTGCACTTGATGAATTATCACATCAGCAATACGCACTAGATCAGCACTCCTTAGTTGCCATCACAGATGGTAAAGGCACTATCACCTATGTGAATGAAAGATTTTGTCACATATCAGGTTATGACAAAGAAGAATTAATTAATAATAATCATAGAATTTTAAATTCTGGCTATCACCCAATATCTTTCTTTAAAGATATGTATCAACTAATCGCAAAGGGAAAAGTATGGCATGGTGAGGTCTGCAACAAAAATAAAACAGGTGAATTATACTGGGTAGACACAACCATCATTCCTTTTTTGAATAATAAAAATAAAGTATTTAAATATATTGCGATCCGCACAGATATTACAAAAAGAAAACACATAGAGCAGCAAAATAAAATGCTACATTCAAATACTAATATTAAATTTAATATTGCTCAAAACCTTGCACAACATAGTTCTTTAAAACGTCGTATACAAGAAGCTTTAGAAAGTAGCTTTGAAATTACAATATTACAAAACCACAAAAAAGCAGGTTTATATTTATTTGAAGAAAATACTTTAAGTCTATGTCATTTTAGTGGTCACTTTTCAAAAGATATAATTAAAGAAGAACAAATTAATAAGATATATAAATTAACTCAAAAAGTGCTAGAAAGTAAAAATATCCTATTTATAAAAGATAGTTACAGTGACCTTAAAAAACACAGTGACTTACCTGAAATACTTAATCATAATTTGCTTGTGATCCCTATTTTTAACCATCTTTCTGATGTATTAAGTGAGCCGATCGGCGGGTTATTTTTTTACTGTGATTCTAATATAGAAATAAATGAATATCTGGATTTAATGGATGAAATAACAAATCTGTTTGCCGCTGCTGTCATGAGGGAGAATGCCAGAAAACTATTAAAACAAGCGACTGAATCTGCAGAACAAAATAGCCAACTTAAAGGTGAATTTTTAGCAAGTATGAGTCATGAAATTCGTACACCGATGAATGGTGTACTAGGCATGTTAGGTTTACTGCTAAATACAGAGCTCAATGTTGATCAACTCCATAAAGCATCTTTAGCAAAATCCAGTGCTGAATCATTACTAGTTTTAATCAATGATATTTTAGATTTTTCTAAAGTTGAAGCCGGTAAAATGAACTTAGAATATATTGACTTTAATTTACGGGGTATGTTTGGAGAGTTAACAGAATCAATGGCACTTCGTGCACATGAGAAAAGCCTAGAACTGATCTTAGATCTAACAGAGATCGAATATTCTATGGTTAAAGGCGATCCCGGCAGAATACGTCAAATTCTCACTAATATTGTAGGTAATGCAATTAAGTTTACAAGTTTAGGGGAGGTGCGGATCAGTGCTTCAATGACAAAAGTAAACTGTGAATTATTAGAACTCAAATGCCAAGTTACAGATACTGGTATTGGGATCCCAAAAGGTAACTTAAATAGCCTATTTGATACTTTTACCCAAGTCGATGCTTCAACAACAAGAAAATATGGTGGTACAGGTCTTGGTTTAGCTATATCTAAAAAACTCTGTGAATTAATGAACGGGGAGATTTCAATTGAAAGTGAAGAAGGCAAAGGCAGTTGCTTTACATTTACTGTGGAATTACAAAACAGTACACAATCTCAAAAAGTACTACCACTAATTGATATTAGTAAATTATGTATTTTAATAGTAGATGATAATAAAACAAATAGAGAAGTCTTACGAGGTCAGATCGAGCATTGGGGTGCAAATGTTCATGAAGCAAGCGGTGCAGCTCATGCTTTAGATATACTCAATACAACACAATTTGATGTTGCATTACTCGATATGCAAATGCCAGATATGGATGGTGCAGAACTCGGTAAACAGATTAAAAATAATAAAGCTTTGAGTGATTTAAAATTAGTCATGATGACATCAATATCTAATTCAGATGAAATCGAATTTTTCGCAAAAATTGGTTTTGATGCTTATTTTCCGAAACCTGCTACAACATCAGATTTATTCAACGCACTCAATGTTGTTGTTGATAATGGTGAAGCTCGCCACAACGCATCCCCTATTGTTACCCATAATTATTTGCAAACATTACTACCCACAAACCAAAACCACAATATAAAACTATTATTAGTAGAAGATAACAAAGTAAACCAACTTGTAGCTATGGGGATTTTAAATGAACTAGGGTACAAAGCTGATGTTGTAAAAAACGGTCAAGAAGCGATTGATGCATTAAAAAGATCAAGAAGTGATTCACCATTTAACTTAATTTTAATGGACTGCCAGATGCCAATTTTGGATGGTTATAAAACCACTCAAGCAATACGTAGTGGTGATGCTGGCCTAAGATATACAGATACACTCATTATTGCAATGACTGCCAACGTCATGCAGGGAGACCGTGAAAAATGTATTAATTGCGGTATGAATGACTATTTAAGTAAACCAATCGATCCATTATCATTACAAGAAAAATTAAAGTTATGGCTCAGTGGTAAAAATTATCAGCATATAAAAATTGACTCCATCAAATTAACAAATAATGAGGAGGAATTATTGCAAGTTCCTAATAATGTAAACAATGAAAATTCTGAAACTTTAGTAGCTTGGGATCAAGATAGCGCACTCAAGCGAGTATTAAATAAAGAAAAATTATTAAAGTCGCTTATTGAAATATTTCTCACTGAAATGCCGTCCCGTTTAATTGATTTAAAAACAGCTATTAATAATCAAGATAATGAATCTATAAAATCAATTTCCCATACCATAAAAGGCGTAGCAGCAAATCTCAGTGCATTAAAGTTACAACACTTTTCATTTGAGTTCGAAAAAGCAGGTAAATTAGCAATAACACAACGGTATTATCCCCTTTATTTACAATTAGATGCTGCCTATACAGAAATCACAAATCTGTTTAAGTCATATATTAGTGACGAAACAACACATGAAAAAATACAACCGAGTAAAGCTGTTTCAATAAAACAATATACTGAATTAATAGTAAGTCTGACTGAGATAAAGCTGCGAATAGAAAACAATGATTATGTTGAGCCTGATGAAATTTCAAACTTTCTTCAATGGGATTTAAATAAAAATTTAGTAGATAAATTGCATTTACTCGAAACTCAGATTGGCCAATTTGAAATATTATCTGCATTAGAAAATATAGAGGTAATTTCAAATCATATTACAAAAAAAATCAAAAGCGAAGGGTCTAATAATGAATAATAAACCGCTAATATTAATAGTCGATGATTCGCCAACAAATATTCAACTACTTGCAGCATGTTTAAAGAACGACTATAGACTAAAAATAGCAACAAGTGGTGAACAATGCTTACAACTGATAAGCGACAATATTGAACCAGATCTGATCCTATTAGATGTTGAAATGCCAGGATTGAGTGGTTATCAAGTGTGTGCAAAATTAAAAGTTAAAGATTCCACGGCATCAATTCCAATCATTTTTGTAACAGGACGTCAAGGAGATGAAGACGAGACAAAAGGCCTCAGATTAGGTGCGGTTGATTACATCACAAAACCAATACGACCAGCAATTGTTGTCGCTAGAGTAAATACCCATATCACATTAAAGTTACAGCACGATAAATTAATAAGCATTGCAATGCATGATCAATTAACCGGATTATACAATCGTCATTACTTGCTAGAAGTTGCAACTCAAAAAGTTTCAGAAGCTTTGAGGCACAAATATCCATTATGTGTATTAATGATTGATATAGACCACTTTAAATCAATAAACGATACATATGGTCATCACTGCGGAGATCTGATTTTAAAAGCAGTAGCAACTGAGCTCTCAATTGGTAATAGAGAAGAAGATATCACTGCACGTTTTGGCGGTGAAGAATTTGTAGTCATATTCGACCACTGTCACTTTGTTGATGCACAAAAGAAAGCAAATGCTATTCTTAAACTAATCGAAGAATTAAAACCTGAAGGATTGACTGTTACTGTGAGTATAGGATTAGCTAAATTAATAAAATCCGATGAGCATTTTTCAAATCTACTAAAACGTGCAGACTTAGCTTTATATGAAGCCAAAGGAAAAGGGAGAAATAGAGTGGAAGCAGCGGTCGCACCAAACAATTAAGGAGAGTAAAGTTATGGACAATCAAAAAAATCATCAATATATCTGATATTAAAATATCCAAAACCAGTGAAGAAATAAATAATTATAATCAGCAATCGAGTGGCATTATGAAAGGCATGCTCAGTGAATTAGAAGATATGTTATTCAGCTTAGGCTTAGATGACGATCAAGAAAAAGCATTAATGCAGTTAGCAGATAAAGCAACAGAACAACTTGTGAGTTTAAACCAGACAACAAACGATTTAGACAGCGAACTTAATGTTATTTTAGATAGTTTAAATGAGTATTATCAATCCCATACAGATAATTAAAAACAACAAGTTGTAACATTAAAGTTAACAATGGTAAGCTTTTGTTATTTATGATTTTTAATATTGACAGTGATTATAGTTTAGTTATAAGTTGATATTTTAATCAAGAACAAGGAATGTCTTATCTTCAAATTTTTAAATACTTACTGCTACCATTTTATATTAATTTTTTGTATTTTAGTTTTATTGAGTGGGTGTAAATCGACTAATCAAACTGACAATAAAAATGAAATCCCCAATATTTAAACTATCGTTGATCCGCAAATATTTGGCCTCAAACCTAATATTATTGGCAGTGATAAATTATTTGAACTAACAAAAATGGAGCAAAATAAATTCTTTGAATATTATAACTCTCAAAATCGCGCTGAAATCCCGCCTCATAAACGCGTTTATAATTATCTAGAAAATAACCTACATGCATTTAATTATTATGGTGAAACCTATACCGCACAAGAAACCATAGATAATAAAGCCGGTAACTGTATCTCTTTAGCAATATTAACAACGGCTTATGCAAAATTAGCAAATATTCAATTTGCATATAGTGAAGTCACTACAGCACCAGTATATTTTAAAGAGTCTAACTTTCAATTAATTTCTAATCACGTTAGAACAAAGCTCTACGATCCGACATTTATTGAAGAAGATAAGATGGCTTACTTTTATAAACCCGGGATCATAGTTGATTATTTCCCAAGTAGAAATAACTGGTCAAATGGTATAGCAACATATGATAAGTTTATTTCTATGTATTATAGAAACTTAGCAGCAAAGTCATTACTGAAAAATGATTTAAACACAGCTGGCTGGTTAACTTTAGAATCATTAAAATTTGCACCTAACAGCTTAAGTGCAATTAATTTACTTGCTATTATATTTAGAAGTCTAGATTATTATGACTTATCGGAGAAAGTGTATCTTCATGGTTTAAAATATAGTAAAGACAACTTAAATTTACTCACAAACTATCAATTATTATTAGTTAAACAAAATAAAACAATAGAAGCTGAACAGCTACAGATTAAAATTGATAATGCAGCAGACCCAAGCCCATTTAGGTGGCTCACTTTAGCAGATGAACATTACAATAATCAGAAATACCTTGGGGCTATAAAGTACTATAAAAAAGTAATAGAAATAGCGCCTTATTTACACCATGGTTATGCCGGAACAGCTAAGTCACTTTATGCGTTAGATGAAAAACGCGCATCTAAGAAGTTTATGAAAATCGCTTTAGAGAAAACTCATGAAGCAAAACAAGAAAAGCTCTATAAAGCTAAACTAGCCATTTTTGAAAAATATTAACGAATAGAAACAAAAAAACGCCAGAATAACTGGCGTTTTAGGCTTGGATAAAGCCGAGTTTATATAATTTCTATATTATCTAGCGTTTGTGCTTTCAAATATTTTATCTGCAGAAGCCGCAACAAAACCAGTATATACTTCGCCATCAGGTTTGTTATAACGTAAAGCAAATTCATAGAAACAGCTAGGGATCTGCATCTCACAATCGCTAAATTTAACATTAAAGTTATCAGCAAGTGTTGATGATTGCTCAAGTAATACTTCAGGAGAACCTTTAACAAGCCCACCTGTTGTATTCATCTCAAAATTAGCATCAATCAATTTTTGATTAACCGCTTCAATTGTATCAAAGCCGGCTAAGTAGTTAATACTTACTGTAAAGTGGTTTGCACGGTATCCCCATGCCGCAGTCCACGCAGCATACTCACTTTCTTTTAATAACATTTTGTAAGTGTCAGAATCAATTGACCAATGCGTACCTGAATAAATAAAGTTTTCAGCAGTAACCGCTGCTTCATCTACTTGATCAACAATATCTGTGATAACTTTTTGCAGTTCATCAGAGAACTTTTCAACTAATAGCTCAGAGATAAATACTTTAGGTTTAGTTGGATCTGAATGTTCAAAGTGTTTAGCGTATAAATGTTTTGAATCAAAATGATATTCACCACATTCAGTGTAACCAACGGCTTTAAAGTGTGCAGCGAGCTTTTCTAAGCCTACTTTTTCAATATTAAAAGTACGAAGTGCAATATGATCATTAATCACATCATCTTGTTGCGTAGAGCCTAATAATTCATGAACTTTTTTAGCTGATGGAGTCACTGCTAAGTAGTCAGTCCATAAGTTTTCAAAAAGTGTATCTACATTTTTGTGCATGTTAATTCCTAAATCTTAATGATAAGGAAGCAAATAACTTTGCTCCCTAATTACTCGCATTTTTTATTAAGTTAATATCTTAAACTGACAAACCAGGCGCTAAAGTTGCTGGCATAGTTACTTTTTGTGCTTCAACAGAAGCAACAGGGTATGCACAATAGTCAGCAGCATAAAAAGCACTGGCTCTGTGATTACCACTGGCACCTATACCACCAAAAGGAGCGGCGCTTGACGCACCTGTAATAGGTTTATTCCAATTTACGATACCTGCGCGTATACGCTTAAAGAAATGATCGTAATCTGCTTGCTCATCTGCTAATAATCCTGCAGATAAACCAAATGAAGTATTGTTACCTTCGTTAATTGCTGCATCAAAGTCGGTATATCTGTAAACTTTTAATAGTGGACCAAAGTGCTCTTCATCAGGTAATGATTGTGCATTTGTCACATCCACTATACCTGGAGATACAAAACCAGTTCCAGCTTTTAAGTGCTTAAGTTCAACTAAAGACTCACCACCAATCGCTAATATTTCAGCTTGCGCTTTTACCATACCTAAAGCCGCTGCTTCTGAGATCATCGCCCCCATAAAAGGTTGCGGTTCAGCAAAAGACTCACCTACTAATATGTTGTTAGTCGCTTCAATCAATTTAGCTAAAATTGCATCGCCATTTGCGCTTTTCTCAATAAATAAACGACGTGAACACGTACAACGTTGACCAGAAGTAACAAAAGCTGATTGTAAAATATCATGAACCGCAGAATTTATATCAGTAACACCTTTAACGATTAGAGGGTTATTTCCGCCCATTTCTAATGCTAATATTTTACCTGGGTGACCAGCAAATTGCTTATGTAATAAGTGACCCGTATTAGAGCTACCAGTAAAGAATAAACCATCTATATCACTATGAGAAGCCAATGCTTTACCTGTTTCAAGCTCACCTTGTACTAAGTTAATTACACCATCTGGTAAACCGGCTTGTTGCCATAGCTGTAATGTGTATTCAGCTACCATAGGTGTTAATTCAGATGGTTTAAATACTACGGTATTACCAGCAAGTAATGCAGGTACAATATGCCCGTTAGGTAAATGACCTGGGAAGTTATAAGGGCCAAATACAGCAACAACACCATGTGGTTTATGACGAATAAATGCTTTTGCACCAGGCATTGGGTTTTCAGTCGTACCTGTACGTTCATCATGGGCTTTAATTGAGATAGCTATTTTACCGGCCATCGCTCCCACTTCTGTACGAGTTTCCCAAATAGGCTTGCCTGTTTCTTTAGCAATAACAGTCGCCATCGTTTCACTGTTATCTTTTAATAGCTGTGCAAATTTATTGAATATTTCAATACGTGCGCTTGATTCGAGATCTGACCAAGTATAAAAAGCGTTGCGCGCTGATTTTATTGCACTATCTACTTGTTCTTCTGATGCACCCGCACCTTGCCAAATAACTTCACCATTTGAAGGATTAACTGATGAAAAGCTCGGTCCGGTTCCAATAAGCCATTGGCCATTTATAAGTTGTACATTGAAGCTCATAGGTGCATCCTTAAGTTAAGTTGATAAATCTAATTGAATCGCCTTCACTTACATTAAGTGCTTTGGCAACTTCAGGTGATATAAGAGTAATACCTTGCTCTTTGATGTATTCCACTTGTGGCGTGAATGTAGCTCTAAAATCTGCAATGCTAGTATTACAAATAGCAAAAACAGTTTCATTTGAAATATCATCAGAAATTGTCACTTTGCTGTTTATACTTTCTTTGACTGAACGTATTTTATTCAGTTTTGATTCTACGGTAGGTCCGGCATCAAACAGATCAACATAACCACGATGTTCAAATCCTTCCTTTTCAAGCAAACGCAGTGCAGGTTTTGTTTTTTCATGAACCTGACCAATAACCGCCTGTGCTTTTTCACTGAGCAAATTGGCATAAATAGGATGCTTAGGCATCAATTCTGAGATAAAGCCTTTGCTGCCAATACCAATAAGATGATCGGCCTCAGGAAAGTCTATGCTAAAGAAATGCTCTTGCAACCACTCCCAAAAAGGAGAGTGACCATGCTCGTCAGATACACCACGCATTTCAGCAATAACCGTATCAGCAAACCTTGTAGGATGCTCTGCCATAAATAAAAAACGTACACGAGACAATAACCTACCAGCTAAGCCCTTACGAAATGCTTCTCTGAGAAATAAGGTACATATTTCACTGGCACCTGTGTAATCATTACACATAGTAAGTACTTCTACAGTGTTATAAACACCAAGCGCTTTAGAGTGATGAACAGATTTACTTTTATGATAATGATATAAAGGTACATTCATGCCAACAGCTGCTTCTATCGCTGTTGTACCAATAATTTCACCTGTTTGTGTATCTTCTAAAACAAATAGGTATCCTTCATCACCTGGTGATGATGCAGACTTATTGAAGCTTAATTCTGCTCTTGATATTTTTTCTGATAACTGTTCATCATTAACCGGTAATGATGTGAAGCCATGACCTGATTCAATAGCAATTTTTTTTAAAGCATCAAAATCAGATTTTTTGATAGGTCTAATTACTTGCATAGTAAGTTACTCATACCTTTTATAGACATCAAAACAGACTAATTAGTATATTTTACTATTTAGCCTGTTTAATTAATTAAAAAGTGATTAACCTTTAACTACTTGTGCAACCGCTTTTTCAAAGCGCTCTAAACCTTCTTTGATATCTTCAAGTGGGATCACTAATGAAGGTGTAAAACGAATCACATTAACACCCGCAACTAAGCTCATTAAACCATGCTCAGCTGAAGCCACTAAGAAATCTTTAGCACGACCAGCGTAATCTTCTGTTAATACAGCGCCTAAAAGAAGACCTTTACCACGTACTTCAGTAAATACATTGTATTTTTCATTAATTGCAGCAAAACCTTCACGGAACAGTTCCTCACGCTCTTTAACGCCGGCTAGTACTTCATCTGTGTTTACAGTGTCAAAAGCCGCCTCAGCAACAGCACAAGCTAATGCATTACCACCATAAGTAGAACCATGCGTTCCAATTTTCAAATGTTTTGCGATTTCAGTGCTTGTTAGCATTGCAGCGATTGGAAAACCGCCACCTAATGCTTTAGCTGTTGTTAAAATATCAGGAGTAACACCTAAACCTTCATAAGCATATAAATCACCTGTACGACCAACACCAGTTTGAACTTCATCAAAAATAAGCACAGCATTGTGTTTAGTACATAAATCACGGACGCCTTGCATAAATTCATTTGTAGGAGAAATAATTCCGCCTTCACCTTGAAGTGGTTCAATCATAACTGCACATGTTTTATCAGAAATAAGCGCTTCAAATGCAGCTAAATCATTATAATCAACGTGGTAGATATCGCCTGGCTTAGGACCAAAACCATCTGAATAAGCAGCTTGGCCACCCACTGTTACAGTAAAGAATGTACGGCCATGGAATCCTTTATTAAATGCGATGATTTGGCTTTTTTCTGCACCGTGATTATCAAGTGCAACACGACGTGCTAACTTTAATGCGGCTTCATTAGCTTCAGCGCCCGAGTTTGCAAAATACACTTTTTCAGCAAAAGTGGCATCTACAAGCTTTTTAGCTAAACGTAAAGCAGGCTCATTTGTCATAACATTAGATAAATGCCAGATTTTTTCGCCTTGCTCTTTTAAAGCGTTTACAAGGTTAGGGTGACAATGACCTAAACAGTTAACAGCAATACCACCGGCAAAATCGATAAACTCTTTACCGTTTTGATCCCATACACGAGAGCCTTCACCTTTAACAGGGATCACAGCTGATGGTGCATAGTTAGGTACCATTACGTCGTTAAATAATTCTCTTGTTACTTGCATTTTAAAACCCTTCACTTGCAGATTAAATATGGCTAAAAGTTTAGTTCACATTTGTATAAATGAATCTAACTTCAGCACTAATTATTATGATTTATTAATTATGTGTATTATTTATTTCAAAGTGCAGTGTTATTTTGTTAAAATTAACCAATATAATGAACAATATGACCAAAAGAGTTATCAAAATGATAAGTGAACAGGATGAAAAGCTACTTTCTATACTAAGAACAAATGCTAGAACCAGTGTTTCTGACTTGGCCAGAGCACTCAGTTTATCTCGCTCTACCGTACAAAATCGCATCGCAAAACTGGAAAGAAGCGGTGTAATTAAAGGTTACGTAGTGCAATATGGAAATGAGTTTTCACAAGATTTAGTATCTGCACATGTTTCTATAAAAGTGAAACAAAAACTGACAACAAAAACAAACTTAGAACTTAAACAAGTTAGTCAAATTAGCGAACTTTACGCAACAAGTGGAGAGCATGACTTAATCGCGATAGTACAAGCGCAGTCATTAGCTCAATTAAGCCGTATTCTTGATGATATTGGTAACTTAGATGGCGTAGAGCGTACAAATTCTTCTGTTTTATTAGAAACCAAGTTTAAACGCTAAGACTTTTTTAAATTTTACCATTTTAATGATTGGTCGTTGAGCCTTGCTCGTTTACAATGTCGCTGATTTTTGACTTTTACTTTTTGGAACACCTATGACAGATACCAAGCGCCTCAACAAATTTATCAGTGAAACGGGGTTTTGTTCTCGCCGAGAAGCTGACAAATATATTGAAAGTGGAAAGGTAACTATTAATGGTTTTAAAGCCGAAGTGGGTACTCAGGTATGTGAAGATGATGTTGTTAAAGTAAATGGTCGACCTTTAAAAGAAAAACCAAAAGCTGTTTATATCGCATATAACAAACCAGTTGGTGTAACTTGTACAACAGAGAGGAAAATTCACAGTAATATTATTCGTGCGATTAACTATCCTGAACGTATTTTTCCTATCGGTCGATTAGATCGTCCTTCAGAAGGTTTGATTTTTTTGACAAATGAAGGTGATATCGTTAATAAGATTTTAAGAGCCGGTAATAATCACGAAAAAGAGTATGTCGTTAAAGTTGATAAATCTATTAATAGTACTTTTGTTCAAAAGATGTCAAATGGTATTCCAATACTTGGCACTGTAACTAAAAAATGTACGGTTAAGCAAATAAGTAAAGATACATTCTCAATGATATTAACGCAGGGATTAAATCGTCAGATCCGTCGTATGTGTGAATATTTAGGTTATGAAGTAATTACATTACAACGTACGCGTATTATGAATGTTACCCTTAAAGGTTTGCCTGTTGGTAAGTGGCGCCATTTAACAGACACTGAGATGCAGCAAATAAATGGTTCTGTTGAGAGTTCAGGAAAGACTGAAGAGCATTCGATGGATGCTAATAAACGTCAACAGAATAAATCGTTTAAAAAAGTAGAGAATGATCAGAATAAACGTTTTAATAACAAGGCTGGATCATCAGATAGAAAAAGAAGCTTTAAAGATAATTCTTCAAATAACGAGTCAAAAAAGACATCAAAGAGAGATAATAAAAAACCTTTTAATAAAGAAAACAAAACGCATAGTAATAAAGCAACAAAGCCAAAGCGGATTAAAGGCACATTATCTTTAAAGAAATAAGAATTATAAATCTAAGACCATAAAAAAAGCATGATTTAATCATGCTTTTTTTATTGATAATAAGTGAGTTATAAAAGTTTTATTAGATCACATTTGTATCAGGACAAACAAAATCACTATATACACGACCTACTTTATCTGGTAATTCTTTAATTTCATCTTCAGATATCTTTTTCGATAAACTTTTTAAACCTTTTAATTTACCGTTAGAAATTATCATTTCTTCTACAAAATGATCAGTTGGTTCTAAATAATATAAGTAATCAAATTCTTCATCATTTATACGTTTTTTTATAGGTGAAGGTACTGTTTTTATTACATTTTTTTCAAGTAAATCTAACAATGCAGCTCGCATATCACGGCGTTTTGTTACGATTGATACTTGTGGTTTACCAAAAGATTCCATAATACGTAATAAGCTGATAGGTTCTTTTCTGTCTAATGTTGCTGATGTCCACATACTAGAAAGATATAAGTCTAAATAACGTGAAAAGGTTGAACCATAACAAGTTAATCTACTGAATAAAATTTGTCGATAACTTAAATTTGATATTTCTTGGACTACAAAATCACTAAATCCTATATAACAGCGGTCTCTTCCTCTGCCATTACCTTCAAGTTCAAGTACAGCATCAGACCATACATCATGAGTGATTTCAGCACGACGTTTTGGATTATTTTGATCTGTTTGACTAATACGAGTTTTAGAGTCTCTGATTATTGTTAATGATTCACGTATTTGTTCATAGCTTTTTGTTTTACCCATCAATTGAAGGTATTTTTTTATTTCGTATAAACTAAAACTTGTGCCATATCGCGTTATGCCACCAATAGACTTTCTTTCGAGACCATTTGTTGATGCGATTAAAAAAATTACTTTTTCAATAAGTTCTTCTGCATCAGAAGGTAGAGCATAAAATTCTACTTTTTCTTTAGTTTTACGATCTATTCTTTGGATCACAGCAGGTTGAACACGACAAGTATAATCCATACCCTGAATAGAAAAATTGTTTGAGATTGAAACTGTATTGGAAGCTAAATCAGCAACAGGTTTAATTGCGCCATATCCTCGATAGAATCTTGGGATCAAATCAATACTTGTAATGGAGTTTGAATATTTACGCTCTAAACTCAGATCATATTTATCCCCATCTAATACTTCGAATAAACGTAATCGCAAAGCTTCTTTCGGATCTACTTTGAAATCTGGTGTAGTTGCTAGCATTAGAGGTTCTCTTTTTCTTATTAGAATGATCTTTAAGTGTTTTGGATCATAAAATTTATATTTAAAGCATGCAAGATAGCTTTGGTTAGAAATAGAGATCTTTTTTTGATCACATATTTTTCTATGAAAAGGTAAATAAAAGGAATTGTTTTTAGATTAGGTTAAAAGAGTAGAATTTAATATTAAAATGAGGTGTTGGATTAGTTTAGGAAGGATGATTTAAGTTATTGATAATAAGGTTTAAAATAAACTAAACGAACTATATATCTAACCAATCGGATGCTTAATTCTAACCATTAAATAAGATATATCTAACTAAAGATTTCAAGATTTCTAACTAATAAGATCTTTGATGAGATCAATATTACTAACCAAGGTGATATCTATTTCTAACCATATTAGATCACTATTTCTGACTAATAATATTTAAAAAATAGATCTATCCACAACAAAACAAGCTTTTATGGGCTTTTAGATCTGTATTTCTTACTATCAAATACGTTATTTCTAACCAAAATAAATTTTTGCGATCAAAAGATCTAACTAAAAGATCAGATAATCTAATTAATAAGAACGGTATTTCTTACCAAAAAAATGAGTTACTCACAGGTAAAATACACATTTGATTTTCATTGTTAAACTTTATTTACAATAAATTTAAATTTTAATTACAAGTAATACTCATTTTGTTGTTTTTTAGATCAATGTTTAGATCCATATATTTGGTTAGAAATCGTGATCATTATTTCTAACTATATAAAAACTTAATTCGCATTTTTTAGTAAGAAATATGCTGCTTCATTATTTTTTAGTTCGAAATATGCGCCTTGAGATATTTATTGTATAAAAAACAGTTTAATTTTTGGTTTTTTGGTTAGAAACATCATGTTTATTTATTTATAGATCTAAATTTATAACCAATATATTGATTACTAAATCACGGAATATGGATTTTTTGGTTAGAAATATGCGACTTTATATTATGTTTTGGATCTTATGGTTAAAAAGCTCATGCAATGCAGATATGTTTGGTTAGAAATATGCTGTCTATATAGCTTAATTCGTATAGTTAATGAACTTTTTGAATATGTTTGGTTAGATATATGGTTCGTATTTTGGATGTTGATTAAATAACATACCAATTACTACCGTTTGTAGTAATTAGTTTGGTTAGAAATATGGTGTTTGATCTAAGATGTCATTTAGATCATATAAATATTTACAGTTTTTAGCTTAAACACTCTTATTTTTTGTTACATACCTTGCTATTAAGCAGGCATTAACATCACTTTTAAGCCTGCATTAAAGGTAATATACTCGAGTTATTACAAGGGGTATAAAAATACCAGTTGGCAGCAAAAAGTATTTAATATGAAAGATTTTAATTTAATATTTGAGATATTTTTCGACGTTTAAAAGGCTTAATTAACCGCCGCCACGAAAGTGTAAACCCGGTATATACTAAAAAACATGCTGCTAAAGAGGATAGGCCGGCGATAGTTTGTCCTATAAAACCAAAATATTGCCAGTATGTAAGAACCTAACGACTCCCCATGCTTGATCCCCACTTGACCAATCTGAGCATCGTTTAACTCGAATAACTTCTGCTGTATCATTTGATAAATATAGTGCATAGGCCATATCGTAGTTATTTCCAAGGCTTCGATCGATATAAAAACGGGTATTACCGACTTCACGACCAAATTTTAGCCACATTGAATGCCAATCGCTGGCACCGTTATCTTTAGCGTGTTGTTTTGCAAAATTAAACAATTCTTTATAAGTTTGCTGGCCATTAATTAAGTCTACGGGAATTCTCTTTTGGCGTGGGCCTGGAGGTGCTTCTGAATATGCCCCATAGAGTATTTCATTTGCCCAATTAAAATGAAATACAGTCGCTGTAATGACTATGATAAACAATGGAATTATTGTCCAAATACCCAACACATGATGCCAATTATAATGTTTGGCATGTCGGTTTTGTAACTATTCACTAGGGGTAAATTATTTTCTAATGATCCTTTTTAGCTATTGACCGATCCTGCCAGTTTGCCAAGCCAGTGCTATGACTTAATCGCCCTAGCTTCAATGAATTTAAACAGCATCAACATCACTGAAATAGTTGAGAAAACTAAAGCTCAGTTACAAGAAGATAAAAGTCTCACGCCTGCGTTGAAGCTGTCTATCGAGCTTATTCTTGTTATCGTTGTTATGCTTGCCAGTAAATTGGGACTTAACAGTAAAAATAGTCGTATTGCGCCATCAAAAGATATTAACCGAGAAAAACAAACCAAAGATAAATCAGATAAACCAACGGGTGGACAAAAAGTCCGAACGGGTAAAACGCTAACTTAGACAGATACACCGGATGAGATAGAAGTCATTTTAGTTGACCGAGACATGTTACCTCAAGGACATTATCGTGAGGTGGGTTTTCAAAAGTGGCAAGTTGTCGACATCGACATCAGTAAAGTGGTGACAGAATACCAAGCAAAAATTCTTGAAAATGCGTAAGGAAAACGTTTTGTTGGTGAGTTTCCAGAAGGCGTTAACAGTCCTATCCAGTATGGCGTTGTTGTGAAAGCGCATGCCGTTTACTTATCCCAATATCAATTACTCCATTATAACCCTATTGAAGAATACTTTGCCGACCAGCTCGGTATCCCCATCAGTGCGTGTAGTTTGCTTAACTTTAATGAGCAAGCCGATGAACTGGTCAAGTCATCAGGTGCAGAAGATATCATAAAAACGTCATTACAAAGCTCTCACCAAACGTTACATGTTGATGAAACTGGTATTAATATCGGTGGAAAACGGCGATGACTTCATGGCGCGTCAACGACGTCGTGGACGTATTTTTATCCTCATGAAAAAAGAGTAAAAATAGCGATGGATGACCTCAACTTAGATGAAGACACTAAGCGGCAGTACTTAACGCAATATCAAAAAATACTAGCCGGAGGTGAAATTGAATGCCCCGCGCCCGATGAAAACAGCCGTATAAAAGGTCAGCGAGGGCGATTAAAACGAACAAAATCCAGAGCATTGTTGGAACGATTAAGAGATTATCAAGATGATGTCTTACGCTTTCTGACGAGCGCTGGAGTTCCATTTACCAATAATCAAGGAGAGAATGATATCAGGATGACAAAAGTTCATCAAAAAATATCTGGATGTTTTAGAAGTATGCAAGGCGCAGAGATGTTCTGTTTGATCAGAAGCTATTTATCGACTTGCAGAAAACAATATGTATCTGCAAGCCTATCTCTTGAATTGCTATTCAAAAATCAGCTTCCAGGTGTATTTATTGAAGATAAGGCTGAATAGTTACAAAGGATCATTAGAAAATAATTTTCCCCTAGTGAATAGTTACTTAATTTCAATGATCAAAAGCAACGATGACATTATCGCTTCTTTACTTACTCTAAATAACCCAAAAGATAAAAAGTGGGATTTAGCAATAGAAAGTTCGGATGTGATTACGACAAATACTATTGGACTCATCGAACGATTAAAAAGTAATTATATAGCACAAGAGTTAAACTTAACTAATAAACATAAAAATGCGATTAATAAGTTGAAAGCATGGGTTTCAGGTTTAATTGCCATATATTTATTCATGATCATATTTGGTACACGCTGGATCATTAAAATATTGTAAAGCCACTAGAGAATATTACCCATATTGCGAATAAACAATTAGATACTGAAGAAGACATTAAATTTGTATAACACTATGGTCCGGAAGAAGTCATTGAGTTATCTCAAACCATTCAAAATTTAACGCAACACATTAAATTAGAAATAACGAAAGCTAAATTGCAAAGAAATGCAGATGAAGCTAATAAACGTATTACTAGCATAATGAATTCAGTACCCACTTCAATTATTTTAGTAAATGAAATAGGGATAATTAAGGAAACAAATAAAGCAGTTAATAAACTATTTGAAGCTGATGATAAGGATATTCTAAATAAAAAAATTGGTCATTTTTTACCAATTTTAGCTATGGTAAATGGTAACTTTGATAAAAATAGCGCAACAAAAACAATGCAAGAAGGTATTTGATCTTCAAATATAAAAAATCTTATATTGAATACTCAGGATGTTTAGTTTCTATTTTTGGTGAAAATCATTATTTAATTGCAATAAGTGATATTAATGATAGAAAACACGATCAATTGGCTTTATCACAATTAAATCAACAATTATTGCATGCTGAAAAAATGGCATCCATAGGTCAGTTAGCAGCAGGTATCGCCCATGAATTAATAACCCTATTGGTTATATACGAAGTAATATCGAGATATTAACTGAGTATTATCAAGTGATCATGGATTTTAAAAAACTTGTCATTGAAAATAAACCATCAACTGAAATTGAAACTTATTATTAAGAGCAAGATCTGGATTATATTTTTAATGATATTGAAGCTGTTATCAAATCATGCCAAGACGGAACAGGTAGAGTATCAAAAATAATCAAAGACTTAGGTAGTTACGTTCATCAAGACAATGAAAAAATGGAACCTGTAAATATCGATGAGCTAATAAACAAGAGCTTAGTATTAGTTGCAAATGAACTAGAATATAAGGTAGAGCTTATTACACAACTTGAAGCGTCTTCTGTAATTTATGGCTACCCGCAGAAACTACAACAAGTCTTTATTAATCTATTAGTGAATGCATCTCATGCAATACAGAATTCTGGCAAAGTATGGATCACAAGTAAACTTATTGATTCTGAAGTTAATAAAATAATTAATACACTAATATTTGGTCAAAATACGCAACTTATAAAATAAGAAATTTCATAATACATTGATTTTTAATTAGTAAAATAATGGAATGGAGTTTGCCTTCATAAATAATTAAAACAATCAATATTTATAAAGGACTAATCTATGAAACAAATGAAAAAAATAGCAATTACATTAGTAGGCGGTTTTTTACTTTTAATCGGCCTTTTATTTATTATTTTACCAGGCCCTGCAATTATCGTTATCCCATTAGCCCTTGTTTTGTTAAGTAAAGAATATCCAATAGCAAAGCAGTGGTTACGTAAATTTCAGCGATACTCACGTAAAAGTGCACAAAAGTTAGATGCGTTTTTTTCAAAAAGATAAATCAAAACATTTAAAATGTCTTAATAATACCTTTAATAAGTGCAGCAGTTTGTTCTGGCTTTTCTAATGGAAACATATGACCTGCATCTGCAAACTCTACTGTATTGATAATATTTTGCTTGGCAAAGCGTTTTACCGCTTTGCCAGTACATACACCATTTTGAGCATAAATTAATGTTGCAGGAATATTCAACTTACTTTTATAACTGCCAAGATTAACAGGTAGCGTTCTAAAAACTTCAGTTTCCACCTCAGCTGAGAATAATAACTCTTGTTTTTGATTTCTGTTAACAAACCCATGGTTTGCATAGTCAGATAAACAACGAATATCAAAGTTTTTAAATAATGATTTGTGTTTAAACTGTTCTACCATATTAGTATTTAATGGCCATTGCTTACGTCTTATATTTGATTTGCCCGCAGGGGATATTTTATCGAATAATTTTGTACCTTTGAGTAACTTCATCATAAAAGCTGTTGTGCCTGTAAAAGCCGGTGGATCTAGCATAATAAGGCCTTTAAAAAGGTCAGGTCTTTGACATGCTGCCATAAAGGAAATAACACCACCAAACGAATGTCCAATATTAATTACTTTTTCATGCTCTCGATTAAGTGCTTTTTTTTGTGTGATCACAAACGCGATTAACTCATCAACAAGGTATTGCCAATTATGGGTAATAGAATATAAAGGGTTATGCCCATACTTTTCTAATGCAATAACTTTAAAGTCATCGCTAAATAAATCTAAAAATGTATTGTAACTTTTAGCAGGGAAGCCATTAGCATGCACAAAATTTATGATGTCATGTTTCATTTTAAAGAATCAACCGTAGAGTTATTGCTCTATTTTAAATTAATAAACAAAATAACAATAATTTCATTTAATAGCTAATTATTTTCGGTCCACTATTTAAGTGAACTAAACTCATATATAAGTAAGGCTAGATGCAATTATAGACTCGCATCTAACCATACCTAGGTATATAATACATCGCGATTATTTTTGAGTATGTGTATGGAACGTAATAGAGTTGTATTAGTAGATGTTAATGATAATGAATTAGGTACTGCTGATAAGATGCAAGCCCATGAAAAAGGTTTATTGCACCGAGCATTTTCTATTTTTGTTTTACGAGAAACTAATGGAGTAAAAGAAGTATTATTACAACAGCGTGCATTAACTAAATATCATTGTGGCGGATTATGGAGTAATACATGTTGTTCACATCCGCAATCAGGTGAAAACATAACACAATCAGCAATTAACCGACTCACTGAAGAGTTAGGTTTTACCGTTAACAACCTTATTTGGGTCGATAGTCATTGCTATAAAACTAAATTATCTAATGATTTAATTGAGCATGAGTTTGATCATTTATTTGTAAAGCACCTCAGTAAACAAGCGTCAGACAAATTACAAATCCGACCTAATCCAGCAGAAGTAAATGCAATCGACTGGCTAAATATAGAACAGATAGAATTAGAGCTTAAAAACACTGCAAATAAATATACTCCTTGGTTTAAAGATACATTTTATAAAGTACTAGATAAATTATAGATAGAAGAGATAAACCGCTTCTATCTTGTTACAAAATATATGAAATCTTAATCATCAAACTCTAACTTGGTGACAACTAAAATATCATTTTAATTTAAAGATCCTTTTACCTCAACTTCAATACCGTTTTCAAAATCGTTTACCGTTCGGCCTTTAAAATCCGTAAACTCGTTTGTAATAACACTATGTCCATCAACTTTGATTAGTTAACATTTTAATGACAAAAACCACATAAAGTGGAATTTATTACCTAAATATTGCACTTTTATTATTCAGATAAACAAAATAGTAATCGAAAATTAAAATTTAATCCAATATTATCATAACCTTAAGTTTTGCATACTTTATGCATTTACATTCATTAACATAAGGGTTGTTAATTTAATGTTTCAGTTGTGTTTTTAGTGTTACCTTGGTGTTCCCAATACGGGCTAACAACAATTATAAATTGAAACATCCAGGGTAATAAATATGAAAAATACATCAACTAGAACCATTCTGATGACGGCGAGTGCTTTATCACTAGCAGTATCTACAGCCTTATATGCAGCACCAAAAGGTGTTCAGCTGACAGATAATGCTATTAACTCAGTTGCTTCATCACCTTTACCTAAACGCTTTATTATAAAATACAAACAAAATAGCACTGTTGGAATGGATGACAACTTTGCAGCTTTTGCTTCTGATGATTTATCAGTTGCATCTACAGTAAAAAGCAAATTACAAAGTCTTGGTGGACAGATAAAAGCTGAGCATAAAAATATAAATATTATTGCAGCGGAATTAAGTGCATCAGATGCTATCGCATTAAGCTTTGATAGCAATGTAGAATATGTTGAAGAAGATTTACCACGCCGTTTAATGGCACAAAATGTGCCATATGGCATTGGCATGGTTCAAGCAGATCAAGTTGATGACAGTGTTGCATCGGCAAGTTCTGGCGGTAAAAAAATCTGTGTTATTGATTCAGGGTTAGACTTACCACATGAAGATATGGGTGTTCGTGGAGACACGATAACAGGCACGAATGATAGTGGTACAGGTAACTGGTTTACACACGGTGGTCCTCACGGTACTCACGTTGCTGGAACAATTGCAGCATTAAATAATGGCATAGGTGTTCGTGGTGTGATCGGAACAAATCCAAACATGCATATCATTAAAGTATTTAATGAGGCCGGTTGGGGATATTCTTCTGATTTAGTTAATGCAATTAATACATGTAAAAATAACGGTTCTGATGTTATCAATATGAGCTTAGGTGGAACGGGTTCAAGTATTTCAGAAAAGAATGGTATAAAAGCAGCTTATGACGCGGGTGTATTACTAATCGCAGCAGCGGGTAATGACGGTGTTGTAACAAAAACAACTGACATTGAAAGTTTCCCTGCTTCTTATGATTCAGTAATGTCAGTTGCTGCAATTGATAGTGCAAAAGCACTTGCTGATTTCTCACAAAAAAATAGCCAAGTAGAAATTTCAGGCCCAGGTGTTGATGTATACTCAACTTATCATACAGGCGGTGGTTCTGTTGTTGAAGTTTCTGTAGCAGGGACTGGTTACGCAGCAAATGCAATGGAAAATCAAGGTACAGCAAGTGGTTCTTTGTATAACTTAGGAACTGGTGAAGCTATTGACAACGGTGCTTCTGGTCGTATTTGTTTAATTCAACGTGGTAACATATCTTTCCACGATAAAGTAAAAGCATGTCAAGATAGCGGTGGTGTTGGTGCGATTATTTATAATAATGCAGCTGGTAGCTTTGGTGGTACTTTAGGTGATACTAATGCAACTTCAATCCCAGGCGTGACAGTATCAGACACTGATGGTGCGGCAATGTTAGCTAACATTGGTATGAGCGCAAGCATCAATATTGGCGCGGGTAATTACGGTAAAATGAGTGGTACTTCAATGGCATCCCCTCATGTAGCTGGTGTTGCTGCTTTAGTATGGAGTCATCATCCTTCTTGTACAAATGTTGAAATCCGTAATGTTCTAAATACAACAGCGCAGGATCTTGGCGATTCTGGTCGTGATGTTAAATTTGGTTATGGCCTAGCACAAACTAAAGATGCAATTGATTACATCACTGCAAATGGTTGTGACGGAAGTGGTACAGGACCAGGTCCAGTTGAACCACCAGTAGGTAACACAGTACTTGAAAATGGTGTAGCTAAAACAGGTCTAGCAGCAACTACAGGTAATGATGTAGTTTACACTATGGAAGTACCAGCAGGCGCAACTGATATTTCTTTTGCTATGTCAGGTGGTACAGGTGATGCTGATATGTATGTTAAATTTGGTTCAACTCCTACAGATAACAGCTATGACTGTCGTCCATATGAGAGTGGAAATACAGAGTCTTGTACTGTGACTGATACAGCCGGTACTTATTATGTTCGTGTAAAAGCATATAGTAGTTTTTCTGACGTTTCTTTAACTGGTACTTTTACTGAATCAGATAATGGTGGCGGTAATGGTGGTGCAGTACAACCAGTAAATGAGACTGTGTCAAATATATCTGTAGCAAGAAGAAACTGGACTCGTTACACATATGATTTAACTGCAGGTTATGCTGATTTAACAGTAGCCATTGCAGGTGGTTCTGGCGATGCAGATTTATATGTTACACAGGGCAAGCAATCAACTAAAACAGCCTATGACTGTCGTCCATATGAAAATGGTAATGCAGAAACGTGTACATTTGCAACACCAGCTTCAGGTACTTGGTACATCGATATTTACGGTTACTCAGCTGCATCAGGTATGACTTTAACATTACAAGCAACACCTGAATAAAATAAACTAAATTTCCCAAATTGAGTTTATAAAGGGCAACATATGTTGCCCTTTTTTTGTTTCCAAAATATTGATTAATTGCATATTTTCTGTCATTTTTAAAGTAACTTTACTTTTCAAGGTGCATTAAATGGCAAATTGGCTAACAGGACAAGTTAAAGCAATAACATGGTGGAATGATAAGTTATTTTCATTAGTGATAAATGCCCCCATCAAAGAATTTAAGGCGGGTCAATTTACTAAATTAGCAATGAACATTGATGGTAAACGGGTTGCTAGAGCTTATTCATTTGTTAATTCACCTGAAGATCAAGATTTAGAATTTTATTTGATTAAGGTCGATGAGGGAAGCTTATCATGCCCTCTGGCAAGTTTAAAACCAGGAGATGAAGTTGAAATTTCAGAAATTGCCTCAGGTTTTTTTACGTTAGATGAAGTGCCAAAATCTGACCAATTATGGTTATTATCAACAGGTACTGCAATAGGACCCTTTTTATCTATTTTACAACAGCAAGCTGTATGGCAAAACTTTACTGAAGTGATATTAGTTCATGCAGTTAGAAACCAAGAAGACTTATCTTATCAAGAATTAATTAACGGCTTATGTCAAAAATACTCACAACTTAAGTATGTTTCCGTTGTGAGTCGCGAAGAAAACTCATTAGGTTTGGAGGGTAGAGTGCCTTATCTTTTAGATTCTGGAGAATTGTTTGATTTTTGTGGCATTACACCCTCTATCAATACGAGCCAATTTATGATCTGTGGTAACCCACAAATGGTTAAAGATACAAGTTCAATTTTAAATCAAATGGGCTACGAGCGAAATCGCCGAAAATCCCCTGGACATATAACTGTTGAGCAATATTGGTGATTTTATAGGTAACTAATTTAACAATATTCATTATGAAGTAGCGTAATCATCTTACTAACAATATCATCAGCGATACTATAATAAATCGTTTGAGATTCTCGTCTTGTTTTAACGAGTTTCTCTTTGCGTAATTTAGCTAAATGTTGAGATAGGCTGGATTGGCTTAAAGGAATAACTTCATTTAACTGTGTTACCGACATTTCAGAGATGCCTAAATGGCATAAAATAATCAATCTATTTTCATTTGACATCGATTTTAATATAGCCGCAGCTTTACCTGCTTTATCATGCATTTGTGTAATGCTCATTTCTTTCATTGATAATTAATAATATTTTAAAAATATAAGTATATATGACACACAATAAATGCAATAGCATTTTGTAATCCATAATTAAATTAGAGAAACCTAAATTAGTATTTGCTAATATATTTTTTTATTGTATTCTAAATCTTCAATATAATACTTCAAGGTATCACATGTTAAATGTTCTACTATATTTAATGCCATTAGTTGGTGGCATTTTAATTGGGTTATCGGCGTTAATTTTAATGATGTCTATAGGCCGAATTACTGGGATCAGTGGGATATCAAGTGGTTTGTTAAAAACAAATCCTGAGGGTGGAAAACTTTGGCGAATAACTTTTATAGTAGGCTTAGTTGTAGGTGCCTTTTTATTAGACATTTTCACTCATAACCAGCAAGTATCCACAGATGCACTTTCATTTCCAGTTATTATAGCCTCTGGTTTATTAGTTGGTTTTGGTTCTCATTTAGGCAGTGGTTGCACAAGTGGTCATGGAGTCTGTGGAATAGGGCGATTATCTATGCGTTCAATAATCGCTACTTGTTTATTCATGTTCAGTGGTGCCGTTACAGTATTTATTATCCGACATATTATAGGTCAGTAAAATGATTAAATATTTACTCATATTATTATCTGGGATACTGTTTAGCTTAGGTTTAGTTATTTCAACTATGATTAACCCAAATGTCGTTTTAAACTTCTTAGATGTATTTGGTACTTGGGATCCATCATTAATCTTTGTTATGTTGGGGGCTTTAATAACGGTAGCGATTGGCTTTAAAGTTATATTCAAACAAAAAATGCCAGTTTATGAAAAAAGGTTTCATCTGCCAAAAAAACAAAACATTGATGTAAAGCTTATCTCAGGGGCGATTATATTTGGAGTTGGGTGGGGATTATCGGGTTATTGTCCAGGTCCTGCAATTGCAAGTATATCTTATGGCATCTTAGAAGTGTTTTTATTCATATTAGCAATGTTAATTGGTTTTAAAAGTTCACAGTGGTTACAGCTAAGTAGTAAAAAATCCTGAGTTTTATCTCAATTGAAAAGTGATTCTCAAAACAAAAGTTATGCTTTATCTGCTAGGATAGGGCTGACGCCAATAAATTGATAAACTTATACGGTTTTTTACTTAGTCACTTATATTACACCATAACATCGTTTTTTTAATCATTTAAACACTAGCAGACAAACTACAAAAGGCTAATTTGATTTCAGGTTTGCAGCATAAAAATACACTTACAAAAATATTGATAAATGTATCATATTTTACAAATTTATATTGAGACATAAATTTCAATTCAAATTTTACTAAAGATTAAACCCACAACTAAATAATCTAAATAACATAGTTTTACTGGCGTTAGGGCACCTTTTACCGTTAAAATTGTACTTATATTTAAATGAAAGATTTTAAGGCTAGAATTCAGATGGGCAGAGCTTTCCAGAATAAAAAAAATGATATCGCTAAAACAGCTGGTCAAAAAACAAAAATTTACTCAAAGTACGGTAAAGAGATCTATGTTTGTGCAAAAAACGGCGGTGTAGATCCTGATGGAAATCTATCATTACGTCGTTTGATTGAACGTGCGAAAAAAGATCAAGTACCAGCTCATGTCATAGACCGTGCTATTGATAAAGCTAAAGGTGGCGGTGGTGAGGATTACAGCTCTACACGTTATGAGGGTTATGCGCCTGGTGGCACTATGATCATCGTAGACTGTTTAACTGATAACAATAGCCGTACTTTTGCTGATGTACGAGTTTGTTTTACAAAAGCAAAATCAAAAATTGGTGCTCAAAACTCTGTTTCTCATATGTTTGATCACCTTGCTATTTTTGTTTTTGATGGCGATGACGATGAGGCTGTACTTGAAGAACTTATGATGGCTGATGTAGATGTCACTGATGTGGAATGTGAAGATGGAAAAATAACAGTTTTTGCACCTCATACTGAATTCAATAATACAAAAACAGTTTTAGATGCGATGGGTGTTAAACTAGATGTAGAAGAAATATCTTTCGTACCTCAAAATATGACTGCTATCTCTGGAGAAGATGTAGAAATCTTTGAACGTTTCCTTGAAATGTTAGAAGATTGTGATGATGTTCAGAATGTATATCATAACGCTGAATTTTAAATCTATTAAAGTATAAAACAAAACCGCTTTAAGTATTAACTAAAGCGGTTTTTTATTTCCATCCTATCTTACCAGTCATTATTATTGTACTTTTTTCATTAATTTAATCATCACTGTAATCTTACCTTTTACTTCAGCACTATTTACCATTTTGTTTACATTAATTTACATACAAAAATAATCATCTAACTACCTGTTATATATCTTTTATTTATAACTTTATGGATTTTTTACTGTTAAATACTATAAAAAACACATTGCATACAATATATTTGATGTTATATATTAACTTTAGAAACATTGTTTTAACATTTGTTTCTAATTTAATAGGGATAAATTGGACACCTAAAATTGTTACATTAAACAGTTTTAGTGAAGGAGCCTCTGCTTTCAGAGTTTAGTGCCCTGACATTCAAGAAGTGAAGTGAATTATTATGAAGATAACTACAAAAAAAACATTATTAGCAAGTGCCGTTTTATTCTCACTAAATATGGGATCAGCACATGCTTCTCAGTTATGTGGTACGAAAACTTTAGATAGACAAGGCGAAGTCCCATTAAACCAAATGCAATGCATCACGGACTACGGTCATTATCTTTTTATCAATGTCCCTTATGAAAATAGCCAAGTAACTATCTCGACATCTGGTGGTATATTTTCAGGTAGTGATGCTGATATTATTTTATATGATGGGGATGATTGGAGCGGGAATGAAGAACAATCAAGTAAAACCTCAGGAACTAATGACGAAACATTAACTTTTACTTCTAGGGCTGGAAATCGATACTTTAGAATTTCAGGTAATATAGAACAAACGAGTTTAATAGTGACTGTAACAGGAGGAGACATTCCGCCTCCAATGGGTGATTACATTGTATTTAATACTGATATTCAAGTCTCTCTACCAGCACCAATAATCACATCAAAATCTGGCTACGGCAGTACAATTCCAGCTATTTTGGCTGCCAGTTATAGCGACTTTGAAGCCATTGCAAGCGCCAATGTTGATCCTATTACTCATGTCGCACAAGCACTTCATTATTTAGCCAGTACCAATGATTTAACTGATCCAGACCTAAATCAAATTTTATACTTTTTAGGTTCATATAAATATTATGCAGCAGATATGACTGATGCTGAAGCGGCCCAGTTAAGCATTGCTTTACAAGCAGTGGCTAAAATGACTGGTTTTTTAGGTGAGGGAGGGGCTGTAATACAAGAGGGATATGCTAAAGCATTAAATAATTTTGAGCGTAAAGCCGGTGCAGCATACTTTAAAGATCATCTTCCACATTTATTAGCGATAATTCAATCACATTCATTAACAACAAATCCATTTTCAATCAGTAATGCAGGCGATTCAACGATGGCATTATTAGGTGCGATTGGATCTGCAGCATATTATGGTGATGCCAGTGTTAAATCAGCAATTAATACAAATATGCTAGACGTTCTATCAGTACTGCGCTCTTTTGCATTTCTTGGTGAAACATCTTTAGATATGCGTTGGTCAACGGAAGCGGATCGAAAGTGGATTTTACCACATACTATGATAGCGCTAGGTAAAGTCGCGAGTATTGCTACTGATGAAGCAAAAGTACGTTTTGATAGCACTGTTTTAGAGATACACGGTAAAGTAACTAAGGATATTTCAGTTGAAACGACTGAAAAAATTATCACTAAAAACTACCTAGAGTCAGCAGGTCGTTTATGTGAATCGACAGATCCTTTATTCGGCAGTTGTGTTGTACCACCAAAAGAAGAAGATATATTAACAGTC
Organism: Pseudoalteromonas sp. '520P1 No. 423'; assembly: GCF_001269985.1. Lineage (NCBI taxonomy): Bacteria > Pseudomonadati > Pseudomonadota > Gammaproteobacteria > Alteromonadales > Pseudoalteromonadaceae > Pseudoalteromonas > Pseudoalteromonas sp. '520P1 No. 423'. The sequence goes on along the minus strand of NZ_BBZB01000002.1, from coordinate 1,054 downwards.
TCCCATGCCTGTACTGATAAAATTACCATAAGAGCTCAAAGTAGCATTAGCCAAGCAACACTCGATCAATCTTGTGCTGATATGGCACTACAAGAAACAGAGTTCCATGCATTTTTTAATACTAACGGCATTCCAGTAACTGGTGATAAAAACGATACGATTGAAGTAATTGCATTTGCAAGTCCTACTGACTATGAAAAATATGCTCCTGAGTTTTTTGGGATCAGTACAGATAATGGTGGTATGTACTTAGAAGGCACACCTGAATCAGATACAAACCAAGCGAGATTCATTGCAATGCAATGTCCTGATGACTGGGTAGGTGGTTCTTGTCAATATATAGATCAAATCTACAATCTACGTCATGAATTTGTACATTACTTAGATGGCAGATATGTAAAAGCAGGTTCATATGGTTCATTTGATTACAATGTATCTTGGTCTGAAGGTATGGCAGAATACATGGCTAATGGTAATGATCATCCAAGAACATTAAATACATTAAAAGGCAAAACTATTCCACCATTATATAACTTACTATTTATGGCTTACGGCTATGATGAGTTATACCCTTGGAGTTATTTTGCTATGCGTTACCTATCAGAAGAACATCCAACAGAAATAGAAAGTTTAACTTCTGCATTACAGGCAGGTGATAATGCTGCTTATATCGAAGTGATCAAGGGGGTGGCTGAACGTACACAAAATGGTTTTGAAGCTTTTGTATTAGCAAATTCTGAAGCTGTGGCACCAAAAAGTGCACAATCACCATCAGCAGATACGATTGGTAGCTGTGATTTAGTTCAACAATATGCACGTCCTGTAGATGCTAATTCTACGAACTTTACATTTACAAATACAACTAACACACCAGTTTCTTTATTTTGGCTAGATAATAATAAAGGCACACCAAACTTTGGTAAAAACTATAAAACGTTAAGTCAAGGAGATACATATTCTTCTTCAAGTTGGAAAGTGTCAGATCGTATGGTCTTAACCGATAACAATATGAATTGTCTAGGTGTCGCTGTTATGGGCGAAAATACGAATACCT